>JBBAAO010000002.1:0-600000 GCA_041658205.1 Bacteroidota bacterium
GGCAATTGCCTGGGCATCCTGACTTTATTAAAAGTACCGTGAATAAAAATCCTTTTAATCGTCAATACATGATCTCCCGGATTCAATCCGAGAAAGAGTGGGATCTCTGTATCATCGGCGGAGGGGCGACAGGTTTAGGCATTGCGGTTGATGCAGCATCACGCGGATTGTCGACGCTGCTGGTAGAGAAACATGATTTTGCCAAAGGAACATCATCGCGCAGCACTAAACTGGTGCATGGCGGCGTCCGGTATCTTCGTCAAGGAAATATTCCATTAGTAAAAGAAGCGTTAAAAGAACGTGGTTTGCTGCTGCAGAATGCTCCTCACCTGGTCAAAAAACAATCGTTCGTTATTCCGAATTATACCTGGTGGGAAACTCCATTTTACGGTGTGGGACTGAAAGCATATGACTGGCTTGCGGGAGATTTGGGATTCGGAAACACGCAAATGTTGTCGATTGAAGAAACGCTCCAATGTGCACCAACATTACAAACAGATGGATTGCAAGGGGGCGTTCTTTATTATGATGGACAATTCGACGATGCACGGTTGGCAATTCATCTTGCAATGACTGCCGCAGAACATGGCGCTGTTCTTGTCAACTATATGAGCGTTGAACAGCTATTGAAAGTGAACGGGAAAATCTGCGGCGTAGCAATTACTGACTACATTGAACAGAGATCTTATGAAGTAAAGGCAAAAATGGTGATTAATGCGACGGGTGTATTTGCCGATTCCATTTTAAAAATGGACAATGTCAATGCTCAATCTATTGTTACACTCAGTCAGGGAATTCACGTCGTTGTTGATCGAGAATTCCTCCCTTCCGCCACCGCTATCATGATTCCGCACACCGATGATAACCGTGTCCTCTTTGCTGTTCCATGGCATAATAAAACAATTATTGGTACAACCGACACCCTTATTGAAACTGTTTCTGCGGAACCTGTAGCATTGAACGACGAAGTTGATTTCGTCATGCACCACATCGGAAAATATTTGACAAAAAAACCGCTGCAGCATGATATCCGCAGTATTTTTGCTGGTTTACGTCCTCTTGTCAAAGAGGAGGCAGAATCAACAGCAGCGTTATCACGGGAACATCATATTTCTATTTCGGATTCCAATCTCGTGAGCGTGGTCGGTGGAAAGTGGACAACGTATAGAAAAATGTCCGAAGATGTTCTGCATATTACTTTAAATCATTTCGGTGCTGAGGAAAAACCGTGCACCACACATCACTTAAAAATTCATGGCTGGAAGATTGAAGTTGATTTTAACACGCCGCTCTATTATTATGGCTACGATGAAAAATTGATTCACACATTAATAACGGTTGATCCGACTCTGAGAAAAATAATTCATCCTTCGTTACCATTTGTAAAGGCAGAGTTTATCTGGGCGGTACGAAACGAGATGTGCATGACGGTGGAAGATGCGTTGAGCCGAAGGACACGGGCGTTGCTGCTTGATGCAAAAGCGGCAATTGAATCCGCTCCGGTTGTAGCAGCGCTGCTGGCTGATGAAATGCAGAAGGATGAACAATGGATCCAGCGACAAGTTGAAGAATTTACGAGTGTCGCAAAACAGTATCTTCCCAAACAATCATTTTGAAACATGATCGACTAATTTCCTATTCTACTCACCAACTCATACATATTATGACACCCTTTCTTGGAGAATTTATCGGCACGGCGCTTCTTATTATTTTAGGAGACGGCGTTGTAGCAAATGTTGTACTGAACAAAACTAAAGGAAACGGCGGCGGATGGATCGTCATCACCTTTGGATGGGCAATGGGAGTGTTTGTCGGTGTATATTCCGTTGCCGCGGTTAGCGGTGCACATATTAATCCTGCCGTCACTATTGCGCTCGCATTCGCTCAAAAAGTATCTTGGAATATAGTTCCGATGTATATACTAGCGCAAATGCTGGGCGCAATGTTTGGCGCATTTTTGGTTTGGCTTTCTTACAAGCAGCATTTTGATGCAACAGAAAATAAAGACCTACAATTGGCAGTCTTTTGTACTGGTCCAGCAATTCGAAATCCGTTTTATAATTTTTTAACAGAAGTTATCGGAACGTTTGTGCTGGTATCTGGTGTGCTGCATATTGTTGCTCCGCAAAGCAGTTTGGGTGCGTTGGATGCTCTCCCTGTAGCGTTATTAGTGCTTGGCATCGGATTATCACTTGGCGGTCCAACTGGATATGCTATTAATCCGGCAAGAGATTTAGGTCCGCGCATTATGCATTTTATATTGCCGATTGCCAACAAACGGGACAGCGATTGGGGATATGCGTGGATACCGGTGATCGCTCCGATTATTGGTGCGTTACTTGCTGTAGTAGTATTTCAAATGATGTAAGTTTTTCACTTTTTATTCACTCGTTCCTAAACTCAATTTGGGAACGAGAGTGTAATGTTCTCTGTCATCAATCTTTCAACAAACTCTTCAACAGAGTCATATTCTCCACATCTTCATGCAGATCGTTGCTCTTTGGTGTCTCCAAAATCTTTGGAATGTGGGCAAACCGATCATCATTCATCAATAATCGAAATCCTGTCAGTCCGATGGCGCCTTTGCCAATGTGCTCGTGGCGATCAACGTGTGAGCCGAGTCCTTTCTTTGAATCATTGATGTGAAATGCAACAAGCCGATCCAACCCCACAATCTCGTCAAACAGAATGAATGTTTCTTCATATCCTTTTTCAGTTGAGATGTCGTATCCAGCTGCAAAGATGTGACAGGTGTCGATGCAAATAGCCATTCGTTCGGGATGAGCAACCCCGTCAATGATTGCGCGAAGATGCTCGAACTTATAACCGACATTAGTCCCCTGCCCCGCAGTTGCTTCCAAAACACTTTTTACTTTAAAACCTTTCGTTGCATCGTGAGCAATATTCAAACTTTCGCAGATCCCTTTTATCCCCTCTTCATCTCCGAGTCCAAGGTGAGAACCGGGATGAAAATTCAATAATTGTATTCCTAACTGTTCGCATCGCTCCAGTTCATCGATGAATGCTTCGCGAGATTTTTTTAGAATGTCTGGATTGGTTGCACACAGATTAATCAGATAGGAATCGTGTGAGACCACTGGTGCAATACCGGCCGCAGAAATTTTCTTTTTATACTGCGTAATATCTTCTTCCGTGAACGGTTTTCCATTCCACTGATTATTGTTTTTTGTAAACACCTGCAATGCGGTGCAGCCAATCGAAATTGCACGGTCAACAGACGTATGTACGCCTCCGGCGATTGACATATGGGCTCCTAAGAGCAGAGATTGTTGTTTCATTGTATTATCCATTTTTACGTATGATATATTGAGTGTACAAAAATTCCCTTACTTTTGATATTGCTACTCCAGCACTATTTCGATACCATTGTCCCAAAGGACTGTTCTTCTGTAGCAAAAACATATGCGTACACCATGCTTTTCACTTCAAATAATGTTTTTTTGTTTCACCTGCACTGTTGTTTCTGCCCAAACAGTCACAATTGGAGGAATAGTCGTTGATTCATACTCAAAATCCCCGGTGGATTCTGCCCGGCTCGAAATTTCTCTAACCTCCGATCCAGTAAAAAAATACACAGTATATTCAACCGTAACGGGAAAATGGTCATATACGTTTCAAACCAATGGCATCGATCATTCAACTTCTGTTCCTCTCTCCTTTCAAGTGCCTCAAAATTTTCCAAATCCGTTCAATCCATCTACGACCATTTCATTTTCAATTCCAGGAAACGGATCGGTATCTCTATCGGTTCACAACATCCTCGGTCAATTGATTGATGCAAAAACATTCACACTTATAGCCGGTGAATATAGTATTCGATGGAGCGGGAAAGGTGCGGCGGGAACATTGTTTTACACAATACAATATAACGGACGATCAATCACAAAGAAAATGCTTCAATTGGATGGAGGAAGCGGTAACGGTCTCGGAGATGTTTATTTAGTGGGTGGGTATGCAGCTTCATTGCAAAAGAAACAAGCAAGTGACTACAAAATCAAAATCTACAAATTAGGGTATGAACAAGATTCCATTACCGTTCCTGAAGTAAGTAGTACAGGAATAGATTTCTCGATCATCACTGTTCATCGACGCGCATTTGTTTTCGATCTTCATAATGACGTAGCAGAATTGATGGTTAATGGATATCAGATTGGTACCCGACATACATCCAATCAAAGCGATATTCCAAGATTTTTTGACGGCGGAATCGATGCACAAATGATTGTGCTTTGGCCGGATCCAAGCGATTATCCAACAACAGCCTATTTGCGGACAAAAGAGATGTATGATACCTGTATGGCACAATTCGGTAGAAATGCATCAAAGATCGCAAGAGCATCTTCTGTCTCCGAAATTCAGTCTGTAAATACTGCTGGGAAAATTGCCGCTGTTCTTTGTGTTGAAGGAGGAATTGCGATCGAGGAAGATTTGAATAAATTAATTGCGCTGTACAATCTTGGTGCTCGATATCTAACAATTACATGGAACAACAGCACATCGTGGGCTACTTCGGCGGCAGATGCCCAATCGGCAACAAAAGGATTATCAGACTTCGGTAAACAAGTGATTCGTACGATGGATTCGCTCGGTATGATCATTGATGTTTCACACACCGGAATAAAAACAATTGAAGATATTCTTGTGGTAACAAAAAATCCGATTATTGCCAGTCATTCGGGGGCTCGTGCATTGCGAAATCATACTCGCAATTTAACGGATACTCAGATTAAAGCTATTGCCAACGGTGGAGGCGTGGTCGGTGTGGTATTTTATACATCGTTCATCTCATCATCACCCGCGGCAAGCGTAACAATTGATACCGTCATTAAACATATCGACTATATCAAGAATCTTGTCGGGATCGACCATGTGGCGATCGGTTCGGATTATGATGGAGGGATTACAGCCCCCGTCGGCTTGGAAAATGTATCCAAACTGCAGAATCTGACGATGGCGCTTCTGCGAAAAGGATACTCATCCATGGACGTGCGAAAAATTTTGGGAGAAAACTATTTGCGGGTATTCAAAGCGGTGTGTAAATAACCTAACAAAAATTTATTTATATCATTATCCATTCGCGTAAGATCTCTATTTTGTCCTACAAACACGAAAACCCAAATCACCATCGCGAATTCCGGGATTAACTGTATTCCGATTAGCTATATGACTATGAGCATAATCATGATGAGTAGCACCACTGCGAATTATTCGAACGGTTCCAGAAGTTGGTCCAGTCGGATTTATTTGCGCAGCAATATTATATAAACCACTCCAGTCCCAACATAATTCCAATACATTTCCACTCATATCATATAAACCTAATTCATTTGGAGCTTTTGTTCTTACGATATGCGTATTCCCGCCAGCATTTGCACTATACCAGGCAACACTGTCGACAGCATTGCTTCCGCTATACATGAATGAGGGATTGTGTCGTTTAGCGCCTCCTTGTGCAGCATATTCCCATTCCGCTTCAGTTGGTAAACGGTAACCATTTGCATTTAAATTTATCATTGAAGCTGTTATATTTATTTGTCCTGTTTTAAAAATATTTATTGATGTAAAATTGGAGTTGACGTAGTATACAGGAGTCAATCCTTCTTTTTGGGAACGAGCATTGCACCACTTTATAGCATCATACCAACTTACCATTGTCACAGGGTGCAGTGCGTTGCCATTTGAATATCCTTTTTGTCCTATTGGTAGATCAGTGTACCCATTATTTTTTCCCCATTGATATACTGTGTCCCATGTTCCCCATGTCACCTCTGAAGAATTAATATAAAAATCCGAGAGTGTGACAGAATGCGAAGGGCTTGCTCCGTTAATCCAGGTAATTTCGCTTCCCATAGTAAATTTGCCACCTACAACAAGCACCATTTCTGAATTTCCAATTGTTATATTATTTTTAGAAATGTTCGAATAAACGGATTTTTTGGTCGCCGTTATAGCTCTTAATCGAAACGAATACGTTGTTGTTGAATCATATATTCCAGAAATTGTCGCGGTTGTTTCATTTGCGGCTATATTTTTTACAAAAACAAAATTGTCACCATTCGCAGACTGTTCTACCTCAAAGCCTGTTTCGACTGAAGAGTTATCTTTCCAACTTAAATTTATTTGAAATTTTGTGATAGAGGTAATCTGAAGTTCTGACGGTGATTGGAATTTTTTAACATTTATTGTTAATATTTCACTCGTTGCTACATTGCCGTCTGCATCATATGCTTTCGCGTATACTAAATGTTTACCGGAGTCTTGTTCTTGGGGGGTGAGCAAAATATATTTATATGGTTTGATTAGTAATGGTTTCAAACTATCTGTTTTATTATCAATATATATCTCTACTTTAATTATTCCTTTATCATCAAAGGCGTCAATTTCGATCGTTACACTATCTAAAACAATAGCATTATTTGAGGGGGAAACGATCTTAATTGTGGGTGTAAAAGGCGTCTGCAAGTTATCTATTTCATTTGCAATATTTTTACAGCTTAACGCGCTAAAAGAGGAAAATATGATTACTAATAAAAATAAATTTTTCATTTATTAAAATAAATTTAGTTTGAGAATATGAAACAGATTTATTTCTGTATCAACTGTAATTATATCGGAAAAATAAATAACAAGCAATAATCGTTGCTCAATTAGTAAGTTTAATAATTAAATCATGTTATGCAGAATAAGAAAAACGATCATGGTGATCTAGACGCAGTCTAAGTTAGTTTAGTCATCCTTCGACGCATCCTTCAAACTACGAAGGATTTGCCCAGGATGACCGTTGTTTCTGCGCTGCGTCAAACCACTTTTACCTCTCTGCATAACATCGTAATTAAGATGTTTTGCTCTGTTATTTTTTAATGGTTTGAAATAACCACGACAGTTAATCCATAAATATTTTGGGGCGTTACCGTTCTAAACAATGTTCTTGTCTCAAAACGACAAAACTATCTTTTCCGCTAGCTCATCTCCCAACAAACTACTTAATGCAACACCCATTCCATTGCACCCAAGAGCTGCATAAACATTCGGCTGTGGAGATTCAATCATGGGAAATTTTGTTGGACCGAAGCCCATAATCCCCTGCCAGGTATAATCAATTTCATGAGAAGTATTTGGAAGAATAATTTCCGACAATTTATGTTTAAGATCATCAATGATTTTTTTATTGGGAGAAAAATCGGTCGTTGCTTCCGCTTCTTTGTCGAGGTTCCTCCCGCCACCGAAAAGCACTCTATTGTTGTAATTACGAAAATAATAAAACCCCTCGTCGTAATGGAATGTTCCTTTCAATTTTAGATTCGGAATCGGTTTGGTAATCAACACCTGTCCCCTTCCTGGAATAACATTCATGCTGGGAAATAACTTTGGTAGAAAAGCATTGGTGCACACTGCCGCGGTTCGTGCTGTGAACCGGATATTATCTTTTTCTTGTTTCACTTCTATATCAACAGAAGCTTCATGTGAATGCAACGCCGTTACTTCAGTGCCAGTCAACATTTCCACTCCGAGCGATGATGATTTTCGTATGAGTGATTTCATCATCTTCCCTGTATCAATTTGTCCTTCAAACGGATTGAAAATGATATCTTTAATCATCTCCTTGTTAAATCCAAATTCCGTAATCTTTGACGGAACGCTGTGATACACTTCCATTTGAAAAAGCGGAAATAACAATTGATTGATTATATCGATGTACTGATATACTTCAAGTTCATTTTCTGTCAATAATTCAAATCCGCCATAATGCTGGAAGTCCATCGCTTCTTCTCCCAATCGTTGGTCCAGCAACGCAAGCCCCCGCCACCGCTTTTCCACTAATTGCAGCATCAGCGATTGTCCGAATGATTTCATATCGGAAACAAGTTCTGTAAGGCTCCCAAAACACGCAAAGCCGGCATTTTTAGTACTGGCACCGGAAGGAAGTATTCCCTTCTCTAATACAAGTACTGTTCTTTCAGGTTGCTGTTCTTTTATTGAACAAGCCGTTGAAAGTCCAAGAATTCCTCCGCCGACAATCACGATATCCGAGCGAAGAAACGACTGTTTTTCCCAGATGGAGATCATGTTTTGACCTTTTACGATTATTGTAAGAAGAATATAATCAGTTTTTATTATATCTTCCGTTACAATATTTCGTTTAGCTATGACCCGAATAGAACAGATTGCAAGAAAAAAAGAGCGATTCATCGTTGGATTGATGTCTGGTACTTCTATAGATTCCATTGATGCAGTAGTAGCAAAAGTGCGTGGTAGTGGTATATCAACATCGTTTAAACAAATTGCTTTTCATTCACACCGTTATCCCAAAGGATATAAAGAATACGTGCTGCAAAATTCTCATCCTGGTGGTGGCAACGTAGATGCAATCTCATCATTGAACATTCTCATTTCCCATTTTTCTGCTGATGCGGTCTTTGCTGTAATAAAAAAAGCCGGCCTTTCGCCTGCACAAATTGACCTCATCGGCTCTCACGGTCAAACCATTCATCATCTTCCTAAATCGCAGAATATCTTTGGAAAAAAAATCCATTCGACGTTGCAGATAGGTGACCCTTCCACAATTGCGAAATTGACGGGTATCATAACCGTGGGAAATTTCCGAACGGGAGATATGGCTGTGGGGGGACAGGGAGCACCGCTGGTGCCATTTTTTGATTTTGTCGCTTTCCGCTCATCGAAATATAACAGAGCGTTACTCAACATAGGCGGAATCGCGAATATTACATTGATAAAAAAGAACTGCGCAATCCACGATATTATCGCATTGGATACGGGGCCGGGAAATATGATTATCGATGTATTAATGTATCATTTTTTCGGCCGGCAGTTCGACCGAAACGGTTTGGTAGCTTCACGAGGAAATATTCTTCCGTCATTGTTAAAGCAGTTGATCCAACATCCTTATTTTGATCTTCCCTTGCCTAAATCGACTGGCCGGGAGGATTTCGGTGATACTTTTGTGAAGAAAATTCTCCATATTTCTCGTGGAGAGACAAAGGAAAATATCATTGCAACCGTTACAGAATTTACTGCTTTAACAATCTTTGATCAATATAATCGTTTTCTGCGGAAACGTTTAAAGAGAGACACACTGCATGAACTTATTATCAGTGGCGGCGGTTCTCATAATAGCATGATTGTTGAATCGCTGAAAAAGCTTTTTTTTCCTGCTACAATTGTGACAAGTAATGATTGCGGTGTTGATTCAGAATCAAAAGAAGCTCTTTGTTTCGCGTTACTGGCAAATGAAACTGTGTGCGGAAATGCAGCAAATATTCCTTCAGTCACAGGCGCATCAAAACGCACAATTCTTGGAACAATTAGTTTGTAAATATTCTTTAAGGGGAACGTATGTTAAAAAATTTTTCACTTCCGGTAAAAGTGTCCATCATTTTTTTCCCGCTTTTCTTTGTGGCGGTGGCGGTGATCGCTTATTTCAACTATAGCACTACACAAGAACAAATGATGTCTCAGGTGCAGAATGCTGCTACTGCGCAGGCAAACACGATTAAAGAAGCATTGGTAAACATGATGGTGACCAATGAAAGTGTTGATGACACTTATCTTCGCAAGGTCAGCTCATCCGGCGATATTAAAGATATTCACATTCTGTTCCGCCTTGACAGCCTCCATTTCGATGAAAGTTATTTGGAAGATGATGAACGAAGAACGCGATTGATCCGCCGCGAAGTGGATGTATGGGATCTGAACAAAAATTTCGGCAGCGAGGTCTTCCTTACAAAAGAACCTAAATGGTATTTGACTTGTAATAAGCACCTTCATGAAACAAAACAAATTTCAAATCTTTCCAGCGATAAACCGAAATTCCTGCAATCCTGTGAAGAAATGCAGGCATTAATACCGTTTGTGGCAGAAAAAAAATGTGTGCGCTGCCATAATGTAGAACTCGGAAGCGTACTCGGTGCAGCGGTGATGTCCGTACCCCTTGCAAAAACAGCGGAACATTTGGAGGCAAATGCATTACAATCATTTTATGTGTTTGCCGGATTTTTCATTCTTTCTTTGGTACTGAATGGTTTTGTTTTCAGAAAATTCATCAATAGTCCACTGAAAAAACTGATTGGCATTACCGAATCAATCGGAAAAGGAAATAAACTCGACCATAAATTGAAGGATGATTTCGATAATGACGAGATCGGCAAACTTGCTGTCGCATTTGAACAAATGCAGGAAAATTTGCAGCGCGTACAAAGCGAATTGTTAAAAAGCGAGCGGATGTCTGCTGTGGGTCAAATGGCGAGTTCTATTGTGCACGATTTTCGAACGCCGATGACTTCCGTTTCGTTGATCGCAGATTACCTGCAAAAAAATCAGGCCATGGAGCCGGAAAAACGGACGAAAAAATTCGAACAACTTCACGGTGCTATCCGTAGAATGGATGATATGATGCAGGAGTTACTCGATTTTTCCAAGGGGGGGTTTCAGCTGGGTTATATTGAATGCTCTGCCGAAGAGATCGCCGATTCACTCCAGCAGGATTATGAAGCACGTTTCAAAGAATCCAATATCCGTTTTGCTGTCAGTTGTCATTCTGTGAGTAAATTGACCGTTGATAAAGATCGTATCCGCCGTGCGTTGAACAATATTATCAATAACGCCGAAGATGCAATGCCGAACGGTGGAATGATTAGCGTACTCATGGAAGAGAAAGATAATTTTCTAAAAATTACTGTTGAGGACAACGGTAATGGAATTCCAGTTGAGATTCGTGAATCACTCTTCGAACCATTTATCACTGTTGGAAAAAAGAATGGCACCGGACTCGGTCTGGCAATAGTCAAAAAAGTGGTCGATCATCATCACGGAACTATATCATTCACATCGGACATTGGTAAAGGAACCGAATTCATCATCGAAATTCCTCGATCACCCGCGGCATAAATTGAAGATGTTTTGTTCATAACAAAACCCATTGCTTTGCTTTGGGTTTTGTGTTTAAGGAAGTTTCTTCCGTTTGATGTCTCACCATTCTTTCGTACATTTTTCAATTCTATGAAAACATTCATTCTTTTTGCAGTAACAATTATAACTTTTGCACAACATTCAGTTGCACAACAAATGGAACGCGATTCGATGTTCCTTTATCTCCACCGCAAAGATGTGGCAACATATGGTACAATTGCCTGGTCGCTTGCTGCGGTTTCACTAGAATTTCAATGGTGGTGGAAAGACGACTATTATTACAAACAACATGAGTTTCGGATATGGGGCGATGGATATTTCTACAACCATAGTTATGGTGTGGACAAACTAGGTCACATGTATGCTTCGTACCTTATTTTTCATCTCACATATGATGTCATGAAATGGGCCGATTTTGACGAAGAGTCCGCTTTGTGGAGTGCAATAGCCGTTCCTGCAACTCACGCCATTGCGATTGAGCTCGGCGATGGATTCTCAAAATGGGCATTTAATTTTTCCGACCTCCTTTTTAATTCTTCGGGAATGGCTTACGCTGCGCTCCAGGTAAAATATCCATTCCTTAATAACTTTAACTATAAGTGGAGTTACTATCCATCTGCCAGCGGTGGAAAAAAAGATCCGGACTGGGGTCCGGCGAGCGATTATAGCGGTCACATCTATTGGCTGTCGGTTGATGTCCATAATATTCTTCCGGAACCGACTCAAAAATATTGGCCGAAATATTTGAACGTAGCGTTCGGCCTTGGTGCAAAAAATGTTTCCTATCAAGATGTAGGATTAAAAAAACATAAGTTCGCAATTGCGCTTGATTGGAACACCAATGCAATTCTCCCCGACGGTGATACCTGGGGCATATTTAAAAATCTGATCAATAAGATCCATCTTCCTGCTCCGGGAGTGAAGTTCTATCAACGCGAAAAACCGATCGCAAAAGCATTGTTACTGAACTGATATGAAAATATTTCTATCCATTTTATTACTTGTTTGTTCTTCATTGCTCACCGCTCAAGACAGTAGTGTTATCGGTTTTATTCCCAAAAAACAATTTATCCCCTCGTTTACTGCCAGCGGAACTGAACACAGACTCTCGTATGCAAAACACCTCTCCAGCGGAGCATTTTTTGCAGGACTTGGAGGATCGTTTCCGGCAGCAATCGTGCGATATCGTGGAATTGAATGTCTCATCACTGTTTCGGGAACGGTTTATACAACATTGGCAAATGCGGGAATAAAATATCAAGTGACTAATGCCGATTATTATGCCGATGTCACATTCGATATTCCTGTCGCTCATGAAACTGTGCTTCGTCTTGGTTCGGGACACACCAGCCATCATCTTGTTGATGATGCTGTTATAACTCTTGGCAATTCGAATGTATTAAATTATGCGCGGGATTATTACCAATTCTTCCTCGTGCAAAACATCCCACTTCTACGGGGCTTTGTGTATGGCGGCACATACTACAATCATTCGTTTCTCGTAAACGTAAGACGCGATGGACAATTTTTATTTCAACTTGGTGCTGATGGCGGAAATATTCATCTTTTTCACACGTTTGAACTTTACACCGCGTTTGACATTAAAATCCGAAGTGAAGTAAACTATGGTTCAACTCAAAGCTATCAGCTGGGTGTTCGAACAAGAAATGAATTGTTTCGAGCAGCACGTATAGCATATACTTATCGAACTGGAATGGAAGAGCGGGGACAGTTTTATAATCAACGTACCATCACTCACAGCATCGGTTTATATTTTGATTTCTGATTGAATCAGAAAATATCTAACAGAATTATATGATTACTATACGAACCGCACAACGTTCGGATGCTGAAACGATTGCTCAATATAATGTAGCGTTGGCTAAAGAGACGGAACATTTTGATCTCGATCTTAAACGGACAATTCGTGGCGTGAATGGAATGTTTGACGATTCATCACGAGGATTTTATCTGGTAGCGGAATCTGATGGAAAGATTGTTGGTCAATTAATGATCACGTATGAATGGAGCGATTGGCGCAACGGTGTCTTCTGGTGGATACAGAGCGTGTATGTGCATAAGGATTTCCGTTCGCAAAAAGTGTTTCGTTCGTTATATGATCGTATTATTGCGTTGGCGAAAGATAATGGATCCGTCTGCGGCATACGCTTGTATGTGGAGAAACAAAATACTCAAGCATTGGCGGTGTACGATAAACTTGGAATGAAGACAACGGATTACAATCTGCTGGAAGTCGATTTTGTTTTGCGCCGGTAAGGTTGTTTCTCATTTAGACATTTATCATTACTTTATGGACCAACGTCTCACGTTCATCACGCTCGGCGTAACCGATCTTTCGGTTTCTAGAAAATTCTATGAAGAGATCTTCGGCTGGAAACCGGATCCAAGCAGCAGCGGAGATGTCGTCTTTTTTAAATTGAACGGCATTATGTTGTCGCTGTTTCCCCGCGAGGAGCTTGCAAATGATGCTGAAGTATCATCCAAAGGAAGCGGGTTTAGACCTTTCTCTCTTGCGTACAATGTCCGTTCGGAGCAAGAGGTGGATGATATAGTGTCCGACCTGAAATTAAAAGGTGTTATTGTTTTGAAAACGCCTCAAAAAGCATTTTGGGGAGGATATACAAGCTACGTCGCCGATCCCGATGGGAATCTGTGGGAGATTGCCTATAATCCTTTTATTAGACTTGATGATTCTGGAAATGTGATGTAAGTATGAATGCCCGCATTATTCCTTTTACCAATGAACGGAGCGCAATGTTCAAAAGTCTGAATGAAGAGTGGCTCCAACACTATTTTACTCTTGAACCGGTTGATCAGGTCCTCCTTTCCTATCCAAGAAAAGAAATTATTGACAAAGGCGGCCATATTTTCTTTGCCGAATACCAGGGTGAAATCGTCGGCACGGTTGCGTTAAACTTCCATGAAGAGGGAGTATTTGAGCTCGGCAAAATGGCGGTAACCAAAAAGGTTCAAGGAATTGGTATCGGCTCGATACTGATGGAACATTGCATCAATAATGCAAAATCACTTGGCGCAAGAAAACTTATTCTCTACTCAAATACAGCATTGGCATCAGCAATTCATCTCTATAAAAAATTTGGCTTTGTCGAAGTTCCGTTTACCGAGAGCAACTACAAACGGACGAACATTAAGATGGAAATTCAATTTCACAAGCCTTCTTGATTGCGCAATGAATATAACATGTCAAAAACTGAACGAGCAGGATCTAGACCGTTTAACGGCATTGATACGAGTGTATGAAAATGTTTTTGAAATGCACAATTTTTCAATGCCTCATACAGACCATTTGCAAACGTTGCTTACGAATGGAAAAATAATTTTTTACACTGCTCTATTAAATAATGTCGTTGTCGGCGGTTTGACTGCACACATTCTTTCCTCAACATATTATCCATCGAGTGAAGTATATATTTATGATCTTGCTGTAAGAACTGAGTATCAAAGAAAGGGGATTGGAAAACAATTAATCGCTTCGCTCAAAGAATATTGTACGGGGCTGGGAATAAAAGAAATTTTTGTGCAGGCAGATGTCGTAGACCAACATGCGTTAGATTTTTACAAAGCAACCGGTGGAGTTGCGGAAAACGTTATACACTTTTCGTACAGTCTGCCAAAAATTTAGCGATTACCATCTTACCGCTCACCACATATATGTCCCAACTGATCCGGCTTTTAAGATCGACACAATTTCTTTTCCCCCATCATCTTTAATCTTAAACACCTGCGTTTGAGCACTGTTGTTCAAAACAACCAACACTTTTTTTCCATCAGTGCGGAGGAATGCAACATTCATGAGTGTTCCGGGAATTGTTGATTCAATACGCACTGAACCTGGCCGAACAAACTTTGCTGCGTGGGCAAGAATATAGTATGCGGGATTGCGGATGACAGCATCGCCGCTGATGGTTATGGCACCGAGACATTGCGTACATCCCCCCGGTGTGTGCGGATTTTGATTAGGATCGGCGGCAAGATTCCATTCCACCACCGTACGGCACCAATTGCGTGTTCCTCCAATAATCAATGTGCCGACATGCCATTTCAAATCGACCGGGAAATTTCCTGGAGCACCAATCCATTGTTCGGTAAAATAAAGATTTTTGTCGGGGTGAGCGTTGTGTACTGCCATCAAATCAGTAATGTTTCCTCCATATAAATGAAATGCTGATCCGTCAACATACTTTCGTGCCATTGTATCATTCAACACGGTGATGGGATAATCCGTGCGGTCCGCATTATGGTCGTAGACAATTATTTTAGTATCAATATTATTTTCAATGAATGCCGGACCAAGGTGGTTCCTGATGAATAAAGCTTGATCACCAGCCTGCATCACCATGCTTGGATTATTTCCACCATACAGCGGTTCGTTCTGAATGGTGATGGCATCAATACGTATTCCTTCTTGTTTCATCTGTTGAATGTATTTCACGAAATATTTTGCATAGGGGGTATAATACTGCGGTTTTAAGCTTCCGCCGATAGAATTGTTGTTCGTTTTCATCCACACTGGCGCAGACCAAGGTGAGCCGAGAATTTTGATATCAGGATTAATTGCCAATATCTCTTTCAGTACGGGAATCAAATGTAACCTGTCGGGAGCAAGATCAAAATTCGCCATTGCCGTATCAGTTTGTCCCGCTGCTAGATCGTTATACGAAAAGACTCGATCGTCAAGATCTGAGGCACCAATGCTTATGCGTAAATAACTCATCCCAATATTATTATCATTTGTTGCAAACAATTCTTTGAGGATCCCGGCGCGCGCTGTGGTGCTCATTGCGTGAAGCAATGTTGCGCTTCCGCCTGTCAGCGCACATCCAAATCCATCAATTGATTGATATGACTGTGTGCTGGTAATTTGAATCACCGGTGTCGATTCGTTTGCGGAGATGGATTGATTTGCCGTTTGTTTTTGAAATAGCATGGATTTATCAGCGTTTGTGAGCCAAAATTCATAACCCTGTTGCGGTTCATTTGCGGGAGCGCTGTCGGAATTTGTATCACATGAAAATAATATCGTTGCAAAGAAGAAGATTGGGAAAAGGTGTTTTTTGAATGATTTCATAAAAATGCATCTTTCGCACATCGGTTGTGGTAGGGTTGAATAAAATAATATATTCATATATTCATAGAAGAGCTACACTTTGTCTTTTCGATTATTGCTCGTTTTTATTTTCTTTCATTCTT
Source organism: Bacteroidota bacterium (assembly GCA_041658205.1). Taxonomy (NCBI): domain Bacteria; kingdom Pseudomonadati; phylum Bacteroidota; species Bacteroidota bacterium. The sequence continues at coordinate 16,180 of JBBAAO010000002.1, forward strand.
ACATATCTTATCGAGATGTCAGGACAAAAAAAATATATCGCCCATCTTGATCTTGATTGTTTTTTTGTCTCCGTAGAACGAATTAAAGATCCTTCTCTTCTGGGAAAACCGGTCGCGGTTGGCGGTACCGGCCGGCGCGGTGTTGTTTCCTCTGCATCATACGAAGCGCGAAAATTTGGAGTCCGTTCTGCAATGCCGACCGGACAAGCGCTTGATCTCTGCCCGAATCTTATTGTTGTCCGAGGAAGTCATGGTGAATATGGAAAAATCTCCAAACGCTTGTACCATTTTATGTGTGATTACGCACCGATCGTTCAACAGGCTTCCATTGACGAAATGTATATGGATTTTACCGGTTGCGAAAAATTATACAATAACGATCTTCCCGGATTGATGCGCACACTGCAAGCGTTGGTGAAAAGAGATTTTTCCCTTCCATGCACTATCGCACTTTCATCCAATAAGTTGGTTTCAAAAATTGCAACAGGATGTGTGAAACCTGAGGGATGTGTTACAATTGAGCATGGATTTGAAAAGGAATTTCTTGCACCTCTCAATATCAATGTTATTCCCGGTGTTGGGACAAAGACGGAGCTTGAATTGCGAAAATACGATATCAATTTCATTCGCGATATTCAAAAGATGCCTAAACAGGTTCTTGAATCAATCCTTGGGGATCATGGCGGATATTTTTATCGAGCAGCAATGGGTTTGGGAAGCGATAAGTTGGAAGTAGAATGGAAACGGAAAAGCATCAGTAACGAAAACACGTTTGGAAAAGATATATCCGATAAATATGAATTATTGAAGCATCTATATGATTTGACCGAAAGCGTCTGTTATAATACTCGGCGGTACGGTTGGAAGGGAAAGACTGTTAAGTTGAAACTTCGGTACTCCGATTTTTCAACTATTACACGAAATATTACGCTAAAAGAATCGACAAATGACGATAAGGTGGTGTTTGATGCGGTAAAAAATATTTTTTTGAAAGCGTATATTCGAAAAATGTCAATACGTTTACTGGGAGTAGGATTAACTCAATTTTCAGAAGCAAATGAAGAACCGATGTCCCTCTTTCCGTCTGACGAAAAACGAACTCATGTACTGAGTGCGGTGGATAAATTGCGGAAAAAATTCGGTGATGACGCTATCCATACAGGAAGCGTCTGATGTATCACGCGCTTTCTGTATAATTTTTGACATCTGAAAACTGATTACTGATTACTGACCATATTGTGATACACGTTCTGCACATCGTCATCCTCTTCCATAGCATCGATCAGCTCAGTCACTTCTTTTGCCTGTTCCGGAGTTAACTCTTTTGTGGTTGTAGGAATATACTGTAATTCGGTGCTCGCCGGTTCAATCCCTTTTTCTTCCAGGGCTTTTTGCATTGAGCCGAATCCTTGAAACGATGTATATACGTATAGAAATTTTTCGTCGCCGTTCAGATCGTCCAATCCATGATCGATCATTTCTAATTCAAATTCATCAACATCTGTAATCTTTTCAATTGGAATTTTGAACAGTCCTTTACGTTCAAACATGAAGGCGATCGAGCCGGGGTTTCCCATTGACCCGCCGTAATTTTTAAAATGATGACGAACATTGGAGACTGTCCGCGTTTGATTGTCCGTAGCACACTCTACCACCACCGCAATTCCGTGGGGAGCATATCCTTCATAAATAATCTCAAAATATCCCGAGGTATCTTTATTAGATGCACGTTTGATCGCAGCATCAATCCGATCTTTCGGCATATTCACGCTTTTCGCGTTCTGAATGGCAATACGCAGGTGTGAGTTTGCTTTCGGATCGACGCCGCCGGCTTTCACCGCGATTTCAATATCTTTTCCAATGCGGTTAAATGCTTTGGACATTTTTTTGAACCGCGCGAACATAACATGTTTACGTTTTTCGAATATTCTTCCCATAACGCTGTCGATTAAATGGTGTTGGCAATGATTGAATTGTCTCAAAATACAAAAATTGAGCGTGAAGTGGAAACGAAATTGCTTAAGTATGATTGAATTGGTACTTTACTGCAGATAACTATTTCATCGGAATTTTATGAATACACAAAACATTCCATTTCAAACGATTGACTGGTCCTCAATCTCCAAAGTCGAATATAAAGGGGAAACCGGATCAGCGTTCTGGCAAACACTCCTGTTTTCCGGACTCAGAATTCGCATTGTTGAATATTCTTCCGGTTATCTTGCAGATCATTGGTGCACCAAAGGACACATTGTCCATTGTTTGGAGGGTGATTTCATCAGCGAATTAAATAATGGAACATCCTTTGAATTGAAACAGGGAATGACCTATGTCGTTTCAGATGAAATGAGTTCTCATCGTTCCGTTTCTCGAAACGGAGTAAAATTATTAATTGTTGATGGAGATTTTTTAAAAAAGAAAACTGACGTATGAAAACAATCGGTCTTATCGGCGGCACAACGTGGATTTCCACTATCGATTATTATCGAGCAATCAATGAAATGACGAACAAACATCTTGGCGGTTCACATTCTTCTCGATGTCTTCTTTATTCTTTCGATTTCCAGGATATTTCCGAAATCATTAACCGTAACGATTGGGAGGCTGTTGAACAGAAGTTTCTTACGGCGGCTACAACATTACAGACTTCTGGTGCAGATTGTATCATTTTCTGTGCGAATACGGCACACGTTGCCGCAGATTTTGTCCGAAAAGGAATTTCGATTCCTTTGATCCATATTGGTGAGGTTACCCTTGAAGCCGTTCAAAAACGGGGAATCACAAAAAAAGTCGGATTGCTCGGTACAAGGTTCACAATGGAAAAAGACTATATCAAAAAAATATTTACGGCAAAGAATATTGAAGTGCTTGTTCCTGATCCCGAAGACCGGGAGTTTATCCACCGCACAATTTTTGATGAGCTCGGAAAAAATATTTTCTTGGATGCGACGAAAAAACGATATCAATCGATTATTGAACAACTTGCTTCGCGGGGAGCCGAAGGAATTATTCTCGGATGCACAGAGATCCCTCTTTTGATAAAACAACACGATGTTGCGCTCCCCGTCTTCGACACAACACTGATCCATTCCGCTGCTGCGGTTGAATTTGCACTTGCGGGTTAATCTTTCACTATGAGCCTTGAATCTGAAATTCTGAAAGAAAATTCCAAACACCAAGCAGTGAAGGTTGCCCGGTGGATCGGGAATGATGCACAACGATTCGCCGAACTGATGCGTTTACTCCTCGCCGGAGAAGATCGAATCGCATTGCGGTGCGCATGGATCATGTCCCACTGCGCAGACCAATATCCCGAGATAATCGTTCCGTGGATCTCGAAACTCGTACGGCGTGCGGGGGAAAAGGGTGCGCACCAAGCAGTGCAACGTAATGTGGTCCGCGTGCTTCAATTTATCGATATACCTCGCAAACATCAGGGAAAGGTCGCAATCCTTTGTTTTGATTTTTTACAAAATCTCAAAATTCCGATTGCTGTTAAAGCATTCTCTATGACTGTGCTTGTCAACATCGCAAAAAATGAACCAGATCTGAAGCATGAGATTGCGCTCGTTGTGGAACAAATGCTTCCGTACGGATCAGCAGGAATTCAATCACGTGCAAAAAAGGTGTTGAAACAGCTTGCGAAATAATGTTGTTTCTCTCCTTGCTCCTTTCTACATTGAAGAAAATTTTTATGCCTTGTAAATATTCTTTTTCTTTTTTTATCGTGTTGTTCTGTTCCGTTTCGACTCTCTCTGCTCAAGATTTTTATCCTGAGAAAGAAGGTACTGCAAAAAACCGTCTGTTTGGCTTGGGCGGACAAGCAATTTATCCTGCGGCCGGATTGAGCGGAAAATTCAATATTGGAAACCATGCTTCGATCCAGGGAATTGTTGGACTGTTTGCTTTGGCAAATATAGAGTTGAAGTCAATCATGCTTCGCGGTCTCTTTCGCTTTAATGAAGCCAATGGTGTTGAACCATATCTTTTCGGAATGGTTGGATCGTGGACAATGGAACAGACCTCCATATTTTCATCAATTCAAACATCGTTGCAGCCGTCGACAATAAAAGAAACGTTTCCCGGTTATGGAGTTGGGTGTGGAATAGAGTATGCATCAAAGGAAATCCCCAGCACCGCTTTAAATGTTGAGATTGGCTATGGCAGTCTGCAAAATAAAAAAACAACCTTTCAATTCTCCACCATCACCTATGGTGTTGGTATTCATTATTACATTATGAGATAATACTATGTTCAGATACGCACTGTTTCTGTTCCTCGCCTCTTTTACGATCAATGCACAAACAATACAATCGCCAAACAAATCATTAGCGCTGACATTTTCCTTATCCGCTGACAGTATTCCGTATTATCAGTTATCCTTCGGGAAAAAAGCAGTTATTCTGCCAAGTAAACTTGGGTTGGAAGTTAAAAATATGCCATCGTTTCTTTCGGGATTTTCGGTGGCAACGATCGAATCGTCAATGGTTGATGACTCGTGGAACCCAGTTCTTGGTGAAGTAAAAACAATACGGAATAACTATCGCGAGTTGAAAGTAACACTTCAGCAGCCTGCAGAAAAAAATCGCCTGATGATTTTGATCTTCCGGTTGTTTAACGAAGGGGTGGGTTTCCGATATGAATTTCCCCAACAGGACAATCTAAATTATTTCACTGTAAGGGATGAACGGACAGAATTTGCACTTGCGGGAGATCATAAAGCCTTTTGGATTCCCGGAGATTTTGATACTAATGAATATACATATCAGGAAACAAAACTGAGCGAGGTTGAGGCAAGCAAAGATAGACATCCCGGCGAAATATTTACCAGTTCACTTTCTAGCAAGGCAATGGTGCAAACGCCGGTACAGATGAAATCTTCCGACGGTCTGTACATCAATATTTCTGAGGCAGCCCTTGTGAATTACCCCGCAATGTGTGTAGATATTAATCAAAAGAACTTTGTACTGACATCGAAGATCGCCCCTGACGCAGTCGGTAATAAAGCATATTTACAAGCACCGACAAAAACTCCGTGGCGGACGATTATTGTCAGCGATAAGGCTGTCGATATCCTTTCATCAAAAATGATTTTGAATCTTAACGAACCATCAAAGATCTCTGATGTCAGCTGGATCAAACCGGTAAAGTATGTTGGAATCTGGTGGGAAATGCATGTTGGTGTTGCATCATGGAACTATGCCAATGTAAACAATGTGAAGATCGGCGAAACTGATTGGAAATCACTCACGCCGAACGGAAAACATGGAGCAAATACCGCGCGGACCAAAATCTATATCGATTTTGCGGCCAAGCATGGATTTGACGCTGTTCTTGTTGAAGGATGGAATGTTGGCTGGGAAGATTGGTTCGGCAACTGGAAAGAGAACGTATTCGATTTTGTAACACCGTATCCGGATTTTGATGTTGCAGAAGTTCAGCGATACGCAAAAGAAAAAGGGGTAAAACTTATCATGCATCATGAAACGTCTGCATCGGTGACCAATTATGAGCGGCAATTGGACACTGCGTACAGATTTATGAAAGCATATGGTTACGATGCTGTAAAATCAGGATATGTGGGAAAAATTATTCCCCGCGGAGAGGTGCACGACGGACAATGGATGGTAAATCATTATGTACGTGCTGTTTCAAAAGCGGCGGACTATAAAATTATGGTCAATGCGCACGAATCGGTACGACTGACCGGTCTGCAGCGCACTTATCCCAACTGGATCGCCAGCGAAGCGGCGAGAGGAAACGAGTTTAACGCTTGGAGTTCCGGCAATCCTCCTGATCATGAGACGATTCTCCCCTTCACCCGATTTATGGGTGGACCGATGGACTATACACCGGGTATTTTCCAGATCAAAATGAATTTCTATGATCCAAATAAAAAAGAACGGGTGCACACAACATTGGCAAAACAGTTGGCGTTGTACGTAACAATGTATTCGCCGTTACAAATGGCGGCTGATCTTCCGGAAAATTATGAATCGAAACTCGATGCCTTTCAATTTATTAAAGACGTTGCCGTCGATTGGGACGATACCAGGATTCTTGAAGCGGAACCCGGAGATTATGTAACAACGTCACGCAAAGCCAAAGGAAAAGAAAATTGGTTTATCGGCGCAATAACAGACGAGCAAGCAAGGACGGCGACCGCCCCTCTCAGTTTTCTTGATGCAAAACAAAAATATGTTGCAACAGTATATAGCGATGCGTCTAACGCTCATTGGGAAAAAAATCCCATGGCGTACAAAATTGATAGTTACCTTGTGAACACTAAAACCGTTTTGAAATTGACTCTTGTTCCCGGCGGCGGTGCTGCTGTGAGCATTATGCCTGCAACAAAAGAGAATGAAAAGAAATTAAAATTGTACAAATAATAACCAGTTCATTTTTAAAAAAGGAGATACATGAAAATAGCGAAAGACAAAGTTGTTTCAATCGAATACACGCTGCGCGATGATAATGGTAACGTTCTCGATTCGTCTGATGGGCGTGAACCGCTTGCGTATCTCCATGGCAACGGGAATCTTATTCCCGGACTCGAATCTCAACTTGAAGGAAAGATCGCAAATGATATCCTTAAGGTTTCTGTTGCTCCGGCGGACGGATACGGAGAATTCGATCAATCTCAAATCGTCACTGTTCCGCGAAACCAATTCACCGGTATTCATGACCTGGCTATAGGAATGCAATTCACTTCTTCCGGACCGGACGGTGAAAGAGTTGTTACTGTAACCAAAATTGAAAAAGAGAACGTTACCGTTAACGGCAACCACCCTCTTGCAGGACAAACACTGAATTTCGATGTAAAAATTGTTGGCGTACGCGAAGCAACGGCGGAGGAATTAAGCCACGGTCATGTTCATGGTGCCGGCGGACATCATCACTAAATAAAATGAATAACTCATGTTACGCTCTACGAGTCGTAGAACGTAACATCGGTGAATAATTATAATGGTTATCTCGACGACAAAAACGAGGTTACATCATGACAGAAGAACAAAAATCAATGCCCAAGTGGATACTTATCGTATCAGGACTTTTTGCATTCATGGAACTTATGGTAAGTGTATCGTTATGCGTATCACCGCAATCGGTTTTGGAGACGGTTGACCTTACCGCAAAAGGGGTTGACTACCTCGTTTATATGTGGGCGGCCAGACAGTTTGCGCTTGGTGTTATCTTTGCTTTTGCCACGTTGAAAAAATCAATTCCTATGCTGACAATTGCATATATTTTCTTTTTCGTAATGTTTGTTGGCGACTTCATTATTGGAATTTTACAAAAGGAAAATTCTCTTATCATTAGTGCCTTAGTAATGGCTATTATTTCTTTGGCATTGATAGTTGTACTAAATAAGAAAAAATAATATTTGAGTATAACACCGCTATTCATTATCACGCAAACCGAAATGAACGCTGACATTCAATCATATAACGACAAGCAAACAGCCGTCGACAAAGAAATTTGCGACCTTCTTGCAACAACGGTTGACGGCGAACTGACTAAAGCAGAAAGCAAAATTTGGCACGCCCACCCTGTTTGGTTTTTAGACGGTAATCCAATTGTTGGCTACAGTAAACAGAAGGGGGGCTGGCGTTTAATGTTTTGGAGCGGAGCAGGTTTTGAAGAAGAGAACTTGAATGTGGTCGGTAAAAAATTTAAAGACGCTTCCATATTCTACACCACGGTTGAACAAATCAATACAAAAGAGCTTAAACGGTGGCTGAAAAAATCAAAAGAAATTCAGTGGGACTATAAGAGCATAGTGAAAAGGAAGGGCAAATTAAAAAGAGTGAAATAATTTTGAGGGAGTAACGTTACCATACACGGTATGAACAACACAAACAAACATGATGAGCGTATAGCAACAATGACCTTCGCCTCTGTCTATCCTCTGTATCTGGCAAAAATAAGGAAAAAAGGCAGAACGAAAGAAGAATTGCATCGAGTAATAGAATGGTTGACCGGTTTTAATGAAAAAAAGCTACAAAAACTTATTGATGAAAAAGTAACGTTTGAAACATTCTTTCAAAATGCTACGGTAAACCCTAATGCTCACCTCATTACTGGTGTAATCTGTGGTTATAGGGTGGAAGAAATCCAAAATTCGTTAACACAACAGGTGCGATATTTGGACAAGTTGGTTGATGAATTAGCAAAAGGTCGTACGATGGAGAAGATTTTTCGTGTTGCTTAATGTGGCTGACGAATATTCGGAGAGCTTTTCTCTTATGAAATACGTGGTGAACGATAGATAGAAACAATACTACCAACAGCGGTTTGGCAAAATGGCTGTATTGATGGGAGCCAGCAAAAAAAGTGAATACTTCGGCACCGATAGAACATAAGATCCTTTTAGGCATGTTTGGCGCCACACTATTGTGGTCAGTAGTACACCCAAAGGATCTCTTCACTTGGTTTTTAGAGGTTATTCCGGCTCTGATAGGAGTTGTTCTTGTGATAGTGACATACAACCGATTTCGATTAACCACACTAGTCTATACTCTTCTTTGTTTTCATTCCATCATACTAATGATCGGCGGACATTATACGTACGCTGAAATGCCGCTGTTCAACTGGCTGCGCGATGAATTCGGTCTAGCCCGGAATTATTATGACAGGGTCGGCCATTTTGCACAGGGATTTGTCCCGGCAATTGTCGCTCGTGAAATTATAATTAAAACAACGCCGTTGCGATCTGGAAAAATGTTTTTCTTCATTGTTGTTTCTATTTGTCTCGCCATCAGCGCTATGTATGAATTTTTTGAATGGTGGGTTGCGCTCGCCGTGGGAGAAAATGCTGACGCATTTCTGGCAACACAAGGAGATGTGTGGGACACGCAGTGGGATATGTTTTTGGCAATGTGCGGAGCGATTATCTCTCTTGCTCTTCTTCAAAGGATGCACAACGCACAGCTGAAAGAGTTTCTTCTTAACAAAAGCTAGAATCTTAAACGAAATATTCGATTTTAAAATACACTGACATTCACATATCGTTTGGGATTTGTCTTGAAATCCTTTACCAATTCATTGATATTTAAAATCAATGAATCGAGATGTGTGTAGAGACGTTGGTCGTGCAACAATTTTCCCATTGTTCCCTCTCCCCTGTCCAATGATTTGAAGACATTATCAATAGATGTACTCGCATCCCTGAATTTTCCTGATGCTTCTTCCATTGTCTTTGCTGTAACCCGGATGCTTTTTACTCCCTCATCAATATTCCCTTTTTGTGTTATTGCAATGGTGTCAAGTCGTTTTGCAAAGCGGCCCATATCTTCAGAAAATGTCGAGAAATTACCGACGGCATAATCCAAATGACCTCCCTGTTGGCGAATCACTTGTTGAAGTTCGATTGCGGCTCGATTTAATTCTAGTAAAATACTTTGAATGTTCCGCCTTGTTGGATCGTCAAACGTTGTATTGACCCGTTCTAAAATTCCCAATACATTGCTTGAAATCGGTGATAGTGTTGATGTCAATTCTGTCAGATCGGCCTCGTATGCTCCGGTCAATGTATCTCCATCCTTTAAAATCTCAGGAGACATGCCGGGCACTAAAGCAATCTGCTTCCCCCCCATAATACTGGCTGATTTGATAAACGCTTTCGAATCTTTTGAAATGTTTACTTTGTTATCCACGGCAATGCCCACGGCGATAACATTTCCAGCAAGACGCATATCCTGCACTTTTCCGATATTCAAACCGGCAATAGTAATCGGACTTCCTTCTGTCAATCCGTTAACGTTGCTGTAAAAAAGTGTAATGCGATATTCTTTTGACCGGAAGTCCATTCCTTTCAGGAAGATGATTCCTCCGACCAAAATGATAACAGAAAAAAATACTGCTATCCCGATTTTTGCTTCGTTCGATAAGTTCATAATATGCCTTAACGCTGTTCACTATTCGATACATCCGAACAAGAATCGTTTGAATGTACCGTGAATAAAATTTGTGTGTTATGTTTGAATGTCACTTTCGATATATTTTCGCACTTCCGGATTTGGACTGTTTCGAATATCGTCTTTTGTCCCCGTCATGATAAATTGGCCATTTTCAAAAATTGCAAATCTGTCTCCGACAACAAACGCACTATGAATATCGTGCGTTACAACAATCGACGTTACACCGAGCGTTGTTTTCATTTCGTTGATGAGCAGATTGATTCCATCTGCCGTTTCTACATCAAGTCCTGTTGTTGGTTCATCATACAACATATATTTCGGCGTTAATGCTATTGCGCGAGCCAAGCCGACCCGTTTTTTCATGCCGCCGGAAATATTGGATGGCATAAGATGTTCAACATTTTTCAACTTTACCAAATCAAGAGCAAACGTAACACGTTCAGAAATATCTGCCGCTTGATAATCACTATGCCGACGCAATGCAAGCTCAATGTTTTGTCCAACGGTCATCGAATCGAACAGTGCCGCGCCTTGAAACAAAAATCCGAATTTGAACCGGAGCTTCTGCAGTTGTTTATAGCTGAGGGATGAAATTTCTTTGCCATCCACGTTGATTGATCCGCTATCCGGTTTGATCAGACCGATGATCATCTTCAACAAAACACTTTTTCCACCGCCGCTTCGACCGATAATGACCAGTGTTTCGTGATCGCGCACCTCTAGGTTGAGTCCACAATGGACCTGCTTGTCGCCGAATCGTTTCCAGATATTTGTCAGGTGAATCATAATAATACCGATGCCAAAATAAAATCCATCACAACTACGCTAAGGCACGTCAACACGACTGTATTCATCGTTGCTTTTCCGACACCTTCGGAACCGCCTTGGACCTGAAATCCCTGATAACAAGATACCGACGTAATAATAAATCCGAAAACCGTTGCTTTGATAATCCCAAAAATTGCATCCCATGATTCAAAAGAGCTTTTCATCCCGTCAACAAACGCTTCTACCGGGATCCCGGCAATTGTTGAAGCACCAAACATTCCACCCAAAATTGCTACAAGGTCGCCAAAGATGACGAGAACAGGGAACATAAAAATACCGGCGAGAACGCGTGGTGTAATCAAAAAGGAGATCGGATCGAATGCCAATGCCTCTAGCGCGTCGATCTGTTCCGTTACACGCATCGTTCCCAGTTCGGCAGTGATTGTTGCCCCCACTTTTCCGGCAAGAACAAGGGCGGTAAGAAGTGGTGTTAATTCCAACAAAACCGATTTTGTCACCAATGCGCCGACAACAGAGCGGGGAATCCAGTCATACAATTGATAGGATGACTGGACGGCCGTTACCATGCCGACAAACATTGAGACAAACAAGACAATGGGAATTGAATTGTTACCAATCATTACCATTTGCTGAAGAATGTTGCCGGAATATTCCTTTGCGTTGCGGAAATTATAGAGCATCCAACCGATTGTTCCCATATATCGGCCGAGGTGTTCAAAAAATGTGAGGACTATTTTACCCGGCTGAAAGAAAAGCTCAGCAATTCGAGATACTATTGTGGGTTTGTGTGCGGTGTCAGTCATTCATTTGATAATTGTTTAGCGCTTTCAATATGAAAAAACTGAGGGGGAAAATCAAGAAATTGGGCTGTAAATATTGGCTTCGGTCTCCGTTGGTACTACGGTTAAAACAATAGTGCAATACCGACCTTCTCACAGTCGGTGTTGGATAAACGCATTATTACGTACGCCTTTCCTCCGTTGAAGAATTCTGTTCTTTTAATCGACCCGCTTTTCGCACAGCGTCTTTCAAGAGAAATTCTATCTGGGCGTTGACGCTCCGCAAATCGTCGGCCGCCCATTTTTCCAGAGATGCATAAATATCTTCATCCAAGCGCAATAAAAATTTTTTCTTTTCACTCATAGCCGTTTCATGTTCACATTGATGCGCCGTGGGCTTGTTGTCTTCGTTCAAGCATGACGTAATAGACTACCATGATAATCCATGGGTTCTTTTCAATCAATTCGGATTCTCGCTCGATCATCACATTGATGGAGGTTTTCCACAACGAAACGCGTTTGAACGAAATCAATTTGTTTTTTTGTTGGGAGTAGAGCTCGTTAACCGATTTCCATATTTTAAAAATATATTCAATCCGCTCACCATTGGGAAGCTCGAATGTTCCGCCCCATCCCCACTTTTCTACGGAAAATTTTGCGAATGGCAATTGGTTACCCTTTTTTTTGATTTCCAGATTCGATTTCCAAATGCTCGGCTTTTGAAATTCCCATGTTTCTCCAAATCCTTCAACTACTGCAAGCGTGCTGAACAGTTTGGGATATGTCATCGTCATCAGTACCGTCTCTCCGCTGCGCAATTGATATATGCGTTTCCAGATAGATGGTTGAACAAGTTGAATCTGTTCTGTGCGATATTGAGAGAGTGTTTTCATGTTTTGTATGTTGTAGGACATCTCTAAGATGTCCTACAACTTTTTGGTGTTATTGATACAATGTACCAGTGTTGATTACCGGCACTGCTTCGTGATCGGATACAAGCGCCACCATTAGATTGTTCACCATGGTTGCTTTTTTATCTTCGTCCAGCTTCACAATATTTTGCTCCGATAAAATACGCAGTGCGTCCTGAACCATGCCGACTGCACCTTCGACAATTTTCTTTCGAGCAGCAATGATTGCTTGTGCCTGCTGCCGTCGCAGCATCGTCTGAGCAATCTCCTGGGCATAGGCAAGATGACTGATGCGTGCTTCGATGATATCAACTCCGGCAACCTGCAGACGGGTCTGCACCTGTTTTGTTAATGCCTCTGCAATTTCCAGTGGATTACCACGGAGCGATGCTTTGGTTTCTTCATGAGAATCGTAAGGATATTCGGATGCGAGTGCGCGGATTGCTGTTTCACTTTGGATTGCTACGAACTGTTCGTAGTTTTCCACGTCGAACAGCGCGCGAGCTGAGTCGATCACACGATATACTACCACCGCACCGATCTCAATTGGATTACCGTCAAGATCGTTTACTTTAATTCGTTCGCTATTAAAATTATGAATACGGAGAGATACATGTTTTTTGGTCGCAAACGGATTGGTAAAAAAGAGCCCTGATTCGCGGACCGAACCGACATATTCTCCGAACAACACTAATACACGAGCTTCATTTGGTTGAACAATGAAGAATCCACCCAAAGAGATAAGATTGATAATTAATAATGGGATAAAGACGATTAACATTGACGGGAGTTCTAATCGGATCATCATCACTAACCAGTAAAGATTAAAAATGGTCAAACCGATAACGAGAAATAACATCAAATAACCGTTTAATTTTTTACCGCTTTTTTCAACGACTGTTTGCATAACAAGCTCCTTTCTGAGTTTGATATTGTAATGATATCATATGAATATCAAAAAGTCAAGTTAAATTTTTGTTTAAAACATAAATCCCCGAAATCTATGAGATTTTGGGGATTTATTTGTATTCCAATGCTTTATTCAAACGGTCAAAAAATGAATTCTATCTCACCAATACCATCTTCTTCACTTCGGTAAAATGAGCCGATGTCATTTTATAAAAATAGATGCCGCTGGAAAGCATAGAAGCATCAAGCTCTGCCGAATAAATACCCGGGGTCTTATAATCATTAATTAAGGTTTTGACTTCTCTTCCAAGTATGTCGAATACTTTAATGGTAACAACCGCGGAAACAGGAATTGAGTATTGTATGGTTGTTGTGGGATTAAACGGATTCGGATAATTCTGATAGAGCGAATAGATTCTCGGTAACGGATTACTCTCGGGAACAGCAAGAGCAACGTCTTTTATCAAAAGTGAATCATAAATACTAATTCCCTTTTTTGTTGTAATTGTAATGGTGTCTCCCTTTTTTGGTAATCCCTGAATTGGATTATTATGATGAACGTTTATATACCAAGTCAGTCGTTTTTTTTCAAGGATTTTTTCTACCAGATAGAAATCAGCAAAATTATTTGATTGTGCGACATACGCAAATTCAATTCTTTCTTGAGATTTCTTATCGACAATAGCTACGTCAATAGATTCTTTTGGTGTTGTATATCCCAAATATGGTTTAAGATCTATTGTCCTACTCTTAACACCATAAATTATCTGATAATCAATGGGTTTCGGATATCCATAAACCACGTTTGAGTTTGTGTCCGGTATTTGGACGGTTCTAAAATAAATATTGGGGGAAATTGAGTCTTTTCTGCTCCAATACGATGTATCGTATTTCGTAATATCATCATCAATAGATAATCGCAATCCGGCAAAAACTGGTGATTCTGTCTTATTCAATAACTCTACGTTGGAAAGTATGGGGATATTTTTTGTCTTGTTATAAACAGAGAGAGTTTTAGGTTTATTATGTGAAGTATCCACAAAAGAGATAACGTATGTTTCCGCCGTTGTTTGAGATTTATCTACCACTGTTATTTTAACTTTTGACTGGTTTGTGCCGGATAACGAAGTAATATTTGAATTTGCAATTCCGTTGCGAGGAGTGTTCTTGACAAATGTATCTGTTGAATCACTCCATATACTGTTTCCGTCACTAATATCAATTTTCAGTCTGAATTTCTCACTGTTTGGCATCTTTCCCAAATTGATTTGAAGGTTTTGTTCTACGGTGTCTGAAGTAATTGATGGTTGTTCGGCAATAGTAAATCCTTCTCCGAGAGAATAGGATATATTTGCCAATAAATTTTTATTGTCAGGATCACCGACTAATATTCGTAAAGAAAGTATGCCGTTTTTTACTGTGTCGACACTCTTTAAGTCGGACAATATTTTTATAAACGGTGTACCGTTTCCGACATTGTTGATGGAGAAATATTTTTTGTTTTCCAGGTATGTACTATAAACACCCGAAGCATTTTTAATAAATAATCTTAGTTTGCCAAACGAACAATCTCCGTATTGAGCGGTATTCCACGAATAATTTCCATTATTGGGGATATCTTCGGCTACTGTTTGCCAATTTTTCCCTGCGTCGGGGCTAAAATAGATATCTACGGTTTCGGTAGGATTGTTGCTCGGCCATTGAATTGACATATTTCCCGAGAGAGACTGAACTATTTCAAATTGTGGTATTGACGAATGCGAAATGGTTGCAGTAATATTAAAATTATTTTTTGCTAACAGTCTTCCAAGTTTTATTTTCTGAAAGATCTCGTTGGGCGAATATCCGTATGCGATGGCGGAAACGATTCGTTTTTTTTGTTTTGAATTTTTCGATTTTAGTGAAAAGTATTTTGAACCAAACAGATAATCACCATCATGTCCCATAGTAGCTACTGTATCATTGACGATACTTTGAGGAGATTTATAAGAACCGGGAATAAAATGTTTCCACATTTCTTCATCCGATCCTATAGGTATATTATTCGCCGGTGTAAAATATAAATAGCTTGCAATAAGACCATTACTATCTGATTCTAAAAAGCCTTCTCCGGTTTTTCCTACTGGTCCGCTCCAGAAAGGGTTTCGTGAAACGTTATCACCAAAATCGCCGGCTATAACAACGTTTTCTTTTTTGTAGAGTATCGAATAATCGTCGTCGTATTCGTTAAAGTTTTGATTACCCGTAAGTCCAATTAAGGTGCCATTTAAATATCCAAAAAATACTTTCTGATAATCATAAGAGCTTTCGTTTGTAATATCGTATACTCTAAAAAAAATGTCGTTGAATAATGGATGATTATACTGAAGGTATCGGACATCGACTCGTATTCCCTGGCCTTTTCGTTCGAGATTTAACGTGTCTGGTTTATACACCGCCTTATAGGAATTGTAGATTGCGGACGAAAACCGTTCATCGTTTTGATCATCCATTTGAAAATATGATTCAAGATCGGCAACGATTTCATTATTCCCATTAATACCCTTCCAGTTGTTTCCCCATAAAATTGGCCATGTTGTAGGGTCGTTGCTTATTGCTATACTTTTTTTATCGGGGTTGAAGAATCCATCTACTGGCATAAAAGAGAATGGTTTGCCACCGCCCGATTTATCGTCTGTATCAAAAACTGAAGCAGGCCGAGTAATAGGACAAGTAATAACTGAGTGAATGGTGTCTGGTTTTCCATCGTTATTATAATCTTTTATCGGCAGTTCGATTCCAAGAAAAAAACTGTTGTCTCCTATATAACCATTTGATTCTTTTAACCATGCTCCTCGTGGCCGATTATCGGTCGGTTGGCCTATCACTCCCCAATTTCCGAAAACGGTTTTAATATTGTTTCCATTCATGACCGCTGATTTATAAAAGGCGGATCCGCTTTGCTGGGCAGAGGTGAATGAAATCAGCAAGAGTAAGGAGAGGCTTAAATTTTTCAAAAAAACTCCATTTAGTAAATCAAATATGTTCAATATAGTATTACCTTCTAAGCATAAAAATAACGTGAATACGGGATGCTTGGGTTGCGGTAATTATTACTGTGCTCTGTATACATATACTCTCCGTTGATCAATTTTTGGAGGTTTCTTATAAATATATTTTTTTCCATTTACTCTAAAAATAAAAATCCCCTAAATCTTTCGATTTGGGGGATAAGATTTGTAACTCTTGTTTACTTGTTTATCAGATGTAGGACGCTTCAGGGGTGTCCTACGTCTGTTTTTAATTATAGCTCAACAAAATCATAGAACTGCACTTTAATATCAAATTCCTGTCCTGGCTTGTAATGCTGTTCAAATTTTCCGGGGAGTGGTTTCACCACTTTTACGGTAGCCCAGCATCCCTGCGCTTTTTCGATTGTCGCTTCGTACAATGGAACTTCGTTCAATACGCAAGTATAGGTCTTACCGATTTCGGGAGCGTTTTTTAATTCGTGAGTATGCATAGATTTTTGTTTAGAATTTCTCGTTCCCAAGCAAAGCTTGGGAACGAGATTGAAGGTGTCCTACAACTTCTTGTTTATGCCGTTGGTGCTGGTTTTTGTTTCATTCTTCCATAGACAATATATGCCAAAGCAATAACAAAGAGTCCAATCAGCGAATACAACATCCAGTTGGACGGTTTCACTTTGGAATACCAGAGCTGCACCTTGGTATCAATATCCGCAACGTTGGCATCCGTGATCATGCTGTTTTCTTTCATCACGGGAACCCAGACCGGTTTCAATTCTTCGCTCCAGATTTTGACAAATGCCTGATAAGCATCGTACGGATCGGCATCGCTCTTTTTCTCTGCGCCGGTGATCTGGTCATCAATAAAGCGAGCAAGTGCGGGATGAATTTCATTTGCACTCATAATTGGTGCTACGGGAAGTTTTGCGCTGGAGAAAAGATTGTTTAAAGCTTTCCAGAACGACTCGTCAACTTTCGCGCGCCATTGAATAATCATCGTATCAATCGCCGGTATTTCGCGTGCTTTTTCTTTATTGGAAAGGTACGCATCGCCGATCATTTTTTTCACGCCGTTCCAGCTTGATTCGAACTTGCGTTGTTCGGCGTACAGTTTTGCAACATCGGATCCGGACAATAATGTGGAGGAGAGGAATTCGATATTATCCGCCGCGGCACGTTTCACGTTAGACAGCACATTGCTTCGTTCAAGTTTTGCCTGCTGGCTTTTTTGCACATCGCCTGTCGGCTGAATGTTCTTATCGTACTGCAGAAACAGACTATCCACCAAGGCAAAGATTGCTCTGTCTCGTTTTGCAATATTGGTCCTGAGCGTGGTAACCACTTTTTGCAGTGAGTCGCGCTCTGCTTTTGCTTCCTTCAGTTGTGCAAGAAGCGAAGTATTTTCGCCGGAAAGTGTGTTCACTTGATCGGTGAGCGTAGCAACCTGGGTTTCCAATTCGGCAATACGTGCGGCGCTTTCACCGATCGCTTTTATTTTTTGTTCTGAATAAGTGAATTGCGCTTTTAATTTTTCAATGCTTGCATCAAAATCATCCGGGAATAATGCTTTGTTTAAAAATTCACGGTGCGGTTTGTAATCTGCTTCAAACGCATTTACTTTTTCGCCTACCGCGGCAATTTTCTCCGGCGTATCAGCTTCGCTGATTGATTTCAGCATTCCTTTATACTCTTTTTCGAAATCTCTTTTCACTTCTGAATTTGAACGCTCTTGAGCTGATGAGAATGTAAACAGGAACACGCTCAACAGGATTATAAAGTTTTGTTTCATCTACTCCTCCTACAGATATGTGGATGGTTGATGGATCATGAATAATAATTATGCGGACCGCTTCCGCGTTCCAAGATAGATTCCTGCCAAAATTGCGATGAGTAAAGCCCCAATGAGAATATACGACAAGGTGCTGTCTTCAATCGGTTTCATTCCCGCAGCCCATGTTTTGGTCTTAGCGTCGATCTCTGCCATTTGTTCTTCGGTAAACAATCCGTGCCGCATCATTACCGGAATCCATGACGGTTTTAATTTGCTTCCCCATGTCTTGTAGGCAAATGCTTCAAAAACGATTGTTTGTTCTGCCGAACTTCTCTGTGCAGTATTCTGTATCTCGCTGTCAATGAATTTGATAATATTGGCGTACATTTCTTCGCCGTTATTAAACGGAGTGATGGAAAGTTTTTCGGAAGCAAAGATTTCGTTTAAACCCTTCCAAAACACCCCTTCCGTCATTGTTCTCCAGTTGGCAATTAAGCCATTGATTTCGGAAACTTCTTTCCCCTGAAGCGACGTAGGAACATATGCTTTAGAGAGTTTTTGCCCGACCCCTTTCCAGGATGATTCGAATCGACGCTGCTCGTTTAACAACTGAGGGATCTGTTGCGGCGAGAACGAGGCAGACGAAAGAAACATCATGTTGTCGCTGACAGAACGCTTGATGCTGGCGACAACATTTTTCTTTTCCAAGATAGAAAGTTTTTTCATATCTGTACCGGAAATCTGATCCGTATCATATTTAACAAACAGACTGTCCACAAGTGCAAAGACCGCTTCGTCCCGTTTTTGGATATCATCCTGAAGCAGTGCGATTGCTTTCTTTAAAGAGGCAAGCTCTGCTTGCGCTTTTGTTAACTGTGAACGGAGTGATGCATTCTCTTCTTTTAAGGATTGCACTTGATCCGTCAACGATGCGATCTCTTTTTCCAATTGCAAAGCAAGGATTTTTTTCTCGGCCAGTTCTTTCGATTTCTTTAATCGATCAATTAATCCGTCATATCCGTCCGGAAAGACCGCTTTGTTTAAGAATTCCTGGTGCGGTTTAAACTCAGCTTCAAAGGTTGCAACATCTTTTAACAGCAGCGTCAATGTTGCTTCGTTTTCGGCACCATTTAAATTCTTTGTTAGAAGGATAAAACGCGTCTCAAAATCCCGTTTGATATCGGATTGCGTACGCTCTTGAGCATTCATCCCGCTGATGAATAGGACAACGCCTGCGAGGAGAATGATTCCCTTCTTCATTTTTTCCCTCCGACCGGTTGTGCGCCTCCCTTAGTCAGCTGAAATTTATCTTTTCCGTTCCACAGTTCAACATAAGTATCTTTCTGATCGAACTTTGGATCGTCCATCGTTTTTTCTACGGAAATCACCAATGTATTACTCACCGAGAGTGCGCCGTCGCCTTGTGCAAGCACATAAACATTTTTGAATTTTTTGCCGGTCAAGTAATAGAAGCCTGCTTTGTCTCTGATTAACCGGATTTCTTTGGTGTCTTTTGCTGCTGCGGAATCAGTTGCAAATTCTTTCGCCAACAACGCCGTTACATTAAATGCAACGCTGTATCGTTTTGCATCGACCATTCCTTTTGCGCCAACTTCAACAATCTCTTCCGCTGCCCATGCAAAATCCGCCGGTTGCAATTGCAACGATGAACAACCAATAATTGTCAACGATGCGATAATGCTGATCAGAACGAGAACTTTTTTCATAATGCTTCTCCTTGAATGATTAAGAAATTATTTCTTCCCCTTTTTCTTCGGTTGAACTTTCATTTTCTGTTTCGGTTTTAGTGCAGCTTTTTTCGGAACAGATTGTTTTACCGTTTTTTTCTTTGGAGCTGTTTCTTTTTCTTTTTTTGGTTCCGTTGTTTTATTTTTCTCGACTTTCTTTTTTCCGCCCGCCGGATTATTCTTCTGTTTCTTCAGGGCTTTTTTTTTATCGTCGAACAGTTCCTTTTGTTCTACGTTTTCTTCTTTCGCGCTGGCAACAGCAGCCGATGCTCTGGCTTTATCCGCTGCTTCAAGTTGTTTTTCTTCTTCGTCCTCCGATGTAACGATTGCGATAGCGGTGACAGCATCTTTTTCGCCCAGACGAATTAATCGAACGCCCGATGTATTCCGTCCGGAGACGCGAATATCTTCTGCGCGTTGACGGATAATCATTCCGCTGGAAGAGACAACTACGATATCATCGGTATTCTGCACTTCCTTAATAGCAATCATTTTTCCTGTTTTGTCGTTCGCTTTCAGCGTTGCAATACCTTTACCCCCGCGATGACTGACACGGTAATCTCCAAGATCGGAGCGTTTACCAAATCCATGTTCGGTGGCGACAAGAATAGTAGTCTTCGTCCGCTTCAATGAGACGGCACCGATCACTTTATCTCCACTTGACAATTTGATGGCACGAACACCCGAGGCAGAACGTCCCATTGCCCGCACTTCGCTTTCGGGGAATCGAATTGCAATTCCTTCGTGTGTTCCAATCACAAGCTCGTGTGTTCCATCGGTCAGCTTCACATCTCGAAGCAGATCATGCTTATCAAGCGAGATTGCACCGATCCCGTTCTTTCGCGGATTGCTAAATTCCATCAGCGATGTCTTCTTCATTTGTCCCTCTTCGGTGACCATAAAGACAAATTGATTCTCGCTGAATTCTTTCACACTTAAAAATGCTGTGATATTTTCTTCCGCCTCTTTGGCGATAAGATTGGTGATCGCTTTTCCTTTGGATGTTCGGCCTCCTTCAGGAACTTCAAACACTTTCAGCCAATAGCATTTTCCTTTATCCGTGAAGAAGAGGATATAATTATGTGTGCTGGCGATAAACATATGTTCAACAAAATCATCCTCACGCGACGCCGCTCCGGTTACGCCTTTTCCTCCGCGCGATTGTCTGCGGTATCCACTCACCGGAAAGCGTTTAATATATCCGCCATGAGAAATGGTAATCACCACTTCTTCTTCGGCAATCATATCTTCAATTTTGAACTCCGTCTGCTTCATCACAATTTCGGTGCGGCGTTCATCACCAAACTTTTCTTTGATGGCGAGGAGTTCTTCTTTGATAATCTGTAATTGAAGCTGTTTGCTTCCCAGAATCGCTTTCAATTTGTTGATCAGTTTAATGAGCTCTTTATATTCATCTTCAATCTTTTTGCGTTCTAATCCCGTCAACCGCTGCAGGCGCATATCGAGGATTGCCTGCGCTTGAATCTCGGAAAGCTTGAATTTTTTCATCAATCCAAGTTTTGCTGTCTCGGTATCCTTCGACGCTTTAATCAATTTGATGATTGCATCGATATTATCGAGCGCAATAATGTATCCTTCTAAGATGTGCGCTCTTTTTTCTGCCGCATCAAGATCGAATTTTGTCCGACGAACAACCACTTCGTTGCGATGTTCGATGAAATATTTTAGTGTATCCTTCAATTGTAAAACTTGCGGACGACCATCCACCAACGCAAGCATGATAATGCCGAACGTGGTCTGCATCTGCGTGTGTTTATAGAGATTATTCAGCACAACGCTTGCGTTCGCATCGCGCTTCAAATCAACAACAATCCGCATACCATCGCGGTCGGATTCATCGTTCACTCCCGAAACATCATCCAGCTTTTTATCGCGCACTAGTTCGGCAATTTTTTCAATCAGCGTTGCCTTGTTGACCTGATATGGAATTTCAGAAATAATAATGCTTTGTCTGTCGTTCTTTGCAGTTTCAATTGATGCTTTAGCACGGAGAGTGATCTTTCCTCTTCCTGTTTTGTATGCTTCGCGTACACCGTCATAACCGTAGATGATGCCACCGGTTGGGAAGTCCGGCGCTTTGATATGCTTCATCAATTTTTCATTATCGATATCCCTGTCAGCAATCATCGCAATAATACCGTCAATCACTTCGCTAAGATTGTGCGGCGGGATATTTGTGGTCATACCGACTGCGATACCGCTTGCTCCGTTCACAAGAAGATTGGGAACACTTGCAGGAAGAACTGATGGCTCCTGCAGGGTATCGTCAAAGTTTGGTGTGAAGTTCACCGTGTTTTTTTCGATATCGCGAAGCAGCTCTTCGGCTACTCGGGTCATACGAACTTCTGTATAACGCATTGCCGCCGGTGAGTCGCCGTCAACCGATCCAAAGTTTCCTTGTCCATCAACAAGCGTATATCGAAGCGAAAAATCCTGCGCCATACGGACTATCGTATCATACACCGATGCGTCGCCGTGCGGGTGATACTTACCAAGTACCTCTCCAACAACGCGTGCGCTTTTTTTGTACGCTTTATTTGGCATTAAGCTGAGTTCGTTCATTCCGAACAACACCCTGCGATGCACCGGTTTTAAGCCGTCGCGAACATCGGGAAGCGCACGTGCAACAATAACCGACATCGAATAATCGATGTACGATCCTTTCATTTCATCTTCAATATCAACCGGAACTATTCTTTCGTTTGTCGTAGCCATAGGTAATTTTTAACCTGCTTGGTTCATACTCAATTTTTTAGACATCCAGATTTCTAACGTACTTTGCATTCTTTTCGATGAACTGTCTTCGCGGTTCCACTTCGTCTCCCATTAAAATTGAAAACGTTCTATCTGCATCGGCCGCGTTTTCAATACCTACCTGAAGAATCGTGCGTGTTTCCGGATTCATGGTAGTGGACCATAATTGTTCCGGGTTCATTTCTCCAAGACCTTTAAATCGGGAAATAACAATTCCTCCTTTTAACGCTGCTCCTTCTTCCGGAACCGTTTCAACCTCTTCCTCTTCTGTTGTTTTTTTCTCCGCCTTCTCTCCTTTTAGACGCTTCAGAATCTCGTCCCGTTCTTCATCATCGAATGCATACAACTCTTTCTTCCCCTTCTTTAATTTATAAAGAGGAGGCTGCGCGATATACACATGACCAAGTTCAATGAGTGGTTTCATATAGCGGAAGAACAATGTCAGCAGCAGCGTGCGAATGTGTGAACCGTCAACGTCGGCATCGCACATCAGAATGATTTTGTTATATCGTAGTTTTTCCGAATTAAAATCTTCGCCAACCCCGGCACCGATTGCGGTAAATATATTTCGGATTTCTTCGTTCTCCAGCATTTTATGAAGACGCGCTTTTTCAACATTCAGGATCTTTCCTTTCATTGGAAGGATTGCCTGGAACCGTCTGTCGCGTCCCTGTTTCGCGCTTCCTCCTGCGGAGTCACCTTCAACAAGATACATTTCGCAATGTTCCGGATCGTTGATAGAGCAATCAGCAAGTTTTCCGGGGAGTCCAGCGCCATCCATTGCGTTCTTGCGGCGGGCGATATCGCGCGCTTTGCGTGATGCTTCGCGAGCTTCTGCTGCGCGGAGACTTTTATCGATAATTCGTTTTGCGTCGGGGGAGTTGCTGTCCAGCCAATCGGAAAGAGCCGGTCCA
Source organism: Bacteroidota bacterium (assembly GCA_041658205.1). NCBI lineage: Bacteria > Pseudomonadati > Bacteroidota > Bacteroidota bacterium. The sequence goes on from JBBAAO010000002.1 coordinate 39,704, forward strand.
ATAACTGATTCGACGATCGATTTAATTTCGCTGTTTCCGAGCTTGGTTTTTGTCTGTCCTTCAAATTGCGGTTCGGGAACTTTCACACTGATAACGGCGGTTAACCCTTCTTTAAAATCTTCGCCGGTCAGTTGTATCTTTTCGTCTTTGACAAGATTATTTTTTGACGCAAAATTATTTAGAGAGCGTGTGACGGCTGTTCTAAATCCGACGAGATGTGTTCCTCCTTCGTGTGTGTTGATATTGTTGACGTAGGAGAACATGTTCTCTGAATATTGATCGTTGTACTGGAATGCTGCTTCTACTTCGACTGTGCGATCGTTTTCATCTTTCCCTTCACCTTTTGCGTAGAATACCTTCTTCATGATTGAAGGACGCGTGGAATCCGTATATTTCACGAACTCCATCAACCCGCCTTCGTAATGAAATTTTTCAGTCTGTTCTTGTTTGTTTCGCAGATCGGTAATTTCAAGAGTTACTTCAGAGTTTAAAAAGGCAAGTTCGCGCAAACGTTCGGCAAGCGTTTCAAATTTATACGTCCGATTTTTAAAGATCGTATTGTCGGGAAGGAATGTCACCGTCGTTCCGGTCTTATCCTTCTTTTCCATTTTGCCGATCACTTTGACGGGAGCAACCGGATCACCCTGTTTATATTTTTGATAGAAGATCTTGCCGTCCAGACGCACCGTTACTTCAAGCCATTCGCTGAGTGCATTCACCACTGAAACGCCGACACCGTGAAGTCCGCCGGAAACTTTGTACGTGTTCTTGTCGAACTTTCCGCCGGCGTGGAGCACGGTCAGCACAACCTCTAAAGCGGAACGTCCCTCATCTTTATGAATGCCCGTCGGGATACCGCGGCCGTCGTCGGTCACCGTTACGCTTCCATCTTTATTGATCCTTACATCGATATTTCGGCAATATCCTGCAAGCGCCTCATCGATTGAGTTATCAACAACTTCGTACACAAGGTGATGAAGTCCTCTTGTGCTGACGTCGCCGATATACATAGCGGGACGGCGGCGAACCGCTTCGAGTCCTTTTAATACAGTGATATCATCGGCGGTATATTCTCCGTTGTGTTTCTTTGGTTTTTGTTCTGCCACAGGTTATCCTTTTATTATTATTTCAGGCAATCCAATTTTTCAGGAGTGTCTTTTATTTATCTAAATTTTATGTCAACAATACTTTGCGAGTTCGTTTTTTCGTGTATCTTTTCCAAAATTTCTTTTTTGCGGAATGTTAACTCAGCTCTCCATGGGGCATTATTTACCGTCACAATCAACACGCCATTCTGGAGCCTTTCTGGCTGAGCAACTTTTGCTACCTGCTGGCCAACAACCTCATTCCATATATCAAAAATCTTATACTGTTCTACCTGTTTCTCAATCCCGAGCGATTGCATCAACAAGTTAAGTGCATCCCCGAGCGACTGTATGTTTTCCCGTTTTTTCACGCCGCATTCGTTTCTTTTACCACTTCACCATTTTTCATAAAAAATTTTCGGCGTTCGTTATTCCACTCTGCTCCGCCAAACATTTTTTCGCTGGTGGTGGTGATAAAAATCTGCCCTAATGTCTCCGCAACCGACAACAATTTTTTACTGCGGTATTCATCAAGCTCGCTAAACACATCGTCTAAAAGAAAGATCGGAGTTTCATTGCACCGTTCTTTCAAAAAGAAAAACTCTGCTACTTTCAGCGCCACCAAAAATGTTTTGTGTTGTCCCTGCGACGCAAAATGCTTTAGCGACATTCCGTTTAGAGAAAAAATAATTTCGTCGCGATGCGGGCCGACCAGGGTTGTTTGAAACCGCGATTCGTCTTTCTTTTTTTTTGCTAGTTTCCATTCCATTGCCGAAACAATTTCTTCCGGTGTTGAATCAATCGAAATGTTGATCGAAGGCGCGTATTCAATCTTTGGTATTTCACGTTCGTCGACAATGTCCAAATACGTTTGCGCTATATACGGGGCAAATTCATTAAGGAATTGATTTCGTTTATGAATAATCCGGGATCCATACCGAATCAGCATGTCGTTCCATGGCGCAATCTGGCTTCCGCATTCTTTTCCTTTCGCCTCGGTTAAGATCGCATTGCGCTGTCGAACGATCCTTCGGTATTCCATAGAATCTTCAACATACGATTTGCTGCTTTGGGAAATCACCAGATCAATAAATTTTCTTCTGTCCGCTGGCGAGCCAAAGGTGATTGAACTGTTTTCCGGAGAGAGAATTACCACAGGAAACATTCCTATTACCGATGAAAACTTTTCCACGGCCGCTCCGTTAATTGTGAATTTCTTTTCTTTCTTCACATCATCGTAGGTTACCCGTACGTGGAATTCTTTTCCTTCGTCCGATTGTAAAGCACTTTTAATCTCAAAGAACGATTGTTGCTGCTGCATTACTGTTGCATCCGCGCTAGCATAAAAACTTTTCGTCAAACAGAGAAACGAAAGTGCTTCGAGGGCGTTGGTCTTTCCTTGACCATTTTCCCCCAGAAGAACGTTTACCCGTGCACCAAATTCGAATACTGTTTCGTTATGATTGCGAAAACTGCGCAGGTGGGCATTGGAAATTTTCATCGCAGCGGTTGCGGCCTAGTTATTCAACCGTACCGGCATAATCAGCATTAATACCTCTTCGCCTTCTTTTTTGTTGACTGGCGAGACGATTGCTGCCCTATTGGGTGAACTTAATTTAAATTCAACTTCTTCCGCATCAAGATGTGAGAGCACATCAATGACGTAAGCAGAATTGAATCCTATTTCCATCTCTTCGTCGTTATAGTCGCAGGATATTTTTTCTTTTGCTTCGCTGCCGAAATCTTGATCTTCTGCCGTTACCCGTAGTTCATCTTTTCCAACAGATAACCTGATTTGATGCGTTGTTGAATTTGAATACAGCGAAACACGGCGGACAGATTGCAGCATTTCGTTTTTATTGACGATCAGTGCCCGTTCATTATCAAGCGGAATCACTGTTTCATAATTCGGATATTTTTCTTCAATCAAACGGGATATCAACGATGTACCGTCAAATTTAAACATTACGTGAGTGGCACTGATTGCTACTTTCGTTTCAGTTCCCGTCGCTACTTTATCAAGTTGTCCTAACGCTTTTGAAGGAATAATAATATCTTTGGTCAATTTTGTATTTCCGAGATTATAATTATTCACCCGCACAAGACGGTGGCCATCTGTGGCAACTGCACGAACTTCACTTTTCGAGAATTGAAATAATACTCCCATCATCGCCGGACGTAATTCATCTGCGCTGACCGCAAACATTGTTGTTCCGATAAGTCGCTGTAGCACTTGAACGTCAAATGCAACTTCTGTTTCACCTTTAAATTCGGGAATAGCCGGAAATTCTTCGCTGGATTCTCCGGTAAGGGTATATTCACCATTATCGGTTTTCATTTTAATTTTGTTCGACTCTGTATCTATATTGAACGTAATATTCGTATCAGATAAAGCGCGCACTGTATCAAAAATTCTTTTTGCGGGAATAGCAATTGTTCCGTTTTGACTTCCCTGCACCTCTAATGAAACAGAAACAGATATTTCCAGATCGGTTGCTGTTATTTTTAGAGTGTTTGCATGAACATCAAAGTGTAGGTTTTCAAGTATTGGAAGGGTCGATCTGGTGGGAACTACGCTGACTGTTTTTGCTAATGCTTTTTGTAATTCAGCGCTCCGTACGGAAAATTTCATTATCAATCTCCTTAATTTATTGATCTATCAACGAAGAATTTTAGTGGTGCAATATACAAAAAATGTGTCGTAAACCCAAAGGAAGAAATCCCGTAAGTCTTTATTCTTTCAGTGAGTTATAGCGTATTTAAAAGAGATATATAACTTTAAAAATATAATAACAATAATACAGTGGATATGTTGATAAGTGCCTATTTGAAATATGTTTACTGGTAAAAACAGAAAAACAGGTGTCGATAGTTTGTTGGTATACCCAAGACTTTTCCACACTCATCCACACTCAAGAGGAAACAAGAAAAATTTGTCCAACGTACCAACATTACATTCACACTACTTCACACATCATCCACAAATTATTGTGGATAAATATTTAAAAGAAAAAAGGGATCAAGCAAGCACCGACCCCTTTTAAAAATTATAAAATGAAAATTACCGGGAATAAATTTCGATCTTCTTTTTTATTTGTTCCATCGATGCGCGAAATTTTTGATCGATCTTAATCTGCTCTTCAACAGTTTGATATGCATGGATCACCGTACTGTGGTCTCTTCCCCCGAAATTTAATCCAATCGTCTTTAATGAACAGTTCGTCAGTTCCTTTGCAAGATACATTGCCACTTGCCGCGCAATAACAATCTCTTGTTTACGGGTTTTTGCGCGGAGCAGATCGTTCGGAATATCATAAAACTCAGAAACAAGACGCTGAATCTCTTCTACTGTCAGCGGCGAACGAACCTCGGTAACAACGGAACTTAACACCTCACGCGCCATTTCAATATCGATATCTTTACCAAGCAAGGAAGCGTTGAATAACAGCTTTGTATAGCATCCTTCCAATTCACGAACGTTCGATTTAACATTGGCAGCAATAAAATCTAACACCGCTTCAGGAATAATAACATCGTCACGCTCACATTTATTGCGCAAGATGGCAGAACGAGTTTCAAGATCGGGCGGCTGAATATCTGCTGTTAAACCCCATTGGAAACGTGAAATAAGTCGTTCATCCAACCCTTGTAACTCTTTCGGAGGACGGTCGGACGATAGAATAATCTGTTTCCCTAATTGATGGAGAGAATTGAACGTATGGAAGAAACTATCTTGCGTCTTTTCTTTTCCTGTAAAGAACTGAATATCGTCAACGATCAATATATCCATGTTGCGGTAGAAATTCGAAAAATCGGTCGTGGCATCGTTTCGAATAGCATCAATAAATTCATTTGTGAATTTTTCGCTCGAAACATACATTACCCGTTTTGCTTTACCGGTTTCCAGAGCATAGTTGCCAATAGCCTGCATTAAATGCGTTTTTCCAAGTCCGGTTCCACCATATAGCACCAAAGGATTAAAAGATGTTCCGCCAGGATTATTCGCTACAGCCATTGCTGCTGCACGCGCAAGCTGGTTACTTTCCCCCTTAATAAAGCTTTGGAAGGTGTTCCGTCGATTTAAAAATGTCTTCTCGTACGGAAGCGGCTGAATATACTGTGATTGTTCTATTTTTGATTGGACAGATTCAGCAATTTTTATGGGAGAATCGTTCGGAGACACAACCATTGAAGGGGAAGGCTCATCAGACGGAACAACCGTATAAGTCAGTTTTGCAGAAGACCCCATCACTTTTTGTAGAGCTCCGGAAATCAGGGAATAATAATGTTCTTCGAGCCACTCATAAAAAAACTGACTAGGAACCGTTACAGAGACTTCATTATTCTCTATCTTTACAGGCTTTATTGGTTCAAACCATGTCTTAAAACTTTGGGAGTTTATTTCCGGTTGAATGTGGGAAAGAATGTTGCTCCATAAAACAAGCAACGCTTCCTTCTGTTGTAGATCTGTTGTTGCGGCAGGAATATCAGAAGGGGTGACAATAGAAATCATAAATCCTCAAACGTTATCAACATCTAACATTGTCTTATTCACAATGTTATTCACAAGATCTAAATCTTAATTTAACAAACTTACAGAAAGAACAGAATTATACACATCATAAAAACAGCAGTAACCCATTGAAACATAACAATCGATCAGTTGAAAGACAAAAGATATTAACATCCGATGTTGATATCTTTCACCCACATTTACCAGCGCTTCCACGGTATTCTTCCATCCAAAAAGTTATCCACATTTTTTCCACACATGGATAAACCTACATTCTATACACAGTATATCGTACTTCAGGGAGATAAGTCAAGCAGAATTTTAAAAAACAGAAAAAAATTTTATTCGTCCGCAATTTTATAGAATTTAAAGCATTATTAAAAATATTTTTCTAGAAAAACGGCTATGAGTATCCGACAAAAACACAAGGCATAAATTTATCTTGTTTGTCCATCGATATTTTCGTAATTTGTATAGCTTTTATTCACCTGGAGAAACAATGAAACGTACATTTCAACCACATAAACGTAAACGCAGAAATACACATGGTTTTCGCGAACGTATGGCGACCAAAAATGGTCGTAAAGTATTATCAAGCCGCCGTGCAAAAGGGCGACATAAATTGACCGTAAGCGACGAACCGCGTTCATAACGCGGCGTTGCTTCCGTTTGTGCTTCTCTCCTCACTCAATACAGGAAGCGGCGGTGTGAGTGCGACAGACTCTTCCCAAATCAAACATCCTCCGCGGATACCAATCGTTCACCAACGTCATCACCAGCGGGGTTTCATTTCAAGGAACAATGCTTACGGGATTTCTTTTGACCGACACGAACGATAAGAATATTGCGATAGGGTTTTCCGTGCCCAAAAAGAGAGTTCCGCTTGCCGTTGACCGCAACCGAATACGACGGTTGATGCGTGAGTGCGTTCGAGAACATTCCGGTGAACTGTTTACCACATTCCGGGAAAAGAATGTCGGCGCAAAGATCGTCTTGATGTTTAAAGGAGAGAAGAATAAGCAGATTGACCGTCTGGCACTTCGCGATGTTGTGCCGGCGTGGCTTGTTATACAGCAGCAAATTTTGAAAGCGTTATGAAATTTCTTTTTATCTTTTTGATCCGCACATATCAGACGGTAATCTCACCGTTTCTGCCGGCCAACTCATGCAGATTTTTTCCAACCTGTTCCACCTACACACTTGAAAGTATTCAACAACACGGAGCGTTCAAAGGATCGCTGCTTGGCATGAAACGGATCTGCAAATGTCATCCGTTTCACGAAGGGGGATATGATCCCGTTCCGGAAAAATTTTCATTGACGAAACAACAATAACACTATGGGAAGACAAGAGACACTCGGATTTGTTCTGATCGCCGCAATACTGATGGCGTGGATGTACTTCACGTCGCCGCAGCGACAACCACAACAACAAGCAGCGCAGTCAACAAAACAATCGGCAAAAGATACTACTGCACAAAAGCCAGTAAAAAATATTTCGCCGGATCAATACCAATCCGTTGCACCGGCAGTGAAACCGGCTCAACAGATCAGCGATACACTAGGAAAATATTTTAGTGGAACTGAGATTGGCAAGGAACAAACGTTTACTATTGAAACAGAGAACTACGTTGCCGAACTGTCGACACGGGGGGGTACAATAAAACAGTGGACGCTGAAAAAACATAAAACGTGGGACAATCATCCGGTGCAGTTGGTAAACGACTCCAAAGGTGATTTCAATATCTTGTTCACAACGACAGACGGAAGAATGATTAACACAAAAAATCATTTCTTCTCTGCACAGATTCCAATTGGCGGAAAAGTTGTTCTCTCCGGCGACGAACAGTACGTTATGCAATTTGTTCTTAAAGGGAGCGAAGGACGATTAGTAAAAAAACTTACCTTCAAAAATCAAGCGTACGATTTTGATGCCGATATTTCGTTTGAAGGAATGCAAAATGTTATTGCGAACTACGAATATCAAATCCTCTGGGAAAACGGCATCAAATACACCGAATTTAATAGTGTTGATGAATCAAATTTAGCTGCCGCGTATACGTATGGGGGAGGCGAACTGAAAGAAGTAAACGCCTCATCTTCCGGAGATAATCCGAAAGAAGATCCTTCCGGGCAAACCGAATGGGTGGCGCTGCGCAATAAATATTTTGCCGTTGCCATACTGTCACAGGATAAAAAAGCAACCGGTTCGTATTTAGAAGGAACACATCTTTCCGCAATAGATGCCGGTGTGGTGGAGAAATATTCCATTGCATTGAAATATCCGTTTAAGAATACCACAAACGAAACGGCAAAAATATCAACCTATATCGGTCCGCTCGAATTTTCCACTATCAAAGGATATGATCGTGGACTTGATCAAATCATGTCCCTTGGGTGGAAATGGATTCGTCCGATTACAGAATATATTTTCATTCCGTTGTTCCGGCTGCTTCACTCCATTATCTCAAACTATGGACTGGTCATTATCATTTTCTCCATCCTTATTAAATTGGCATTGCAGCCGTTGACGAAATCCAGCATGAATTCCATGCGCAAGATGCAGAAGCTTCAGCCGTTGATGCAGGAGATTCGTGAAAAGTATAAAAGCGATGCGCAGCAGATGAATATTCAGATCATGAAACTGTATAAAGACTATGGTGTGAATCCGGCGGGAGGATGTTTGCCGTTGCTGCTTCAATTGCCGATTTTGTATGCGCTCTACTCTCTCTTTACTGCTTCGATTGAATTACGACAAGAACCATTTATACTGTGGATTACCGATCTCTCGATACCCGATGTTTTAATATCGCTTCCGTTTACCATTCCGCTGCTTGGCAATTTCATCAGCGGTTTAACACTGGCGATGGGTATAACGATGTTTGTGCAGCAGAAACAAACAGTGACCGATCCGACACAAAAGGCAATGGTTTGGATGATGCCGATTATGATGACGGTGATGTTCAATCATTTTCCTTCGGGGTTGAACTTATATTATTTTGTCTTCAATCTTCTCTCCATCAGTCAGCAATGGTATTTTAACCAGCGCCATAAAGATGAACCGCTGCAAAAGATTCCTGAAAACAAACGCAAGGCAGGATTTATGGAGCGGATGCAGCAGAAGTTACCCAAAGGATCAAAGAAATAAAACGTACTATTTTGGCGAAATAAAAATCCCCGGGAATTACTCCTGGGGATTTTTGATTTCCAAAGGTAGCTGGATATAAAAAGTACTTCCGCGCCCGAGCGCGCTTTCCGCCCACACTTTCCCTCCGTGCAGTTCTACAATAAGTTTTACAATCGAAAGCCCAAGACCATTTGAAGATTCGTTGCCGGTCGGTCTCGGTGCGAGTTTTTGAAATTTTCCAAAAAGCTTTTTTTGATCCTCTTCGCTTAATCCCGCGCCGGTATCTTTGACCGATACTCGCGCATAGTTTTCTACCCGCTCAACACGGATTTCAATAGGTGCGCCAAAAGGAGAATACTTAATTGCATTGCTGAAAAGATTCTCGATAGACTGATACAACCGTTCCGAATCGCCAACAATCATGCTCTTTTCGCTGTCACATACAGTCAACGCCACCGTTTGTTGTTTCTTTTCCGCCAGACGTTTATTTGTTGATACAACAAATCCGGTAAGCTCCGAAAGACTCAAAGGGATCTTGTGAAGATTTATTTTTCCCTGCTCCATTGCTTCGACGTTCAAAAAGTCTGTAATAAGATCCACCATCTGTTCTGCTGATCCAGAGATTGCTTTTGCAGAATCTCTTACCGTACTCTGATCGAAATCGTCTTCCTGTAAAAAATGCGACATACCGACAATTGTTGTAAGTGGATTTTTTAGATCGTGTGCAACTATGTTGACCAGATCACTCTTAAATTGATTTGCCTGTTCCGCACGTTCCTTTTCGACTTGCAAATTTTGTGTTCTCTCCGCTACAAGCTGTTTCAATTCTATTTCTCGTTCTTTCAATACATTAATGCGAACGCGATATGCGGAAAAAATTAGACCGGTAAGCAGTAACATCGTGGAAACACCAAACCAAGCAGTTTCGTAGAAGTGCGGCATTTGTATGACAGTAATAGCGGCGCCATTATTATTCCAAACTCCGTCGTTGTTTGAACCAATCACCCTGAAGCGATAATTTCCGGGAGCAATATTTGTGTAGGAAACCGTTCGACTGTTTCCGCCGTCTATCCAATCTTGATCATATCCATCCAGCATGTATTTGAAGCGCACGAGCTCGGGCGCCAGAAGGCTTAACGCGGTGAAGTTGATTGTCACACGATTTGAACCAGCGCTTAATTCGGCGGTCTCGTTATTGATTTGGACCGGTTTTCCATCAACAGAAATTCCTTCAATATACACCGGGGGAACAATTGTGTTTGTTGGTAATTTTTGTGGCGAAATAATGGTGACCCCCTTCATCGTGGGGAACCATATTGTTCCGTTTCTCATTTTCCAACCAGCCGGCTGGTTACCGCCATTACATTCACTGCTTCCCATACCATCGATAATTCCAAACAACGTAAAATCAGTCCGAGTTTTTTCACCGCGCGCAATGGCATTTAAATCTTCTCTCCGCACTCGAAAAATTCCTTTGTTACAAGTCAGCCATAAAAATCCGAGATCATCTTCTTGAATTTCATGCACGGCAACAGCATCATATCCTTCTTTTTCGGAATATTGTTTGAATGAATTGTGATGATATCGTCGCAGGCCACCGCGGTCAGTGCCGATCCAAACAACGCTATCCTTATCAATATAGATGTCGCGGATCTCTTCTTGTGATAGCTCACTATTAAACGGAAAGGCTTTCCATTCGTTTCTTTGCTTCGGTGATGTCAAGATGGAAATACCAGCATTGGTTCCCAACCAAATACTGCCGTCGGGATGTTCTGTAACAGTGCGAACTGTATTGTTCGACAATCCCGTAGAAACTGTATAATGCTTCAACGTATTATGATTGAGCGCAAAAGCACCACCTTCAAGCGTTCCAAACCAAAGAGTTTTATCGCTGGTTTGCGTTATCACTAAAATTGTTTTAGCAGTAATTGTGGTATATCGCTTGAACGAATGCGGAGGGGAAGAAGGAGAAAAATACACACCATCAGCAGTGCCAACCCACACCTTTCCTTTCCCATCATCAACAACGGTACGAACAATATTGCTTAACGGTGTTGAGCCGACAGTATATGATTTTGCCGTTCCGTTTTCCCAAACTGTTACACCTCCTCCATTCGTACCGATCCATTGAACACCGCGGTTATCTTCATAGACTGTCCATAAGAAATTATTTCCAATACCCTCTTTTTTTGTCAATGCTGTAAATCGCGAATCACGCAAACGATTCAATCCGCCACCACCGGTGCCAATCCAAAGAGAGCCTTCACGGTCCTGGCATAGTGCCCAAACAACATCGGTTGTCAATCCATCGGTGCTGGAGAGCGTTTCAAAACGGCCATTCAAATATCGCGAAAGACCGCCGCCGCTGCTCCCGATCCACACGCTTCCGTTTCGATCTTCAAACAAGATCCGAATGACATTGCTCGGCAATCCGTCGTTTGTCGTGAAGGTGGAAAAAGCGCCGTTTCGATATCGGGTAATGCCGCCTCCACCCGTTCCAATCCATATATTTCCAAACCTATCCTCAATGATTGAGCGGACAATATTGTGTTTAAGATAACCCGACGTGGTATCGATTTGTTCAACGAATGACGAAGTCTTTCTTCGGGCTCCCCTGTCCGTTCCCACCCAGATTTCTCCGCCGCTTGTTTCTATCATTGACCAGACCGCAATTCCCGCAACATCATACTCCATCGATCGGTTTTGAAATTTTATTCCGTTGTAGGAAAAAATCCCGGATTGAGAACCAAATAATATTGTTCCATCCCGCAGCTCACGTATAGCGGTAATAGTTTTTATTTGAAAGGATGAATCAAGGATGCTTTTTGTGAATACTCCATTGGAATAAAAAAATAATCCTCCTATAGTACCAATCCACATCCGTCCCTGCGAATCCTGAAATAAACTTCGCGGTTGCGCATTGCCGAGAGACTGTTTATAACTCTTAAAGGTGGTTCCGTCAAATCGATATAACTCGGAATAGGTTGCCAGCCAAAGATATCCATCGGCAGATTGTGAGAGGGCAATAATAGAATTGTGCTTTAATCCCTGTTCTTCCTGCCAGGATTCTAGCTTGTATTGCGTAACACGTTTCGCCGTGGAAAGCCCTAGCGGCTGCTGGGCAACAACAGAACTGGTGATAATGAGAATGGCAATTACAACGAACACCGATTTCCCCCCGATGTATGAAATTAACCCGCTATGATAGAAAATATGGAACAGAAAAACAATGCGCGGCGGTACAAACTATTTTATAAGATGCATTTTTCGTGTTGTACTGCTCCCGTTGCTGTGCAGACGGTAAAAATACATTCCAGTAGAAAGGTCCGAACCATCAAAACGAACGTCGTATGTTCCCGAAGACAAACGCTCGCTCACCAATGTCGCAACCTCATTACCGAGGAGACTATAGATACGTAATGAAGTTTCTCCTTCCGTTGCCAGAGAAAACCGAATATTGGTAGAGGGGTTAAATGGGTTTGGATAGTTTTGATCCAACAAGAACAAATTCGGAACATTGTTGACACGCGACACCAACGTTGGCAAAAAAAAGGTAAGGGACTTCATTTCAGATTGATACACCGTCTTGCTTGAATTACTTTGAATAAAAACAACGGCATACATTTTTTCATCAACCCAGCCCGGATAAAGTGTAACTCTTTTGACAATTTTTTTTGACTCCCCTTTTGCGATAGAAAACGATTCTCCAGAAGAACCAGTCAACATTTTTCTCATGGCATAGACCTGCGGCGTAACACCGTTTTTCCCAATATACGTTCCAACGCTTTCTGTGAGAATGATGTGAATACGCAGATCGTTTTCCGACACATCGCCAGTTTGTTTAACCTGTGCTTCAATCGTAAAACTCTTTTTTTCATATGTTCCCGCGATGGTAATTTCGAATGGGCTCGATGTTTGATATCGCGACAAAATAGATTGTTGCCATGTTTTTACGTTGTTGCCAACAAAAGATCCATCCATAAACAACAAAGGAGCAGTAGCAAACGGACCGTAGTAATTATTTCGCGCCTCAGAATCCGTCCGATTTTCATAATAGATGGAATCCTCGACTCCCGGCTGAGCAATATGATAAAAGACGTATGCAGTCTTTACAGCAAGCGGATTTGAGATATTGTATTGACGGAAAAGTTCGTATGCTGCCACGCAGGAATAACAATGCGCATTAGTAAACATCTCCAACAACACCTTCCTGTCGCCCGAAAAAAGCGTTGTTGCAACAACAACGAAAAGGATGATTTGTCGTCTAATGAAGATCATATTATTGTAATACCGTCATTTTTCGGACGAAGGCTTTTCCTCCGGACTCTAATCTATAAAAATAAACTCCAGACGACAAATAAAACTCTGCCGCATTGAACGGAAATGTATACTGACCCGAACCGAGCGTTTGATTGACAAGGATTGCCACCTCATTGCCGAGCAGGTCAAAAACTTTCAACGATACGCGCACCGTCCGCGGAAGAGAAAAGGTAATGGAGGTAGACGGATTGAACGGATTCGGATAATTTTGTTGTAGAGCCACATCCAGCGGTGTTAATGGCTCGTTCTGTTCAACATCGGTTAAAGTTGAATATGAAATATACTCAGATTGATATACTTCTTTTGTTGAAACACTCTGGACGAAGACCACCACGCCGACATTATTTATCGATGTAATATTAGTTAGTGTTGCAGATCGACTTACCAGTTTTGAAAGACCCTCATCCATTATAAGCGGATCACCAGCAATCGGAGTAATCATTTTGCGCATAACAAAATTTTGCGGCGATACACCGTTGCGTCCCACATACGTTACATTTTCAACGACAACCATATGGATTACAAGATCGTTTTGTACAATATTTTCTGTTTGTGAAACCGAAGCTGTCACCGAGATTGTTTGTCCGCTCTTTGTTCCAGTCAGATCTATGTTCAGAGGAGTGCTTACCGCCAACCTCGACTCAAGATTTATTGAAAATGAGGAGTACGTTCTACCTTGATTAACCCCGTCAAAAAATGTATTTGGTGTAGATGACGGTCCGTTATAATACGTATTTCGTGCATTTGGTTCGGTTGTGTTTGCAATCGAAAGTTGATCGTCACTGTACGGAAAGGTAGTGTGATAAAATATATATCGCACACGGTTCGCATTCGCGCTGGTGGATCTAAAGGAGTTGATCGCTGCATGTGCACCCGGGCACACAGTGCAGTGAGAGTTAGTGAACATTTCCACAAGCACTCGCCTCTCACCGGAGTACAGCAAAGAAACAAATGTCAACATCAAGAATAAATTTTTCATAGAATCGATTTTTTATATTTGACTTCTCAATGAAAACCGCACGCCTTCAAACGGTAATTGATATTGGCAGACACCGTTTGAGCAAATTTGTCCTCCTCGTTCTTTTCCATACGATATTGTTGCAGTATGAGATTGTCCGAAGGTATAACCAAATTCTCCCATTAGCCAATCGCGTCTTCCCGAAGGATCCGCTTTATCAGTTGTATGTTCATATCGAACGGTTACCGAAAGATTGGGTGATCGTGTAAAAATACAGGTCAGCAGTTGAGTATAATACTGCTCATTGCTAGTGTTATAACTGTCGTAGGCAAATTCATGTTCCGTTTGTATGGTTATTGAATATTCTTGTGATAACGAATATTGTAATTGTATTGGAATAATTGTTGCCTGTTTTGTATGGCTAAATTGAGCGCCGGTAAAATCGTTGTAGAGAACATTTGCACGCCTTGCCAATCCCACGCGGATTGCCGAAGTCTCTTCAAAGTAATGCTCAAGTTCTGCAAATAGTTCCCAGTACGGTGAAAGCCTTCTCTCAAACGATGGAAGAAAACTATGTTCCCGCGTTCGCTCAATGAACGAGAATGCTTCAGAGTTATAATCATAATAATGATGCCGGCTGGCCACACTCCCATTAATATTTAGCATGGTCGAAGAATGTAAAGAAAACAATCCCTCAATTTGAATTCCGACTTCATCATTAAAATCAATCTGATGTAACGCACGAGTCAGCAATGTATAATTATGTTCCTTTTGAACAATTGGTCCATTTTGAAATGGCAGCATTCGCGTTGCTCGTTCGCTTGCCCCACGGTCAAACGGATCCCGAATATCATAACGGTAATTTTTATAGTCGATACTAATGCCATATCCTTTTCCCGCAATGGATAACGATGCATAAAATCCATCCCCTTTTCGAGAGATGGTATCGGTCAATACGTTTGTCCATTTGTGGGCATAACCGACGAATCCGCTGAATTGATTGAACCGAAAGGAAGAATAAAGTTCGGGAATTTCCGCTTTGATCGTTTTATAACCGACAAACTGTGGAATAGTACCGTTTGCTTCCACAAAACTCGTTCCCAGGGTAATTTCCTTTATCGGTTGTATTTCAACATTGGCTGCGCGAACGCTATATTTTTCGTGGCGCGCAATGGTAACAGAATCTCGGAAATCAATTGTTCCTCCCGCAATGGTTGCATTGAGAAACGAAGAGCGATAATTTGTTTTCACGCCATCCATCCAGGAATCGTACGCAAGTCCCCGGTTCTCAAACAAGTTGAAGGCAAGCCCTCGACCGAATAACTCATTAAAATTTCCGGCGCGAAGTGAAAAATGTTCATCGCGGAATTCCACAAATCGTCGTTTTAATCCCTGAAATGAATCTCCGACTTCTGGCGGAGCATCGGCAAGGAGTCGAAACCCGACAACGATCCTCGATTGAAAATTCAATCGCACATCTGTTACATTTTCAAGGTAAGAGCTTTTGTGTGACAGTCCTCCGAACCCTCGTTCACCATTCCCATATCGAAGAATATTTGAAACCGACGGTGTTACCGTTTGTGAAAATGTAAGAGAAGAAATACAAGAGAAGAGAAATGCTGTTACCCCAAATACATTCCAACAACCGGAAAGGTGAAAAAATGAAACGGATTTCTCAATAGTTATTAACTCATGCCGTCGACGGAAAGAGCAAAAGGAATTTTTATTCCTCATTCTTCACCGCAAATATTTTTTCCAACGCATCGACTATTTTTTTCTCGTCTCCCTGTTTATAGCCGATGGATTTGTAAACGATTATTCCATTTTTATCGAACAACAGACTGGTGGGATAACTTTGCACATTGAATTGTTGTGATATTTCTCCTTTTGGATCAGTGGAAACGAGGAACGAATAATCGTTTGAAGAGATGTAGGTAGAGACCTTTGCAACACTTTTTTGATTGTCCTGATTAATGGCGAGGATGGAGAATCCTTTTTCCTTGTACCGATCATAGATCGTCTGGAATTGTTTCATTTCCACTTTGCACGGTTCACACCACAGCGCCCAAAAGTTAACCAACACCGGACCATTTGCAATCAACAATTCTAACGATACTTCGTCCCCTTGAATAGATTGTACCACAAGATTCTGGTGTTCCTGGGCGAGAGTAAATGACAATAAAAATAATGTCATTTCAAATGTAGCGTAGAACCTAAGAAATGGTTTATTTGTCGACTTACCGCACATACGTTCTCCTTGTGTAAGATAAAAATGCGAAAGGAAAATCACAAAAGTATCACAAGAAAATTCAAAATTACGGTATTAGATTATGCATCCAGCCCCTTATATCGCTTAAACAAACATCGTTGATTTGATGTGCCATTGCATATTCGTTATACGTAACGTGTGCGCCGGATTTGGAAAGAAGTTCCTTGGTTTTTCGTGCGGCAGAAATGGGAATAATTGGATCATTAATCCCATGAGAAATAAAAATAGGAAAACTGAGTAATTCGTTAAGTTTATATTCTTTTTCCAACTGCAATGGAGCAAATCCGCTCAGTGCTAAAACTCCGTTGCAGAGTTTCGGTTGAGTTAACGCAAGAACATACGACATAATTGCCCCCATACTGAAACCGAGAAGAAAGAGTTTGTCCGTCGTAAGTGAATTGATGAATGAAAGGATTTTACTTTTACTCTGTAGGAAACTTTTCTCATCGACGGTACCATCTTCAAACAAGTCGAACCAAGTATAACCTCCCCATTCGTACTCGTTTGGTGCACGAAGAGAATAAATATCAAGCCGAGAATCGAGATGACTTTTTAAGCCGAACAGATCGTGTTCATCTGAACCGCGTCCATGAAGCATGATGAGTGTTGATTTGGACCCAGAAGGTTGCGATGCGGCGTGATAGACAGAATGGAGCATAGAAAATAAATAATGTTATTAATGGTAATGTTGTATCCTCAAAAGATCGATGAGCCCAATTTTGTTGTCAGCAGCTCCAGTGCTTTCATTCCCATCACCGAATTTCCTTTCTCGTTTAATCTCGGACTCCATGTAGCGACAGCATATCGATGCGGATGGAGTGCGACGATTCCTCCGCCAACACCGCTTTTTCCGGGCAGACCGACAGTAAACGAGAATTCTCCCGCTTCATCGTAAAAACCGCAAGTTTGCATAATGGCGTTCAAACGTTTCGTCTGGCTTTTCGTGAGCAACGCTTCGCTTGTTGACGATAATTTTCCGTGATTGGCAAAGAGAAGAAATGCCGTGGCGAGATCTTTGCACGACATTTCAATGGAGCATATATGAAAATAGAGATCTAACACATCGTCAACATCGTGATGGATGTTGTTAAAGGATTTTAAGAAATTTCCAAGAGCAATATTACGAAAGCCATACATTTTTTCGGATGCGGCAACCTTTTCGTTAAATCCGATCTTTGTATTGTTTGCCAGCGTTCGGACGAACGAGAGAATTTCCTTTTTGGGGTTGTGTAATTGATCGATCAGCACATCACATACAACCATTGCCCCGGCGTTGATTAAAGGATTTCTCGGAATTCCCTTTTCATATTCCAATTGAACCAGAGAATTGAATGAACTGCCGGACGGCTCTACTCCGACCCGCTTAAATATTTTTTCACCGATCAGTGTAACGACCTGTGCAAGCGCAAAGACTTTTGAGATGCTTTGAATAGAAAAATTTTCGTTATGATTACCGACCGAAAAATCATGCCCTTCGAGCGTTCGCAAATGTATACCGAATTTGGTTGAATCTACCGAGGCGAGTTCTGGAATATAATTTGCGACATTCCCTTCTTGCTGCAGAGGGAGTACTTCAGCGTGAATGGAATCAAGAACAGACTGATAGTGCAGAGACATAACGATAGATTATTTGAGAATGTTTTGAACACCAACGCGGATCATCATTACCGCAATTGCTACCATGAAAAGGGCGGCTACCTTTGCAAACGCTTTTGTTCCACCCTCGCCCATTAATTTGATAACGAGATCGGAATGACGAAAGGTGATCCACACAATGATCAAATTCAACAGAAGTGAAACCATTGAAATCCAATATCCATACGCATCAACAATAATGATGATAGCGGTCAGTGCGCCCGGTCCCATGACCAACGGAATTCCAATGGGAACAACACCTACCGATTTGGCTGTTTCCTTTCGTTCATCACTAGAGAAAAGCAGATCGGTCACGGCAAGCACAAGCAAAACAATTCCACCACCAATTCGAAAATCATTTTCGGTAATTCCCAGAAATTTGAAAATCACTTTTCCCAGTACAAGAAACACCAGAGCCACCGCTCCTGCCGTCAGTGATGCTTCGATGATCAGTTGGCGACGAGACTTTAATGTCATCCCCTGTGTTAGTGAAACAAAAATAGGAACAAGTCCCGGCACATCAATCGCCACAAACAGCGGGATGAATGCCATGATTAAATCATTTAAAATGTTCCAGACTTCTTTCATTAACTCTATTGTTTTAAAAAAATAAGATTGGATGTATCGAAATAATGCTGAACAAAAAAATCAAAATATTGTCATTACATCAATTATGATTTTAATTCTTTTAAAGCCGCCTCAATAATTGCCACCGTCTCTTTTTCCGAAATTAAAATTCTCGCACCGGATTGACGCACAGCGTCCGCGACAGTTCCCTTCTTTTCTTTCAGCATATTCCATACGTGGTAACCCAAACGGTATTGATCATTTGGTTCTTTTGTCGGTATCGTTTTAACACTGTTATAGGCGATTTTTTCTAATGAAGCATCGTCGAATGGTCGAACGGATGAAGGAGCAATAGTTGTCATGGAGAGTTCCCTGATGTTATTTGGTATTTTTCTGCGTTAATATAATCAACGCTTACTTGAGAAGCATGTTCTCTTTCAGACCCAATATCTTCTTCATATTATCTGCGAGCTGTTCCAAAATGGTTTTATAATGATCCATCGTTCTAAATCGCTCTGCGTAATCTCGCATGGCCGTAATCATTCCAACATCTTTTCCAGCCCGCTCGCTTAAATAATACTTGTTGTTCATAATCTCGATGTACAACTCTGCAGCCGTTTTTCCCTTAAACACATCTAAAATATTTTCAGATCGGAATAACTCGCAGATAGGAACAAAGATCGTTTTATACCAATCCCGCGTAGCTGCGGCAAGTGTTACATCGTTGCGTAACCGTTCGCTCATATACCATTTATGTTCTTCAATATGTTTTAAGAATTGATCGACATACGCAGGATTGAAAATGCTCCCGAGAAATTTATCAATATTGAACGACGTCTGTTGTTGAAATATTTTTTTCTTTACTTCAACATTATATAACAATGTATATCGCTCTTGGATGTATTTTTTATCTTCTTCCATTCCAAGATTGTCGCGAACCACACCGCTGCTCCGCAAATCTTCGTTGATCCAATCCATCGATTCAAAGAAAAAATTCAAATCTGCTTCTCGCATAGATTGTGAAATCTGCGGATGGATCTCAATCGTCTCCGCATCCGATAGATATGCAATAAGGACCGTTTGTATACCGACGAACGGTGTTTCTCTCTTTGAAAATTTAATAAGGACGTTGGCAAGAGATGCGTCGCCCCAATAGACCCCGTTGCTGTGCAGTTGAATGAATAACCGTACAATCGCATCCCAAATTTTCTGCCGATTTTCTTTTCGGAAATTTCTTGAGTAAAGAAGAGAATCAGGAAGAACTTTATCGACTAAAACGGTAACGGTATGGGAAATGAAATTATCTTCGTATTGAATTCCGACCGGTGTTTCAATGGCAATTGATTCCTCTTCCCGCACCACAAATCCCGCCGGGACAAGAGTGTGAATACCGCGCAGCAATAGTTGTTCGTAATGATCGATCTCTTTTTTGGAGATCTTTTCACTGATTTCTTTAATGCCAAAAGAAAATCTTCCAGTTTTGACAAAGACGACCACGTGACGCGAAATTCCCCGTTTTATATTTAAGATATTCACGCCGCATTTGTGCCAATCACCAATCGGAACGTTCCATGGTAATTTTAGTAGTTCTTCTTCAAAGATCGGGTCGACGTGAAAACGGATATGGGGGGAGAGTGTCATGACACTCAAAGATAAGAATATTTCTCTAGGATATGTTGGAACAGTCTTACACCAAGAACAAACGTGATGAAAAAATAAAGATACTCTCGGAAAGAGCGTTTATTTCTTTCCGTATTTCACTTGTAGGTATTTTATAATTCCGGGCAGGAGTGATAATAAAATCACGACGGCGATAACGTAATGAATATTTTTATCGATGTTCGGAATGGTTGAACCGAGAAAATATCCGATGAACAACATTCCCGGAATCCATAACACTGCTCCGATAACATTGTAGGTTGCAAACTTCATATACTTCATTTGGGCGATACCAGCAACAACGGGCGCAAACGTTCGTGCAAACGGCATAAATTGTGCGGCAACAATGGTGAATGGTCCGTACTTGTCATAAAAGGTTTTTGTATTGATCAGATGCTGTTTTTTAAAGAAGCGAGAATCTTCCCGAGAATATAATGCCTGACCACTCTTTCTTCCGATCGCATAGCCAGTTGCATTTCCAATAATAGCGGCGGCAAGCAACAATGGTGTTAATAAAGCGATATCAAAATATCCCGCAGCAGCAAACAATCCGGCAGTCACTAAAAGCGAATCTCCCGGCAGAAAAAATCCGACCAGAAGACCGGTCTCAGAAAAAATAATCATTGCCAGTCCGGGATATCCCGCCCAGCTGACAAGTTCTTTGATGTTGAGAAGCTTATGAAAAAATTCAGAAATAAAATCCATACAATAACACCATAGAAAAAATTTGCGAACAATATTATGAAACTCTTTTACAGCGGCTGTAAAATTCCGGTGTTTAACAGATACAACAAACCGAGACCAACAACAATTCGATAAATAATAAAGAGATATGTTGTATGTGATTTTAAATAATTTAACAAAAATGCGATAGAGGCATAACCGACAATTCCCGAAACAACGGTAGCGACAACCAAGCTTACAATTCCATCACTTGAAGAAAGCAAAACTTCTCGTTCTTTTATTAATTCTAAAATTCCGGCCGCTAACACCGAAGGAAGAGAAAGTAAAAATGAAAATCGAGCCGCTGTTTCGCGAGTCATTCCTGTAAACAATCCTCCGGTAATGGTTGTTCCGGAGCGGGATGAGCCCGGAATAAGGGCGACGGACTGCCAAAATCCAACAACAACGACCTCTTTCCAGGAAAGATCCTCAAGTGTTTTCAACTTTTCGCCGCGGGCTAGCTTCTTTTTGGTTATCCATTCGGCAATCATCAACACAATCGCCAGCAGAATCAACGAGGCGCTGATAACATAAAGGGATCGGAACGATGTCTCAATTTGGTGTTTTAAGAGTAAACCAAAAAAAACGATTGGCACCGTTCCTGTTGCAATCATCCAACCGAGCTGTGCGTCGCGATTATATAGTAGTCTACCAGACATCAGACCTTTAATGACTGCCGAAGTAATGGTAATAATATCTTTTCGAAAGTAGAATAGAACCGCTACGAGCGTTCCAAACTGAATGACTGCGGTAAACGCAGCGCCGGGGTCTTCCCATCCAATCAACGCCGGAATAATACGCAAATGTCCCGTGCTGCTGATGGGGAGAAATTCTGTCAATCCTTGAATTACGCCGAGTATAACAGCTTGAATAATGTCCATTGTATGTGTGAGATTAAAAAAAAAGAGGAGTGTTCATCTCCTCTTACTGTACATATTAAGGTACGAAAAAAATACATTCCTTTCAAACGGAGCATTTTTATAAAAACAGTTGAATTCTTTCAATTTATATTGTACTCTAGCCGAGCATAACAGACGATAGTCCGAAGCTCTATATTTCTTTCACATATCAAATCAAAAAAAATGACTACACCATCCTCCACCAAATCCCAATTTGGAACACTGATCACAGTCTTCTTTTTTTGGGGATTTCTTGCCGCATCGAACGGTGTCTTTATTCCGTTTTGCAAGGAACACTTTAGTCTCACACAGTTTCAATCGCAGCTGATCGATCTTGCATTCTATTTAGCATACTTTGTCGGTTCGCTTGCTCTCTATTTAGTAGAACGGTTAATGAAAATCGATTTCCTTAATAAGATTGGTTATAAGATGGGAATCGCATACGGCCTTTTTGTTTCTGCGGCTGGCGCTATAGCAATGATTGGCGCTGTGAACAGTGGAAACTACTGGCTGATTCTTGGTTCACTCTTTCTGATTGCAATAGGATTCTCCCTTCAGCAAACCTGTGCACAACCATTTGCTATTGCACTTGGTAATCCGGAAACCGGCGCACACCGTCTAAACCTTGCGGGTGGAATGAATTCTTTCGGCACAACAATTGGTCCGCTGATCGTTAGTTACTTTCTCTTTGGCGGATTGACTAAAAATGTCCAGGTGGAGATCGGTTCTGTCAATCAAATGTATATGTTTCTTGCAGGATTATTCATTGCCGTTGCACTCTTCTTCATCTTTTCCAATCTTCCCAAAATTACGCAGGACGAACACATTGAAGCTGGTCGCGGCGCATTGAAATATCCGCAGCTTGTGTATGGTATGGCGGCAATTTTTGTTTATGTCGGCGTAGAAGTGACAATCCAAAGCAATATGGGTGCGTTGTTGAAATTGCCCGAATTCGGTGGATACGACGAATCCGAAATCGCGCATTTTATTTCTCTTTTTTGGGGAAGCTTAATGATCGGACGATGGACCGGAGCAATTACAGTATTCAATCTTCCTAAAATGTGGAAAAATATTCTGACCGTGGTCGTTCCCTACGTTGCCTTTGGAGTGGTGCTTGGTGCGAACTCGTTAGGAGGGACCGATGTAAGCGATCTTTATCCTTACGCATTTGTGATTGCTATTCAGATTGTTGGATTTTTTATCGGGCAGGAAAAACCGGCAAAGACTCTTTTGGTTTTTGCGCTCCTGGGAATGGCGGCAATGTCTGTTGGAATGTTAACGACCGGTAAAATTGCCATCTTTGCATTTATCAGCGGCGGATTATTCTGTTCAGTGATGTGGCCTTGTATTTTTGCACTTTCTGTTGCAGGACTTGGAAAATATACCAGCCAAGGTTCCACATTCCTTATTATGATGATTCTTGGCGGCGCGCTCATTCCTCCGTTCCAAGGTTATATGAGCGATGTCTTGAACGATATTCACATGTCATATATCGTAACGATTTTCTTGTTTGGATACCTGGCCTTCTTTGCGATGAAGGCAAAATCAGTATTAAAAGCACAAGGTATCGATTACGAAACAAGCACAGCAGCGGCACATTAAGAACGATTATCATTAGTAAACAGAAACGTCCCGTTATGGGACGTTTCTGTTTTTAAAGAGTTAGTTTATCGCTTATGGAAATTGTAGGGATAGATTATGAGGACAATTTTGAATATTCTTCCAAAGCTTTTTCTGTCAACTTATCCTTCACCTCTTTTGACATCAGCACTTTGTCCCAATACTTTCCTTTATCCTTTTTGTCTTGATCTGAAGGGACTCCTATAAATAGACCATTTTTGCCATCGGCGATTTTGAATCCTTTGATCGTGATTCCTTCCGATGTTTCGAGATCGAAAAACGCTTTCAAATTATTCGATCCGTCAAACTGTTTCATGTTTACGACATTCATACTGCCTCCTATAAATAATTGTGGGAAAAGTGTTGCGTTGATTTATGTTGAGGCAAAATTAAAAAGGGAGAATATCGCAGTCAAGAATTATGCATTGACAACAAAGGTAACCACTAAGAAGTAGGCGTGGAGAATGTTTTATAAGGGGAAAAGCGTTGGCAATAGAGACGTGTTTGACAAAGCTACCATCAAACGATGCGATATTCTTTTCCTTCAATCGCCGCTCTTACAAAACCATTGGCTCGTTGCAGTCGTTTTGTTGCTTCATTGTAATCGACATTTGCTTTAATCATCACGAGGGCAGATTTTACGTGTCCTTTTGCTTCGTTCAAATATTGTTCTGCGGCCACATAATCGACACCAGTAATTGTCATCACAATTCGCTTTGAGCGTTCAACAAGTTTTTTGTTCGTCATCTGAAGATCAATCATCATGTTCTCGTAGATCTTTCCTAGACGGATCATAGCTGTTGTGGTTATCATATTAAGGATCAGTTTTTGTGCAGTTCCACTTTTCATTCTTGTGGAGCCCATCACCACTTCTGGACCGACCTCGGCACACATAGCAACATCAAGTACTTCCGCCAAATGTTTGTATTCGGGAAGATCCAGATTTCCTCTTGGATTGGTGGTGACATATAAGGTTTTTGCGCCGAGTTCTTTTGCCCGCCGTACTGCACCAATTACATACGGCGTTCTCATGCTTGCGGCAATTCCGCACACTATATCGTTGGGTCCGACAGATTTTTGATCGATATCGTGTGCGCCCCCTTCGGGTTTGTCTTCTGCTCCTTCCACGGCGCGAAACATCGCCCCTTCACCTCCCGCAATCATTCCTTGCACCATGTCGAACGGGACACCGAATGTCGGTGGACATTCGCTAGCGTCTACAACGCCAACTCGGCCGCTCGTTCCTGCGCCAACATAAATCAATCTGCCCCCATTAAGGAAACCTTTTACAACTAGTTCGACCGCTTGGGCGATGTAAGGAATTTGGGTTTCGACGGCAAGTGCCACCTGTTTATCTTCGTTGTTGATAATAGTGAGAATTTCTGTAATTGAACGAGCATCAATATCCATTGAATTGGCATTGCGCTGCTCGGTGGAAAGTTTTTGCAGTTGCTGAAAAAGTTCTTGGGTAGACAAATGAGCTCCGTTATTTCATTGTTGCGATAATGAGTTTCTTATCCAGATTATCAAACTCTTCGCTTCCCGGAAAGAGTAAAGGAACACTCTGAAGAAAAATGTTTGGAGAAGACTTTTTCACTAGGAGCTCTTCTTCTTCAATCTCTGCACCTTTAAATGTAATCAAAGATGGGGCGGAAATCGAAATCTTTTCAGCTCCTATATTACTGCCGCTTTGCTTTTTAAGAAAGGGTATACCCCATTCAATAAGATTTGAAAGGCTACTTACTGAGCGTACTACGACAGCATCAAAAGAACGGAAAAAATCTGGTTTGTTTTGTACTTCTTCTGCACGTCCCCAAATGGTTTTTACATTTTTTAATTCTAATGAATCAGCCATCGATTGAACGGCAACCAATTTTTTTTGTGTTGAATCAAGCAATACAAACGAGCAATCGGGTAGCATAATTGCCAGTGGTATTCCGGGAAATCCCCCACCAGTTCCAAGATCCAGGATCTTCGATCCGGAAAAAAACTGTATTTTAAAAAGCATTGAAAGAGAAAGAGAAATATGTCCCCTCCAAATATTCTCCTCGTTTTTTCTGGAAACAAGATTGATTTTTTTATTCCAATCCAAAAGCAGATTTTTGAACAATGATAGCCGGCGGATTTGTATGTCCGTTATAAATAGATCGTTTTTCTTAAAAAGTGTATATAGCCAGAGTTCTTCGTTGTTCATTGTTTCACGTGAAACTTGTACAGAACGGGATGTCTTTCCGTTGTACCGTTATTTTGATTCGAGTTGTTTTAAAAATATACTCAAGACAGAGACGTCGGAGTTTGTAACACCGGCGATGCGTGAAGCTTGCCCAATGGAATGCGGACGAATGCGATTTAGCTTCTCTTTTCCCTCAGTGCTCAGTGAAGATATTTTTGTGTAATTAAAATTTTCCGGAATGAGGTACTCTTCAAATTTTGCAAAACGATGAATCTGTTCATTCTGTCTCTGAATGTATCCCGCATACTTTACGTCAATCTCTACCTGCTCTCGTACATCGTGTTTTTGCAGAAATGATTTTATTATTTGGTCGGAAATAATTTCTGTAAGATCCAACGCATTAATATTTGTTCGACGAAGCATTTTTGAAAGATTGTCATTTTCCAGAATTGGAGATTCATTTTTCTTTTCAAGCAATGGATTTATTTTTACCGGAGAAATCGTAGTTGACTCTAGATAACGAATTGTTTCTTCAACCATTTTTTCTTTTGCATCCAGTCGCTCAATCATTTCTTTTGAGATTAATCCTAATTCATATCCATCGCGCATCAATCTCCTATCGGCGTTATCTTGTCGTAACAACAATCGATATTCTGCACGCGAAGTAAACATTCGATACGGCTCATCAGTAGATTTGTTGATGAGATCATCAACCATCACACCAATGTATCCTTCGCTCCGTTGTATTACGAATGGATTTCTTTTTTGAATCTTCAATGCGGCATTGATACCGGCAATCAATCCTTGTCCGGCCGCTTCTTCATAACCAGACGTTCCATTAATTTGCCCTGCCAGAAAAAGTCCGGAAACGAGTTTTGTTTCCAATGTATGTCTCAATTGATGCGGAGGAAAATAATCATACTCCACAGCGTAACCAGGACGAATCATTTGTGCATTTTCCAAACCGGCGATGGATCTGATTCCTTCAAATTGAATCTCTTCCGGAAGACTTGTAGAGAATCCATTCACGTACACCACGTTCGTATCGTATCCTTCAGGTTCAAGAAAAATTTGATGCCGGTCTCGTTCAGCAAAGCGAAATACTTTATCTTCGATGGATGGACAATATCGAGGTCCGATCCCCTTAATACGGCCGGTAAACATTGGAGAACGATCAAAACCTTTTTCCAAAATCTTGTGAGTCGTGGTGTTTGTGTATGTAAGGTACATCGGTATCAAACGATTTGTAATCTTTTCATTTTGATACGAGAAAGGAATTGGCGGATCATCACTGTTTTGTATTTCAGTTTTAGAAAGATCAATACTGTTCAGATCTATTCTTGGAGGCGTTCCAGTCTTTAATCTTCCAGAAGTAAATCCCAACGACTGCAAACTTTCGGTAACACCACGAGCAGGAGCTTCTCCAAATCTCCCTCCGCTACGATTCTTCTCCCCTGTGTGCATCAATCCATTGAGGAATGTCCCCGCACAGAGCACCAACGAACCGCAAGAAATACCGTGTCCGAGAAAAGTTCTTATTCCTTTAAGAACTCCTTCGTCAACATGGATATCTAAAACTGAATCTTCTAAGACCTCAAGATTGAATTGAGAAAGAATTCTTTTTTGAGCATCGGTAGCGTACCACTCCCTGTCATTCTGACTACGTGGGGACCAAACGGCGGGACCTTTTGAAGTATTGAGCATCTTAAATTGGATTCCCGTAGCATCTGCTATCTTTCCCATTTCACCACCGAGCGCATCTATCTCTCTTACGAGATGTCCCTTCGCTGTCCCCCCTATTGCAGGGTTGCACGACATTCTCCCTATAGCATTAGCTTTAAGAGAGATGAGTAGCGTGGAACAACCCATCCTTGCGGAAGCCAATGAGGCCTCAATGCCGGCATGTCCACCACCAATCACCACAATATCATAATATGTCTTTGGTCTATCAATCAACATAATGTTTCACGTGGAACAATTAATCCGCTACTTCCCGATACAAAAATTAGAAAAAATGTTGTTTAAAATGTCATCAGGGGTGGTCAATCCAATAATCTCTCCAAGATAATTAAGCGCACCCCTCAAATCAACCGCAGCAAAATCACCGCCAAGTCCTTCATTGACAGTTTGTTTCGCTGCGGCAATAGAAACCAGAGCTTTCTCTAAAGCATCTTTATGTCTGACGTTTGTAATTGTTACAGAAGAAGCTGTTGAATCATGACGAGGAATTGCAACATCTATCAATTTTTGTTTTAAGGATTGTATTCCTTGATGAGTTTTGCAGGAGATCCAAACGGGTGAAATTTTGCTTAAAACATTTATAGCGTCACATTTAATGTCAGATTTGTTCAACACCAAAAGAACTGATTTAGCATCATGGTATTGGTTGAATATTTTATCGTACAACGTAATATCTTCTGTTGAAACTAGTATCGAGCTGTCAATAAGAATTACGATAACATCTGAAGAATCTATCGCCTTTGATGTCCTTTTTATTCCCTCGATTTCAATTGAGTCATTAGATTCTCTTAATCCAGCCGTATCATTAAAGATGAATTCTATTCCATCAAGATGGATACTCTCTTCAATGGTGTCCCTAGTTGTTCCAGGAATATCACTTACTATAGCTCTCTCCTCTTGTAGCAAGACATTTAGGAGACTTGATTTTCCCGCATTAGGTTTTCCAACTAACGCTACTTTAATACCCTCCCTGATGACTTTTCCTTCCTGATAGCTGGAAGACAACTCTTTTATGGATAATTCAACGTGGTCAAGGTTTTTGATAATCTTATTTTTTTCTATTAAAGTAATTCCTTCTTGGGAAAAATCTAGTTCCAGTTCCAACAAAGAACAAATATTAAGAATCTCTTCCCTAAGGGATTGCACCTTCTTTGATAGCTTCCCGCTTAACTGGTCCACCGATGCTTTGTGTGATTTTTCAGACTTTGAGTGAATGATGTCTGCAACGGCTTCCGCTTGAGTTAGATCCATTTTTCCATGAAGAAATGCTCTCAATGTAAATTCACCAGGACCGGCAGGACGAGCACCATATGAATATAGTAGAATTAAAATTTTCTGAGAGACGAAATACCCACCATGAGAACTAATTTCTACAACATTCTCTCCGGTAAAAGAATTTGGCGAGCGGAACACCGAAACTAGGACGGTGTCAATTGTTTCACGTGAAACTGGGTGAACAATTGTTCCATAATGAATTGAGTGAGAAGTTGAATCTTGAACAGTAGTTGTTCCCCGGAAAACGGTATCAACAATAGGAAAAGCGGCGTTCCCGCTAATACGTATAACGGATATACCACCAATTCCAATCGGTGTTGCAATAGCGGCAATAGTCTCGTTCGTGATTGATAAAGAGTGCATAAAAAGAAAAATTTTTCAAAGATACGAAATTTTTTCTTGACAACGGAATGAAATGTTATATCTTATATATGTGTAACTCAGTTGCACTACTAACGATTAACGACAAAAGAATGCCCGCATACAACAAACATACAGAGAACATATCGAAACGCTCACGCGTTCGCGTTGTTGCTGTGCCTGTGGCTCTCCTTCCGCTGAGCGGCATTATTATTCTTTTGGGAATTACATTTGCGATTCTACGCCTAATTATTATTAGCTAAGAATACGCAGAGGTTACTCCCAAAAACAAATCACACATCCACCAACTAGAAACACGTGAGAAATAAAATCAGGGCGTAACCTCTGAACCGAGGTTGTGTATCGCTTTTTTTATTTTTCAGGTGTCCTATGACTCAACATACTTCTCCTTCTTCCCCGCAACGGCAAATGACCGGCGCAGAAATTTTTGTTCGATCGTTGATCGAAGAAAAAGTGGATATCGTATTCGGTTATCCGGGAGGAGCCGTTATAGGTATCTATGACGCTCTGCACGATATCTCAGATATTAAACATATCCTTACCCGTCACGAGCAAGGTGCTGTCCACGCTGCTGAAGGATACGCAAAAGCGAGCGGCAAACCGGGCGTTGCATTGGTAACTTCGGGACCCGGCGCCACCAATACCGTTACTGGAATTGCGGATGCTTATATGGATTCCATTCCGATCGTTGTCTTCACAGGACAAGTTGCTCTGAAGTTGATCGGTAACGATGCATTTCAAGAGGCAGATATTGTCGGCATCACTCGCCCAATCACCAAACACAATTATCTCGTCCGCGATGTGAATGAACTTGCTGCAACAATTAAAGAAGCATTCTATGTTGCCACCACCGGTCGTCCGGGTCCGGTTCTTGTCGATCTTCCGAAAGATGTGATGGCGACAAAAACCGTATTCAGTTATCCCAAGACAGTAAAGATGCGTTCCTATGTCCCGCATGTTGAAGGACATCAAAAACAATTGGACAAAGCAATAGCATTAATTGCGAAGGCAAAACGTCCTGTGTTATATGTAGGAGGCGGAACAATTCTTTCCAACGCCGCGGAAGAACTGACAAAGTTTGCACACAAAACAAAAATTCCGGTGACGACAACACTTCATGGTCTCGGTGCTTTTCCAGAAACGGATGAGCTCTCGCTCGGCATGTTGGGAATGCACGGCACATGGTATTCCAACACGGCGGTGAATTATTGCGATTTGCTAATCGCAGTCGGCGCAAGGTTTGATGATCGCGTGACAGGAAAGACCGATGCGTTCGCCCCCGAAGCGAAGAAGATTCATATCGATGTCGATCCATCAAATATCAGTAAAAATGTAAAGGTGGATGTACCGATTGTCGGTGACGTGAAAAGAGTGTTGCAACAATTGCTGCCGTCTGTTAGTCCATTGGATACAAAAGATTGGATTCAAACAATTAAAAATTGGAAAGAGGAACATCCGCTTCGATATAAAAGCGGAAAATATATTCGGATGCAGCATGTCATCCGGAAAATTTCAGAGGCAACAAAAGGGAAGGCGATAATGGTGAGTGATGTTGGTCAGCATCAAATGTGGATGGCCCAATTTTATCAATATATTTATCCGCGTACGCATTTAACATCCGGTGGACTCGGCACTATGGGATTTTCACTTCCGGCATCGATGGGTGCGGCGTTTGCTCGGAAAGATTTTCCAATCATCTCTATGAGCGGGGACGGGGGAATACAGATGAATATTCAAGAACTCGCAACCATCCGTGAGCATAACGTCCCTGTGAAAATATTGATCATGAACAACGGGTATCTCGGCATGGTAAGGCAATGGCAAGAGTTGTTCTGGCGAAAACGATATTCTCACGTAGAAATGTTCGGTCCTGATTACGTAAAATTGGCCGAAGCATATGGTATTCCCGGATTTCGAGTAACCTTGACAGATGAGGTAGATAATGTTGTCAATAAAATGCTTGAAATCGATGGCCCCGTACTCGTAGAATTCAAAGTGGTAAAAGAAGAAAATGTTTATCCGATGATTCCGGCAGGGCAGACATATCATGAAATTATTGATGTACCGGATAATACAGCAACAATTGAAGATGAACAAGAACGTGATCTTGAAATGATCACTATTACCAAAGGATAATGTATGAGTAATACTGTTGAAGTACCATTAGTTCAAACGTCACACAAACACACAATTTCCGTGCTGCTGGAAAATAAATTCGGCGCTCTGAATCGAGTTGCCGGAATGTTTTCTGCAAAAGGATACAATCTTGAAAGTATTACTGTTGGTCCGACAGAAGACAGTTCTATTTCACGGATGACAATTGTTACACGCGGTGACGACGCCATTATTGAACAAATCATCAAACAGCTCAATAAATTAATTGATACACTGAAGGTGGTTGATCTTACATACGACAGCTTTATGGAACGGGAACTCGCGTTGATTAAGATCGGAACAACGACAGATAGTCGTCCGGAGATTATGCAGATTGTCGAAATTTTCCAAGGGAAAATAATTGATATTAGTCATAAAACATTAACCGTTGAAGCAACAGGGAGCGGTCAAAAAGTAGATGCGATCATTAAAATGTTAAAACCATTCCATATCAAAGAGATAGCCCGTACCGGGAGAGTTGCTTTAAAAAGAGAATTTGTCGGAGAAGTATAACTATGAAAGAACCGTATCAACATCAGGATAATTTTCCGTTATACGATCCGCGCAACGAACACGATGCATGCGGTATCGGATTTATTGTGAACATCAAAGGAGAACGGTCCCACGATGTCATCAGTAAAGGAGTTGAGATTCTTATCAATTTAACGCATCGCGGTGCATGCGGCTGCGATCCTGAAACGGGGGATGGAGCAGGCATTACGATACAAATCCCTCATAAATTTTTTGTGAAAGAATGTAAGACCTTAGGAATTACTCTTCCGGAGGAAGGGGAGTATGGAGTTGGAATGGTATTCCTGCCGGTGAATCAATCTTCACGTTTGGTGTGCGAAGGGATCATGGAGCGTATTGTGCGGGAAGAAGGATTGAGTGTTCTCGGATGGCGTGATGCTCCGGTTGGCGCAGATGCAATAGGTCGTATCGCCCGCACTTCGCAGCCTTATATTGAGCAAATCTTCGTTCGCCGTGCGGAGGGAATGACAAGGGAAGAATTCGATCGTAAATTATATGTTGTCCGTAAACGGGCGGAGGCAGAATTATATACTTCCGACATTAAAGAAAAAGATTTCTTTTACATTCCGTCGTTATCATCCCGTGTGATTATCTATAAAGGACTATTGCTGGCGCCGCAAATCAAACAGTTCTATAGCGAGTTGTTGGATCCAGACACTGAAAGCGCACTCTGTCTTGTGCATCAACGGTTTTCCACGAACACTATGCCGAACTGGCAACTGGCACATCCGTTCCGTTTCGTGAGTCATAACGGAGAGATCAACACCATGCGTGGTAATGTTATTTGGATGCATGCACGGCAATCGGTGTTGAAATCCGATTTGTTCGGAGATGATCTTAAAAAATTATTTCCCATTATCCAACCAGACGGAAGTGATTCTGCAGCGTTAGATAATGCTGTTGAATTATTATATCACTCCGGCCGAAGTCTGCCGCATGTGATGGCAATGCTGATTCCCGAAGCGTGGAGCATGGATGTCACCATGTCTCCGGAGAAAAAAGCATTCTATGAATATCACGCATCGCTGATGGAACCATGGGACGGCCCGGCAGCTGTTGCTTTTACGGATGGAAAAGTAATTGGTGCAACGCTGGATCGTAACGGATTGCGACCTGCTCGATACATTGAAACACACGACGGATTATTGATTATGGCGTCCGAAGTCGGTGTTCTTCAGATTGAACCGGAGCGGGTGAAGATGAAAGGAAGACTGGAGCCGGGAAAAATGCTGCTGGTGGATCTTGAACAGAAACGTGTGATTCTGGATGAAGAAATTAAATCGCAATTAAGCTCTCGCAAGCCGTACGGCAACTGGATTAAAGAAAATCAGATCACCATTGAACAGCTTGCCGAACCTCCGCGCGCACATATGTTGAGCGAAAAAGATATTATTCAGCGTCAGAGAATGTTCGGCTACAGCGATGAAGATGTACGGATGATTGTCACTCCGATGGCGGTGAACGGGGAAGAAGCGATCGGTTCTATGGGAACCGATACACCGCTTGCGTGTTTATCCGACAAACCGCAATCGTTATTCAACTACTTCAAACAATTGTTTGCTCAGGTGACAAATCCGCCGATCGATCCGATCCGCGAAGAATTCGTCATGTCATTAACAAGTTACATTGGAACGGAAAGAAATATTCTTGAAGAGACACCGCAGCATTGTCATACATTAAAACTGCAGCATCCGATTTTAACTAATGTAGAATTGGAAAAACTCCGCCGCGTTTCGCAGGGAGATTTTCTGACGACAACATTGCCCATGTTGTTCCGTGTGAATGGTGGAGAACAGGAATTGGAGCGGGCGCTTGAAGGATTGTGCCGCCGCGCCTCATTGGCGATTGAATCCGGTTATTCTATTATCATTCTTTCCGATCGTGGATCCGACGAAGAGTATGCACCCATTCCGAGCTTGCTTGCAATGACAGCGGTTCACAATCACTTGGTGCGAGAAAAAACGCGAACACAGGTTGCACTCGTTGTGGAGTCAGGCGAACCACGCGAAGTGATGCACTATTGTTTGTTGATAGGGTATGGTGCAAGCGCCGTCAATCCTTATCTCGCAATCGAAACAATTGAAGACCTTGCCAATAAAGGACGTTTATCAAAAGACGTGACAGCAGAATATGCTGTGAAAAACTACAAAAAGGCTGTCGGAAAAGGATTATTGAAAGTCTTTTCGAAGATGGGAATTTCGACACTGCAAAGTTATCGTGGTGCACAAATTTTTGAAGTGATTGGATTAAATAAAAATTTGATAGAAAAATATTTCAACGGAACATCTTCCCGTATTGAAGGGATTGGATTGGATGTAATTGTGGAAGAGGCAAGACGTAAACATGAGTTTGCGTTGCAATCAATCTCGCATGCGAACACAGAACTTGATCTTGGAGGAAATTATCACTTCAGAATCAATGGTGAACGTCATTTAATCAATCCAACAACTGTAACGAAACTGCAACAGTCAGTCCGAAAGAGAGATTTCAAAACATTCAAAGAGTTCACCGGCATTTTGAATGATCAGAATAAAGAATTTTTCACTTTGCGCGGATTGATGGAATTCAGAGAAGGAACGCGAAGTGTCCATATTGAAGATGTTGAGCCGGCAAAACAGATTGTGAAACGTTTTGTGACAGGAGCGATGTCGTACGGATCCATTAGTAAAGAAGCGCACGAGACGATAGCGATTGCAATGAATCGCATCGGTGGAAAATCCAATACGGGAGAGGGGGGAGAAGATGAATCGCGTTTCAGTTCCGATGCGAATGGAGATCTTCGACGCAGCGCCATTAAACAAGTTGCATCCGGAAGATTTGGCGTGACAGCGAATTATCTTGTCAATGCCGATGAGATTCAAATTAAAATTGCCCAGGGAGCGAAACCGGGCGAAGGGGGACAACTTCCCGGATTCAAAGTGGATGAAGTGATTGCAAAAACTCGCCATTCAATTGCTGGCGTCGGTCTGATATCTCCACCACCGCATCACGACATCTATTCTATCGAAGATCTTGCGCAATTGATTTATGATCTGAAGAATGTGAATCCGATAGCCAGAATTTCTGTGAAGCTTGTGTCTGAAGTTGGTGTCGGAACTGTTGCTGCCGGTGTGGCAAAAGCACATGCGGATATGATCCTGATCAGCGGCGATAGCGGCGGAACAGGTGCTTCTCCGTTAACTTCTATTAAACACGCCGGTGTGCCTTGGGAACTTGGGCTTGCGGAAACACAACAAGTGTTGGTGATGAACGATCTTCGCAGCCGCGTTCGAGTGCAAACGGATGGAAAATTGCAAACAGGCCGCGATGTTGTTATTGCTGCATTGCTTGGTGCTGAAGAATTTGGGTTTTCAACTGCGCCGTTAATTTCTATGGGATGTATTATGATGCGCAAGTGTCATTTGAATACATGTCCCGTCGGAATTGCAACGCAGGATCCTGAATTACGAAAGAAGTTTACCGGTACACCGGAACATGTGATCAACTTCTTTTTCTTTATCGCAGATGAAGTCCGTGAAATTATGGCGAAGCTCGGCTTCCGCACGATTGATGAAATGATCGGCCGCGTGGATATGCTGCAGCAGAGAAAAGATATTGATCATTGGAAAGCGAAAGGAATTAACCTTTCATCAATCCTACATCAACCAACAGTGCCGCTGAGAATTGGACGTCGATGTTCAATTTCTCAAGATCACGGTTTGAATGAAGCGCTGGATTATCAACTTCTTGAACAGACGAAATTGGCGCTCGAAGAGAAGAAGCCGGTAGAAATTTCTCTTCCCATCAGAAATGTTCATCGCACAGTCGGTGCGTTGCTGAGTGGGCGGATTGCAAAATATTACGGAGCAGAGGGATTG
This sequence comes from Bacteroidota bacterium, assembly GCA_041658205.1. Lineage (NCBI taxonomy): Bacteria > Pseudomonadati > Bacteroidota > Bacteroidota bacterium. The sequence continues at coordinate 75,189 of JBBAAO010000002.1, forward strand.
CCGGAGAGCACGATCAAAATCAATTTTACAGGATCAGCGGGGCAAAGTTTCGGAGCGTTCCTTTCTAAAGGAGTGACGTTAACGTTGGAAGGTGATGCAAACGATTATGTCGGAAAAGGTCTTTCCGGCGGAAAGATTATTATCTATCCGCCAAAAAATTCCACGTTTGTTCCCGAGGACAATTCGATTGTTGGTAACGTGGTAATGTATGGCGCAACGAGCGGCGAAGCGTATTTTGCCGGAAAAGGGGGCGAGCGGTTTGCCGTAAGAAATTCCGGTGCAACCGTCGTTGTGGAATCTGTCGGAGCAAACGGATGCGAATACATGACAAACGGAATTGTTGTTGTGCTGGGTAAAACGGGCAAAAATTTTGCAGCAGGAATGTCCGGAGGATACGCATTCATCTTGGACGAAGACGGAGAATTCAGCTCAAAAATGTGCAACAAATCAATGGTCGATCTGGATGTAATGAATGAGGAGGACGATAAACTTGTTCAGAGCCTGATTAAAAAACATGTTGACTTCACAGGAAGCCGACGCGGTAAAAAAATTCTTGATGAGTGGAAAACCTGCCGAACAAAATTTGTAAAAGTGTTTCCGCACGATTACAAACGTGTTTTGAATAGTGCAAAACAAAAAGTTAAACAGGAGGTAGTACATGGGTAAACCGACCGGTTTTATGGAATATCAACGGGAGGTTCCGCAACGTCGTCCCGTCAACGAACGATTGGAAGATTGGCGCGATGTCTATACGGCGTTTGGAGAAGAGAAGGTAAGGACGCAAGGCGCGCGTTGTATGGATTGTGGTGTTCCATTCTGTCAATCAGGCTGTCCTGTGAATAACGTTATTCCGCATTGGAACGACTTGATCTATAAAGATCGATGGGAAGAGGCTATACGGGTTCTTCATTCAACAAATAACTTTCCGGAATTCACCGGCAATGTTTGTCCTGCTCCGTGCGAAGCGTCGTGTGTGCTGGGGATTAACGAACCGCCGGTGACGATTAAAGTGATAGAACGAACGGTCATCGAATATGCTTTTAGCCATGGCTGGATCAAACCTGAACCTCCTAAAAAAAGAACAGGAAAAACAGTTGCCGTTATTGGTTCCGGTCCTTCGGGATTAGCAGCCGCGCAGCAATTGAATCGCGCCGGTCATCGTGTAACGGTGTATGAAAAGAACGATCGCGTTGGCGGATTGCTCCGATATGGAATTCCCGATTTTAAATTTGAAAAACATTTGCTCGATCGACGTATTGAACAGTTGCAGGCAGAAGGGATTGTTTTTACAACAAAGACAAATGTCGGAGTAAATATTTCTGCCGAAGAATTACGGCGTTCATACGATGCGATATTATTATGCGGTGGAGCAGAATCTCCGCGCGATCTTAAAGTGCCGGGACGTGAACTGAAAGGAATTCATTTTGCAATGGAATTTCTTCCCCAGCAAAATCGCCGCAACGCTGGCGACAAAACAGATCCGCTCAAAGATATTCTTGCAACCGGAAAACGGGTGGTGATTATTGGCGGGGGTGATACCGGCGCGGATTGTCTTGGAACAAGTTTGCGTCAAAAAGCAAAATCAGTCAATCAATTTGAGATTATGCCAAAACCACCTCTGGAACGCGCAGCTTCAACACCGTGGCCTCTTTGGCCTCTGCAATTAAGAACAGAAAGTTCGCATGAAGAAGGGGGAATTCGTGACTGGGCTCTTGCAACAACAAAATTTGAAGGAGACGCAAACGGCAATGTGACAAAATTGCACGCTATCCGCGTGGGGCCGCCGCCAAATTTTGCTCCCATCACCGGGACGGAGTTTACGTTCGATGCTGATCTCGTGCTGCTGGCGATGGGGTTTAACGGCCCCACAAAGAATGGATTGTTAGATGAACTGGGAGTTGCTCTTGATGCAAGAAGCAATGTTTCGACCGACAAGGAATATATGAGTTCTGTTCCAGGAATTTTTTCTGCGGGAGATATGCGACGCGGTCAATCGCTCGTTGTTTGGGCAATCAGTGAAGGACGAAAAGCAGCGCGCAGCGTCGATAAATATTTGATGGGGGTATCAACATTACCATAATTCTATTGGGGGAGGAGAAAAAACGATGAAACTAAAGTTCATTGTGTTCATACTGTTCTTCGCTCTTCAGAGTTCATTTGCACAAAAAAAACAGATGGACAAAGCGAATACAATATTTGTGCAATTGAATGGTATCAAACAACAGACAGGACAAGTAATGTTGAGCCTGTTCAACAAAGATGAAGGATTCCCGACGCATCCCGAAAAAGCATTTCGGTGGAGCAAAGCGAAAGTAACATCTTCATCCTTGATCATTAGTTTTGACGGACTTCCGCCGGGTGCATATGCAATTGCCGTAGTGCACGATGAAAATTCAAATGATGTGATGGATAGAAATTGGCTTGGGTTTCCGGAAGAACCGTACGGAATATCAAACAATGCAACAGGCACATTTAGTCCTCCAAAATTTGAAGAGGCAAAGTTTACCGTTACCGGAAAACGCGATACGATAAAGATTGAAATGCAGCCGTAACATTTGAATGGAAATGTGTACACAATATTTGAGAGATAACTATTCATTATTAAGAAGGAAGTACAACAATGGCAAAAATCAATTTCGGCGGAACAGTAGAAGAAGTCGTTACCCGCGAAGAATATTCACTTGAGAAAGCAAAAGAATTTTTAAAGAACGAAGTTGTTGCAATTATCGGTTACGGTCCGCAAGGATACGGTCAATCGCTGAACATGCGCGACAATGGAATTAACGTTATTGTTGGCCAACGTAAAGGGGGCCAAGGATGGAGTGACGCTATCCGTGACGGCTGGATAGAAGGAAAGAATCTTTTTTCGAACATCGAAGAGGCGATCCAAAAAGGGACCATTGTTCAATATCTGCTTTCCGATTCCGGACAAAAGCAGATGTGGGATGTGGTGAAGAAAAATTTGAAAAAAGGACAAGCGTTGTATTTTTCTCATGGATTCTCTGTGGTGTTCAAAGATCAAACCAATATTATTCCGCCAGCCGATGTGGACGTCGTTCTCGTGGCTCCCAAAGGGAGCGGGCGCACAGTACGCAGTAACTTTCTTGCAGGAAGTGGTATTAATGCAAGTTTTGCAGTGTTTCAGGATGCAACAGGAAAAGCACGCGAACGGGCAATTGCCTGTGGTATTGCAATTGGGTCAGGATATCTTTTCGCAACAACCTTCGAAAAAGAAGTGCTTTCGGACCTTACCGGTGAGCGTGGTGTGTTAATGGGAGCGATTGCAGGTTTAATGAAAGCACAATACGATGTGCTCCGTCAGATGGGACATTCGCCGAGTGAAGCGTTTAACGAAACAGTGGAAGAAGCAACACAGAGTCTCTATCCGCTCGTTGGAAAATATGGGATGGACTGGATGTTTGCGGCCTGTTCAGTAACAGCACAGCGCGGCGCGTTGGATTGGGCAAAAAAATTCGAAACTGCGAATCGTCCATTATTTGAGTTGCTCTATCGCGATGTGCAATATGGTGTGGAGACAAAACGTGTGCTCGATTCTACCAGCGCACCGGATTACCGAGCAACACTGCAGAAAGAACTTGATGAATGGAAAAATTCCGAGATGTGGAAAACAGGCGAAGCAGTAAGAAGTCTTCGACCGGAAAACTGGAAAAAATAAGTCCGCACATGTGAACGATCTTGCGACCGTTCCGACAAAACTCAATGAAAACAAAAATATTCACATACGATACGACGCTTCGTGATGGAACTCAAGGCGAGGAAGTTTCCTTTTCCGCCGAAGATAAAATCAAGATTGCCAAACGGCTGGATGCATTTGGCATTGATTACATCGAAGGGGGATGGCCGGGTTCCAATCCAAAAGATATGGAGTTCTTTGAGAGAGCTCGAACGATTCAATTTGTGCACGCAAAGATTGCGGCATTTGGCAGCACGCGCCGGGCAAAAAATCGCGTTGAAGATGATGCAAATATCAAAGCGCTGCTGGATGCACAAACTCCTGTCGTAACGATTTTTGGAAAAACGTGGCTGTTGCATGTGAAAGAAGCATTGCAGATCACTGAGGAAGAAAATCTCGAAATCATTTCCGATTCCGTCGCGTATCTGAAAAAGAATAGTAAAGAAGTAGTGTATGATGCGGAACATTTCTTTGACGGATATAAAACTGACAAAGCATATGCCATCAAAACACTGCAAGCAGCGCAGTCTTCCGGCGCGAACGTGATTGTTCTGTGCGACACAAACGGCGGAACGATGCCATGGGAAATTTCTTCAATCGTTGATGAGATCAAACCATTCATCACGGTGCAGCTCGGCATTCATACGCATAACGATTGCGAACTTGGTGTGGCAAATTCGCTTGCCGCTATCAAATCCGGTGCGATACATGTGCAGGGAACAATCAACGGATACGGTGAACGTTGTGGCAATGCTAATCTCTGTTCCATCCTCCCAAATCTTGAAATCAAGTTAGGCAACGAAACCGTTGGGAGCGAACAATTAAAAAAGTTGACAGACCTTTCCCGATACGTAAGCGAATTAGCAAATTTGAAACACAGAAAAAATCAGGCTTATGTCGGTGAAAGCGCCTTTGCACACAAAGGGGGCGTTCACGTCAGTGCGGTGATGAAAACACCGAAGACATATGAGCACGTTCAGCCGGAAGTTGTTGGTAATGTGCGCAGAGTACTTGTTTCTGATCTTTCAGGAAGAAGCAATGTGTTGTATAAAGCGGAAGAGCTTGGATTGAAGATCGACGACAAATCTCCCGCCGCTCAGAAAGTTGTGGAAGAATTGAAGGAGATGGAGCATTACGGTTACTATTTTGAAGATGCGGAAGCATCGTTTGAATTGCTGGTAAAGAAACATACCGGTGAGATCAAAAAATTATTTGAACTTGAGCGATTTAAAATCAGCATTCACAAAGATTCCGACAGCAGTGATGCGCGAAGCGAAGCGATGATTAAAATTCGTGTGGGCGACGAGACGGAAATGACCGCTGCGGAAGGAAATGGTCCGGTGAACGCAATGGACAAAGCCTTGCGCAAAGCGCTTGAACGATTTTATCCTCAATTAAAAGAAATTCAGTTGACGGATTATAAGGTGCGAGTGCTCGATTCTCAGAATGCTACCGCAGCAAAAGTTCGTGTATTAATCGAAACAAAAAACGGAACATCATCCTGGAACACCGTTGGTGTTTCATCGGATGTTGTTGACGCCAGTTGGAAGGCGTTGGTCGATTCCATCACCTATCACTTATTAAAGAGGAAGTAAGGAAAAACAAATGATTGTTGTCTTAAAACCCGGAACAAAAAAAGAAGAATACGAACACGTTATTGAACGCGTAAAAGAATATGGTTTTAAACCGCATCCAATCGTCGGCGAAGAGCGGACGGTGATTGCCTGTGTCGGCGATGAGCGTGGCAAAGCACAACTGCAGCAATTGGAATCGTTGGAATATGTTGAAAATGTCGTACCTATCTTAAAACCATTTAAACTTGCCAGCAACGAAACGAAAGCGCGATCCGTTGTTAAAGTGGGAAATGTAGAATTTGGAAGCGCACAATTTGTTGTGATTGCCGGTCCGTGTTCCGTTGAATCGAAAGAACAGATCGAATTAAGCGCGGAACAAGTAAAAAAAGCGGGAGCACAAATGCTCCGTGGGGGCGCGTTTAAGCCTCGCACATCTCCATATTCGTTCCAGGGACTTGAAGAAGAAGGATTAAAACTTCTCGCTGCAGCTCGTGAAAAGACCGGACTACCATTCGCAACCGAAGTGATTTCCCCAAGTGATGTTGAGCTTGTTGCAAAATATTCCGACATGCTTCAGATCGGTGCGCGAAATATGCAAAATTTTGCTCTGCTGAAAGAAGTTGGTAAAACAAAACGTCCGATATTGCTCAAACGAGGAATGTCCAGCACGTATAAAGAATTATTGATGTCAGCGGAATATATCATGTCCCAAGGAAATTACAATGTTGTTTTATGTGAGCGCGGAATCCGCACCTTTGAAGATTATACGCGTAACACGTTCGATCTTACCGCTGTTCCGGCATTAAAAGAAATGTCACATTTGCCGGTGATTGTTGATCCGAGTCATGGTACCGGAATCCGCAGTTTAATTCCGCCAATGGCAAAAGCGGCTGTCCCTGTCGGAGCAGATGGTATCATTATTGAAGTGCATCCAAATCCGGAAAAAGCATTTTCGGACGGCGCACAATCTTTGATGCCGGATCAATTTTCAAAACTGATGGATGATATACGACGATATTTACCGTTAGAGAACAGACATTTATAACGACGCGGCAGGTCGGCATTAATGCCATCCTGCCAATACATATGCTGAGGAATATATGAGTGATCGAGTATACATTTTTGATACAACACTGCGCGACGGAGAGCAATCTCCCGGTGCGAGTATGAATTTTGTCGAAAAAATCAGAATGGCAAAGCAGTTGGAACAGCTACAGGTGGATGTGATTGAAGCGGGATTCCCGATTGCGAGCGAAGGGGATTTTGAATCGGTAAAAGAAATTGCCAAACAAATTCGCACCGTAACGATTGCAGGATTGTGTCGTGCAAATAATAATGATATCGATCGGGCGTGGGAAGCACTACGGCATGCAGAAAAACCGCGTATTCATACATTCATCGCTACGTCGGACATTCATCTAAAATATAAGTTGAAAAAGACACGAGATGAAGTTCTGGAAAATGCGATCAAGGCGGTGCGCAGGGCAAAATCGTACTGCGACGATGTAGAATTTTCCTGTGAAGATGCTTCGCGAACCGATATTGATTTTCTCTGCAAAGTGGTCGAAGCGACAATTGCTGAAGGTGCTACTGTTGTAAACATTCCAGATACTGTTGGATATTCAGTTCCAACAGAATATGGTACAATTATCCGTACGTTGATGGAACGGGTTCCGAATATTAATAAGGCGATTGTGAGTGTTCATTGCCACGACGATCTTGGATTAGCCGTTGCGAATTCATTGGCTGGTGTTATGAACGGCGCACGACAAATTGAATGCACGATTAATGGTATCGGGGAGCGTGCAGGAAATGCATCCTTGGAAGAGATTGCAATGGCTATCCGTACGCGCAGCGAAGCATTAAAAGTATCAACAAACATCAGCACCGAAGAGATTTATCGATCAAGCAAAATGCTAGTATCGCTGACAGGAATGCATATCCAGCGCAATAAAGCAATCGTTGGCGAAAATGCATTTGCGCACGAAGCAGGGATCCATCAGGATGGAATGCTCAAAAATCCGTTGACGTATGAGATTATGACTCCCGAAAGTGTCGGTATAAAACACAGCACGCTGGTGCTCGGAAAACATTCCGGACGCCATGCGTTGAAACAACGATACGAAGAACTTGGATACAAACTGTCTGCCGAAGAATTGGAAAAAGCGTATTCCTTGTTCAGCAAACTTGCTGATGAAAAGAAACAAGTGTTTGATGACGATCTTGTTGCGCTTCTTCAGGATGAACTTTCTTCAGTAGAAGAAACATATACGATTGAAACGCTACAAGTGACAAGTGGATTAAACATTGTTCCGACCGCAACCGTTGGTTTGAAAAAAGGAAGTCAATTCCTGCAAGATTCTTCCACAGGTGACGGACCGGTTGATGCAGCATACCGCGCCATTGAACGAATCACCAACATTAATGCAGATCTTTTGGACTATTCCATTAAGTCTGTTTCGTGGGGACAGGATGCGATAGGAGAAGTCTTTGTGAAGATAGCGATCGACGGATATGTGTTTAACGGCCGCTCGGCAAGTACCGATGTAATCACCGGAAGCGTCAAAGCATATGTGAATGCAATTAATCATGCAATTGCGGCGCGATATCGAAAACAACAATCAACAAGCGAAAACGTTGGAGTATAATAATTTTTACTCCATTGTATTAAAAAGGATTCCTGTATGGCAATGACGATCACCGAAAAAATTTTAGCAAAACATTCCGGAAGAAACTCCGTGCAGCCCGGCGACAATGTGTGGATTGATGTCGACGTGTTGATGACGCACGATGTGTGTGGACCGGGAACCTTCGGAATTTTTAAACGAGAATTCGGACAGAATGCAAAAGTATGGGATAAAGATAAACTCGTTGTCATACCGGATCATTACATCTTTACAAAAGATATGCATGCAAACCGCAACATCCAGATCCTGCGCGATTTTGCAAAAGAACAAGACCTTCCGCATTATTTTGATGTTGGCACATCCCGCTATAAAGGTGTTTGCCATGTTGCCATGCCTGAAGAAGGATTTACCCGTCCCGGCGAAGTATTGTTTGGCACGGATTCGCACACATGTACTGCCGGAGCGTTTGGTGAGTTTGCGACTGGAATTGGAAATACCGATGCAGCGTTTGTTCTCGGAACAGGAAAGCTGTGGGTAAAAGTTCCCGAAACAATGAAGTTTATCTTCGAAGGGGAAATGCCAAGATATTTAATGGCGAAAGATCTCATTCTTGCCGTCATTGGAAAAATCGGTGTGGATGGTGCAACATACCGCGCAATGGATTTCAGCGGCTCCACCGTTGATGCTATGACGATGGAAGACCGTATGACGTTGTGTAATATGGTGATTGAAGCGGGTGGAAAGAACGGCATCTGTACGCCGGATAAAACAACTATGGATTACGTCAGCGCCCGCACAAATAAAAAGTTTGAATGTTTTTTGAATGATACGGATGCAAAGTATCACTCTGTTCACCGATTTAATGTGAACGAAATCGAACCGACTATTGCTAAACCGCACTCTCCGGACAATAAAGCGTTCGTGAGCGAAGTCGCCGGAACAAAACTGGATCGCGCATACATCGGCAGTTGTACCGGCGGGAAGATTTCGGATTTCATTGCTGCTGCTGAGATTTTGTACGGCGAAAAAGTAAAGATCGATACATTTATCGTTCCGGCGACAACGGACGTTGCCAACCAGATTAAAACAATCAGAGTAAAAGGGAAAACGGTGATGGAGATTTTTGAAGATGCGGGATGTCGCATTGGTGACTCATCATGCGCCGCATGTTTGGGAGGACCATCCGATACATTCGGACGGTTGAACGGAGCGGAAGTTTGCATTTCGTCCACAAACAGAAATTTTCCCGGGCGAATGGGTTCCAAGAAATCGCAAGTATATCTTGCATCGCCGTACACCGTCGCGGCATCGGCAGTCAAAGGGGTTATCACGAATCCCCGCGAATTTTTTAATTAGGGAAAGACCTTCCATGTTTTAAAAACATGGAAGGTCTTCAGAAACATTTAATATTAAGGCAGCTATGAAAGCAATCATTAAAGGAAAAGCATTCGTTCTTGGAAATGACATCGACACCGATCAGATTATTCCGGCGGCTCACCTTGTCTATAAATTAGATGATATTGATGAAAAGAAAAATTACGGCAGATATGCATTCTCCGGAGTTCCAATTGAACAATCGGGCCTGCCGCAAGGAAACATTCCTTTCATTAAAGAAGGGGAATGGCAGAGTGATTATCGTATTGTTATCGGCGGAAAGAACTTTGGATGTGGATCGTCACGTGAACATGCACCATTCGCACTGCAAGTTGCAGGGATTGAAGCGGTGATTGCTGAAGGATATGCCCGTATTTTTTATCGCAACGCCATTGATGGCGCATTTATTGCTCCGTTTGAATCGACGCAGCATTTGGCAAAAGAGATTAAAACGGGAGATGAACTTGAATTGGACACAACAAAATGTTCATTAAAGAATCTCACACAAAACAAAGAATATCAACTCAGCCCGCTTGGAGATATTGAACATATTCTTCGTGGTGGGGGAATATTTGAGTATGCGAGAAAATCCGGAATGCTGCAGAAATAAACGACGAAAGAGAATTGAGATTATCATGTTAAATAAAACAATAGCTATTATCGGTGCTGGAAATATGGGAACCGCGTTGATTCGTGGAATCCTGAACGCGAAACTGACAAGTGCGAAAAAGATTTACGCCAGCGGCACGAGAATAGAAAAGCTGGAAAAACTTTCTGCAGAGTACGGCATTAATGTAACAACAAACAATAAAGATGCCGCCAAACATGCAGACATTGTTGTCCTTTGTATCAAAGCATCGGTGATTCGTTCTGTGCTGGAAGAGATGCACAAAGTGCTGCATAAAGGACAACTTGTTATCTCCATTGCGGCCGGTGTTACAACGGAATCCATGGAAAAAATTATCGGAAAAAACATGCCGGTTATTCGCTGCATGCCGAACATTGCATCAACAGTAGGACTCGGATCTACGGCAATATCATTTGGTCGATATGTTCATTCAGCGCAGCACGATGTAGCCATTAAAATTTTTGAAGCTGTCGGCGATGTCGTCGTTGTTGGTGAACAGCATCTTGATGCAGTAACAGGATTAAGCGGCAGCGGTCCTGCGTACATTTACATGGTAATCGAAGCGCTTATTGACGGTGGTGTAAAGATGGGATTACCACGCGATATTTCGACAAAACTTGCCATTCAAACCGTTCTTGGTTCTGCAAAACTGGTGAAGGAATCAAATGTCCATCCTGCAATTTTGCGCGATCAGGTAACCACTCCAGGCGGTACAACAATCAACGCAATTCACGAACTGGAATCGCACGGTTTGAGGTCGATGTTAATTGATGCCGTGGCAACAGCGACGAGGCGTTCAAAAGAACTCTCGGAATTAATCAACAAGCATTAAACTCTCCAGAAGTAATGCTCTCAACGAAGTTTTAACTCTCTTATGAAGAAAACGATTACAGTAATTTCCGGTGACGGGATCGGTCAAGAAGTTGTTGCAGGTGCTCTGCAAGTGTTAGATGTTGTCGCAACAAAATTTCATCACACGTTTGAATTACAAAATGCGTTAGCCGGCGGCGCAGCGTTGGATGCTACAGGAATTCCTCTTCCCGAAGAGACGCTGAAACTTTCCAAAGCAAGCGATGCCGTTCTGCTCGGTGCAGTCGGCGGTCCAAAATGGGATTCCAATCCTCAGCACTTAAAACCGGAACGAGCATTGCTGGGACTTCGCAAAGAACTTGGTTTGTATGCAAATATTCGCCCCGCAAAAATTTATTCTGCCCTTGTCGATGCATCGTCATTGAAGAAAGAGATTGTAAACGGTGTTGATATTATTGTTGTTCGTGAATTGACCGGCGGATTATATTTCGGTAAGCCAAGCGGATTTGAAACAAGAAACGGCGAAGAGGTCGGATTTAATACAATGATCTACTCGGAGTCGGAAGTGCAACGAATTGCCGTGTCGGCTTTTGAGATTGCACGAAAACGGAAAAAGAAATTATGTTCCGTAGACAAAGCTAATGTATTGGAAACGTCGCAATTATGGCGAAGAGTTATTTTGAACGTTGCAAAACAATATCCCGACGTTGAACTCTCTCATATGTATGTGGACAATTGTTCAATGCAGTTAATCCGTAACCCCAAACAGTTTGATGTTATTGTTACGGAGAATCTCTTCGGCGATATTCTCAGCGATGAAGCGGCTATGTTAACCGGTTCTATCGGAATGCTTGCTTCAGCCAGTCTTGGCGGAACTGTTGCAATGTACGAACCGGTGCATGGCAGCGCGCCGGATATTGCGGGACAAAATAAAGCGAATCCAATTGCGACTATCGCTTCCGTAGCGATGATGTTGAAATATTCTTTTAATCTTAACACAGAATCCGATGCAATTGAAAATGCTATAGAGAATGTGTTGAGTAAAGGATTCCGCACGGGAGATATTTATACTGAAGGAACAACATTGCTTGGAACAAAAGAAATGGCTTCAAAAATTATTGAATGTATGTAATTTCACCCTTTCACTCGACCAATCTTGAAGACAAACAGAATTTTTTTTTACCTGAAAGAATACAAGACTTGGCCGAGATAACACGAAAAATCTTTACTTAATCATATGCTTACAATGAAATTTGGCGGAACATCGGTCGGCGATGTTCCCAGACTGCAGGAAGTTGTTTCAATCGTCAAACAATTTTTGAAAGACCAGCCGGTGGTTGTTGCTTCGGCGATGGGAGGACTGACCAATGTACTGCTCGATACAGCACAAAAAGCGGTCGAACGGAAGTCCGGTGAAGTGAACAATGCCATTGCAGCAATTCGAGAAAGGCACTTACAAATTGCAAACGCCATGATTCATGATTATCCCCGGCGTGCTGCGCTGATCAAAAATCAACAGGATTCGATCAATGAACTAGCTAATTTCTATCATGGCGTGAGTCTTTTGCGTGAACTTTCGCCCCGTTCACTTGATGCGATTGCATCATTCGGAGAAATCCTATCATGTATGCAGATTGCTGCTATTTTTGAGGAAAACGGCATCAAATCCCAATTTATTGATGCGCGAACAATTATTCAAACCGACGATAATTTTGGAGAAGCTTCTGTCGATTTCTCCGTTTCGAATAAAAAAATCAACGAAACAATTTCACCACTTGTATCCAAAGGGATTGTTCCTGTTGTGACCGGATTTATTTCGTCTACAGAGGATGGAATAACAACAACAATTGGTCGAAGTGGTTCGGATTATACCGGCTCAATTGTTGGTTCTGCCATTAACAGTAAAGAAATCTGGATCTGGACGGATGTTGACGGTGTTATGACTGCCGATCCTCGATTTGTCAAAGGGGCACAAGTGCTCTCGGAAATTTCCTACCGCGAAGCAGCGGAGATGAGTTATTTTGGTGCAAAGGTTATTCATCCAAAGACAATGGTTCCGGCAATCGAGAAAAAGATTCCGATTCGGATTAAGAATACATTTAATCCGGAACACCAAGGAACGCTTATTTCAGCAAAACCGAATCACGGAGGAACATCAGCAAAAACGGTGACATCCATCGACAATCTTGCCATTATTGCAATTGAAGGAAATGGAATGATCGGCGTGCCGGGTGTTTCTGCAAGAATTTTTTCAGCATTAGCACGCGCTCAAGTAAACGTCATGATGATATCGCAGGCGTCATCGGAACATAATGTCTGTATTCTTGTTCCCAAAAAAGATAGTGCGAACGGTGTAAAAGTGCTGCGGGATGAATTCAGTATTGATATTGCAAAGAAAATTATTGATGCTGTTACTGTAAAAGAGACCGTTTCCATTGTTGCGGTGGTTGGAGAAGGAATGATTGGCACGAAAGGAATTGCCGGGAGAACATTTGATGCAGTTGCAAAAGCAGATGTGAATATCATTGCGATTGCACAAGGCTCGTCCGAATTGAATATCTCGTTCGTTGTTGATCAAAAAGATGCCAAAAAATCGGTGCAGGCTGTGCACGATTCGTTTTATCAATAGATTGTTGCTTGCCGCTATTCCGGATAGATGGTAGTGTTGTAACATCAGTAAAAAAGAATCAGAATGTATTTTCAGACCGACAATCAAAAATAATACATGCAAAAATATCAAAGCATCAGCTGTTCGTATTATGATCAACTGGAAGCATATGCGACAAAACGCACACACTGTTCCATCATCTATAGTGATGATTCAGAAAAAATTATCGATGGTGTTATTGTGGATGTCTATGCAAAAGAAGGTGCGGAATATTTAAAACTTGACAACGGAACCGTGATTCGATTGGATTATCTTCTATCGATCAACGGTATTCCTGTCAGCAATATTTGCTAATATGAAATCGATCTTAAAAAGTATAACAACCGGAACCGAATATCCACTTAACGAAGTCCGATTCACATCGGACAACGGTGAATTGCTGGATGTGATTCATGATTTTGATGCAATTCGGAAACAATATTCAATTTCCCGCGAATATTTTTCTACTAAACGATCCACGATCAACGGTCAGCCGAGCGGCGGCGTTTGGCATTTTAAAGAATTAGTCTTACCGACAATCGCGGAATCGGAGATTGTTTCCAAACAGGAAGGAAATACACGGCTATACCGCAGCAAAAAAATCTCCTCATGGCTTGGATTGAATTCAGAAAAATTCTTTTTAAAGCATGAAGGAGAAAACCCCACCGGTTCGTTTAAAGATCGTGGAATGACTGTTGCTATAACACAAGCAAAAGCGCTGCATCAAAAAGCGGTGACGTGTGCATCCACAGGAAATACGTCAGCATCACTGGCTGCTTATGCTTCAGAAGCGGAATTGACGGGAATTGTGCTCATTCCCAAGGGGAATGTGGCTGTTGGAAAAATTTCGCAGGCGCTTGCATACGGAACAAAAACACTTGTTGTCGATGGAGACTTTGATGATTGCATGCGGATGATCCGCGAGGCGCAGGAAAAACTTTCCGCGTATCCACTCAATTCCATCAATCCATTCAGACTTGAAGGGCAAAAGACAATCATGTGGGAAATTTTGCTTCAACTGAACTGGCAAATTCCCGATTGGATTGTTTTTCCCGGAGGGAATCTTGGGAATACCAGCGCATTCGGAAAAGCGCTGCATGAAGCAAAAGAACTTGGTCTGATCGATAGGCTTCCCAGGTTCGCGGTGATTCAAGCAGAAGGGGCAAGTCCGTTTTACAAAGCGTATAAAAATAATTTTTCCGGATTGAAAACGGAAAAGGCAGATACTATTGCTACTGCAATTAAAATCGGTGATCCAGTAAACTACTCCAAAGCCGTGCGTGCATTACGGTGGACAAACGGAATTGTGGAAAGCGTCACAGATGAAGAAATTCTGGAAGCAAAAGCGAATGTTGATGCTGCGGGTATCGGCGCAGAACCGGCTTCGTGTGCAACGGTGGCAGGAATAAAAAAATTGATTGCCAGCGGCGAGATAAAAACAAGCGAAACCGTCGTCGGAATACTGACGGGAAACATATTGAAAGATCCGCAGGTGATTGTTGATTACCATTTTAACCGAAAAACGGCTCTCGCAAATCCGCCAAACGAAATAAAAGCAGACATTAGTGATTTAAGAAAATATCTTTAATACACCGCAAAGACACAGAGACGCAAAGAGAAATGACTGTCGAAAATCTCAATCGCATTTCGAAGACAATTCTTGATGCGTGTATTACTGTTCATCGGGAAATGGGGCCTGGTTTATTAGAATCAATTTATGAGCTATGTCTGTTGGATGAGCTTCAACAAAGAGGATTAGTAGTTGCAAGCCAAGTTTCAATTCCTTTGAGGTTTAAGGGAAAAGAGCTATCCAAAGATTTTCGTATCGATATTCTTGTTGAAAACGAAATAGTTTTAGAAATTAAAGCGGTTGACATTTTGCTGCCAGTACATGAAGCACAAATAATCTCATACTTAAAGTTAACAGATAAGAGATTAGGCTTTTTGATCAATTTTAATGTTCCGTTATTAAAAAATGGTTTTAAACGATTCGTTCACAATTTTTAATTTTAGCGCCTTGGCGTCTTTGCGGTGTAAAAATGCAAATAAAAATTCCCTGTTCCACCTCTAATCTCGGTCCCGGATTTGATACGCTTGGTTTGGCGTTGAATCGGTTTCTCTATCTTTCCGCAGAACAATCAAACGGATTGACAATCATTGTTGAAGGAAACGGCAAGGAACATATTGCTACCGACGCGACGAATCTTGTTTATGCAGCAATGACTTCAACAGTCCAAAAAGTTGGAAGAACAATACCAGCGATACACCTTCATATTAAAAATGAAATTCCGTCATACGGCGGACTTGGAGGGAGTGGTGCAGCGATTGCCGGCGGTGTTTTTCTTGCGAATGAATTGTTGAAAATGAAATTATCAAAAGATGATATGTTGAATATCGCTGTGGAAATTGAAGGACATCCTGATAATGTTTCCGCTGCGATATTTGGCGGATTAACAGTAAACAGTTTCGATGCGGAAAGAAAAGTTCATTGCCGGAGTATTAATATAAAAAAACCACTTTCCGTTATTACCTGCTCTCCTCATTTTCAGGTACAGACGAAAGAAGCACGGAAGATTCTTCCACAGCAAGTTCCCCTTAAAGATGCTGTCACCAATATCGAAAATGCAGCATCCCTTGTTGCTGCAATGATGAGTGGAGATTTTGAAGCATTACGCTATGTGACTACTGATCGTCTCCATGAACAATACCGTGCCACACTTATTCCCGGATATGCCGATGTTCAGAAAGCAGCACTCGATGCCGGTGCATTATCCTTCAACATTAGCGGCGCAGGACCAACAGTCTTTGCGTTTGCCGTTGCACACGAACAACAGATTGCCGCCGCCATGAAACAGGCGTTCGAACGGAACGGACAACAGGCAACATCAGAAGTGATATCCGTAGAAAATTCCGGTGCGACTCTTCTCTAAACTGCTTATCTTTTGTATCACAGCTGTCCAAAATAAATCGTAACTGAATACAAAATTGGCTGTAGTAACTCAAATTGGGTAAATATATTTTGATAACAAGTAGTAAACCCTCTTTGCTGTATTGTAGAGATCGTATAAAAGTGTGTGGGTGCGAAATTTAGGAGGACTGAGTGAATGGGAAAGCGATGAATGACGGGACTTTTGATGGCGCGATTCGCGCCATCAACGGGCAAGAGCGAACGGGATTCATCGCGCGCGTTAAATTTCGCAAGGAGTTCTTTTGCTTCTTTTCTTGCTCCGTCAAGAAAAGAAGAGAGTGAGGAATTTTGTTGTTTTTATCAATGTATTTTGGACAAGTGTGATTTTGTATCATCCTTATTAACATTCTGGGAAACCCATGAGCGAATTTCCACAAAGCGATCGTAATAAAGTACGCCGGCTTCCTCAGCGGGGCCATTATGACAAAGACACAGTCTATGCCATTGTCGACGAAGCGCTGATTTGTCACGCAGGCTTTGTTGTTGACGGACAACCGTTTGTTATTCCGACGATTCATGTTCGGATTGGTGATACAATCTACCTGCATGGCGCTGTTGCGAACAGGATGTTATCACATCTTAAAGCAGGAAATGATGTGTGCCTGACAATGACACTGATTGACGGAATTGTGTTTGCGCGATCGGTCTTTCATCATAGTATGAATTATCGTTCGGCAGTGTTGTTTGGGAAGGGAAGAGTGATTGAGGGATATGATGAAAAGTGGAAAGTCTTTGAAGCATTAACAGAGCATATTGCTAAGGGACGGTGGAATGACGCGCGAAAACCAACAGAACAAGAGACAAACATCACCACCATTATTGCGATCGATATTGAATCTGCCTCTGCAAAAATACGGATCGGTCCCGCTAAAGATGATGAGGAAGATTATGCTTTACCGATGTGGGCCGGGGTAATGCCGGTGAGTATGAAATTTGGTGAACCAAAAAGAGATGAACGACTGCCGGAAACAGTTTCTCTACCGGCATATCTAAAGGAATACCGGCGTTAGCAGCAATTATTGTTTGATCAGTTCGAATGTTTGCGGTGTTCTTTTGATCCAATCCATAAATGATCGGTCTTTTTCCGGCATATCTTCGGGGACGATATATCCCTTCAGTTGAGTTGATCCCGCAAGATTTCCATTTTTATTGATCTTTGCCGTTGAAACAATGACGCCGGAACCCATATTTTTATATCCGAAGATTAACTCTCCATTCTTCGATACAGAAAACACCTCTTGTTCTATTCTCTTTCCCCGCGCCCAAGGCGGATCGACGCGAAACAGTGTTGGCACACTATTGTTTATTGAAATCTCTATTGTTATTGGCTCTTCTTTCGTTTGGAATTGAATTTCTCCTGAAGATGGCTGAACTCTACTCTGACTCCCTTTCCAGATACCAATATATTGAAGCACTTCATCGGCAGAGGGTTTCCGCAATCCCAAATAATAATCGGCAAGAGAACTATCATGCAATGCGATCGTTGCAGCATTGTTTTTCAGAATGTCGATCTCATGCATGGTACCGTAGATCGTTTCTGCATATTGTGTCAATTCAAGTACTTCTTTTTTGCGATGCTCCATGAGATTTCTGGACGCACTTCCCAACAATATACGAAGTGGGATCTGGTAATGATATCCATAGCTTAACGATATTGTTTCGTAATGTTTTTTCAGTTGCAACAATGAGAGATCCTTTTTTACGGGAGCAAAATCTTGAAAAAGGAATTTTAATCCATCGTACATCCCTTTGCCGGGAATGGATTCATGTGTTTCACCAGACAATATCACTTGCAGTGCGTTATTTCCTTTTGGCATGAACCGACTCCAATCAGTTCCCCAGCCGAACGCATTCTCAATAGAAACGTACTTTGTTTTGCTGTTCTCTTTGAGTAAGCGTGCAATATTATTTTTGAGCGCATCTGTTTTTGGGTCGATGTTGATTGGAACATCAAAGGAAAGAATCCACGGAAAGATCAGCGGCTTCCGTGCAAGAAGATACGAAACAAACAGACCTCCCTGAGAATGTCCGATGATGATCGTATGACCATTCAACGGAAAATGTTTCGTTAAAAAAGGTAGCAATTCGTCGGAGACAAATTGTGAAAAATTCTTTTCACCAAGTCCATCCAAGGCACTTGGCATAGGCATATCACGATTCCTGTCGGTGTTGGGAATCCCGACGATCACCGCTTCCGGCATTTGGGGAATTTCAGAGGAATAACACATAAAGCGAGATGTGCTCACCAACAATTCAAACAGCGTTTCAGCATCGAAAACAATAATCAGCGGATATCGGGTGTTTTGGTTCACCGTTTGCGCCGCGGGTGAGTAAAGATAGATATTCCGTTTTTCTTGTAACACGTTTGAATAGAGTAATCGTGTCGTACCAATCGTTACCTGATTGCTTGATTGAGCAAAACATGCCGTTGTTAATAATCCGGTAATAAAAAGAAGTTGGAGTTTGTTCATTCTTCAATTAGTTGTAGACTGTCCATGATCGGCTTCTGGATGATTTTTAACAACGCTCTCGCAGTTCTTGTTTGAAATTGTCAAAAACTTGGTTTTAAATAACCAATTTACGGTTCTGTTAATTGTCTCAGGGAAAATTTATCTCAATACAAGTACCATCCAGTCGGCTACCGACTGTAAAAGTGTAGGATCTTTTGTAAACATGGGTGCGCCGTGTCCGGCATTGTTTAGCACCTTCATTGTACTGACCGAATTTGTTGATGTGGCCACCATCTCCCTGATTGACTTCACAGCAGGATCTTCCTCAGAACTGGCGGCACCGAATATTGCCAACTGAGGATTGTTACGTAAATAAGTAAGTCCTGCTTTTGAAGTCCCACCCGAAAGCAACATTAAACCCTTTATTTTACCGCTGCGTTTGGCTAATCCTATTGCATTATTTACGCCACAACTGGCACCACCAACGCCAAGATTGAGCGTATCAATCCTTGGCTGCGTCATCAACATTGCAAGTGCCGAATCAATGTCTTTGGAGAGATTTTCGTATCCTCCAACGGAAGGTGTCTCACCGTATCCCCTATAGTCGAAAGTAAGCACGTGAATACCGAATTGAGCTAAAGTTGTAGCAAGTTGCTTCCAACTCTTGCGGTCCATATTGCATTGGTGCAGCAATAGCATTCCTGGTCCCTGCTTATCCGAAGTATAATATGTTGCTTTTAATTTAACACCATCATGCGCAAGAATATCTATATTAATTTCTTGTACTGATGATGGCTCTTTGGCCAATGCACAAACTGATAGTATAAGAAACATTATTGTTTTCATGACGCCCTTTTAATTTTTCATTTATGAAATTGATTTTACTCAACTCAATCTTTTGAGTTTCCTTAAAGTAAAAACCGTTTTTAACGTAGCTCATATTTCAAATAATACAAAAGATAAAAAAGTTCTTACGTTAACACTGATCTCTTAGTTTCTCTTCCTCTTTTTGAAATTTTATCAGAGGAATTGGATTAGGAGGTTGTTGTTTCTGTCGTGCCGTTTTTGGCAGTGCTGTTTCCGCGGAAAGGATATTTGGTTCTCCTCCAAAGAAATAACTTAAAGCTTTTCGCCGTCTAATATAGTTGATCCCTCCATATGTCGAATCGATTTTTAATGTGGGGTAAAGAATTTCCTCCTTCCATCCCGCAAATCCTCCAAGCAGCGTGTATACGCTATCATAGTATTTCATTTTTAGAAGCATCCATGCCTGAGATGCATGGATTCCCCCTTCAGAATACAGCACAACAACTTCATTTCGTTTGATCCCTCCGTTCAGCAGTTCCTGCAGAGTCATATTCTCCGCATCAGCAATTGTGTTGAGGGCATGCAGTGAAGAATCACGCAAGTCGATTAATCGGATCTTTTTTCCTGCATAGAGCTGTTCGGCGAGTTCAAGAGGGGTGATATGATCCTGTTCGCTTTCAATGAGCGCAGCAATTTCCGGAACGTTCACTTCTGATTGTTGAGGCGTACCAATGGATGCAGCAAGAAGTGAAAGAACGAGGACAATACCGACAAGTAATTTATTGAGAGTCATGAATTTTATTCCGTACGAAGTCGTTTTTCAAGATTCTCGGCGCCCCAAAATCCGGCAAGCGCTACCAGGACGATAAGGAGCACCGTTGTTCCATGAGAGAGATGCAATACTTGTGACAGAGTAATTTCACCCATTGAGGTCGATGAACACCAATCACCGATGAGGGGAAATAATTCGCCAAACAATAAAATTCCAGCAAACATTCCGAGCAAATGGATCCATCCATCCATCTTTCCGGTAACAGAGGCAACACAGCATGTTCCGGGACAATAGCCCCCCATCACGAATCCAACTCCAAATACCAATCCGCCAACCAGTTGAGGGATAAGAAATGTTGGAAGAACACCAACAAGTGAGAGATCGATCAACCCAAACCAAGAAAACCAAAACAAACCGAGCATTGCAGTAATAATTGCAGTGAACATCACTTTAAAAACCGTGAGATCGCGAAAATAGAATTGCTGGGCGAGTTTTACGCTGCTTCCGAACCCTGCCTGTTCAAGAAAGAATCCAAAACCAATACCGATAACGACAGCAAATAACAATGCTGTTTCATTTCCAAATAATCCAAATTGATAGAATGGTGCGTTCATACTAAGTCCACTGCTTTTTAAAAAAATATGCAACGCAATATGCACTGGCAAACACAGCAATCATAAAGACCCAACTTCCCACACTTAAAAGTGCTCCTCCTGTTAACGCCTGACCGCTTGTGCACCCACGGGCAATCTTGGATCCGAATCCCATCAGAATGCCACCGGAAAATGCGTACACCATTCTTGTCGTAATGGTAACTCGTGCACTTTTATCAACAGTACGACGCACCCGCCCCGAAATGAGTCCCGAAATTAATCCGCCAATCAGCACGCCGAGGATCTCGAAGACGAGCCAATCATTTAACGGATTTCCAGATGGTGTTGAGAGATACTCTTTATAGAAAGTGTTGGATTGAGCATGCGACGGTGCGACGCTGTTCACACCAAAAGTGAGAAATGAACTTAATGCACCTGAAGCGCCGAGGCCTCTTCCCATAATTACAAAGGCAGCAAGCAGGACGAGTCCGATTCCGATGCCTGCGAGGTAAGGATTCATGTATGGTTTGGGTGCACTCATGGTATATAAGTATGTGAGTAGTTGAGTAACCGAACGTACGAGGGAATAATATCTCAATTACTCAACTACTTTCGGTATTTTTTCCAAGGAGATCTACTTCTTCACTGACTCCGGTTTTTCGATAGGATAACTATCATCCCGCACATTCCAATCCTCAAAACACCCATCGTACACTTTTGCATTGTAGCCGAGATATTTTGCAGCATAATAAACAAGTGTTGCCTGCTGTCCCACATGACAATAGGTGACGACCGTGCTTCCTTTCGCGACGCCGGCGCTATCGAAAAGTCTTTGTAACTCAGCGACAGATTTTATTTTATTTGTGCTATCGAGAACCGTGTTAAAGACAAGACTCTTCGCACCTTTGATATGTCCTTGGCGAGCAACACCACCTCCGTTACCATCATAAAAATTCTTTGTACGGGCATCAACGATTGTTACCTTTGGATTGGAGAGATTCTGTTTCACCCAATCGGCATCCGTAATCACCAATGGATCGATCTTCAAAGAAAGTGTTGTTTTTATGAAGTGCGGAATTTCTTTAGAGATTGGTCTTCCTTCACTTTTCCACATCTCTAAGCCTCCATCCAACAACGCTGTCTGTTCGGCAAATCCGAAATATGACAAAGCAAGAATAATTCTTGTTGTTGTGGTAACATTTTGTCCGGCAAAGACAACCACAATTTTTGAGTCAGATGCAATGCCAAGCTCTTCTAAGGCTTTTTTCCCTTCTTCCAGCGTTGGCATTTCTGTGTTCAGATCTGGATTCGAAACGGCCAGTGAATTGAACCACACAAATCGAGCCGTGGGGAGGTGTGCATATTTATATTCATTTCGGCTGAAGCCGACCTGTAAAACGACCAAGTCTTTATCATTGAGATGATCCGAAAGCCATTGAGTTGATACAAATGGGGGAATAGACCGTTCGGCAGATGCCGATGAAAATACCACGACAACAATCATGAAGCTAAAAAGTGTTCGCATTATACGCTCTCCAGAACAATGTTCATTACGAATGTAGCGTGAACCTACAAAATTTACAAGAGACGTTCAAATGAGATGGGACGAAATGAGGGGAATTTGGGGCGAATATTCTCAAAAGTATTTTGATACGAAGAGATCAGCGAAACAACAGCAGCGCGGCAAATGAAACGAACAGTCCTGCCGCAAGCAACGAAATGGCGATCGTGCCCATAATATTTTTTTGATCCGGAATTTTTCCTTTGTTCCAAAAGAAGAGACCTATCAGACCGATAGGATACGCAATGAACAAATTCATGAGGTATGGCCACATCCAGCTGGTGAGGAAAAAAATACTTGCACAACCGATTGCAATCAGATTGTAGCGGAAGATTTTTTTATGGTTGGTCATATTTCAAATAGATGCAGAACACCTTAGAGGTGTCTTACATCTTAACATTCTGGAACTAAAAGCAACGCGGTTACTTTACTAGAATTAATTTTTTTGTGTCGCTAAAAGAGCCAGATTGCAGCCGATAAAAATACATTCCACTCGATAGATTCTTTGGAATAAATTTGATCGTATATGTACCCGCACGTCGTTCTTCGGCAACAAGTTGTTCTATTTCTCTTCCCATAAGATCGTAAATTGTTAGGGTGACAAACGAATTATGTGGAACGGTAAAATGAATTGATGTTGTCGGATTAAAAGGATTTGGATAATTTTGGGAGAGTGAAAATGTTGTTGCCGATACTCCAAGATCGGACGGATTCACATTCATAACTTTTGGTTGAGTGCTAAATACGCCATACCAATTTCCCGCATAAAGAAAACCATCACTGGAAAGGGAAAAACAATCCGGGGAGTATATATTTGTCGATTCCCAGGTATTACCATTATCGGTGGAAACATATGCAGAATCCCATGCGGTATATATAGTCCCTGTGTTTGTTACAATCAGGGCATCAATTGGATGAAGATGCCCATTAGTACCAAGAATGCGAGTCCAGGTGACACCATCATCCGTAGATCGTAGCAGCGCATCTATGCTGGACGCAAATATTGTTTTATTCGGGGAAACAGCTAATGCTTCAACATAACCCCCTTCAAGCAGGGCAGCCATATTTATTGTAGACCACGTATCACCATTATTTGTTGATTTATATACTCCGCCCGGTCCGCTTGCAAAAATTTTTCCGTCTTTTCCGGGAACAATATCAAAAATTGCTTTTGATAACGTTGTTATAATTTTCCACGTGTTCCCGCCATCCAAACTCCGGTAGAGAACCCCATGTTTAAATCCCGCAAAAAGTATCGAATCGTTCAATTTGGCTGTTGCTGTAACAGCATACGCCTGCAACCCGCACCCTGCTAATTTCCATTGAATCGTATCCAGCTTTGTGCGATACAAACCGGTTTCTGTGCCGGCAAATAAATATTGATCCGATACGGTTAATAATGAATGCAGGTTGATTGGGCTTGGCAAGCCAACATCAATTGCCTGCCAATGATCTCCTTTATCCTTTGACATTGATAAACCATAATCAATCGCTCCTGCATATATTGTTCCGTTTGAACCGACAGTGATATTGCTGATATATTTATTTGCTAAACCAGATGTGAACCATGTTTCTCCGTCATCGGTAGAACTGTAGACCGTACCTCGTGCAGTCGCTCCGTACAAAATACCGCCGGAATCAAGTGCTATTTTCCTGATGTTGTTTCCTAAATTTTTTCCGGCAACAAAGTTCCACGTTGTGCCGCTGTCAGCGGAGAATATAATTTTCCCTCCATAACCGGCAAAATATTTTCCACCGAAAGAACTAATAATAAAACCTTCAAAATGTCCCATTGTGCCATGCTTCTTCCAGGTATTTCCCTGATCAGTCGAGACAAAAAAACCTCCCATATTAAACGAAACATAGAGAGTGCCATTTTTATCTGTCGTCATTGTTTCAACAATAAAATTTGTTTGTTCAAGACCGGCATTTTTTGAAATCCAGGATTTTCCGCTATCAACCGATGTAAAAACACCAAGCCGTCCTCCGGCAAACAAAGTGCCGGTTGTATCTGCAACAATGTGAGTAAAAGAATATGCTGTATCGCTTGCATTGAGAAGATTCCAGGATATTCCATCGTTTGAAGAAGCATAAAGACCATAGTTGTACATAACAACGAATAAGATTCTATTTGCTTCAGCAAGACGAGAAACACGTTGTGGATCCAACGGGAGGGAATTTGCAATATTAATCCATTCTGTTTTACCCGAATCCAAGCGAAAAAAAGATTCGTTTGTTACCACAACTAATTGCTTTTTCGACGTACGGAGCAACTGCAAAACAAATCTTCCGGGAGTTTGTTTATGTTCCCAATTTTTTCCGGCGTCGGATGAATAAGACAACTTTCCATCTCCCAATCCATTAAATGAATTTGTCCAAACGTAAATTTGACCAGAGTCTCCCGCCGTCATTGAGCGAATATCTCCCCCATATGGTCCATTAAGTTGTTTCCAAAAATTTAACTGTGCGAATGCCGGATTGACATGAACAGCGGTCAGGAAGGCTAAAAATGCATATAATTTCATATGACCTACAGAATTCATAATTACTTCTGAAGTTGTCGTGGGTTTCGAAGAACGTTATAAAAACTCTCTTCTAAAGATGCGGGTCTATTCTTACTCTACGAGCTTTTTTACAATTTCCACCGCCGTGATTCCATCAGCTTCAGCATTGAAATTGGGAATAATACGATGACGCAGCACAGGAATGGCAACAGAGCGGACATCATCCATATCTGGTGTGTATTTGCCGTTTAAAATGGCTCGAGTCTTTGCACCAAGAATCAAATATTGCGACGCACGAGGTCCTGCGCCCCAGGTGAGCCAGTCTTTAATGAACTTCGGTGCATGCGCATCTTTCGGACGGGTTTTTGCCACCAGATTCACCGCAAAATCAATCACATTATCCGCCACCGGAACACGGCGCACAAGATCTTGATACCCAATAATGTCATCGGCATTTAAGAGATGTTTCAGTTTCGGTGCATATTGGCTTGTAGTAGATTTGACGATCTGTTTTTCTTCTTCAAACGAAGGATATTCAAGCCATAAGTTGAACATGAAACGATCCAGCTGTGCTTCCGGCAGAGGATAGGTTCCTTCCTGCTCAATTGGATTTTGCGTTGCCAAAACAAAAAATGGTTCATCAAGCGTATATGTTTTTCCCGCTGCGGTCACTTTGTGTTCCTGCATCGATTCTAAAAGAGCCGCCTGTGTTTTGGGTGGAGTTCTGTTGATTTCGTCCGCAAGAACAATATTAGCGAAAACCGGTCCTTCAACAAATTTGAATACTTTTCCGCCGCTCTTTTTATCCTCTTCAATAATTTCTGTACCGGTGATATCACTCGGCATCAAGTCCGGCGTAAATTGTATGCGATTGAATTTCAGATCGAGCACATCGGCAAGCGTTTTAATCAACAGAGTTTTTGCAAGTCCGGGAACACCTACCAGCAGGCAATGCCCGCGCGAAAGGAGAGAGGTGAACAATTGTTCGATCACAACATCCTGACCGACAATCACTTTGGCGATCTCAGTTCTCATCGCTTGAAATGATACATTCAGTTCGCGAACAGCTTCAACATCGCTACGTTTCGGTTTTAATGATTCAATTTTTTCAATTCGTTTTGCCACAGATTATCCTTAATGTTTTTTTGAACCACATAGGCACATAGATCACAGAGGTTTACTATTTATCACAATCTAACAAAAAAAATCTACAAGAAGCACTGGATAGTTCACATCGCAGAGATTCGTTATCTTCGTGCAAGCCAATCCCGAGGATTCTGTTTATCTTTTTCTTTCCATACTTCAAAATGGAGGAGATTTCCGGAGACAGTTTCGCCGCTTTTTGCAATGATGGCCCCTTCCTTAATTTGTTGACCAGCTACCACAGAAATTTCTGATAAATGCGCATAGACTGTTCGATATCCATGGCTGTGGTTAATAATGATCAAATTTCCGTACGAAGGCAGCCAATGAATAAGCGCAATTTCACCGTCGGCAACACTTCGGATGGGAGCATTTTCCTTTGTTGAAATATCAATCCCGGTGTTAGTAGTAATGGTTTTCATAACGGGGTGCACCTGATTGCCGAACTCCGCCACAATCCTGCCTCCAACAACGGGCCAAATCAATTTTCCCTTTCGTTCAAGAAGGGGACGCAGCACCAATTCTACTTTTGCTGTTTCAATCTCATATTCTTTTTCGCGAAGTTCAGCACGGCGGTTCGCCTCGGCAATTTCTCGTTCCTTTGCTTTTGCTTTTGCAAGGTCATTTTTTTTCTTTAACTCTGCCAACTCTTTTTCCCGCTCGATTTTTGCAACTCGTTCACGCTCGCGCTGCGCCGCGCGTTCCTTTGCAATACGTTCTTTCCGTTCGCGTTCTTCTCGCTCCGCCTTTTCTTTTCGGATACGTTCCTGTTCAATCAATACCGTAATAAGGTTTTCGAGCTCCTTTGCGGCGGAGATTTTTCGTGTCAGCTCTTTCTTTAATAGCGACTTATCTTCACGAATATCTTTCAACACACTCTTTCGACGTTCCTTTGTTTTGTTGAGCGTAAACTCTTCTTTGATTTTTTCGGAGATTAATTGCTGTTCTGTAGAAAGTTTTTCCTGCAGCGTGCTGTGCTCAATTTCGATCTGGTCTTTTTTGGAAAGAATCTTTTCAAGATCCTTTTTCCGCTGATCCGAAAAGCGCTTCATGTATTCGATGCGGATGTAGAGTTGATTGATAGAATTTGAGGAAAGGATTGTTTCCAAGTCGTACACTTTTCCATATTTGTATACGGAAGAAACATAATTCGCATAGTGATTCTTTAGAAAGGCCAATTGCTTTTCGAGTTGTCCGACATTTTCTCTCGTGCTTTCGATGGATGTGCGGATTAATTTCTCCTCATCCCTCAATTCTTCAAGCAGTATCCGAACAAGATTTGCCTTCTTTTCAATGATATCCAGACGGCTGAGCGTTGCCTTTTCCTTTTTTTCGCTTTCGTCAATCTGTTGTTCGTATCGCTGGATCTCGGCGCGAAGCCGTTTTAATTGCAGATCTTTCCTTCGAATATCCGTCTGCTGGTTTGCAAAACCATCGGGGAGAAAGAGGAGGAAGCAAAGACTATATAGAAAAAGCCATTTCATTCTATGGTAATAATCTCGGCGTCATCCGGGAAGGAAATAGTCAATGGGGATTGAACGGAATCATAAGAAACAGATCCGTATTCCAACACAAGAGTCGATTCTTTAGAAGGAATGTTCACTTCAACTTGTTCTGGAACGACGGAACTGTCCCCGTTTCTTTTGTACCAATATTTCACGCTCCAAAGAACAATGCCGTTTTTATCTTTTCGAATGCATCGTGTAATGTGGTATACATTTTCGTCAAACAAAAATTTATCAAACGAACTGTCTTCATTCACGATAGTGAAGGAGTATACCCGTCCCGCTTTCACTTCCAAGCTATCCAACGGAGAAGTAAATCGCAAAGGATGAATTCCTTGCAGTGAACTGATCAGAAGCTCAAATGGAACATCTTTAACAAACGGAAGCATGCGCATTTGTTTTTCCGGCGAACCGCGGTAGACGGTATTGTTCAATGCATTGTACGCGGTAAATTCGTGTCGGTTGAAGAGTGCCGTACCAACGGTAATGCCAAACGGACCGTAAACGGAGAGTTTTACAGAATCTTTTCCACGCGTGACAAGATCAAATCCTGCGGATTGATTCATGGTGGGAGTGTTCACCGTGATGGAACCTTCAGCAGAAAAATCCTTCAACGAGCGGACAGTTTGCATTAGACGGAATTGGAGTTCATCTGTTGTCATTGCTTCGTTGACCACCGGTTTTGGTGCCGTGGCGCAGCCGAGGAGGAACGCCGAGCAGAAACAAAATAATTTCAGAATTCTCACAGCGCTCCCCGGGAAATTTTTTCTTTTAATGCTACATTGTTTTGATCCTTTTCCAACGCCTTCGACCAATATTTTTTTGCCTCATCCATTCTGTTCAATTTTGCATACACATCACCAAGATGTTCCAGCACAACAGCGCTAGCTTCACCCAATTCCACGGCTTTAAGAATATGGGGGAGCGCTTCGGAATATTTTCCCTTTTGAAAGAGAATCCATCCGTACGTATCAAGATAAGAAGCGTTAAGGGAATCGGCGGCGAGAGAGGCTTTCGACATGCTCTCTGCCCGCTCCAATTGCATTCCGCGTTCGGATAAACTATACGCATAATTATTCAGGACCAAAGGAGATTTGGGATCAATCCTCAACGCGCGTTCGTAAGCGGAATCCGATTCCGTATGCATTTTCAGTGCGTCGTAGGTGAGACCAAGTGAAGAGAGAGCGTTCAAATCTATTGGATTTAATTCCACCGCTCGCTCGAGCGCGACACGCGAATCTTCATTCATTCCTGCACGGTTATATGCAATGCCAAGGAGTAAATAGATACGAAAGTCATCCGGCGTGTACTGCTTCGCCTTATTCATAATGCTGATGGTCTCTTTGAAATTCTGCCGGTCGAAATACATCCAACCGAGCTGCCACCATGCATCGCCATTCCAATTTGCCGATTGTGTTGCACGGGTAAAATATTGTTCTGCAATGGAATCATTTTTGATGCCACGATGCAATACGCCAAGGTAAACAAACGGACGCGAATCGGTCGGAAAATTCTTTTCATACTGATTGAAGACTTCGATTGCTTCCGGAATAACGAGCGTGTCTTTCAATGTCTGAGCGTAGAAAGCCATCCCAATGCGAATGTGTGTGTCAGGATCAAGAGAATCGGATTGAAGGACGGTGTTTAATTCTTTCTTCGCAGAGTTCCAATCGTTCTGCTGCAAATACACATCGGCGAGTGTTGTGCGAAGCATAATATTGTCCGGATTCTTTTCCAGCACATCGTTCAGCACTCCGAGCGCCTTGTCATATTTCTTTACCCGAATGTACGTTTCGGCGAGATTCTGTTTTATTGCCAGATTATTCGGATCGATCTTTTGCATTTCTTCCAGCGCCTCAACCGATTTGTCATACCGTTGAAGTACAGAATTTAATTGTGCAACCCGCAATAAAACATCCCAGGACGGTCCTTGTCGTGCAATAAGAGTATAATATAATTCCAACGCCTCCAGCGGTTTTACGCGCTCCAGTAGCTGCGCGAGTGTAAAGGTTGCCGTAACGTTCACAGGATCGATAGTTAAAATCGTTCGGTATTCACCCGCTGCTTTTTCAAATTGTCCGGCGTTAATATGGATTTGTGCAAGCAGTTCGTGATATTCTATTTTTGACGGATCGTGCTGGATGGCAATGATTGCATTTTCAGCAGCGGGAGCGTACCGGCGTAATTGTGCGTAACTTTTTGCCAATGCAAAAAAAATTGCCGGATCGTGATCGTACCGTAACGCATCCTGGTAATCCAGAATCGCTTCGGCAAACTGACCTTTACTTTCTTTCAGAGAACCGTCAATAAACAACTGCATTGCCACCGCACGGTCTTTTTCGTTTTCTGCGGATGATTTGGATTGAGCATTCGGTACTTCAGCAGTTTCTTTGCCGGAAGAGCATCCTGCGATTATAAGAATAATTCCTGCACCACAAAACCATAAACAACGCTTCATCATACAGCGATACTTCCTTTCAATAATTAATGAAAGATAAAAAAAGTTGGAGGGAGTTACAATGTTACAATAATAGACGAAATAAAGAGGACTTGTTCCCCATATTTTTGCATAAAAATATCCCAGAAGTATTAAAGAGGTGAGGGATTTATTGGTCTTAATTCTTACAATTCTACGCTATTCAAAACGATACGCCATAGCTCTGAGGAGTGTGATACGCTTTTGTATGGGGGGATGCGTGCCAAATAGTTCGGCAAAAAAACCTTCTTTATTGTTGATCTTGCTGCCAAGCGGGTCTGCAACACACAGGTGTGCAGTCCCTTTTTTAATTGATAGAGTGGGTTCAACTGCGGCAGATATTTTTTGAAGCGCTGCAGCAAGTGCGCGAGGATTTCTTGTCAATTCGGCTCCGGAAGCGTCGGCAAAATATTCGCGCTGCCGAGAGACTGCCATTGCTAGGATGCGGGCCACAATAGGAGCGAGAATAATGGTAACCAGCCAGAGAACAAGAATAATAAATCCACCTCCATCGTCTTTCGATGACGAACTTTTGCGAACCTTTCCATAGCGGCCAGATCGAAGAGAAATTTCAGAGATTAACATTACAGCTCCGATTAGGGAGGCAACGACGGTCATCATTCGAATATCGTAATTACGAATGTGACTTATTTCATGCGCAATAACACCCTGTAATTCTTCACGATTCAGTGTTTCAACCAAACCTTTTGTAACAGCAATGCTTGCATGATCCGGATCTTTGCCGGTGGCAAACGCATTAGGATCGGAATCCGGAATAATAAACACTGCAGGTTTTGGAAGACCTGATGCAATAGACATTTCTTCCACAACATTACGAAGCACTTGATATTGAGGATCGGTATCCGGCACAGGAAATGCACCGGCAGACGACAGCACCATTGATGCTCCTTGTTCCAAACTCCAATATCCATTCCATCCCCCAAACAATAATGCTGCAACGGTGATGACGGGAAAGGGAAAACCATCATTCCCAAATCCTAGGAAGTACATATCCGCGCCCCACCCGATAAAGCCGAGGAACAGCGCAAACAGGAACATAATGAAAACAGTATTACGCTTGTTGGCGTTCTGTTGTTCATAAATGTTTCGGGGTAGTTCAGGCATGTCGTTGAGTCTTTATTTCTTTAGCGAGAGGTTTACTGCCGGTACGTCGCGTTCGGCAGCATCGTGTATTTCGTAGAGCTCCGATGGCTGGAACTGGAACATTCCTGCAATAATATTTCCTGGAAATGTTTGTTGTGCCGTATTGAATTTTGTTGCGATGTCATTAAAGAATTGTCGTGCAAAGCCGATTTTATTTTCTGTGCTCGTCAATTCTTCCTGAAGCTGTTTCACGTTTTCATTTGCTTTTAAATTCGGGTAATTTTCCGTGAGCGCAAAAAATTTAGAAAGCACAGTAGAGAGTTCTCCTTCTTTTGCCGCCGCGTTAGCTATTCCGGTTGCTGACGCTGCAGCATTCCGCGCCTTAATTACTTTATCGAGCGTCTCCTGTTCAAATTCCATATATCCCTTCACAGTATTTACCAAATTCGGAATCAGATCGTGTCGGCGTTTAAGCTGAACATCAATTTGTTTCCATCCATTTGTTGTTTGATTTCGCAAAGTGATAAGGCCATTATATTGTGCAATTACCCAGATGATGAAAACTACAACAACGATGATCATGCCAATAAAAAATGTCATTACGTGCTCCTCATGAAGATGACAAAATGTTTTGATTATGCTGCGAAAATATAGCCACGCATTTCGAAAGAAGCAAAGAATAGAAATGTGTTGATAACACTATATTCTCAACAAAAAAAAATCGCTCCAATGTATGGCAAAGGAGCGAAGAATTTACTGTATAGCAGATGAAACAGTATTATTTTCTGCTGTTTAATTTTGCAAGTAATCGCAGGATTTCAATGTAAAGCCAGATGAGAGTAACCATCAATCCAAATGCAGCGAACCATTCCATAAATTTGGGTGCACCATGTTCCACCCCTTTTTCAATGAAATCAAAATCTAAAACGAGATTCAATGCTGCGATCACCACCGTGACCAAACTGAATCCAACACCGACCCATCCGTTCTCGTGAATATACGGGATTGATGTACCAAATAAACTCATAATCCATCCCACAAAGTAAATCAATGCAATTCCGCCAGTTGCGGCAAAAACACCGAGTTTGAAATTTTCAGTCGCTTTAATGACGCCGGATGTATATGCAATCAACAGGCACCCGGCGGTTCCAAACGTCAATGCAACTGCCTGAATGACGATTCCTGAATAGATCGATTCTAAGAATGCAGAAAGTCCTCCAAGAGCGAAGCCTTGCAATACTGAATACAACGGTGCGGTAACCGGCGACCATGTTTTTTTATAGATCGTCACAACCGAGGTAATCAATCCCCCAAAAAATCCGATCATCATCCACATCATCATGGATTCGGTATTGCCATCCGCAAACAAGCTCCAAGTATATGCCGCACCGGCAACAACCAGCAGAAGCATCATGCCTGTTTTGTTTACCGTTCCCTGTAACGTCATAGCATCGGTATATTCTCCCGTACCAATGTGTTGAAATGTTTTATCGTTCAATGCCGGGTTAGCTGTGCGCATCATAATAATTGGTCCTCTTCTGTTAACGTAATAAGATCATTTTTTTTGTTTGTGTGAAATTTTTTACTTCCAATCGGTAAAAATATGTTCCGGACGCTGCCTCTTCGTCGCTTTCGATTCTTCCATCCCACGAGACTTTAACCATCCCTTTTTTCGCTTGATCGCTGAAGAGTGTTTTAATCCACGCACCGGTAATATCATAGACGGAAATCGTGGCGAACCCATCTTCCGGAATAGAAAATTCGATGGTGGTCTGCGGATTGAACGGATTCGGATAATTCTGCTGCAACGAAGTTGATGACGGAACGCTTTCTGCTGTTTGCCTTACGCCGATTGTTGCATCGGATGAATATTTCCAAACACCAGAACCGGAAACATACATCAATGAATCGTTCATCTTTCGAAATCGATTCAAACTGTTTCCAATGGTGATGGATGTCCAGGTTGTTCCACCGTCTGTCGTTTGTTTCGGAGCGAGGGAAGTTCCGCCGGCCCAGCCAAGTGTATCATTCAAAAAACCAATTCCCTGCACAAAATACCCGGAAGCGGAAAATTGCTTGGGCACCCATGTCAGCCCGCCGTCCGTTGTTTTCAAAATGAAGACTGGAGCAACATTGCTGTTCCGTTGAAGACTGACGTAACCAATCTTTCGGGAAGGGAAGTTGATCTTCCATGCCCATTCATTCGTTCTCGTAGCAACATAAACTGTGTCCCATGTTTCACCTGCATCGGCGGTAGAGAGGATGATAGCGCGCGATTTTTCATGTGTGGTATCGGTGAGCCCAATGGTGATTCCGGAATCTTTTGTAAAAAATCGGACATCAATTAAACCTGCCGCATATGCTTTCATATCCTTGGCAATCCACGTTGCTCCGCGATCGGTCGTCTTATAAAACCAAGCCGGACCGCGGACTCTGCCGACGCCGTATATGATGGAATCATCGACGACATGCATTCCGCAAAAACCACGTTCAAAAGTTTTGCTTGTCAGTTGATGTTCCGGATTCCAGTTCAATCCGCCGTTCGTGGTTTTGTACAGAATCACCGTATCCTTTGCGTTTGGATTATTCACATCTCCCCAGCCAAGCGCGCCGGCATAGCCATTCAGCGAATCAAAAAAGCCAATGGAACGGAAATGAGTAAATGTTCCCTTATTCAACTGTCGGGTCCATGTGATGCCACCATCTGTCGTTCGGTGGATCTGGCCTATTCCATTTGCCACAAAACCAATCTGCGGATTTACGAAGAAAATATCGTTAATTCGGGATGAATTTGCCGTATAATCGAAATTCGTCTTCTTCCACGAACGCGACTGCTGAGCGGACACCGTGATGAAGAGAAAGAACAAAAGCACAAAAATATTTTTCATGGCATTTCAATTGTGACAACACGAAGAGGTGTATCAATACATCATCAGGTTACCGAAAAATATTTTCTTATTCAACCTCTTGCCCTAAATATAAAAATATGGTATACTCGCATCAGCAACTAACCCACTTATTTTCCAAACTACTTACAGGAGTTACAATGAATAAATTATTCAAAAAAATTGTTGTTGCAATGCTCATCGCGACAATGGCCGTTATGTCCGTTGGATGCTATGGATCATTTGCACTGACAAAAAAAGTGTATAACTGGAACGGATCATTGGGTAACAAGTGGGTAGTAGAATTAGTGTTCTTGGCATGCTACGTTGTTCCGGTGTATGGAATTGCCGGATTCATCGATACAGTTATCTTAAACTCTCTTGAATTCTGGACCGGCACCAATCCCATGACTTCGAACGTTACATCGGAAGACGGAACAACCGTTGCTTTTAACAAAGAAAAGAATGAAATGACCGTCTCCTACGGCGGAAAATCATTCACCATTACCCGCGAAGAAGGGAAATCCACGGTGAAAGATTCCGAAGGAAACGTTCTTGCATACGCAGTGAGCGATGCAAACGGTAACATGAATATTGTTGATGTAAACGGAAACGTGTTGAGCAGCTACAGTAACGCGGAAGTTTCATCGATGATCGCAAGCAAATAAATTTTGCTGCAATTTTTCAAAGGAGAACTGATTTCAGTTCTCCTTTGTCATTTTAAAGCCAGCATACAGAAGAACACCCCAACCCGCAAGAAATGCAATACCACCGAACGGTGTGATCATTCCGAACGATCGGATTCCTGTCAACGAAAGAAGATAGAGACTGCCGCTGAACAATAAGATGCCGAGTCCAAACAATCGTCCCGCAAGTATTGCGACAGGAACTTTTTCGACAAGTACAGCAACAATCAGTATCGCAAACGCGTGATACATATGGTAACGAACAGCCGTTTCAAAAACGGTGAGCATGTCGGGCGGGAGAATGTTTTTTAATCCGTGTGCGCCAAACGCACCAAGCGCAACACCAAAAAAGGCGAAGAGAGATCCGAGTAATAAGAATGTTCTTTTCATAAATATGATAATTGTATTTTGTTTTTAGTATAGATCCTTCAACTCATCCTGAATTTTTTTTGGGACTTTCTCAGGATGTTTTTTTCCCTTTGTATAAAGCAGATCGTTTTTAAAGCTGGTGATGAATTGTACACCAACATCCACAATCTGTTATCTAACAATCTGATCTCTCTTTGCGCTCATGCGAAGCGTTACAACATCCCACTCTGCTTTCTGAGCAGCCATTCAACGCCGAATAAGAGAACGATAATTGTTAGGAATGTCGGCAGATTCCATAATTCAAATTCTTGCGTTCGTGTTTGTTCCTGCATCTGCATCTCTTTTCGGGAAAGGATCTTTTCCACTAACGAAGTAAATCCGTCAACATCGGAATACATCCCTCCGGATGCGGAAGCAAGCTGTTTCATCAACGACTTATTCATTTTCGTTTCTGCAAATTCAATCGATTGCTCGCCGACAGAAATTCTTCCGTTTGTCGATCCAAGCGTATCACCATTGGCAAGAGCAACTGCGGAATAGCTGAATTCTCCTTCTGAAAGAGTTTCAATAATTCCTTCGTATAGTCCGGTACCGATTGACGATAGCGTGGTTTCATATCGTTCATTGTTCTTATGCGAACGGATGGAAATAAACACTTCCGCATTGTCCACCGGTTGATAACTTTGATTATACACCTGCGCAGCAAAGTCTATCTGTTCGCCTTGTGTATAAAATTCCTTTGATGGTTCAACACGGAAGAAGGAATCCTGCTCTCGAGTGGCAAGCCATCGGATGAGCGATATGAACCATTGATCGAAAAAATTCTTTGTTTCACCAGACGAACCGGCGAGCACTTTCCAGCGATGCAATCCGTAACCGGCAAATGCTGCGGATTTAATGTTGCCGATTGTGCGGATAAGAAAAAGGGGATTTGTCAAGGGAACATTTTGAATCCTAACAGAAAGAAGCTGCTGCGCTTCCGGTTTTGCCAAGAACGTCGGCAAGGAATAGAAGATCGGCGGAAGTTTTTCTATCATCGATCCGTTATTCTGCAATAATTGATGGAACATGTATTTCTCAGAAACAGTCGGTAGAATCATCTGTTCATCGATCCGATCCGAAGCAACAGTGAACGGGAAAAATTTCTCCAACAACCGTACCTTCTGAAGATCGAGCGTTCTTCCTGCAATAAAAAGGACCGGAAGGGAGCGCGAGGAGAGTATTTGTTGAAACTGTTGGATAAACGACGACGAAGTAGAGGAAACCGGGAACCCGATCGTGACGACTGCATCTGCTTTTGTCAGTGAAGATTGGATCTCCAAATTCTCTTTTTGGGATTTGAATTCACCGTTTGGAAGTTGATAAAAAAGATTTGCGTTGATGTTCTTTTCACTATTCAGCGCCTGCATTACCGCGGCAACGTCAGGACTTACCATGCCGGCGATAATGACAACATTCATTTTATTTTTAAGAATTTTCACTAACGCAGATCGGCTGTTGTTCTTCGTAGTCAATTCTCCTTCTACACCGGACACCGCAACGGATAATTTTTTTACACCGTCAGTTGCTGAGATGTAAGAAAATTGGAGAGGAATTTCTGTAATTCCATTGGATGCCGGAATAGCGGCTGTCTGCTCTGCAATTTTTTTTCCGTCTTCCAATAACGATACGGAGATTGTTCGCGCAGAAATACCCGATGCTTTTATTGTTGCATCAACAGGAATTGCTGCATCCACATAACCGATGGAGTTCGCAAGGAGTTTTGAAACGGAAATATCTTTTTGTTCATTTGTGTCTCCCACACCAACGGTAAAGAGTGGTATCCTGCTTTTCTCCGCATCATAGAGTGGATTTGATCCTGCATTATAATTTCCATCTGATACTAAAATAATTCCGCGCAGATCGTCGATTGTTTTTAATGAGGTTTGTATTGCAGAGGAGATGTTTGTTGTTCCTCCGTTTATGTTGAGCGATTCCGGGATTAACGTTGTTGTGGAGTATGAAAACGAAAACATTTTCAGATCAACCGAACCGGAAAGTTTTTCGACGGCATCGCTTTGAAGCAATGATGTCACTGTTTTTTCTCGATTTCCCGCTCCGTCCGTTTGGGACATGCTCAATGAGTTATCAACAAGCAATGCAATAGAGGGTCGTTTATTTTCCGTAAAGATCAGTTGAAATAGCGGCTCGCAAATTGCCAGAAGAATAAATGTTAGCGCTGTTCCTCGAAGAAACACTAGAATCATGCGCTTCGCAGTGGAAACCTGGGGAACGGTATAGCGGTACAGGTAATGCGATACCGTAAACGATACAACAATAAAAACGAAAACAAGATAGAGCGGTAATTGAAAAGAAAGATTCATACTGCAACAAATGTACAATAAAAATCCCCAAGACCAAGGGATTGAGGATGAAAAATCAGCCGGTCTTTCGTTGGAACGGCTTGTCAGACGGTCCAACGAAAGGGAATTACTTTATCAGCATCATTCGTTTTGTT
The DNA here is from genome assembly GCA_041658205.1 of Bacteroidota bacterium. NCBI lineage: Bacteria > Pseudomonadati > Bacteroidota > Bacteroidota bacterium. The sequence continues at coordinate 112,863 of JBBAAO010000002.1, forward strand.
TCGACAAAATTTTCTGATCGTAATCGATAGAAATAAACTCCGCTGGCAAACGCGCTGCCGTTAAACGGCACAGCATATTTTCCATAGGATTTTACTTCGTTCACTAATGTTGCCACTTCTCTTCCAAGCAGATCGTATACAACAAGTGAAACATAACCCGATTTTGGAAGATCGTAACCGATCGTTGTTGCCGGGTTAAAAGGATTGGGATAATTTTGCTGTAACGAAAATGTCACGGGAACGGGATCGACAGGTGTAACTCCCGTTGTTCCTGTCTTTGCATCGTACAAATCCGTCGGTGCAGTGTATGGACTGGTGCGGGAAACATTTGTTGCATCAACTGCACGAACATAGAAACGAGGAGTTGTCAGCAATTTTGGAACTACCGCAGAATATTTTCCTGAATTTGTTGCGGTGTCAACAATTTCGCCCAGTGTCATTGGTATTGTTGTAAAGGTCAGTCCATTATCTACTGTGTAAAGTATACGGATAGAATCTTTTTTTACCACCGATTTTGAAACAACAAACACTCCAATGGAATAATTACTATCCTGCGTCAAAGAAATTTCCGGATCAGTGCTGATAACCATTCCATTGTTCAGGACAGCTTTATAGGCGTTAATAATTCCCCAGCCGATGGAGTTATTTGGTTTGTCTGCATTGCTTGCTGTTGTTCGTAATGCATCGCGAACTTGTATCGGCGTCAGTTCCGGATGCGCGGAAAGAATCATTGCAGAAACTCCGGCCACGAGAGGTGTTGCCAGGGACGTTCCTTGTGAGGAACCGGTATAACCCGTTTTGCTCGCTGTCGCAGCGTATGTCCCGATTCCATGCGCCATCACATCCGGTTTCATCCTGCCGTCAGATGTTGGTCCGTTTGAACTGAATCCGGCAAGAATACCAGAACCACTCACTGCACCGACGGAAATAATACTATCCGCATCTGCCGGTGTTGTCAGAGATGGGGGATTGAGATTTGCTCCTTCGTTTCCCATTGCATTCACAACTACAACACCTTTGCGTGCAGCAATCGTTGCCGCTTTCGAAGTGGTCGCTGTTTTTCCATTCATATCGGTATATACGTAACTTTTTTGGCCAGCGTCAAATTCTTTATATCCAAGAGAACTGCTGACGACATCAACACCCCGTGCTTCCATCCATTCAATTGCTGCAACCCAATTATCTTCTTCAACATTTGTTTCGGATGGAACATATTCTGTCTTTCCAAGAATAAAGTTTGCGTTAAACGCAGGACTCACTAATTGTCCATCTTTATATGCTCCGACTAACGACATTGTAGAAGTCCCGTGTGAATCTTGTGATAATCCATCAGTCCCTTCGTTCGCCGTATTGGTATCTTTTTGAATAAAGTCGTACTCCGCAATTACTTTCATGTTCTGCATCGCTTCGTGGATCTTCCAACGAAATCCGGTATCCAACATTCCCACCAGCACCCCGCGTCCTGAAATACCAATATTGTGCACTGCAATTGCATTAATAGCTGTCATATGAGATTGTGAAAGACCGTACACAAATTTGCCGGCTGCTTGTTTAGATAATTGTGGTATAAAGGATTCGCTCTTAGGTAATTCTTTTCGCTTAAACGTTGATACTCGTTCTACCGATTGAACAAAGGAGAGAGACTGAACTTGTTCGTATTGAGCTTGCGAGAGATATGCCGTTGCCGCGTTGAACCATCGGGATGTATTTTCGACTGTGATCCCCTTTGCTTTTAGTTCCAAAAGATATGAATCCGATACTGGAAGGTCTTCGGAAGAAATATTCTGCTGCAACACTTTTGATCTCCGCAACTGAGCACGTTCTGAAATTCCAGTGAGACGCGCTATATCGGATGGAGATGAAGCTTTTGAAAGTGCGAGAGGTTCTTTTGCTTTGAAATAGATCCAATATTTATGCGGCTGTTCCTGCGATAATGCGAATGTCACGAAAAAAACTAAGAATCCAATAAACAATGATTTCATATATTTTCTTTCCATTTATATAGAGAATATACAGTAATGGTGGATTGTTATCAATGAACAGTTGTTAACAAACACATTCGAGAAACGAAGTTTTTCTGTGATTTTTCGTGTTTTTTGACAATCGAACTGCTGAAAAAAGCCTTATCCGAATTTTTTCGATTTCAACGGAACGGAATGACGGTTGTATCATGCAATGATGCAATTTTGTATATTAATAGAGTAACTCACCGTCAGATTCATTATTGGAAATCTATCTTGCTAAAGAACTTTGTCTCAAAATTGAAGACGTTTTTCGGAGCAAAACCGAAAACTGTCTTACCCCCTAAATCGATCCCTCAAAAAGAAACTCCAAAACAGCACCAACATCAGCACAAAAAATTTCCGAATGAAAAACCGAGCGGCACGCATCATCCTCGCGATCAGCGAAAAAGAGAAACGCGGGAAGAATACCGTTTGCGTCATGAAAAACAGGATCGTGAACAACAGAATACGCAAGTTCTTACGGTGGCAAAAGAAAAACCAAAAGTATTCATTCCATCGGAACCGTGGGATCCTTCTGCATTTAAAGTTCCGGTGGTTGACGGCAAAACTCGATTTCAGGATTTCGATCTTCCGCAGGAAATTTTGCATGCTATTGCCGATTTGAATTTTCAATATTGCACGCAAGTACAGGAGCAGGTCCTTCCGATCTCGATGCGCGGAGACGATGTTACTGCGCAAGCGCAGACCGGAACAGGAAAGACTGCCGCATTTTTGATCACCATTTTTTCTCACATCATCCGCAATCCCATTAAAGATCAAAAGAGAGGAACACCCCGCGCATTGATTCTGGCGCCGACACGCGAATTAGTAATGCAGATCGAAAAAGATGCCCAACTGCTTGGCAAGTTTGCGCCGTGTGCAGTTCTTTCACTCGTTGGGGGAATTGATTACAACAAACAGATGCAGAATTTGAAAAACGAAACAGTAGACATCGTGGTTGCAACGCCGGGGCGTCTCATCGATTTTAAAAAACAGAAATATGTCGATTTGGGAAAGACGGAAATTCTCATTATCGATGAAGCGGACAGAATGTTGGATATGGGATTCATACCTGCCGTGCGAAGTATTGTTTTGAGCACACCGCAAAAATCCGAACGTCAAACAATGTTCTTTACTGCAACAATGAATTCCGAAGTAAAGCGGCTTGCAGAATCATGGACCCGTCAGGCGATTGAAGTAACAGTCACTCCGGATACGATGGCTGTCTCTGCTATTGAACAGATCACCTACATCACCACGAAAGACGAAAAATTTCCTCTGCTGTATAATCTAATGCAGCAGAAACAATTGGAACGGGTGTTAATCTTTGTAAACAGACGCGACGTGGGACGGGATTTAAAAGAAAAATTAGAGACGTACGGTATTCCCTGCACGCTTCTTTCAGGCGATGTCGATCAACGGCAGCGGATTAAACGTCTTGAAAATTTCCGCGAAGGAAAAGTACGTGTGTTGGTAGCAACCGATGTTGCTTCACGCGGGCTGCATGTGGATGCGATTTCACATGTGATCAATTATAATCTTCCACAGGATGCCGAAGAGTTTGTTCATCGTATCGGTCGTACGGGACGCGCAGGAGCTACCGGTATTGCGATCAGTTTTGCGGATGAGGAGGATTCATACGAAATTCCAAAACTGGAAGAATATATGAAGCGGAAAATCGAATGCATCTATCCTGATGAAACATTATTGACTCCTGTAACGGAAATATTTCCTCGCAAAGAAATGAAGCGAGAGCGACCCGCACCGCGTCGCGATGGGAATAGAGGGAAGCGAACCGGAAGTTCCCGAAGGCCGCCGAGAAAAACCTCGTAAAAATAAATATTGGCAATAAAACATGTTAACGCGGGCGCTAGTCCGCGTTTTGCATTTTACAATGATTGAGCTTACCTCAAGAATCAATTCTTTTTCCCGGCATAAATCCACTTCACTGAGTAGATTCCTTTGTCGGCACGGACGGCAGTCCGTGCCAAAGCCCTTTTTGAAAGTTTGTCGGTGCGGACGCCAGTCCGCACCAAAGCATTTTTTTTGCAAATAATAACTTATGAGAACGATCTTCCGTTAAAAAACTCGGCGAATAAGTGCGACCGTTCCGAAAAGATCTATTATTTTTGTTTCTTTGAAGTAAACTGTCGGCACGGATGCCAGTCCGCGCCCAAGACTTTTTTTGAAAGTTTGTCGGTGCGGACACAAGTCCTCACCAAAGCATTTTTTTTTGAAGTAAGCTGTGGCATGGACGCTAGTCCGTGCAAAAGATTTTAGAATTGATTGAATTTTATGGAACGGTCTGGCGGCAATAAAATGAAGTATAAATCGAAAAAACAATATCGGCTCCCGTATTATAATTACGCAAGTTCAGGATATTATTTTGTAACGTTAGTTGCCAAAAATCGCCATAAATATTTTAGTACAATAAATGATGGCAATGTAGTTCTTACTGATATTGGGGAAATAATTAAACAATCATGGCTATACATTCCAATTAGTTCACCATTTGTAATGTTAGATGAATATGTCATAATGCCTAATCACGTACATGGCATTTTATTGATTGATAATCCGAATGAGGGTTTGGAATTGAAGGAGAAAAAATTTGAGATAAGAAAAAAATCCCTTTCGATTGTTATGAGAACATTTAAAGCTTCAGTAACCGCTCGAGCGAGAAAAGAACATCCTGACATCAAACTATGGCAATCAAGATTTTATGACAGTATAATTCGGAATGAGACGCACCTTCAAAATGTTAGAAAATATATCGAGAACAATCCGTTACAATGGGAAGAAAATAGTAAGAATCCGATGAGTATTATGATGTGAATATTATTTCCGGAACAGTCTTCTACCAAAAAGTGTGGCGGAAGTCCGTGCTTAAGTTTTATTTAAATTCATTTTAAAACTCCAGCTTTACTCCAATCGTTGGAAGCATCCCCAGTCCATTAGTCAGCACTTTGCCGCTTGTTTCACGAAACTCCTCGCTGTTAGGATTCTGCTGATTATACAAATTTAAGATATCCAGAAACGCGACAATCGCCAAGCCGCCAACAACAGGAACCGATCCAAACTGTTTTCGATAATCGATTCGAATATTCAATGTATGAAAATCGCTATACCGCAAATTGTTATTACCGGTAATCTCTTTTGAATAACGGAAATAGATAGAATCTTGAAAAATATTCGAATGCACAACGTACGAATCCTTCGGTCGTCCTGATGCAAACTTCCATTTCATTGAAAAAGACCATTCCTTATTCAATTCGTAACCAAGCAGGATATTGGCAATGTACGGCTGACCAAAATCGGCATTGTATTCGCCGGAACCATAATTGTCGTTTCGACGGCTTTGTGCGTAAGAAAAATTCATTTGCCCGTACCATTGATCTGAGAAGCGCTTAATCAGTCCGATGTCAATCCCTTGAGCATACCCAGTCCCTCCGTTCGTGCGGAAACGTCTTGTCCGATCTGTATGGACTAGCAGCTCGCGCAGATTCTTTCGATATGCTTCTACTGTCATCTTCATTTCTTCGTTGAGATAATATGTCCACCCCACGATGTAGTGAACAGCCCGTTCATTATGAAGCGATGTATTGGATTTATCGAACATCAGCAGACTGTATTGGGGCATCTGATAATAAATTCCGGTAGCAAGGTGTATTTTCATCTGTTCGCTAAGCTGATAACTTGCACTGAATCTCGGCGATATGGTCTGCTGGTTGTACAGTTCGCCGTACTCGTACCGAAGGCCCGACATTACCATCAGTCGATCCCAGAATGTATGCCGATAATCCACGAAGAGCGCAGCATTCAATTTTTTTCCTGATTGCGATGTGTTGATAGAGTGCGGATCGATGATCGTAAAATATTTCAACGGATCGGGACGATAATCGTCGCCGTCAAATATGTAGGATGTATCCACCCCTTGTTGTTCATATCGATAACGAAAATCATCCATGAATATTTCCCCGCCCGTTTGAACAGCAATATATGATGTTAATGCAACCGTGTACAACGATTTGAGACCGTACTGATCCTGATTGCTGTTACTATTGATATAATCTTGTCGTATTGGAACAGTTTCTTTTGCCGGAACAACACCGTTGATGACATTGATATAAACACGACCGTAATGGTATTCGGTATCTGTTCGCTTCAGATAAACTGTGTTTTCCAAAAAACTTTCTGTGTTAACAAGATATCGCCAGTTTGCGCCGAGTAGGTATTTTGTTTCGTCTAACGAACCGACGAAGGTTTCAAAGTCGTTATTCTTCGCATCGAAGACATTGTCTATTGTGCGCCCGAAATGTTCTGGAGAATAGATCGCAATGATGGAAAGTTTATGCTCGGGAGAAATTTCTGTAGTTGTTTTTGCAATCACATCAGAGAACCGGATTTGTCCGAGATCTTTTAGATCGATCATTTCAAGCATCCGGTCAAAATCGTGATGCCGGGCGGAGAGGAGGAAGGAAGTGTTTCCAAGCATATACGTCGGCCCGTCGTAATTCACCTCCCATCCAAAAAGATCGTACGTGCCGTTTGCTATAAATGATTCTTTGTTTCCCTCTTTGATCTTTAAGTCGAGAAACGAAGAATTTTTTCCACCGTACTGCGCACCAAATCCTCCCGCCTGAAACAAAGCTTCATCGATCAATCCAGGAGTCAGGATGCTGTATCGTCCTCCTTGCGCTTCATCCTCTTCAGAACCGGCAACAAGGTGCGCAACTTTATCGAACGGAATATTGTCGATCAGAATAATATTATCCCTTGGACTGCTCCCACGGACGGCGAAAGCGGAAAATTCTCCGCCGCTTCCCCCAACGCCGGGCAACGTCTCAATAGCGCGAAATATATCTCCTTGTGATCCGGGATTGCGGCGAATTTCTTCCCGATTATAGGTAAAGTTTGTTACTGGTGAAACGTTGTCGTTTGAAAAATACCCGGCAGTGACGAGAATAGAATCTGCCGTTAGCATCATTTCGTTCAATTCGATCTCTTTTACGGTCGTTGTTTTTCCACGAACAACTCTGATATCGGTTTCAATATGTCCCGCATAACCAAGTGAAGAGAATTTGAGTTTATAAATATTTTCAGGTACATCCTTGAGAAAATATTCTCCTTCGATATCGGTGGTGATCCCAATGGGTGTTCCCAGAACAACAACATTCACGCTGGGAATAGGTTGTTTTGTTTTTTTGTCGACAATCTTTCCGGCAATACTTCCGTTTTCAATTTCTCTGTCGGCCTTGTTGGTGACTAAAAGCTTACCTTGTTCGGGAAAAGTGTACTGAAGATCAGTATCTTCTAAAATGGATTTCATTGCCTGTTGAAACGAAGCCTGCCGCAACTGTATCGATATTTTTTTTGGAACCGATTCTCGCGATTCGCTGTACCACAATGAGAGAGAGTAGTAATCGGCAACTCGTTTAAGCGCTTCTTCTATTCGAACATTCTGAAGATCGAGAGTAATCAAATTGGATGAATTGGTTTGCGCCATTGTCATCTCAGCCATGCCGAATAACAGCCATGTAATTAATATTGCAGAGTTTAAACAATCTTTTTTCATCAAATATCGCTTGTCAATTATTTTAAACATCAGTGTACCCTTTGCTTTTTAGAACCCTGCGATTGGGAATCAACGCTCAGTGTTACAACCGTTCCCTCTTTTTCGTATCTGGCATTCAGTGAAAGAGCAATTAACGTCAAAACTTCCGGCAGCGATTCATCCTTAACCGAAGCCGTTAACGTTCGCAGCATAAGCGTTGAATCTTTTACGGTGAAATGGACATCATACCGACGCTCCAATTGCTTCAGAACATCCGGCAGAGGAGTCCGGCGAAACTGCAATTTACCATCAATCCAGGAAAGGTATTCATCGATCTGAACATGCAATGCTTCGGTAGGGGATTTTCCTTCGGCAATAATGCTCTGTTCTCCGTCGGTGAGAATAACTTCACGGTTTGTTGATAGGGTAGCAGAGCGAACAGAAACTTTTCCCTGGGAGACAACAACATCAACATGGTTTTCATCCGGCCACGCCTCCACATTAAATCCGGTTCCGAGAACCTTTACAATGGCATGTTCCGTGCGGACAATAAAAGGGAGTTGTTCATTCCGCGCGACATCGAAAAATGCCTCCCCACGCAGCCAAACTTCACGCACGTCAGAAGAAAACTCTTCCGGAAATCGAATAGTGCTGAATGTGTTGAGCTGTACAGTTGTTCCATCGGCAAATTGTAGTTTTACCCGTTCTCCTCTTTTCGTAGATACTTCTTTTAGAATAAGGTGTTTTGAATCTGACGAATTCCAATACCAATACGTTGCAGAAATTACTCCGAGGAGAACAACTGCCGCCGCAACGGTGCGAAAAAAGGATGAAAAAGAACTCTTCCGATCTGCGGTGCGTTGGTCTGAAGATGGCATTGTAGAAATCGAAGTATTGATGCCAGTCCGCTCGGAAACTCTGTCCCACGCTGCGTTGATGTCGACGTTAAATTTTTCATCCCCGGTGTCGTTCCACAATCGGCGAAACGCTTCGAGTTCAGCGTTATGATCCGGATTATCGGAAACCCAGGTTTCGATACGGCGTCGTTCTTCCTGTGTACATATTCCTTGAAAATATCGTATAGCTAACGAAAGATCGATTTCGGATTTCATGTCATAACCTCCAAATTTCCTACAACAGCGATTCTGATTCAGAGAAATTGCATCATACTCTTATATGACACGCCAAAGGCCGTTTACCGTGACAAGAAAAAAAATATTTTTTGAATGGTTTTACGAATTTCAGAGGGTGAAATAAAGGTTAGTTATAAGCATCAGAAAAATTACCGGAAGGTATTGCGACAGCAGTCTTCGAAGTTTTTTCAGCGTGCGGACCATTTGTGTTTCCACGGTATTCACCGAAATATTCAGAATAGAGGATATTTCACGATACGTAAGCCCTTCATCGCGGTGCAACAAAAAGATTAATCTGCTCCGTTCGGGTAGTGTTTGTATTGCTTTGTGGATCGCGGCGCTAAAATCTTTTGTCTGAAGGAGTGCAGAGGGTGTTTCATGGAGTGGACTTTCAATGGAAAGATGTGCCTCATCCAGTCGATCAATCGAGCGTGCTTGCCGAATATAATTTAGCGCTTGGTTTCGAGTTGCTCCGTACAAGTACGAACGAAGTGTGAAACGAAGAGTCCAGGATTTTCTGTTTTCCCACAAAGTAACAAACAAGTTTTGAACGACCTCTTCAGCGGCGGCTTGTTGTGAAACATATTGTAGGGCAAAGTGTACAAGTCCCCGGTAGTGAGATTTGAAAATCAACTCGAATGAATGAACATTGTCATTTTTAATTTGTTCAACGAGCGCTTGATCTCGGTATTGCTGTGTGTCAATAAGGGAAAGATTTGGCTGGCTGTTTTCTTTCGGAACATTCTTCTTCTGTCGGCCCATTGAGCGAAGTATTCTTTCTGAAAGAATTACATTACGCTTTCTACAGCAGAAATATCTGGAATGGTAGATTCCGTTTTTGCTTCCGTCATTTTCTGCTCCTTCGAAAAGAATGTGTACATTGCCGGAATAACGAAGAGTGTCAGCACAAGAGAAAAGAACAAGCCACCGATTACAACAATTCCCATGGAGATACGACTCTTGGCCCCGCTGCCGAGTGCTAATGCTATGGGGAGCGCACCGAGCATTGTCGCAAGACTTGTCATAAGAATAGGACGGAACCGGGATGCGGCTGCAAATTGTGCCGCTTCAATTAGCTTCACCCCTTTTTCTTTTTGCTGGTTGGCAAACTCGACAATCAAAATACCGTTCTTTGTTACCAAACCGATCAGCATGATGATGCCGATCTGACTGAAGATGTTGAGAGTTTGACCGGTAAGCCATAATGATAAGAGCGCGCCGGCAAGTGCAAGGGGTACCGTAAGCATAATGGTGATGGGATCGACGAAGCTTTCAAATTGCGCAGCAAGGATCAGAAAGATTAATACAAGAGCAAGCACAAAAGCGAACATCGTATTTGATGAACTTTCAGAGTAGTCGCGCGAAGCTCCGCTTAGCGCAGTCGTAAACGATTCGTCGAGCACTTTTTTTGCGATGCGGTCCATTTCTTTAATGCCGTCGCCGATTGTTTTTCCGGAAGCAAGTCCGGTTGAAATAGTCGCGGCTTTGAAACGGTTGTAGTGATACAACTGCGGCGGCGCACTTTGTTCGCGAAGCACTACAAGGTTGTCCAACTGTACCAGCTCACCGCGAGAATTCCGCACGTACAGCGATGTCAGGTCGAGCGGTTCATCACGGTTGTGCCGATTCACTTGGCCGATCACTTGATATTGAAATCCGTTCATTTCAAAATACGAGAAGCGCTGTCCGCTGAAGGCGAGTTGCAGCGTTTGTGCAATGTCAATCACGGAAACTCCGAGCGTACGTGCGCGGTCACGGTCGATGGAAATATCAAGCTGCGGCCTGTTGAATTTTAAATTCACATCGGCAGTTTGCAAGATGTTGCTTCTGTTGACCTCTTCCATAAATTTGGGAACAAACTCACGGAGTTTTTCAAAATTCTGATTCTGCAATACATATTGCACCGGCTGTCCCCGTCCGCCGCCGCCGACAGAAATGGTTTGTTCCTGAATGACAAAAGTACGCGCTTCCGTAAATTCGCGCGCCGTGCGAGAAAGATAGTCGGCTATTTTCTGCTGTGAGCGTTGCCGATCGAACGGCTCAGAAAGGCGTAGCCGTACAAAACCAGTGTTTGTTGCGCCGGAACCGGCAAAGCCGGGAGCGGTGACACTTAAGGCAATGCGTCGTTCCGGAATAGAATCGATAATGAACGAAACGACCCGATCCATGAAGGCGTCGGTATATTCAAATGAAGCCCCTTCCGGACCGGTTATTTGCAGTCGAAGCGCACTTCGATCGTCTAACGGTGCCAGTTCCGATTGGAGTGAGCCACCAATGAGGATGATGATAACAAACGACATTGCAATAATTGCAACTGCACCCCAACGATGTTTCATGCTGACAGCGAGCAAGCGTTCATAGGATGCATTCAAACGTTCAAAGTACGGTTCGGTAAATTTATAGAATCTGCTGTGTGTCCGTTTTTTCCGAATGAGATGAGCATTCAACATCGGTGTGAGGGAGAGCGAAACAAATGCCGAGATGAGCACTGCACCGGCAAGCACAATACCAAACTCCCTAAACAGCCGTCCGACGAATCCTTGCAGGAAAATAATCGGGAGGAACACAGCGGCAAGCGTGATGGAGGTAGAAATAACAACGAAAAAAATTTCCTTCGAACCGGCGAATGCCGCCTCCATCGGAGGCATTCCCAGCTCAACTTTTTTAAAGATATTTTCTGTCACCACAATACCATCGTCTACAACAAGTCCCGTCGCAAGCACTATGGCGAGGAGCGTCAGCACATTTATGGAAAATCCCATGATGTACATAATAAAGAACGCGCCGATAAGTGAGACCGGAATATCAATGAGAGGACGGAATGCGATGATCCACTCGCGGAAGAAGAGGTAGATAATACCGACAACCAGAAGGATAGCGATGAGAATTGTTTCCTGTACTTCAACAATGGAGTTTTTTACGAACAGTGTATTGTCCATAGCAATATCGAGTGTGATATCTGCAGGGAGATCTTTTTTAATCTGTTCAACCCGCCGGTAAAATTCATCCGCGATCTCAACATAATTACTGCCAGGCTGCGGAATTATAGCCACTGCAACCATCGGCGTGCCGGATTGCTTTAGGATCGTCTCTTCATTTTCTGGACCGAGATTGGCAAAACCAACATCGCTGACACGGACAATGTTTGTTCCGTTGGATTTAACAATGAGACTATTAAAATCATCAACAGTTTTTAATCTGCCTTTGGTATTCACAATCAGTTCTGTCTGATTGCCTGTAATTTTTCCGGAAGGGAGCTCGACATTCTCTCGACTAAGAGCGTTCCGGATATCCAGCGGCGTCAGTCCGTAAGCGGAGAGTTTTTCCGGATCCATCCAGAGCCGCATTGCGTACCGTTTCATTCCCCAAATCTGTGTTGTACTAACACCGGGGATTGTTTGAAGATTTTGTGCGATAATGTTTTCGGCATAATCGCTCACCTCCAATTGATTCCGCATTGTACTTTGCACCGTCATGGAAATAATAGCATCCGAATTTGCATCACTCTTTGTGACAACCGGAGGGGCGTCAATATCTTGCGGTAATTGGCGCTGAGCGCCGGAGACTTTGTCTCGGACATCGTTTGCTGCTGCTTCAAGGTCGGCATCAAGATTAAATTCAACAGAAATGTTGCTGGATCCCTGGCTGCTGCTGGAAGAAATATTACGAACTCCTGCAATACCGTTGATCGCTTTTTCCAGCGGTTCGGTGATCTGCGATTCGATTACATCGGCGTTTGCACCGGTGTAACTTGTCCGCACATTGATGAAGGGGGGATCGATGGCTGGATATTCGCGGACGCCGAGAAAATTAAAACTGATGACGCCGAACAAAATAATCATCAGCGACATTACAATGGCAAGGACGGGACGGCGTATGCTAACGGATGCGAGACTCATTGTGAATTAAAAATTCGAAAGTTAAGTTTCACGATTCACGTTTCATGATTCAAGTATCAAATTATTCTGGATTCAAAATTTTCTACACACCGCTCAAACGATATCGTTTAACGTGAACCATGAATCCTGAATCTGGTAACAGTGTTACTTTAACAACACGTTCACAGGCATACCTGTGCGCAGCTGCATCAGTCCGGTGGTCAGAACAGTATCCCCTACGGAAATTCCTTCTGTTATTTGAACTAAAGAGGCAGTTCTCATACCAGTTTTTACCGGAATGGCCACCGCAACACCATTCTTTTTTACAAAAAGTGATTGTCCTTTTAATACGGGAATAATAGTTTGGGTAGGTACCATCAGTGCATCGGTAATCTTTTTCAGTCGCAACTCTATCTGTACATATGCGCCTGGTAGGATCCGTTCATTCTTGTTATCCACTAATGCCCGAAGCTGTAACGTTCGTGTTGTCGGATCGATCTTTGGTTCAATCGCGTACAGCTTTCCGGCAAACTGTAGTTTTGTCTCTTCACTGTTGAATTGAACAATATCGCCGACGGAAACTTTGTCCGAATATTTTTCGGGAATGGAAAAATCAACTTTCAACAAGCTGATTTTTTGTATCGATGCGATACGCGTTGTGGAAGAGACGTAACTTCCTTCGCTCACATAACGCAGACCGATCCTTCCTTCGAACGGGGCTCGTATTTCTCTTTTGCGGATAGAAGCGACAAGATTTTCTTTATCTGCTTTCAGCGTGTTCACTTGATTTAAGGCGATGTCGTATTGTTCCTTGCTGATGCCGTTAATCTCGTACAATTGTTTTTGACGTTTTTCTTGTTCCACCGCAAGCTTAATTTGCAATTCGGTCTTTTTTAACTGTGCCTGCAGGTCGTCGTCATTGATCTTCACTAAAAGGTCGTTATTGCTTACGTGTGCACCTTCCGTAAAGGAGATTTTTTCAATTCTCCCTGCTGCTTCGGTGACGAGATCCACTGATTCCGATGCGAGGACGGTTCCCGAAGAACGGACGATATTATCGAGTTCTTGAAATTCAAGAACGACACCGTTTACGGTCAAGATACCACTTGGCGCTCCTGGGCGCGGTCTGTTTTCTTCGGATTTGGAACTGCATGAGGCAAATAGTAGCGCGCAACAAAGGATGGATGGAATAATTATTTTCGATGAAAGTGGAGTCATGGTGATCAATGCAAGGTAGACGTATGAAAACTCAATACGTTTAATATACTATAATTCTGGAACAGAGTGAATGTAGAAATCATTCCAACGACAGTGAAATTATTTACAATTGTCTCTCATTGCTTTGAGAAATATCTTTCGTTACTTTTCTACCGCCATCAATCACTAATCAAAATACACTATGAAAAAATGTTGTTTTTTTGCTCTCCTCACCATTTCACTTCTTGCACAACAACCGACTCCGTATGCTAACAATCAAGCTCGGCCGTCGGAATCATGGGTAAAAAATGGAATTATTTATGAAATATACACTCGTTCGTTTTCTAAAGAAGGAAACTTTGCCGGTGTAGAAAAAGGACTTCCCGAGTTGCAAAAAATGGGAGTGACGATACTGTGGATTATGCCGATCCATCCGGTTGGTGTAGAGAAACGAAAAGGTTCGCTTGGCAGTCCCTATTCCGTTCAGGATTATTATGCAATCAATCCAGAATTCGGGACGATGGATGATTTTAAAAGTCTGGTAAAAAAATCGCAGCCGCTGGGATTAAAAATTGTGATTGATATGGTTGCGAACCACACTGCGTGGGACAGCAAAATGTTTCGGGAACACCCCGAATGGTTTACGAAAGACAGCGCGGGAAAATTTATTGCTCCTGTTGCTGATTGGAGCGACGTGGTTGATTTAAATTATACTAATAAAGAACTCCGCACCTATATGATAGAGATGTTAAAATTCTGGGTGCGAGATGTCGGGATCGATGGATTTCGCTGTGACGTGTCCGAAATGGTGCCGGTTGATTTTTGGGATGAAGCGCGCGCCGCACTCGATTCCATTAAACCGGTCTTCATGCTTTCCGAAGGGATGTACGCAGAGCACCATCTGAAAGCGTTTGACGCTACCTATGGATGGAATTCGTATCACACTATGGCAGATATTTTTGCAGGGAAAAAACCGGCAAGCGAAATGGATTCCGTCTTAATCCGTGAATCATTGTCGTATCCAAAGGGTTCACTGCGGATGCGGTTTAGCTCGAACCATGATGAGAATGCATGGGATATGCCCGATGTGACAAAATTTGGTGTGGATGGTGCAAAGTTTGCAGCAGTTCTTGTGAATACATATCCCGGAGTGCCACTATTATATAACGGACAAGAGGTCGGCAATAACACAAAGCTGGGTTTGTTTGAAAAATTTGAGATTGATTGGACAAAAGGAAAAGAATTTCGAGAATTCTATACGAAACTCTATTCTCTACGAAAAAATAATCCTTCTCTTACAACAGGTGACTATCAATCGATAAAAAATAATAAGATTGATAACGTTTATTCATTCATCCGAACAGACGGGAAGAATACCGTTGTTGCACTGTTTAATTTTTCTGACAGTGAACAGACAGCACTACTCGAGCTTCCCCAAAATATGGCATCCACAAAATTCAGCGATATGTTTACCGGAAAAACGGTGGCAGCAAAAAATGTCGCCAAGGTTACACTTCCGAAACACGGGTATAGACTTTTTGTCGTAAAATAGTTGTTAACCAAAAATACTATGAAACCAGAACGGCTCACTTCGCTGGATGCATTCCGCGGATTTACGATTGCCGGAATGATTCTCGTCAACAACCCCGGTTCGTGGGGTAACATCTATCCTCAGCTTGCTCACGCATCGTGGCATGGATGGACATTCACCGATTTTATTTTTCCGTTCTTTCTTTGGATTGTCGGCGTTTCCATGACATTCTCCTTTGCTGTTCGCAGATCAAAAGGAGATGACGCTACAAAATTAATGCTGGGAGTTTTTCGCCGATCAGCAATCATCTTTGCTCTCGGTTTGTTTCTTGCAGGATTTCCGTTTGGATTATTATGGGGACATAACTTCAATCTTGCAACAATCAGAATCCCGGGAGTGCTTCAACGGATAGCAGTCTGTTACCTTATCTCTTCTATCATCTATCTTACTACCTCTTCACGCGGACAGATCCTGGCCATCGGCGGTCTGTTTCTTTCGTATTGGGTGATGATGTTCTACATTCCGGCAGCAGAGTTCGGGACCGGATTATTCGACAAGGGGAGAAATTTTGCAGCATACATCGATTCGATGTTCTTATCGGGACATATGTGGTCTGCAACCAAAACGTGGGATCCGGAAGGGATTATCAGCACAATTCCCGCAATTGCCACGGCGTTGTTTGGATCCTTAACCGGGGATTACCTCCGTCAATCATCGCATGATAAAGTGGAGAAATCGACATGGATGTTTGTATTTGGAGCAGGATTTCTGTTGCTAGGCGCTCTCTTAGATATGTGGATGCCCATTAACAAAAGTCTTTGGACCGTTTCGTATTCCATTTTTATGGCCGGATGGGCACTCTGCATTTTTGGAATATTTTATTTTCTGATCGATGCAAAAGGGATAAAAAAATGGGCGCATCCTTTTGTAGTGTACGGTATGAATGCAATTTTTGTGTTTGTACTTTCCGGTGTTGCCGCCCGAACGATGGGCTTGTGGAAATTCAACGTTCAACTGAGCGATGGATCGTTCAAGGATGTTGCAATCAAAACAATCCTTACACAAAATCTTTTTGATCCCTATTTCTCTCCATTAAATGCATCATTAATGCACGCCATTGTTTGGGTGAGCGTAATGTATCTTGTTGTGTGGGTGATGTATAAAAAGAAATGGTTTGTGAAGGTGTGAGAACAGATGGCCAGATAACAGATTATTCGATGACACATCGTTAACGTTACTACTTGAATAAAACCGATTATTCCATTCCTATGCTCAAAGCTCAAACGGCATCCTTGCCGTTTGGCCTGTTTGCCATTATAGAATTTTTCCTGTTTGTATTTATCTGGGGATTTGAACCAATCAAATCGGCGAGTAATATGCTGTTGCCGTGGTATTTTTTCCCGATCTTTGCTGTTGGAATTGTTTTCCATGAATTGATACACGGTCTTTCTTGGATGATCGGCGGGCAGCTTTCAATTAAACAAGTGAAATTTGGCTTTCAAGTAAAAACTCTTACACCGTACGCACATTGCATTGTACCAATACCAAAGAGCGGATATGTCTTTGGAACACTGATGCCAGCCATTGTGTTAGGATTCCTTCCGTTTCTTCTCTCACTCGTGAATGGGAATGGGTGGATTTTTATTTTTGGAGTGTTATTCACCTTTACAGCAGTTGGAGATTTTTTAATTGTCTGGCTTATTCGTTCTGTTGAATGGGATAGACTTGTGGAAGATCATCCCGAAAATGCGGGATGTTATGTGTATGATGAAAATTCTATCTAGATTCAGACTTGTCCAAAATACATTGATAAAAACAACAAAATTCTTCACTCTCTTCTTTTCTTGACGGAGCAAGAAAAGAAGCAAAAGAACTCCTTGCGAAATTTAACGCACGCGATGAATCCCGTTCGCTCTTGCCCGTTGATGGCGCGAATCGCGCCATCAAAAGTCCCGTCATTCATCGCTTACCCATTCGCTCGGTCCTCCTAAATTTCGCATCCACACACTTTAATACGATCTTTACAATACAACAAAGGGGGCTTACTATATGTTATCAAAATAAATTTACCTAATTTAAAATATTGCGGTCAATTTTTGCATTCATTTACGATTTATTTTGAATTTCAGTGATCTAAATTATACATGAAGAAACAATTAGAGCTTCTGTTTATTCTCGTCGTTGTTGTAGCAGGACAACACGATTCGCTTTTTCTTGCGGAACATCTCGCATTGGGGAATCCGAGTAATGCCGTTGCGAATATCAACTCTCCTCAAGACTTTTTGATGAGTAAAGCGCAGTATGTCCATTCGTATAATTGTTTTACGGGAATCCCAAATTGGGTCGCATGGCATACGGACAGCACGTGGCTCGGTGAGATTAAACGAAGCAACAATTTTCGTGCAGACAGCACACTTCCCGAACAGTGGTATCGTGTTCATGAAAAAAGTTACCGGCACAGCGGGTACGACAGGGGACATATGTGTCCTTCCGGCGACAGAACAAATACGCAACACGATAATGCAGTGACATTCGTGATGACGAATATGATTCCTCAAGCACCGAACAACAATCAGGGTCCATGGGCTGCATTGGAAATGTATTGCCGGGATCTGGTGAAACAGGGAAAAGAGTTATACATCTATTGCGGCGGATTCGGTTCGAAAGGATTTCTTGACAGCGGACGAGTTCAAATTCCGGAATTGACGTGGAAAACAATTCTTATTCTTGAGGCAGGAGAAAATGATCTTCAACGGATAACGTCAACAACTCGCACCATTGCTGTTGTGATGCCGAATGAGAACACCCTTATCGAAAAAAATGAAAACTGGAAACAATTTTGCGTGAGTATTGATTCAGTTGAGTCATTAACCGGATACAATTTCTATTCACGTGTTCCTTCCTCCATCCAAACCTCTTTTGAACGAGTTACCTATCCAGAGTGATGTTCTGTAAAATAACAATTTGATTACAAAAAATTGGCAATTAAGGCTTTACAAAAAGCATTGAAATACATATATTTGCGCGTGAGAGTTAAACGATTCCATCAACCAACATGAGGTCTGCATGAAAATTGCAACGCGCGTTTTGGCGGTCACCATTGCCGCAGTTCTACTCTTCCTTCTTCCATCGTGTCAAGAAACACCAGTCGATCCAGCCCAACAAGCATCACATAACGTTAAGACAAACACCTCACTTCAGAAAGTGACCGTGTCAGAAGATTTTGAACTTGGTTCAAAAACTTCGTATGCCGTCGGTGACGTTACATTTAGTTCTGGTGTGTGGACATTAGATGAAGCGTTAGTCGGAACATCTTCAAGCGATAGGAAAAACGGAACAAAGAGTGTTCGAACACGCAACAGCGGTAAGTTAACAATGAAATTTAACCGAACCGATGGTGCCGGTGTTGTTACTGTAAAGCACGCAAAGTATGGAACTGATGCAAACACAACATGGCAATTATGGTATTCGACGAACAGCGGAAGTGCGTGGACGCAGACAGGTGCAACAATCACCACTTCGTCAACAACCTTGGCTACTGCTTCATTCACCGTGAATATTACTGGTACAATCCGTTTTGAAATTCGAAAAACAGACGGCACAACAAACCGCGTGAATTTTGATGACTTCGTTATAAACGACTATGTTGGCGGAGGCGGGGGAGGAAGTACAGCATGGGAATCCTTCGAAACAGGAACAAAAACTTCTTACACAACAGCTGATGTAACCCTCAGTTCCGGTATTTGGAATTTTAATAATGCACTTCTTGGAACCTCAACCAATGACCGGAAAGTCGCAACAAAAAGCGCCCGCGTGCAAAGCACGGGTAAACTGACAATGAAATTTAATAAAACAACCGGTGCCGGTACTGTTACTATTCAACATGCAAAATATGGAACGGATGCAAACAGTTCCTGGCAATTATGGTACTCCACCAACAGCGGAACTTCGTGGACACAAACCGGAGCGACAATCACCACAACATCTACAACACTTTCAACAGCAACATTTACGGTGAATATTGCCGGCACAATTCGATTTGAAATTAGAAAAACAACCGGCACAACTTCAGTCCGCTTGAATTTTGACGAAATCAATATTTCTGACTATGCAACAACACCGACAGTGACAGAAGTAGAACCGAACAACACAACAGCATCGGCAAATCCTGTTGGCACCGTTCCTGCAACGCAAACGGGATTAATCGATGTAACCACCGACCTTGATTTCTTTTCTCTCAGTGCAACATCAACACAGACCGTCACACTTGGTCTCACCGTTCCTGCAGGTGTGAATTACGATCTGTTGTTATTGAATTCTGCCGGTACAACAGTGGCAAGTTCCGCAAACGCGGCCGGTGTTTCGGAAAGCATTTCATATAACTCTACAACAAACGAAACATATTATATAGAGGTTCTTTCAACCTCCGGTTCAAGCACATCCACAGCATATTCGTTGACGGCAAATCTTACAACGTATGGCGGAGGCGGCGGTGGTGGAGGATCAGACACGACAACGTCAACCAGCGAACATACCGTACTTGGAAATCCAAGCAATTCAGCGAACGATATCAATTTGCCGACAAATTACCTGATGGAAAAACCGCAGTATGTTCTTTCGTATCACAGAGATAAAGGAACAGCAAACTGGGTTGCATGGCATTTGAATGCATCGTGGATTGGAAGCACACCACGCCAAGATGATTTTAGAGCAGATGCAACACTTCCTGCAGCATGGTATCATGTTGGTTCGACAAGTTACAGCGGAAGCGGCTTCGATCGCGGCCACATGTGTCCTTCAGCAGATAGAACATCATCCGTTGCGGATAATTCAGCAACATTTTTAATGACCAATATGGTACCGCAAGCTCCGAACAACAATCAAGGTCCGTGGGCGAGCATGGAAAATTATCTTCGCACACTCGTTACTGCCGGAAATGAATTGTATATCTATTCCGGTGGATACGGAACATTGGGAACAGTCGATGCCGGTCACGTGAATATTCCTGCCCGAACATGGAAAGTTGTTGTGGTGTTGTCGGAAGGAACGGATGATCTCGGTCGAGTAACAACGTCAACACGCGTCATTGCTGTTGATATGACAAACGACAACGCTCAGATTAGCAGAACCGCTGATTGGAAAACCTTCCGAGTAAGCGTTGATGCTATTGAAGCGGCAACAGGTTATGACTTCCTTGGGAAAGTATCTCCCACGATTCAATCCACGATTGAAAGCGTTGTTGATAATCAGTAACTCAGTAACATTTACTTCTTAAAATAAAAAATCCCGAAGAGTTAATCTCTTCGGGATTTTTTATTGGGTCTCCAGTAAGAAATTATTCTTTCGAATTCAGCCGTAACTTTAAAATATAGGTGGGCTGCATTTTCTCCGTCGGGAAAATATTTCCCTGCGCATCAAAGTTTTGTAATTGACTATTCGCAATAAAGTAGAATTCGTCATCGACAATTGTTCCGGTGGTGGGAACATTGTACAATGGATTTTGGGATTCCAATACAGTAGATTTTGTTACGGCATCCATCTGCTTATTTAATTCAAACTTCATGATGCGTGATTGTGGTCCGGCGCCGTTCTGCACAGCAATTAAATTGTTTTCGTAAAAGTAGAGACCGTCAATCCCCGTTAATGTTGTATTCGGTTTTGCCTGCATCATAACGCTCTGAGTGTCGGCAATGGTTATTCGACTGATTCCAGCCCAATGTGCGACGAATAGATATTGTTGATCTGCCGATGCCGTAATACCGTTAGGATAGAACATCCAATCCCAATGATAGAATGGTTCAAACGTTTCAGTTTCCTTATTGATTTTATAGATTGTCTCCGTTTCACTATCGGTGATAAATATCGAACCGTTCACAATCACAAGATCATTAAAGAGATGTTTTAAAGTATCTTGTAACATATATTTTTTCAACAGCTTCCGGGAATCAAGTTCGTACTGATAAACCGCTGATTTTCCAAAATCTTCCTTACTCATTGTTCGTGCAGGCGGAGTGTTCATTACGCCTAATACCCACAAATGATTTCGTGCGGCATCCACTTTCATTCCCAGCGTACTGTAGAGTCCATCCTGCCCTTCGCCGACAAAATCGTATGATGTTCCGTCCAAATTGATTCCAACAATTTTACGTTTGTAAATACTGCTCACATAGAATTTTTGCTGACGCGGATCGTATGCCATTCCCTCTGGAATAAGATCTTTTTCCTTCAACGAAAATGCGTAGTTGCTTGCGGTAAGCTTGGAAAATTGTTTTGCCTTCGCTGCTATCTGTTTAAATTTTCCCTGCTTCCATAGTGGGGAGAAGGAAGTATCGTTTTCCACATTGAAATCGAAACCGATATCGGCAACACTTTGCAGCAAATTGGTTGCCCGGATCTGCCGGCCGACCGTGACGCATGCGCGCGCATAGTTTATCGTGAACTCAAGATTGAACGGCGCAAGTGTGTATGCTTGTTCGGCAAGATAAAAATATCCGGCGGTGTCTTTTTCCTGCAGACGCTGTTTGGAAAGATAATACGCTTCGAACGGATTTTGCGCTGATGCAATTGTTGTGCAGGCGGTGATGAAGATAATAATGTTTCGCATAAAAACGTTCCCCAAAAAAGTTACCACAATGCCGTTACTAACATCTGTGCAAGAATAATCTTCGTGATCATCGATGCAGGATAGACCATCGCATAATACATATTCGGCTGATCGTTCTGCGCTTGCTGATTTGCGTACGCAAGAGCCGCCGGTTGTGTTGATAATGCGCTTGCCACCCCCATGACAGCGGACATTGGAAGATGAAGATATTTATATCCTATGGATAATGTCAAGAACGAAATTATCGTTGTCAACATTGCCCCCGCAGCCATTACGACAATCCCCTCTGATTGAAATGTGGAGCCGAATCCTTGCCCTGCTTTTACGCCTATTCCCGCAAGAAAAAAGACCAATCCAATCTGCCGAAGCACAAGATTTGCGCTGAACGGCATTGTCCATGTAATGGATCCGGATCGCTGTAACCTGCCAAGAATCAACGCCACAATCAACGGACCGCCGGCAAAACCCAATTTAAACGTTGAGCCATTTGGAAGCGGGATGGGAATCATCCCGACAAACACTCCAATCACAATACCAAGTGAAATAGAAAGAAAATCGGTCTCGGAAATAGATTTCATTGAATCTCCGAAAAATTTTGTAATCCGCTGGATATTTTCGTGTCGTGTTACCACGCGGACACGATCGCCGAGTTCAAGAATGGTATCGGGAGAAGGAACGAAATCTACATCGCCGCGGCGGAGCCGAGTAATAGTAGCCCCATATTCATTTTCAAGATGAAGGTCGTTGATCTGTTTCCCGACAACAAGTTCGTTTGAAACAAACATGCGGCGGTATTCAAATCCGGCATGATCCAACGTTAGTTGTTCGTTCGCCGTTTCGCCGAGTACAATCTGAGCCCGCTGTAACGAATCTGCCGTACCGACCGCTGCAATCAAGTCCTGTTTTTCAAAAACAGTATCAGGAAGAATGATGTTTACCGTATTGCCGCGCTTAAACCGACTGAGAACAAAACGGCGGTGTTCAATCAGGTTCAGTATATCCTCAGCTCGTTTTCCAATAACGGCAGGATTCGTTACAAGAAACGTTTGTGTTTGAATGGAACTGACACCCGTTTCTTTTGATCGTTCCGATTCTTCTTTCACAAAATCGATTTTGTACCATTTTGTAAACACATAAAACCAGAGAATCACCCCAAGCACACCGAACGGATACGTTAAACCGTATGTAATGACGGGAGCGTTCAATAATGCTTCCCGCAGTTCTGCCGGATATTGTGCTGTGTATGATTTCACCACTTCAACGGAGGCGGCCAATGCCGGTGTATTTGTCAGTGCTCCGCAAAAAATACCGACAGCATGCGGAGTGTCGAAACCAAATAATTGTGCAAACACGGCAGCAAGACCTGCACCGGCGATAAGAACGAGCACAACAAAAAGATTTGCGCGAAGGCTTTTTTTGTTAAAGGATGCAAAAAAACTGGGCCCGGATTGCAGTCCGATAGAATAAACGAACAACACAAGACCGACAATATAGATTTCCTCCGGCAGCATGAGCCGCTTGTCAATGGCGCCGAACGTAATGCCGACAAACAGCACAGCCGCAACACCAAGATTGAATCCGTAAATTTTGATCTGACCGAAGAGATATCCAATACCGATAACAGAGAATAAAAGGAGTAATTTATTTACAGTAAGAAGGGAGACAAGTGATTCCATAATAAATAATCAATAAACAGATGAAGAGTAAACCAATATACAGTCCTAAGGTACGGAGATTTGAAGAGAAATAATAGGTTGATTTAGATTGCGGAATATTATGGTGCACCATAGAGAAAGAAGACATGCATACTTTGCAAATGGTATAAATAATTCTTTATCATTACTCTGATTTTATTATTTTATACAGTATACAATTTCCATCAATACTTATGTTGTTCAGTTGAACAATACTATGATCGAAAAGACTATTTGATCGTTACGCAAGGATTACGATGAAAAATATTTTTATTGCTTTGTTTATAGTATTGTTCTCAACAATTCTTTGGAGCCAAGACAGCAACGGTATTCAAACCAAAGTATTGTCAAAATCAGTAGTGAGCTGGGATGGTAAAAATTTGCCGAATTATAAACCCGGAACACCCGAAATTACAATTCTCAAAATAACAATCCCGCCCGGGGCACAGCTTCCAATACATAAACATCCGGTGATCAACGCGGGCGTATTGTTGAGAGGTGAATTAACTGTTGTTACCGAAGAGAAAGACACGCTTCACTTAAAAGCGGGGGAATCGCTGATTGAAGTTGTTAATACGTGGCACTACGGAAAAAATGAAGGGCGCATTACTGCGGAAATCCTGGTTTTTTACGCGGGAACCCAAGATGCCCCGATAACAATTAAAAAAGAAGATCAAACTAAGTAACTATACGCTTTATAAGGTATTGTAATTCTTCTTCTTCCCAAACGCTTTTTGGGAACGCACATTGTTTGAAACTCCGTTTCATTAATTGCAAAGTTGAACTTCTCAAAGCATATGTTCGCAATCCCTATGGAATCACGTCGTGACGGGACGTTGGGTCTACGACCTCGTAGAGGAACAAGAAGAAAAAGAAAAAAGTAATCATTAAAAATCACATTCACGAAATCTTTACGATCCCCAGAATGTCTAATAGGAATAAAAACCATGATGAGAAAATTTATATTTTATTTTATAATCTTCTTTTTTGTAGCAAAATGTTATGGACAACATGATGAATCAAAGGCAGCCGACTACACACTGCCGGACGTTTTAAAAACTATTGACGGGCAAATTGTAAACACGGTATCAGTTTGGGAAAACAAGAGAAGAACGGAAGTATTGACATTGTTTGAAAACAATATTTACGGACAAACATTGAAAAGCTATGACAGCATTAAATTTACGCTTACGAATAATGTAGAAAACGCCCTGAATGGAAAGGCACGTTTAAAAGAAGTGATTATTACTGTATGGAAATCAAATAAGCACGTAGCCATTCCTCTTACCGTAGTTATACCTAATAACAGTAAAAAACCATCACCTCTTTTTTTGGTGATCAATAATGGGAATAAAAATAATACGGACTCTACCGAAAAAAGTAAAAGTGATTTTGGGCCTGTTGAAATGGTTATTGATAGTGGATACGCTATTGCAGCGGTTTATACCGGTAATGCCGCACCCGATAATAAAGAAACATACCAAAATGGTGTTTTACAATTATATCCCGATCAGTTAAATGCCGACAACGGAATAAAAGCAATTGGCGCCTGGGCATGGGCTGCCAGCAGGGCAATGGATTATTTTAAAACTGATAACGATGTTGATTTCACTAAAGTCGGTGTGGTCGGTCATTCTCGCGGAGGAAAGACATCCTTATGGGCAGGTGCGCAGGATCAGCGTTTTGCCATGGTATTTTCCAGCTGTTCGGGTAGTACCGGTGCTGCGTTGGCAAGAAATCAATCCGGCGAAACGGTGAAAGCCATCAATACAGGATTCCCTCATTGGTTTAACAACAATTATAAAAAATATAATAATGATGTAAATACTTTACCGGTGGATCAACACATGTTGATAGCACTCATTGCACCAAGACCTGTCTACACAACATCTGCCACACAAGATAAGTGGGCTGATCCTGTTGGCTCATATCTTTCTATGGTGAACGCACAAAAAGTATATGCTTTGTATGGGAAACAATCAGCACTTACTCCTGACCAACCACCGCCGAACACTCCAATTCTTCATTCAGTGTTGGGATATCATATCAGGGAAGGTGGTCATGCTTTAACGGAGTATGATTGGGGAATTTTTATCCGCTTTGCTAATTTTCATTATTTTCAGAAATAATATTTAGAAATATTATTTCTTTTTTTGCAGCAACCGGCAATCCTGTTTCGGTCGTATTTTCGAAATATACATCAGAAAGGAAGAAGCAATACGTATAATGGTTTGCGTTCTTATTTAGGTCTTATCGGTATCCATATTTCTTCTTCTGATGTCAAATCATTGTTTTTATACTTTTCTCCAAGTATTTCAAAATGTGGTTTGTTATCTAGTGAATAGTTTGAACTCGGTAACCAAGTTCCATAAATGTATTGGAATATTTTAGTATCGGTGCTTAAACCTTTGTAATAGAAAACTGCATACAGTCCTCCAGTCAACGTATATGTTTCCATTTCATTCGGAACCGTGTCAAAGTCGGCAACTTCAACTGCCGCCCACTTTTGAAATTCTTCTTTGAGATTAGAAAAGGAAAAGTCAAACGATTGAGGATACACTTGCATTGAAAACAATTCAGTCGTTAAGTTGTTTTTAATTTCCCTTCGTCTTGGCATAAAGGATTGCCAAAGTTTAAAAGTCTGATTATCTGCAAATGTCATTGTCAATTGCTTGCCGACTAATTTCTTTTCGGGTAAAGTTTTTATTGTTGGTTGCATATTATGATTCTATTTCAACATCGTATCTGTCAAGTCGCGCTTGTCAAAAACCGAATTTGTCAAATCACATTCGGTAAAGTCCACCTATTATTGTAGTCGTCTTTGTCGATTTGCTTTGCCATCTGTTACGCGCGCGTCTAACATTTGTTTAATGAGCCGTATTTCTTTGACGTTCAATTGCATCAGCCATTAGCGCTGAGCTTAACTCGCCGCTTAATCGTAGTTCTTTAATAATACTTTTAAAATCTTCCTCATTTCTGTTTTGACTAAGTTTAAATGCCGCTTCGGTTTTATCTATACTGATTTCAAAACCAACTATTCCGTTCATTTGTTTTTGAACAGATTCCGGCAACGTGTCCAATGAAACCGGTTGCGCAGATTTCCGCTCATATCGATTCGTTAAACGCCTTACAGATTCCCAAAGTTTTTCACCTTCGATTATTTTTATTTTACCGGTTATGTGAACGCTTAAATAATTCCACGTTGGCGCGTTGGGATGATTATACCATGACGACGAAATATAATGATGAACCGGTGAGAGGAAAATGACCAAAACATTTTCATTTTTTTCAAAATCTCTCCATTGGGGGTTAACTTTAGAAATGTGTCCCCATAAAACTTTTTCACCATTATCATTAATTTCCAGTTCAATCGGAATATGTGTCCCTACCGGAAATATGGATCCTTTTGAAATAATGGTTGCAAGTCCGTTTTCTTTTATAAATTGCTCAATGATGGTATTATCTGTAATCTCAAAATGTTTTGGGATGTGCATACATTATACTCTTTCAATTTTACAGATGTAACAGCCTGCCTCAGCATTTCGCGCATGAAGATATTCCACTTCTGAATGGTTTTCAAAAATTGTCGGTATCAACATATCAACATCATTGTTGCCTACTAATTTTGTAAAAACCATTTTTTGCTCTTTGGAATAACCTATCAATGATAGCGGGAAATTTTCTTTGTCTGCTTTTATTTCCGGTGGAAAATTATAGATATCCGAATATGCTTCTACTTCTTCTTTATGAATAAATATTGGCCCGGACTGATTGAATGCGTTGTCAACCGAAAAAGGAGAATGTCCAATCAATAATCTTTTATCTTTACCAACACTGAATGGTTTCAATGAAACCCTGCATGGCCCCCTGCCTGTTGCAACTTGTTCAACAACATCGTGGCCAAAATCATCTTTACCACGTTGACGAATTTTATTTGCGTATTCTTTGCTTAAAGGAACGATTTTATAATTTTTCATAAATGTAATTGTTAGTGTATGGTTAATGGTAAATAATTTATGGTGAAGCTTACTTAATCTTTTCTGGAAGATAGTTGGGCGGCCTCCCATCCAAAAATGGCTGTCTTACGGTTGCTGCCCCAGTGATAATCTCCGATAACGCCAGATGATCTAATTACACGGTGACATGGAATTAAAAAGGCCACCGGATTATTTCCGATTGCAGTACCAACGGCTCGTGAAGCATTACGATTTTGAATTCTATCGGCAATTGCACCATATGTAGAAACATTTCCAAAAGGAATCTGCAAAAGCGATTGCCAGACTTTTAGTTGAAACGGACTCCCTTTCAAATGCAGTTTTACTTTTTTCAGATCATTCCAATCGCCGGCAAAAAAGCGTAAGGCATCTTGTTGTATAAAATCGGTCTTTTGAGAAAAATGAGCATTGGAAAAAAAAGATTTTAGATTTTGTATTCCCAGTTTTTCTTCTGGTACAAAGGAAAGATGGCAAATTCCTTTCTCTGTTGATGCTATAATAATATTGCCAAACAGAGTTTGTGCAAAACTATAATTGATATTTAACAATTTGCCTCCATTTTTATATTCGCCCGGCGTCATTCCTTCGATATTGATAAATAGATCGTGAAGTCTGCCTGTGCCGGACAAACCTGTTTCAAAACTTACATCTGCAAGTGATAAATTCTCTTTTAATAAATATTTTGCATATTCAACGCTGATAAATTGAAGAAATTTCTTAGGGCTAACTCCTGCCCAACCTTTAAACAACCGTTGAAAATGAAACGGGCTTAAATGCACCTGTTTTGCAATTTCGTCTAAATCGGGCTGTTCTTTGAAATTTTCTTTCAAATACCCGATTGCTTTTTCTATTCTTTCATAGTCGGTCATAACAATACAAAGATATGATGCGTAACGATCAATTAAAACCCGATTCTTGCTATTCTTGAGAAGAAAATAGTTTATGCCAAATTTTATTGACAACCCCTCGCTGAATTTCCATTTGTTGGGGATAACAATGGCAAAACGAAACCTGATTTTTGCTATCGTTTATAAAGAGTAAAATAACTGGCTGTTAATGGGGTTCCGATTAGTAAAGAGTTTTTTATTTCTTTACTAATCATATTATTCGAGGGGTAAAAACAACAATAACCCAAACACCGAACGTGTTTGGGTTATCTCTTCTCTGCCGCAACAAGTAATCCCGTTCCGGTAGTGTTCGTAGAGTTAAAATCAATCCACATCAAAATAAGTGAGAACCAGAGTGTTAAAAGATAATAGAAGGGAAGAACAATAAAGAACGCTTTGCTTGCGTTCACCATCAGCATAGGATATTTCACAACAAATCTCCAGGCAATCGTGCCGATCGGTCCGTACGCATATCGTGTATAGAGAACAGTAAATCCGGCATTCGATAATTTCGTTGTAATATCCTCAACGGAATAACCGTCCCGCGCATGTTCCTCTACAAAACTTTTTTCTCCTTCTTCATGAACATCCGAGCCGCCGAGGTTTGAAGGAGTGTTAATAAGAACGATGCCTCCCTTTTTCAAGGCTTGGTGAAAGTTCTTAAATACCTGTACATCGTCCGGAATATGTTCCATCACGTCGACCGAAAGAATAAAATCAAATCTGTCTGTATGTGTCGGAATAGTAAGATCTTCTATCCCAAAATTCACATTGGTAATATTGTCGGCGGAAAAAAAACGTTTGCAGTCAGCGATATAATCTTCTTTGACATCAATCGCGTGAATGGATACATCG
Source organism: Bacteroidota bacterium (assembly GCA_041658205.1). NCBI lineage: Bacteria > Pseudomonadati > Bacteroidota > Bacteroidota bacterium. Next base: position 142,194 of record JBBAAO010000002.1, read on the forward strand.
CGAAATTTTTTGGCAATGTAATAGGAATATTGTCCGAATCCGGATCCGGCATCGAAAATCAACTTCGGAGCTTGTTTTCCGGAGAGAAACTCACGCAGCGCCCGTTTAACGTACCACGATCGGAGAAACAACAATCCCAACAGAAAGTAAAATACTTTTCGTAAAAACGGAGTGTTGCGAACAACGTTGCCGATAGAGTCTTTTATTGGATCGTATTGCATAATCGTATTTTGTTTTTATTTGTTAATCAATTTCTCAATATCCCGCACGATGGCATCCCATGAAAAGTTCTTCTTTTGATGCAATGTACCTTCCGTCAATTGAGCTTCTAAGTGTTCAGTATAAAATTTTTTTATTGCTCCCGCAAGCTGCTCAGCGTCATCGGCCGGAACAATAAGACCGGACTTTTCGTGAATGACCGTTTCCGCAAGCCCGCCGACGTTTGTCGCAATGACTGGTTTATTAAAGTTATAGGCAATTTGAACGATACCGCTTTGAGTTGCCGAAAGATACGGTATAATGACAACATCGGATGCGGAAAAGAAATATTTTACTTGTTCGTTTGAAACATACTCTGGGTAGATGTTGACAGAAGATTCCAGTTCGTTTTCCGCAATCTGTTTCCGAAACCGCTGCTCATCTTCATAGAATTCACCAACAACCAACAGCTGTACGGGAAGTGATTGACGGACGATTTTTAAAGCATCAATCAATATATGAAGCCCTTTATACCGTCGTATATAGCCAAAGAATAAAATTACCCGCTCTTCATTGATAGAAAGATGCTTTTTTGCTTCTTCTTTGGGTATTCCGGTTCCAAATGATTCATACACAGGGTGGAATGAACGAACGTATGTTGGTTTTTTTATCAATGAGAGTAAATCTCGTTCGACTGATTCTGACAACACAACAAACGAGTCCACAACCGAAAAAAATAATCTTGATAAAATATTGTCCCAGATTTTCCGTTCGTGGGGAATAATATTATGGGCAAGACAAATTATTGCTGTATTTTTCTTCCAGCGAATGATCGAGCAAATTACACTTAGGCAGGGAGCAAAAAATGACATCCAATATGCAACGATGATCACGTCGGCATTTTTGCTTCGCATTGTCATGCCAACCCGAAGCCAGTTTAATGGGTTGATCGAATCGATGATAGACAATGCGGGAACAGGAATTCCACCGGTTTCTTCCTGCGTTGTTCCCGGAAAAAAAATCTTTGGATATTGCCGCTTATACGAAATTATTTCCACGTTGTGATGCCGAGAAAGATATTGATACAGAAGGCCGTTAAAATGCGCCACGCCGCCGCGGAGAGGATATGCAGGACCGAGCAAAAGGATTTTCATCGGCAGGACCTGTGAACAATACTTGCAATACCCCGCTTAGCGTTTGCGGGTTGAAAAAAAGATGCCGAAACAAGTTCGGCATCAGTGAAAATTAATTCGGACAACATTTGTTTAATTGATCTCTTCACGAATGGAATATTCTTTTTCCATATGTTGATTCTTCGTAATCAATTCACCGAGCAATCCCATAGAAACAAATTGTACCCCAACGATGATCATAATTAAGGCAACAATAAAGAGCGGGCGATTGCTGAGCGGTTGATTATTGAAATACTTTTCATAGATCAGCCAAGCACTGGTGATGAGTCCTGCAAGCGTTGACAATATTCCCCAGCCGCCAAAGAGATGAAGCGGGCGGGTGATGTACCGGGTCGTAAAGACGACGGTTAACAAATCTAAAAAACCGCGCGAGTAACGAGCCATGCCGAATTTTGTTTTACCGTATTTGCGTGGCCGGTGATTTACCACCGTCTCGCCGACGCGGAATCCGAGCCAATGGGCAAGAGCGGGAATATACCGGTGAAGTTCGCCGTACACGTTTACGCTTTTCACAACATCATATTTGTATCCTTTAAGTCCGCAATTGAAATCGTGGATCTTAATTCCCGTGACAACTCCGGTAACAAAATTGAAAAATTTAGAAGGAATGGTTTTGCCAAGCGGATCTTTCCGTTTCTTTTTCCAACCGGAAACAACATCATATCCCGCGCGAAGTTCTTTAATCAAATTCGGAATCTCTGCCGGATCGTCCTGTAGATCGGCATCCATCGTAATAACAAATTCGCCCTGCGCTTTTTGAAAGCCCACCATCAATGCGGCACTCTTGCCGTAGTTGCGGCGGAAACGGACCGCTTTTACTCGCGGATTTTTGGCTTTCAGTTCACGAAGAACTTTAAATGAGTTATCGGTTGATCCATCATCTACAAAAATCAATTCATAATTCCCGCCGATGCGCGAAAGAGAATTCTTCAATTGTTCATGAAGATCGCGCAATGATTCTTCTTCGTTCAGTAAAGGTATGATTACTGAAACTGTGATGCGACTAGACGATTGCTTTTGCTCTTGCGGTTGACGCGGCGGCTGTGGTTGTCGCTGTTGCCGAGGCTGTTGCGGCGGTCGAGGGTGCGGCTGACGCTGTTGTTGCTGCGGCCGTTCTTCCTGAACTGGTTTCTTTTCTTCGACTGCTGTTTCGCCAAAAATAGCGGGGGGGAGTTCATCCACCTTTTCTAATGATGGGAATTCTGTTTGCGGTTTACGCTGCGGACGGGGATATTTTCCACGGAAATTCTTTCTGCGGAACGGATTCTCACGTTTTTGGGCATTTGGCTGCCCTTCCGGTTGTTGTTCCGGAGTCTGCTCGGGTGTTTCGTCTGCCATGGCACGTACAATTGGGTCATGTTCCGGGGTTATCATCCACGTAATTTATTGGTGTGTGGCGGCACCCTGCTTCAATCCAACCGCAAAAACCCGGGAAGATGACAATAGAATAAAAAATGTCGATTCAAAGTAGCACAAATCAAAGTGAAATGCAACGGAGGGTCTTAAACAAACTGCGAAGGTTTTCGATAATATTTCAATTTTTTGCGTCTTAGCATTTTTTGCGAGAGAAATCTTTTTACGCGCGAATCTGGTTGATGATGGTATCCAGATATTTTGTCATGCGGTTAAGGAAGACAATGTAGGCGTTCATCCAATCCACCGGGGTAACAGGTTTCTTTCCGATACAATCGTTGAAGATTTTTTGAATGCTCTGGGCGAGACGGTGTTTTCCTTCTTCTACCACCATTTCCAGTTCCGAATGGTAGAAGGAATGAATCTGCTGTAAATCGATCGGCACTTTTGAATCCACCTTCGCTTTTTGGAAGAGCGGATGCTCCACTTTCTGTACATCGCTGGTTTCATAGATCAATAGATTCCACATATCCATCACCAGCTTAAAATCATTTTCATTTTCGCAATCGTATTCCGAAATAACATCGGAAAATTTTTGTGTTTCCACCGTTGTTTTGTACAGAGGAAATGCTCCAAGATATTGAGCAATCAGATTAATCATTTCGCGCCGCGCTAATACGCGCAAGCAGGCATTGCGAACATCGGTTTTCAATTTTCGATCAGCGGCGGCAACGGTGTTAACAGGTCCGGATTTTGATGCATCAAGCGCCGATGGTTTTGATTGCTCCATTTTCGATTTGTATTCCGGAAGCATTTTTTCTTCTTCGCTGGCAAAGATTACTTTTTTTCGCACGTCGCTTGTAAGATCGTCAAATCGTCGAAATGCGCTGAAGATCGCCGCTTCGTTCTCCCGGACAGTAAGGATTTTCTCTAACAAGTTTGCAATAAATCGCCCTTTGTATTTCGTCCGAATGTGAGCAATATCGGCTACAATGTAGAGATCATCTGTAACGGTAGAGAATAGCGTATTGAATGTATCGGCAATATGAACCAAACCGGTCTTCTTGTCGTCCAATGACCGCAAGGTAAAATCTATTCCTGCAACAGTGAGATCAAAAATCACTGCACGTTTTGAACACAATCGGATTGAACCGAGCGGCGCAATCTCTACATCCCCAAGCTGATGTACTTTCAAATGTTCGCGTAGATACAATGTCTGACCGCTTGGAGGCGCAACAATTAGAATGTCGTCCAGTGTTGTCGTTCCGTTCAACAAAGCATGTTTCACACATTCAACAACCCGTTTTGCATTTACTTCGTTGAAAGGAAGGATCTTCTTCTTTCCGATAAACTGAGGTGATGTTGCATGCTGCTCTTCGGTATTGATAAAGAAAATCCGTCCCTTGGATCCTTGAGGGATGGGAGTCTCTTCCAATGCCGAAAGTAAGCATGCTTCAAAAATATTTGTCGATTCTTCCGGCAATGTTAATTCGCTTACAACATCGTACGGAAGCAGGTTAATCATAAAGCGATAATAGTCGCTGTCTTCATTTTGATAGTAAGCGAAATAATTTTTCTGGAGCCAATGCCGCGCACTGTCAAATTGTGAGACAGATTGGGGTGGCTGTTCGGTCACATCCGCTAACATGAAGCAGCGTTCCTTTGCAAGCGATGCAAAGAGAAAGAACTGAGCAAGGTTTAACGAGTGTGCATCGTCGATACAAACAATGTCGAATGATGCAAGTGCATGTTCAGAAAACGTAACGGCATTATAGATGGTTGTTGCGAGGCAAGGACGCGCCATGACGTTTGTATCATATTGATGGCCGTTGATGGTGGGAAATTGCGTCGCTGCAAACCGTTCTAATGATTTCTTCTCGCGAAGCGATATCGGCACAGAAGTCTCTTTTTTAAACAATTCTTTCGTGATGACCGATAAATGCTGTCTAAGACGTTCAACAAGGGCATTTTTCTCGCGCACGGCCGCTTGTATTTCTTCAACGGCTTTCTTCCCGATGCGCATTCGTTCGATCATAGAAGCATTTTGAACACGGTTCAGTTCTTCTTTTAATGTATGTAATTCTTCACCAGCGTCATTCACTTGCTGCTGCTTTTCGCTCAATTTTTCCTGAAGATGCTGAATGCGGGTATATTCATATTCAGCGTTGATCATGGAAAATAATTTTGTTAAACCATCGCTGGTTTCCTGATCAATCTCAGAACGCGTCGGAAGGAATCCCTGCGAATGATCCGACCGGAGATATAATCCTTCGCTGATCACTGTCATTGATTCATCTACGGCGATAGGATTTACTTCGGTTATCTCTTTTAAACATCCATGCAGACTTCCGGCTGATCCGGCAAGATACAGTACACGTTTCCCTTCCCGCAATCCATTCAGCACTAACGATGCGGCAACGCCGGTCTTTCCCCGTTTCCGTTCGCCGATAACGAAAGAGATTTTTCTATTCAGAGATTGTTTAATCGCTTGTTGCTGTGATTCCGTGAATGATGAAGAGAAGATCGGTTCTTTTTTTGCAGCGATAGCATTGTCCAGAAATTTTCGATCGAGTAGATTATGGACAATCTGATTCGACTTGAAGTTGGACCACTGTGCATTGAGTTGTTCGGCACTCTCTGTTGGATTCCATTTGCAATCCATCTCCGGAACAATTTCTCCCGCGTTGCAGGGAAAAAGCAGATACAGAAATTGACTTTGTACATCTGCGACAATGGCCTGGAACGAAAAACGAATTGTCGTTCCAACGGAACATCGAATTGTTGTTGATGGTGAAAAGAAATAGTTTTCAGGGATTTCGAAACGATAGACAGCGGTATTGCCATACAGAGCGATGCGTTTACCGTTGCTCAGTATAGATGAGCGAGGTGTTTGAGAAAGCGCGGCGATCTCTTCCGTCAATGATTGACGGATTCCCTGTATATGTTGATCTATTGATTCCATGAAAAACGAAGGTGTGATGGTGTAAGCCCCACCCAGAGTAGCAAAATTGAAAACCAAAGTCAACGACAAGGAATTGAGAAAAATCTAATATAATGGAGGGGTTTAAAACACAACACCCCGCGTAAGCGGGGTGTTGTGTTCAAAAAGCAGATCCGTATAATTAGATTGTACGAACGTTTGCAGCTTGAAGTCCTTTCGGACCTTGTTCAACGTCGAATTCGACTTTGTCGCCTTCGTTCAGGTTTTTGTATCCTTCGCCGACGATTGCTTTGAAGTGTACGAATACATCTTCGCCGTTAGGTCGTGAAATAAAACCGAAACCTTTTGTTCCGTTGAACCATTTGACTGTTCCTTTTTCCATGGAACACATCCTTTCATTATATGTTGTCCGGCAAGACCTCCGGACTGGTGTACCCCGAGAATACCGACTTAGTTACCTTACTCGCTTTGAATTTCAAAAGCGGCTTCTCGATGATGGTGTGTTCTGTAAAAAGAGGAATAACGATCCATCAAACTGTAAATCAAGCGGCTCATACAACGCTACTGAGCAGAAGACCCCCGAAGGAGTTATTACGGTGTACTGTTAATTGACGCTAATAAGATACACCTTCTCTTTCACTTTTCCTACTTAAATTACTCTTTTATTTTAGCGAAAGAACAACAGTTGAATTTCTTGCAAAAAACGCTACATTCTATAAGGAAATGAGTCAAAAAAAAGCAAAGTCAGAGGGGTAATTATGGAAAATGAACGAAGTAAAATTATTACGCAAGGGACAAATCGAGCACCAAACCGAGCAATGTTACGCGCGGTTGGATTTGGTGATAATGATTTTTCAAAACCGATTATTGGTGTTGCCAATGGGTATTCTACCATCACACCATGTAATATGGGATTGAATGGGTTAACAGCTGAAGCGGAAAAAGGGGTAAAGGAATCCGGCGGAATGCCGCAGATATTTGGAACCATTACCGCCAGCGATGGAATTGCCATGGGAACGGAAGGAATGAAATTTTCTCTTGTCTCACGGGAAGTGATTGCGGACTCGATTGAAACGGCATGCAATGGGCAATGCATGGACGGCGTTGTGGCAATCGGTGGGTGTGATAAAAATATGCCGGGCGGAATGATCGCCATGGCACGGATGAATATTCCCGCAGTGTATGTGTACGGTGGGACAATCAAACCCGGTCACCATCCGAAAGATGGACGGGATCTGAATATCGTCAGCGCGTTTGAAGCGGTTGGACAATTTAGTGCGGGAAAAATTAGCGAAGCAGAGTTGAAAGAAGTAGAATGTTTCTCCTGTCCGGGTGCCGGTTCATGCGGAGGAATGTACACCGCGAACACAATGTCATCGGCATTTGAAGCAATGGGAATGAGTCTGATGTACTCATCAACAATGTCTGCCGAAGACAAAGAAAAATCGGACAGCGCTCATGAATCGGGAAAAGTGTTAATGAATGCGGTGAAGAAAAATATTCGCCCGCTCGATATCATTACCCGCAAATCGATTGAGAATGCAATTACTGTTGTGAATGCCATCGGTGGTTCGACGAATGCAGTGCTTCATTTTCTTGCCATCGCTCATGCGGCGAAGATTCCGTTGACGATTGACGATTTTGAAATGCTACGCAAAAAAGTTCCGGTGTTGTGCGATTTGAAACCGAGCGGAAAATATCTCACCGTCGATTTCCATAAAGCAGGCGGCGTTCCACAGGTGATGAAAATGCTTCTCGTCAACGGGCTGCTTCACGGAGATTGTCTCACGGTAACCGGAGAGACGATTGTTGAAGTTTTAAAAGATGTACCGAATGAACCACGCGCAGATCAACAGGTGATTCATCCATTCAATAAACCTCTTTATAAAGAAGGACATCTGATAATTTTAAAAGGAAATCTTGCTACAGAAGGAGCTGTTGCAAAAGTGACCGGAGTAAAGAATCCGGTTATTACGGGACCGGCACGCGTATTCGATTCGGAAGAATTGGCAATGGCTGCAATTACCGGAAACAAGATTAATGCGGGAGATATTCTAGTCATCCGATACGAAGGACCAAAAGGGGGGCCGGGTATGAGAGAGATGCTTGCTCCGACATCGGCAATCATCGGTCGTGGACTTGGCGATAAGGTTGGTCTTATTACCGACGGACGATTTTCCGGTGGAACGTATGGACTTGTTGTTGGTCATGTTGCGCCCGAAGCAGCTGTCGGCGGAACAATTGCACTCATTAACGAAGGAGATTCCATTACAATTGATGCGACGAAAAATCTGCTGCAATTGAATCTGGATGAAAAAGAGATCACACGACGACGATCGGAATGGAAACCCCGCCGGATTGCATATGATAGAGGCGTCATGGCAAAATACGCCAAACTCGTTTCCACTAGTTCGCTCGGCGCAGTGACAGATTAATAATTTCAACAATAAGTGATATGAAAAAACTCAAGGTTCCCGTCGTTGTTGTTTTTTCTTTTTCCTGCGCTCAGGACTTCACTCATCCGGTCAACAATACCGTTTCAATTTAAAAACCGTCACCGTTGATCACCTTTAATCTCTTAAGGGTCTAATTCCCTCTACGAGGTCGTAGACCCGCCACTTGCGGCGTCATTCCGGCGAAAGTCTACAAAGTGATGCCTTCGGCACCGGAATCCAGGACCTGGATGCCAGCGCAAGCTGGTTCGGCCTTTTTGAATCCCGCTATGCGGAATCCGAAAGGCGGGACATGACAAGATACCTCGCGACTTGCCGCGAGGACATTCATTTAAGGATGCAATACAAAAGAGAGTAAGAAATACGATCGTCTTTATGAAATCTGAACTACTGTTGAAAAATTCATCATTAACAGCTTTCTCGAGTTACTGTGTTTCCGCAACTGAATTTATTAACATACATAACTCAAATGTGTATACATACTCACTCTTAGAGCAAAATGGCAAACGATAGTTGTTTTATAGTGGTGAGATGTGTATTTTTGTAGAGGCATCCTTATCGTAAGGATGCTTTTTTGTATCTATTCACAATATTGAGAGGTAGATGGCACAGATTTTACTATTTGCGCTATTTCAATTGTCCGCATTTCCTTTTTTCTCTGAAAAAGCGGAAAAACCAACTTCCCTTGAAAATTATAGCAATATTGAGCCTCGCTCCGTTGCTATAGCTACACGCTTCGATTCCCTCTTTACTTCCATTGCCCAGCGAAAAGGTTTCAACGGAAACGTCCTCGTTGGAATTCACGGCAACGCGATTTATAAAAACGCGTTTGGTTATTCCGATCTTAAGACAAAAGAACCGCTGAATATCCAATCGGTTTTTCAAATAGCATCAGTATCAAAGCAATTCACCGCCATTGCTATTATGATGCTCCACGAACAGGGGAAATTATCGTACTCAGACACCGTTCAAAAATTTCTTCCAGACTTTCCGTATAAGAATATCACCATCCGACAATTATTATCGCATCGCTCCGGGCTTCCAAACTACATGTATTTTTCGGGAAAATATTGGAAGAAGAAAAAAGAATATCTGACAAATGAAAATGTGCTCAGTCAGATGGTTCACTATAAACCTCGCCCGGAATTTTTGCCCGATCGGCGATATAAGTACAGCAATACCGGTTTTGCGATGCTGGCATTGATTGTTGAACGGATTTCAGGGCTTCCGTTTGATGAATATATGGAACAAAATATATTTCGTCCGCTTGGGATGGTCAATACGTTTGTCTACAATCCCAATAGTAAAAAAACGATCGAATACGAGACAAAAGGGTATAATAAGAACAGGCGAAAAGCATATATCGACTACCTTGATGGAGTCACCGGTGACAAAGGTATCTATTCAACCGTGGAAGATATGTTCCGGTGGGATCAGGCTTTATACTCCGAAAAGATTGTGAAGCAAGAGACATTGGATGAAGCATTTACACCAGCGAGTTATGATTATAAGCGTGACAATAATTATGGCTACGGTTTCCGACTTGATACATTGGCAGATGGAAGCAGAATCGTATATCATGGCGGCTGGTGGCGGGGATATAATTCATTGTTCGTACGAAGATTGGATGATCACACGACCATCATTATTCTGTGTAATAAGGTTAATTGGAGTTTTGGCGATATTCAAGATTTGATGACTATTATAGACACTTCGGGTATGTAATTTTTTTGTACCAAGCGTTCATTTCTTGACTTTGTAAGCGGAATTGTGGAAATTCCCGCAGTTTATTTCCCACCATTCATATTCATTATTAAGGAGTTTTTCAATGACGACAGAAGCCACCGCATCCAAAGGAGGATTGGAGTGGAAGTGGATCATTATCGGTATCATCGCCGGAACAGCGCTCTGCCTTTCTTTATTTCTTATGGTTGCAAAAACATTTCACCTTCCGTTGATTCCCACGTATATGTCGCTGCTTGGTTTTGTTGTGATGGGAATTATCATCGGATATAAGTCTGAGGGATATACTTTAAAAGAACCTGCGATTGGTGGATTTCTTACTTTGGCAATCACCGGTTTTACTCTATCAAGTGTGTTTAACTATTCTTTCTCCATGTCCGAAATGATCGGTGCCCCAATTCTTGGTTTGATCTTGGGATTAATTGGCGGATGGGTTGGCGAGCAGATCCAAATCACACCGGAAGAACTGGTAAAGGAACTTGAAGCTGACAAAAAAGGTGGATTACAGTGGGGTTGGATCATTGCCGGTACGGTCATTGCATTTATCTTTAATGCATTCTTTGTGATTGGCGGATTCGCACTTCTGAAATTCGGCATGGGCGGAATCGTCATGGCACTCGGCGCAAGTTTTCTGTTTGCCGGATTGCTTGTCGGTTATTTTTCTCCCGGAGTTACAATTATGGAAGCGGGTGTCTCCGGCGTTTTGAGTGTAATATTAAATGCACTCTTCCTCTATTCGTTCTCCTTGTTGATGATGGAAGAATCTGTTTATGTGCTTGAAGGACTTGCCGTCGGGTTTGTTCTTTCGTTGATTGGCGGATGGCTTGGCGAAAAGCTGCAAGCATTCATGGAAAACGACAGCGAACACGAACACATATAAGATTTATTCTTTAGAGATATTGAGATCCCCGAGATTTTTTCTTGGGGATTTTTATTTCTACGTGATAATTTTGTGATACTTTTCGGGTAGTTTATGTCTGATCAACAAAGGAAAATTATGAGACACGTATTGGTTGTAGAAGACGACAAAGACATCACCGAATTGCTGAATATCCATCTGAAAGATCTCGGATGCAAAGTAACAACGTCGCATGACGGTGAAAAAGGATATGCTCAGACGCAAAAAAATAAATTTGACCTGATCGTTCTCGATGTAATGCTCCCGAACATGGATGGACTTGAAATCTGTCGAAAAATCCGTGCAGATAAGAATAATACGCCGATTCTCATGCTTACCGCAAAATCGGAAGAGTTGGACAAAGTGCTCGGTCTTGAAGTTGGGGCAGATGATTATTTAACGAAACCGTTCAGCGTGCGCGAATTTATTGCACGCGTAAAAGCGATTTTCCGTCGCGCAGAAGCGATGCAGAATGAAACCGCATCTGCAGAGAAAGCCGCCTATATTGTTTTTGAAGATGTTGAGATCGATCGTGAACGGAGAAAAGTACAGCTGAAAGGAAAGCGTCTTGATCTCACCGCAAAGGAATTTGATCTGCTGCTGCTGTTTGCCGCTCATCCCGGTAAGACGTATACGCGCGAGCAGTTATTGGAACTGGTGTGGGGATATCAATTTAACGGATATGATCACACAGTAAATTCACATATCAATCGTCTTCGTTCTAAGATAGAAGAGGATATGTCCAAACCAAAATATATTCTCACTGCTTGGGGAGTTGGTTATCGTTTTGCAGAGTTAGAAGAAGTAGAAGGGTAAATCATTCGGTACGGAAATTCATGAAAAAATTCTTTCGATCACTATATTGGAAAATATCAGCAACATTCCTGGCGATTCTTATCGTACTTTCAGCAGTCTATATCTACATTATCGTATTTTCTGCAGAGATGTATTTTCAGGAAGCAAATCAGCGGTTAAGCAATCCCATTGCTAGACGCCTTCTGGCTCATTACCAACCGGTGGTGGAGCATCGATTAGATTCAACTCGATTAGAAGAGATTTTTACTACTCAAAAGTTGTTTAACCCCAGTATCGAAGTATATGTTCTAGATTCTACGGGGAAAGTTCTCTCCCATTGCCCTACCAATACCAAAGTCTGCCGGATGAATGTCTCTATTCTGCCAGTGAAGAAATTTGTGATGGAGAAAATGCCATCGTTTCTCACCGGGGACGATCCCAAATATTGGGTGGGAGAAAAGACCTTCTCCGCAGCGGAAATTAAAGATGGTAAAACGACAATTGGTTATCTGTATGTAATTCTCGGAAGCGAAGAGTTCGACAATAATTTTAAAATGCTTGCGGGGAGTTATATCCTAAGCATTGGTACGCGATCCATGACGATTACATTATTTGCGGCAGCAATCATTGGACTGATCGCGTTGCTATTTATTACTAAAAATCTTCGCATAATTGTTCAGACCGTTCGGGATTTTCAAAGCGGTAACCATCAAGCAAGGATTAAACTTTCATCAACCGGAGAAATGAACGAGTTGGCAACATCGTTTAACGAAATGGCCGATACGATTGTCCGCAACATTGAAGAGATCAAAACCATGGACAATCTTCGCCGTGAACTTGTTGCGAATGTCTCGCATGATTTGCGCACACCGCTGGCAACAATTCATGGATATATTGAAACACTTCTGATTAAATCGGAGTCACTTAATAAAGAAGAGCGTGAAAAATATCTCAAAACAGTGCTCACGTCAACAGATCGATTAAAAAATCTTGTGGAAGAATTGTTTGAACTTTCCAAGCTTGAAGCAAAACAGACAAAGCCGAATCCTGAACCATTCTCAATTACAGAACTTGTACAGGATATCGGGCATAAATATTTCATTATTGCGGAGAAAAAGGGGATTCAATTCCAATGCTTACTTCCGCGCGACCTGCCGCTGATCGTCGCCGACATAGCGTTAATCGACAGAGTCATTCAAAATTTAGTAGATAACGCCATCAAGTTCACCCCGTCCGGCGGAACGGTAAAGATTGAATTACAAAAACACTTTAATATTGTCAACGTGAGTATTGCTGATACAGGAGAGGGTATTGCTGATGAAGATATTCCCCACATTTTTGATCGGTACAATAAGGGGAGTCAAAAAAATATGTTCCAAAATGACGGCGCGGGGCTTGGCTTGGCGATTGTGAAGAAGATTCTTGAAGTACACGATCTTTCGATATCTGTATCAAGCAAACAACATGAAGGAACCGCATTCTCATTTCAATTACCAGTCTATTCGCTCTGAAATATGCTATCAGCATCTTCTTCTGTACACCATCGTTGGTTGTAATTATTCGTGAGTTTTTCTACCTTAAACAGATAACTTCTTTGATGCAATAACTCCATACGCAAAACCATGCACACAAAGATTCTTGAAACATGGGTAAAACAATATACAAGCGATCTCTTTAATTGGGCATACTATAAAACATCCGATTATCAGTCGGCAGAAGATCTGGTTCAGGAAACATTTCTTGTTGCCGCAGAAAAAATGCACAACTTCCGAAATGAAAGCCAACCCCGCACTTGGCTTTTTGGAATCCTGAAAAATAAAATCGCAGAATATTTTAGAATAAAATCGAAAACCCCACAGGTTCATCCGAACAACAAAGAGTCATTTGATCGGTTTTTTAATATGTCGGATGGTTGGAATAAAGAATCTCTGCCACACGAGTGGAACTTCAGTGAAGAACAACTGTTTGATAATACCGATTTCAATCAGATTTTCGAACAGTGCATGAAGAAGCTTCCTGTGCAATGGTTTGCGTGCATTTCTATGAAATATCTTGAAGAAAAAAATCCAAAAATAGTTTGTCAGGAATTGGAAATTTCCACTACTAATTATTGGCAAATTATTCACCGCGCTAAACTGCAATTACGTGAGTGTCTTGAACACCATTGGTTTAACAAGCAAAGATGATGATGAAATCCTTAATGATATCGTGTAAAAAAGCAACAGAGTTGATTGAGAAAAAAACCGTTGTAGGACTTTCGCTCTCCGAAACGATGCAACTGCGTATGCATACCGCCATGTGTAGCGCCTGCACCAATTATCAAAAACAATCATTATTCATTGATCATCTTCTGAAACGATCATCCAACCAGGAAATACCTGCAATAAATCCTTCTCATCACGCAGACCGTATTAATACCTTGATCGAGAAAATATTAAAGAAAAAAAGTTCGTAAATCTTTGTCAGGAATCCATCGTTCTCCCTACTAATTAGTTGTAATTAATATTTTTTCACCTTTTAGTAAGGAGTTACCATGAATAGTTCCCTTCAGAAAACCGTTATTGCAGGTGTTGCAGCAACCGCAATTATGACCATAGTGATGTATCTCGCTCCATTGATGGGTCTCCCCGAAATGAATGCAGCTGCAATGCTCTCCGGAATGACCGGACTTCCTATTGCCTTTGGATGGGCGATGCATTTTATGATCGGTATCGTGTTTGCGATGAGTTATACGTTTCTCTTTTTAACTAACCTCAAGATCAAAAACGTCATTGTCAAAGGGGCGGCGTTTGGATTTGCTGCGTTCATTGTTGCGCAAATTGCGATGGTGATGATGAGCATTGTTCTGGGACCGATGCCGGCACCGGAAGGCGGAATGATACCGATGATGATTGGAAGCATTATCGGTCATGTGATGTACGGAATTCCCGTTGCACTTATTGTAAAACCGCAACAATAATCATTTTATCTCTCTGTGATAATTTTGTGATAGGTTCGGTGTATTTTCTACTGTTAATATATCATCAACAATCGTAAAGGATTATGAAAAATTTATTGTTCAGTTTCTTAATTATTATTTTTGCAGCAGGATGTACAGAGGAAAGTTCACCGACGACAACGACCAGTGATAAAACAGTAACGGTTTCCGATGCACAGTTATATCAAATGGCAACATCAACAGCGAAAGCTGCTTATTTTAAAAATTCAACTGACACCATTCCGGGAAACAGCGGAGCCGCTCATGCGGGAAAAATTCTTGTCTGGTATAATGCAAAAGCAAAAGATCAGCTTGATGCACAAGGGAAAGTGAAACCATCCCCCACATTTTCCGACTCGTCGTTGATTGTAAAGGAAATATTCAACGCAAGCGGGGCTCGGCAATATATCGCGATCATGTTTAAGCTTTCGACAGCATCGAACAAAGGTCCGGGTGACTGGGTATGGGCTGAACTTGAATCGAATGGCCAGCCTTTTATGTCTGCAAACGATAAAGGGGCAGGATGTGCCGGATGTCACTCTTCCGGTGTTGGTTATACAAGAATGAATGATACGCATCCTTAATCAGGATGCATTTTCTTGACATTCTGTTTTTACAAGGATATATTTCGGCACAAATTCAGACAACGACCTCCGATTTACATTAATTCACGTTTTTCACAAACCACAACGTAAGGAGTTTTTATGAAACCAAACAAATTTTCCAATCTTTTGATGACCGCTGCTGTTGCAGGATTGTTAAGCGGTTCAATTGCCAATGCACAGGATAAAGCATCGGCAAAAGAAACAACCAAAAAAGAAGTAAAGAAAGATGGTTGCAGCGGCAAAGATGGCTGCAAAGGGAAAGATATGAAGAAGGGGAAAGATGGTTGTAAGGGAAAAGACGGCTGCAAAGGGAAAGATAAAGCAAAAGGAAAAGATGGCTGCAGCGGTAAAGACGGTTGCAATGGCCACGACGAAAAGAAAGAAGAAGTAAAAACAGACGAAAAGAAACCGAACTAATTATTTTTCTTAGTGTTTCAATCGCGGATCTGTTTACACGGATCCGCGGTTCTATTTTAACATTACATTCTATGACCCCAAACAAGTGGAACATACCTGATTTTGGATTCGGCGTCGGTTTGCGCAGCGTTCACTATAATCATATTCTTGAGCACAATCCGAAGGTGGACTGGTTCGAAGTTATTTCGGAAACGTATCTCGAATCAGGCGGGCGGACTAAATATGTTCTGGATAAAGTTGCAGAATGTTATCCGATCGTGCTCCATGGTGTGTCTCTTTCCATCGGCAGCAGCGATCCAGTGAATGTTGAATATTTAAAATTATTGAAAGCACTTGCCGACCGCGTAAAATCCCCCTACATCTCGGATCATCTCTGTTGGACGGGTGTGAATGCACATAATGTTCATGATCTGTTGCCGATTCCCTACACGGAAGAATCGTTGAAGCATATTGTGAATAAAGCAAAGTTTGTGATGGAATTTATG
This sequence comes from Bacteroidota bacterium, assembly GCA_041658205.1. Lineage (NCBI taxonomy): Bacteria > Pseudomonadati > Bacteroidota > Bacteroidota bacterium. The sequence continues at coordinate 158,252 of JBBAAO010000002.1, forward strand.
GAGCGCCCTCTTGTGCTGGAAAATGTCTCCACCTATGCGCAGTTCACTTCGTCGACGATGAGCGAATGGGATTTTCATGCTCGTCTTATGGAAGAATCACAGTGCGGAATGTTAATGGATGTGAACAATATTTATGTCAGCGCATATAATCACGATTTTGATGCAAAAGAATTTATCGACCGCATCGATCCGTCACTTGTCTGTCAGTATCATCTTGCAGGTCACACAAATAAAGGAACACATCTGCTTGATACACACAACGATCATGTTATTGATGAGGTTTGGGAATTATACAGGTATGCGTATCAACGCACCGGCGGACGAAATACATTGCTGGAATGGGATGAAGATATTCCTGAATTTGTTGTTGTACATGAAGAAGCACTAAAAGCCAAGAAGTATCGAAATGAAAAAATCGATCCATTGGCTTTTAAGCCTGCCAAGCCAACTGTTGCTCCAAAAATGCGATTAACGCCGTTGGAAAAGAATGAATTGGTAAACTCAACGAGCCATAAGTTATAATGCTATGAAATCAGAAGTACCGCTTAATACATTACAGCGATGGATGCAAAGCGTCATTGAACATCCGGGCTCAAACGAAGAAGCATGGAAATCCGAGCAGGCGGAGAGAGAACTGCCATTTGAAGACGCGTATGCCGGCGTGAAACCTTCCAAGTCTCTTTCGCCGATGGATCGAATTGGAATCTATCGACGCATGTTTTTTTTACGGATGACCGAATCGATGGCGATTGATTATCCTGGGGTAAAACATTTTTTCGGTGAAGAGGAATTTGATCGTTTAGTTGCGGAAGAATATGTGCACCGATTTCCATCCAAAAGTTACACGCTTAATCATCTTGGGAGGTTTTTTCCGCAGTTTTTTAAGGAATCGAAACTTGCAGAAAAAGAATTCCTTACCGATCTCGCACGTTTGGAGCTTTCCATCACCAACAATCTTGAAGCGGAAGAAAAACCGATTCTAACACAGCAACAGATTGCCGCAGTGCCGCAGGAACAGTGGGAAAAAGTACGATTAATTCCTATTGCTGCGTTGGAATTATTGGAATGTAATTACAATGTTTGTTCCTATCTCACTGCGGTGAATGAAGAATCACCAATCCCAGCGGTGAAAAAAGAGCGGTCGTTTGTTGTTGTATACCGCAACAACTATCGTACATATTGGGAAGAGCTTTCGGAGCACCAATTTGTTTTATTGTCTTCGCTTACGTCCGGAACACTCTTTGGAGAATCAATTGCCCTTCTTGCAGATCGTTTCCCCTCGGACGAGAGAGAGCTTCAGACGAATTTGTTTGAATGGTTTAATGAATGGGTGAGCAACGGATATTTTTCTTCCATCGAGCACACTACGTAACGAACAATCCCCACACAAAAAGAAATATACAATACATGAACACTTCAAGAATAGTAAAAACAATTAATTTATTTCATCAACGATACGTTTCGATTATCTCGCTCCTTCAGCATCCACTGCTGTTATTAATCCGCTTATATTGGGGATATGATTTTTATCAAACAGGCTTAGGCAAATTGAACAATTTGGAAGGGACGACGGAGTTCTTTGCATCGTTGAATATTCCGTTTCCTCACCTGAACGCCATTGCTGCCGGAACAACGGAGTTGACCTGCGGTATTTTACTGATGATTGGTCTTGGCTCACGATATTTTTCCCTTCCGCTTATTGTCATCATGTGTGTTGCCTACGCAACGGATGATTATGAAGCATTATCCAATATCTTCTCCGATGTGGAATCGTTTGTCGCTGCAACACCATTTCTCCATTTATTAGCGTCGCTCATTATTTTTATATTTGGCGCGGGAGCATTATCGGCAGACAATATCATTGGACGGTGGGTGGCAAAGAAATAAAACATTTCTTGTCTCATTAGACAAAACCTTGCAACCGTTGCAAGGTTTTTGTCGTTTAAAGAAATGCTTCATCGCGTTGCCTTGTTCAACGAAAAAAAATTCCCTATCTTCTTTAACAATTTAATGCAGGTGCCTTTATGCGAAATGTTGTCATTACAGGAATGGGTTTGATCTCCCCGTTAGGCCTTTCCGTTCAAGAGTCGTGGCAAAATGCCATTGCAGGAAAATCCAGCGTCGGTTACATTACACGATTTGCAAAAGAGCAATTTGTCACTCAAATTGCTGCAGAAGTAAAAGGTTTCGATCCGAAGAAATATTTTGAAGCAAAAGAAGTGAGCCGGTGGGATCTTTGCGTGCAATATGGCATTGGAGCAGCGCTCGATGCGGTCGCCGATTCCGATTTTGTCATCACTCCGGAAAATGCTGAACGAGTCGGCATTATTATGGGATCCGGCGTAGGTGGATTGATCGGCATTAGTCACACGTCGGTAAATCTTGATAAAGGGGGACCGAAACAAGTCTCGCCTTTTTTTATACCATCGGTTATCATCAATATGATTTCCGGCCTTTTAGCGATTCGTCTTGGAGCAAAAGGAATTAATTATAGTGTTGTTTCCGCGTGTGCCACCAGTAATCATGCCATTGCAGACGGGTATTATGCAATTCAACGGGACGAAGCAGATATGATGATTGTCGGCGGTGCGGAAGCTCCCATTACGGAGATTGGTATTGCGGGATTCTGTGCTTCACGAGCCATGAGTAAACGGAATGATGAACCACAGCGGGCTTCAAGGCCTTTTGATAAGGATAGAGACGGATTTGTTCTTGGTGAAGGTTCGGGTGCATTTGTGATTGAAGAAGAAGAACATGCAAAAAGGCGTGGCGCAAAAATCTACGGAAGAATTCTCGGGATCGGAATGACTGCCGATGCATTCCATTTCACCGCTCCTCCTGAAGATGGCAACGGTGCAATGCGGGCGATGAAATTAGCCGTACAACACGCTGGCCTTAAACCGGAAGATATCGATTATGTCAATGCTCACGGTACATCAACCGGGCTTGGCGACATTGCTGAGACGAAAGCGGTAAAAGGATTGTTTGGAGAATATGCTAAAAAAATAATGGTGAGCTCTACAAAATCCATGCACGGACATCTCCTTGGCGGAGCGGGAGCAGTAGAAGCGGTGCTCACGATCCTTGCATTGAAAGAAGGAATCATTCCGCCAACGATCAATCTGGATAACCCCGATTCGGCATGCGATTTAGATTATGTGCCGAATGTTGCGCGAAAAAAAGAAATACGGTACGCTCTTTCCAATGGATTTGGATTTGGCGGAACGAATGCAAGCATTTGTTTTGGTAAGGCGTAAACGTTTATGACCGTACAAAAGAAACAATTGACATTTTTAGTTGTTGATGACGACATACCGCTTTCACTCTTTTTTAAGCAAACACTGCTGTTGGATGATCACCGTGTATTTCTTGCCGTAAATGAGCATGGGGCATTGGAAGTTCTCAAAAATGAAACAATTGACATTCTGTTATGCGATCTTGTGCTTCCCGGTTTAGACGGATCAAAAATTATTGAGATCGTAAAAGAGCGTTACCCTGATGTTTATTGTGTTCTCATTTCAGGATATCATGATAAACTGAAACTTCCGAACAGTAAGGCGGATCTCAACGTTGGCAAACCCATTTTAAAGGAAACGTTAGGATCCATCATTCAAAAATTTCATCGTAGCCATTCAAAACAGAAAAAATAGTTATGAGTATCGACCGTATTGTCAATATCGGACTTGTGCAAACAAGCTGTTCCAGCGACACAGAGTCAAATATGGCAAAAGCACTCAGCGGAATCCGTACTGCCGCATCAAAAGGGGCGAACATTGTCTGTCTGCAGGAATTATTTACTTCACTCTACTTTTGCGACAAGGAAGATTATGCGCCGTTCAAACTTGCCGAAGCAATCCCGGGCAAATCAACAGAGATGCTACAGCCAATCGCGAAAGAATTGGGAGTAGTGATTATTGCATCATTGTTTGAACGTCGGGCGGAAGGAATCTATCACAACACAACCGCTGTGATTGACGCCGATGGAACGTATCTTGGGAAATATCGCAAGATGCATATCCCCGACGATCCGGCATACTACGAAAAATTTTATTTTACTCCCGGCGATCTCGGATTTAAATCATTTGCGACAAAATTTGGTAAACTCGGTGTGCTCATTTGCTGGGATCAGTGGTATCCCGAAGCGGCGCGATTGACGGCACTGTCCGGAGCAGAAATTCTTTTCTATCCTACTGCTATTGGATGGGCTGACGGAGAGGATCCAAAGGTGAACAAAATCCAACACGATGCGTGGGAAACAATTCAACGTTCGCACGCTGTGGCAAACGGTATTCCGGTTGTATCTGTAAACCGTGTGGGACACGAAGGGAATCAAACATTTTGGGGCGGTTCGTTTGTTGCCGGAAATCAGGGAGAGATTCTCTTCAAAGCATCCCACGATAAGGAAGAAGTAAATGTTGTTGCGATCGATCTCGGACGATCTAATACCACCCGAATCCATTGGCCGTTCCTTCGCGACAGAAGGATTGACGCCTACTCCGATATGACAAAACGATTCATTGATTAAAGCCAATGAACAATAATCAATAACCATGGATCGGAAAGATAATGTCTTGGCAAAAAAATCGTTCGCCTTTTCAAAAATTCTCTTCGCAATATTAAAAACAACTCGAATTAACAAGACATAATATATGGTAATTGATTTTTGATAAATGATCATTGAAAAGAAGACACCAAAACAATTAGGATACCGTTTTCCTGCCGAATGGGAACCACAAAAAGCAACGTGGCTGTCATGGGCGCATAAATTAGAATCGTGGCCGGAGAAGTTCGAACCTGTTCCGTATATCTACACCAATATTGTTAAGACCATCGCACGATTTCAGCATGTAAACATCAATGTCAAAGACGATGAGATGTTCCACGATGTGAAGTCTCGATTGATTCTTTCTGGAGTTGCCGAGGATCGATTTACGCTCTATCGTATTCCCACCAATGATGCGTGGTGCAGAGATCATGGTCCTGCGTTTGTTGTCAATCCACACGCTAAGGATAAACTTGCGATTGTTGACTGGGGATATAATGCATGGGGAGGGAAGTATCCGCCGTTCGATTTGGATGATGTTGTGCCGACGAAAATTGCAGAACAGTACAATGTTCCGGTATTTTATCCGGGAATTGTGATGGAAGGTGGCTCCATAGAAGTGAATGGAAAAGGATGCCTTCTCACAACCAAAGCATGCCTTCTGAATGAAAATCGCAATCCGAATCTTCATCAGGAACAGATTGAGACATATTTAAAAGAATATTACGGACAAGAAAAGATTCTCTGGCTGAATGACGGTATTGTGGGAGACGATACGGACGGGCATATCGACGATCTTTCCCGTTTTGTCAACCCGACAACGATTGTTACCTGCGTTGAGGAAGATCCGCAGGATGAGAATTATGAAATACTTCAAGAAAATCTTAAACTGCTTCACACACTGACTGATCAGGATAATAATCCGTTCAACATTGTTGAGTTACCAATGCCAGGATTTGTTGCATACGACGGGCAGCGTTTGCCCGCAAGCTATGCAAACTTCCTTATCGGCAATGGATTCGTCATTGTTCCTGTCTTCAATCATCCCAACGATTTGAAAGCGCTTAACATCATTCAGAAACAATTTCCGGATCGATCAGTGATCGGTATCGATTGCGTTGATCTTGTGTGGGGATTAGGGACGCTGCATTGTATTAGTCAGCAGGAGCCGATGGTATAGTTGACATTCTTAAGATTGAAAAAAAATCCCGCTTCAAGCGGGATTTTTTGTTACTGCAATAGTAATTTACCTTACTCTTCAATCACTGCTTTTTTCTTCGAAGCGCGGTTGCGCTCGTTTTGATCGAGAATTTTTTTGCGTAGTCGAATGAAATTCGGTGTGACTTCAACATATTCATCATCGCCGATCCATTCAATCGCCTGTTCCAGTGTCATCAGAAGCGGTGGTTCCAGCCGTACTGATTCATCTGTTCCGGACGCACGCATGTTCGTCAACTGTTTTGCTTTGCAGACGTTTACCGTCATATCCCCTTCGCGCGAATTTTCGCCTACGATCATCCCGGAATATACTTTTGTCTGTGGGTTGATGAAGAATGTCGAACGATCCTGAAGTTTGAACATTCCATATGCAACCGATTCACCTGTTTCAAGCGAAACTAACGCTCCGCGCGTACGGTGAGACAATTCTCCTTTAAACGGTTCGTAGCCATGAAAATTATGATGCAGAATGCCGGTTCCTTTTGTCTGTGTCATGAATTCATTTCGGAAACCGATTAAACCTCGCGCTGGAACGAAAAACTCCAAACGGGTATTGCCGTTGGAGGAGATCATATTCTTCATCTCCCCTTTGCGTTTGCCAAGATTTTCAATGACTGTTCCGGTGAATTCATCCGGCACGTCGATAATCACATGCTCGATCGGTTCACAGAGAACATCATCGATTCGTTTGTAGATCACTTGCGGACGGGAAACCTGCAATTCAAATCCTTCGCGGCGCATATTCTCAATCAACACGCCAAGATGCAATTCGCCTCGTCCGCTCACTTTGAACACATCCGGAGTATCGGTAAGTTCTACCTGCAGACTGACATTCGAACGAAGTTCTTTCATCAATCGTTCTTGCAGATTTCTTGTTGTGACATATTTTCCGTCCTGGCCGGCGAATGGTGAGTTGTTCACCACAAAGTTCATCGTCAGTGTCGGTTCTTCGATTGCAACGAACGGAAGCGGAGTCGGATCAGCGGCATCAACAATCGTTTCGCCGATATCGACATCTTCCATACCCGAGATCGCAATAATGTCACCGACGCTTGATTCTTCTATTTCAATGCGCTTCAAACCTTCGAACGTATACATTTTCGCTACGCGCGCATCTTCCGTTACACCGTTCCGGTGAATAATCTTCATCTGGTTCTTAATGTGGATTGCGCCGCGATGTACTTTTCCGATGCCAAGACGACCGAGATAATCGTTATAGTCAATCGTTGTTACAAGCATCTGGAACGGAGCGTTGATATCGCCGGTGGGCGGGGGAATCTTTGACACGATCGCATCGAACAATGGTTCGAGCGAGGTTCCTTTATCTTCCAGCTCAAGCTGTGCAATTCCCTGTTTGGAAATTGCGTAGATGGTCGGAAAATCTAATTGCTGATCGTTCGCACCGAGTGATAAGAAAAGTTCGAACACCTCATCCAATACTTCATGGGCGCGGGCATCCTTACGATCGATCTTATTGATAACGACGATTGGCTGAAGATGCAGATCCAAAGATTTTTTGAGAACAAATTTTGTTCCGGGGAGCGGTCCTTCGGAAGCGTCCACCAACAGCAACACGCCGTCCACCATCTTTAGTGTACGTTCTACTTCACCGGCAAAGTCCGAGTGACCAGGAGTGTCGACAATATTGATCTTATATTTTTCTTTCGTTGTCTTATCGGTATAGAAAACGGAGGTATTCTTTGCAAGAATAGTGATACCGCGTTCTTTTTCCTGAGCGTTGGAATCCATAACGCGGGTTTCCATATGCTGGTTTTCGCGAAACGTTCCGGTTTGACGTAATAATTGATCGACCAGCGTAGTTTTGCCATGGTCAACGTGTGCGATAATGGCGATATTGCGGATATTGCTTTGTTTGAACATTATGCTTTCCTAAACATCTCACACAAAGTCATTAAGGAATAAAGAAAAAACGACGAATATATCGATATTTATTCTTTGTGCCTTGGTGTGAGAACAAAATTGTATAATAAAAAACGTCCCGAATTGCGTACGGGACGTTCAATTGACTGCACTAAGATACGAAAATTATCGAATACTTACAATCTTATTAAATCATGGAATTAACCTCATCTATTAACTCTTTCAAGGATATATTTTTATTGAATGAGTTAAAGTAAATATTCCCATAATCTATAGAATTTATCGTCCTGTTTATTGAGCTCTCGCTTTTATTATAGCCCAGACCTGCTAAATGATAAATATCATTTAGTTTTTGTGACGGTTCATCAAAAATCGTGGTATCATCAGTTCTGGGATTGAATCCAAGGTTTGTGAAAATATATTCAGGTGTTAGAGAAGTGTGAATTTTACCAAAGTGATTTTCTTCAGTTAAAAACCATGCTTCAATTTCCATAATACTTAGTATAAATTTAATAGGCAATTTACTCTGGGGAATCCCGTAATACATCAGACGATTTAAAATTGGAATTTCTGTTCTTTTGAAATCTGGAAATACATCTCTCAATCCAATTATTTTTAAGTATCCATTTTTGAGCAGACTATCTCTTTGATCCTTAATATATGACTTAATAGTAGAGTCACCTCCGCAATCATAAATCAATATATAGTATTGAATTTCGTCCGTTATTTGTTTGGATGAAATCGTTGAAATTGTTATTGGAATACTAGATCCACCCTTTATAGTTTTAATATTAACAGCAACCCTTTTTTCCCCAAATATTTCAGTCAATAGTTTTTCTAAAAACAATCGTTCTGTAAGTCCTTCAACAAAAAATGCGATTTTCTTAATACTCAATTAATTTAGACCAGTTTTGAAGAAATTAGTTGTAAAAAAATCAAAATTATTTAAACCTGTAAATCGAAATTCATCAAATATCTTTTCGGAGTTTTGCTTGTTATACATTGTTACAATTCCACCATCTCGGTGAGTGATTTGCCAAAACTCTAAAGGTGTATTATTCATTACAAACTTATCGTTTGTAGACATTATTAGTTGTATTCCTATTTTTTTAGATTTTTCTATTAAAAGTTTTATCAGTTTCGTAGACCGATCAAAATCTAATCCTTCCCCAATGTCATCAATTAATACTGTTCCCTTCTTTTTTTCAAGCTGGTAGTAATTAAAGTGAATAAGCATTGATAAAGCTCTAAACATACCATCAGACATAGCGTTCTGATCTGTTATTCCAGATCTGTCAGATTCCTTGACATGTAATCCAACAACTTTGGATGGTATTGGGGATTCGACTTGAATACTTTCCAAAGGTCCCAAATCTACATTATCAACATTATAACCTATCATCCTAAAATCAGAAATAATGTTGTTAATAAACTCATCCGAATAGTTTTTTTTCCCCCTTCTAAACACTTCTATGGATTTATCAGCTTCTTTCAAATTAAAATCTTCTGGTCTCGATTTATTGCTGTCCACAAGAGCAACGTATCTTTGTTTTTCATTTTCTGTCGCAAACCTAAAATGTCTAAGTTGTGAAGCCCAATCAAATAAAAGATTCAAATAAGGATATTGTATATCGTCCCTTCTTAATGCAACAAGTTCATTTGTAGGGATTTTAAATTTTTGTATTTGATGGTTTTCCATGCTTTTAATTGTGCCGCTTCCATCGCTTATTCTCTCAATCAATTTTTCACCATCAATAATCAGTTCTTCATTTTGAACTATTCCATCGTTCAAAACTAAATTGTAATTTATTATGGTTTTATGATTGCTAAAATGTGTTTTATAAGTGCCCGTCTTATATGGAATTCTCGAGTTCAACAAAACATTAGTTAGTGACTTAATAACGTTTAATGTTCTAGTTTTACCAGAAGCATTATTACCAACAATTAAGTTTATAGTATTTAGTTTGAAATCTTCTAATTCCCAATACTTGGGATCAGTTTTGTTGAATTCTGAATATGCAAAATTTTGAAGTATCATGACTTATTTTCAAATCCCAACTGTTTATTCGCTAAAAAAGAATATATATAAATTACTAAAATTATTACGTATACACCAATTTCAATCTATATCGAAAATTACTGACTTAATATTGATAATTTAGTCTTAATTTCGTCATGAAAATATCTATTTGTAAAATAAAAATAGAGATTTTTCCCCGGACAAACGGTCTTTGATGAGTAATCCCTGTGTGAACGGATGGAGTCGATAGGTACGTTGTACGTTTTTGATAAAAATGCCATCATTCTCACGGTTGCATCCAATTGCTCCTGGTTTGGTTCTACCTCTTCAAAATTTCCGACAACCTCGATCAAGGCATGACCGGCAGGATCGTATTCGGTATTGGTGTCGCCTGCGTAATTGATATTTCGACCTTCATAGATTTTCCCATCAAGATCGATGATGTAATGGTAGGGAATATCGATCCATTTCTTTTCTCTGCGGGACCAGCTCTGCAGGTTGCGCAGATATTGAATTGGATCTTTTCCTTTGGGAAACGGTTCACCTTGGTGATGAAGGGTGATGTGGGTAATGGTATGTTGTTTAGCCAACGAATCAATGGCCGGTGAGCCACCCCATTGCTGAACAGACACAATTTCATTTTCAATATCGCGAAATGAGAATTCTTTGGATGAGGAGCAACCATCGGTGACAATAATAATGAAAGATATCGATAGAAGGAGAGGGATGTATTTCATAATAGTTTTTACTGCAATGTACATCTCATCGGCTGGAACAGCAAAACAATATTTTTACAATGAGACATCACCTTTAAGTTTTTTGAGGTAATGTTCAAACTCAATCAGATAAGAATTTCGCTCAACAAGTTTTTTGATCTCACTCAAATTAGCTTTTGCAATTATTTCTCCGGCGGCAATAATTTCCGCGGCCTTGTCGAAATCAGTCCAGGAAAGTTGACGAACGTTGGGGCGAATGATAAGATCTGCCTCCCGCAACCGGATCACAGAAAGGTGGAACGAAGTAATATCTTCAGTTCTATATAATATGTCGAAGATATTCTGCGGCTGTTCTACGATCTTAAGGGAACGCGTTACATCCACTGCCAGCACGCGATCGGCACCGATTTCCCGAACTTTCCCTGCAGGGACGCTTTCCGATGCACTTCCATCGACGAGAAAATATTTGCCGATTTTCACAGGTGGGAAGATTCCGGGAATGGCGGAGCTGGCGTGGACTGCATTGCGCAGACTCCCTTTCGAAAAATTAATCTCTTCTCCAGAGTTGAGATCGGTAGCAATGGCAGAGAAATGAATATCAAGATGTTCAATCTGAACGTCGGGAATCATCTCATACATCGCAGCAGTTACTTCTTCATCGAAATATGAAAAGCGATTCAATGAATTGATCGCCTGCAGCCTTGTTCCCACATAATCGAAAAATTGATCGAAGTATCCTTTTCCTGATTTCTTTCCATTATTGTTTAAGTTTACAATTCCAAGATTCAAAAATTTTGGATCGGAAATAGTACGCAACATAAAAGTTTCAACATGTTTGGCGTTTCCAAAATAGGCATACAAACCTCCTACCAAAGCACCCATACTGCATCCGGTGATAGCGGCAGGGCGAATCCCTTCAGCATCAAGGACTTTTAAGACACCGATATGCGCCAATCCTCGCGCGCCACCGCCCCCTAAAGCTAAACCTAATTTTGACATGATATCTCCTAACTTAAATCAACTGTACAGGTATCAGAAAAATCATCGGTCTATGGCTTACACTTCACGCCGAGATACTTAATTCTATGTATTGATGTTTGAAACAGAAACCGTGGTGGTGAAAAGTTCAATCGTATTAAAGTCAGGCAGGTTGAGGATCGAAATATTTTTTTTTGATCAATAGGGATACATTCACCAGCATAATCAATACCGGTACTTCCACCAAAGGACCGATTACTGTTGCGAATGCTACTTCGGAATTGATTCCGAATACGGCCACAGCCACAGCAATTGCCAATTCAAAATCGTTGCTTCCGGCCGTGAATGAAACGGTTGCCGCTTTTTCGTATGAAGCGCCGATTCTTTTGGCCGCAAAAAAGGTAATGAAGAACATTCCGGCAAAATAGAAGATGTACGGAATGGCAACACGCACAACATCCAGCGGAAGTTCGATGATCTTTTCTCCTTTAAGAGAAAACATGACAAAGATTGTGAAGAGGAGAGCGATAGGAGTCAGAACAGAAATTTTTGGTACAAATGTTTTATGATACCACTCCTTTGAATTGAATCTGAGCAGGATAATGCGTGTAAGAATACCGGCAATGAACGGAATGCCAAGATAGATTAAGACTGTTATGGCAATTTCTTTTATCGAGATCTCCACGATTTTTCCTTCAAAACCAAATAATGGCGGAAGGAGCGTAATAAACAGATAGGCATAGACTGAATACAAGAACACTTGAAAAATAGCATTGAAGGCCACTAATCCGGCCGCCAGTTCCGCGTCCCCTTTTGCCAAATCATTCCATACCAACACCATAGCTATACAGCGCGCCAATCCAACAAGAATAACTCCAATCATCAAATCCGGTTTATCTGGTAAAAAGAGAATTGCAAACAGAAACATCACCAGCGGGCCGAACACCCAGTTCTGTAGTAATGATAAAAGGAGAATTTTTTTGTTCTGAAAAACAATCGGAAGTTCTTCATATTTCACTTTAGCCAGAGGAGGATACATCATCAACACCAATCCGATGGCGATGGGAATATTTGTCGTGCCGGAGCTTAATGAATCCCAAAATCCCGCGATACTGGGAAACAACGCACCCGCAGTTACACCGAATGCCATCACAAGAAAAATCCATAAAGTTAAAAAGCGATCGAAGAAAGAAAGTCTTCCGGTGAGCGTGCTCATAATTATCCCTTCGAAATAGTTTCGCGATAGAAATGACGGAAATCGTTTTGTATCTCATCACGTACTCTACGAAAGACAAAAAGAATATCTTCTTTCGTACCCGTTGCTTCTGCAGGATCATCAAAACCGATATGGACTCTGTGTTTCACATTGCCGATGAACACAGGACATGTCTCTTTTGCATTACCACAGACGGTGATAACATAATCAAATGATTCCGACAGGAATTGATCAACTGTTTTTGGGTAATGACTGCTGATATCAATTCCAATCTCACTCATCACATGAACAGCGTTTGAGGAAACTCGTGGAGCAGCTTTTGTCCCAGCTGAAAAAACTTCCAACGAAGGATCGAATGATTTCAAAAATCCTTCGGCCATTTGTGACCGACAGGAATTTCCGGTGCAAAGAATAAGAATGCGTTTGGACATATTCTTTCCTTGAAGATTATTTTTATAAGTTGTCATTGCGAGCGAATGTTTTTTATGAGCGAAGCAATCTTCTTGTGCATAGATAGATTGCTTCGTCATCCCGATAAACAGCATCGGGATTTCTCGCAATGACTTTATCCAAAATTATGGTTTTTCGGCATACACGGTGATACTGTAAATGCCGGCGCCGCTTTTTCGATAGTCGAGTGCTTCTTCCAGCGAAATGTATTTCACTAAAAGGTCGTTAGGGATATTGATTTCGCGATCCTTTTGCACGGTTATGTTAATGAACCCGGCATATTTTATCGTCTGAAGATACTCTTCCTTTTGTTGTGCACCGGAGACGCAGCCGGCATACATTGTTGCGGCGGAGCGGATATTGTCCGGAAGCGTACCTTTCAAAACAATATCGGAAATTGAGAAGTGTCCACCGGATTTGAGGATGCGGAAAGTTTCAGCAAACGCTTTTTGTTTGTTGGGTACGAGATTCATTACACAATTGCTCACGATAACATCAGCCGTATTATTTTTGATCGGCATGTTTTCAATATCGCCGAGACGAAATTCAACATTGGTGAATCCAAGGGCTTTTACATTCTTGTTCGCTTTTTCCAGCATTGGTTCAGTCATGTCGATGCCGATGACATGTCCGGTTTCGCCGACAATTGATCGCGCGACGAACGCGTCGTTTCCTGCGCCGGAGCCGAGATCAACAACTGTATCACCCGGTTTCATTTGTGCAAATTCTGTAGGAAGACCGCAGCCCAAACCGAGATCGGCTTCAGCAACGTAGCCGGAGAGATGTGAATAGTCTTCAGACATAACTGTAAAATCAGCATTGGTTGTGCAGCAGCCTGTGCTGCCGCAGCAAGATGTTTCGTTTTGCTCTTTGGATTGCAAAGCGATCTCACCGTATTTTTCTTTGACGAGTTCTTTTAATTCTTGATCGGTAGACATATTATTTTCCTCCTTTGGAAGAAGGGCAGCAGTCTGTGCCGCAGCACGGTTCTTTGGTTTCGGTAGCATTCATGGTGTAATCCTTTCTTAAATATATCGTAATATTACGATTAAAATGTTAAATTTTTTTTAACAGCATTTCTTCATAGAGACAAGAAAATTTCCGAGCATTGACTGCATTTCGTTCCATCCTTTTTCATCCAGACAGTAACAGACCGACGTTCCTTCGATTTCGCCTTTTACAAGGCCGGCATTTTTTAGCTCGCGCAGATGTTGCGACACTGTCGATTGCGAAAGGGGAAGAACATCAACAATATCTCCGCACATACAGGAGTTGGAAGTGGCAAGATATTCAACGATAGCTACGCGGGCAGGATGTGCTAATGCCTTGGCATAATCCGCTAAGCGATTCTGTTTAGCAGTAAATTCTTCTTTTTTTGAGAGTCCCATAAGTATTTTTATTTATCGTAATATTACGATTTAAGTTTCATGAAAGCAATACTTTTTTTAGAACACGGATTTTCATAGATGGTAACTATTCAACAGAATTACATAGAAATTCAAAAACATGCCATCTAACCACGAAAACATGAAAGTGCACAAAAAGAATTTGAACCATTACCCCAAAAAGGTTGGTGAAATTTTGTGTTTTCGTGTTTTAGTGGCAAAAAATCGTAAACGCTGAGTAGTTACAAAACATCAAATTTTTTTTTCGATTAATAATAATCCGCGAAAATCAGTGAGATCAGTGTTATCCGTGTTCTAAATTGATAACAATTGTTCGAAAAAACCACCGAAGGTTCGTTCCTTATTGATGAAATGGATCTCTAGAATCCAATCGCGTGGATTTCCCTGAATATCAAGCTCACTTAGTTTGATGTGATTATTTGGATGGAGGTAATTGTGTTCCTCATCTCCGAGGATGTGCTCATGAGGAAAATTTCCAATCAAATGTCCGCAATGGATGTTTCCGAATTCCCATCCATATTGTCCGGCAAGAGATGAGATGTGATGATAAAATTGCGCACCTGTTAGTTCGGATGCATGTGCATCATAATATTTTTTCCCCTCATACCAAGCAGATTCAATATCATGTTTGAGTTTCTTTTTTTGGAGATTGTTTCCAAGCACATAGGTTCGTCCAAAATCCGCTTCCCATTCTTCAAAGACGGGACCGAAATCAAAAAATAAAATATCGTCCGATTGAATGATCAGATCCGGCGGGTTTTCTTTATAAGGAAGAAGCGTATTCTTTCCGGCACGAACAATTCGCTTGTGCCAATATTTTCGGATGCTGAACAGCTCGAACGCAAGTTCATACACTTCATCGTTTAATATTTTTTCCGACTTGTTGGGGACGATAAGACTTCGAGTTTCAATCTCACGGAACAATTGTTCCGCTTTTTGTTGAGCGTGAAGCAGTTGTTGCTTTCGTTCGGACAATTTTGTCATAGATGTTTTCCAAAAAAGTAGATCAACATATCGGGCATTCGTTGTCGCCAATTTCCCCATTCATGCCCATCGTTCACCTCTTTGAAATAATGTGGAATATGGAATGACGAAAGAACATTACTGTAATTTCTGTTCAATTCAAGAAATTCAAATTTACCAAACCAGGGATCTTCCCCAATAATGTCATAACGTCCACAATCAAGATAGAGCTTTAGTTGAGGATCGATGCGATGTGCGTCATATTGCTTTTTTGTGAGGTCAACCAACCATGGTGTGATTGTTGAAGATTGTCCACCCGCATTGAGAAACACGTCAGGGCGGCGTAATGCCATATACAGTGAAACATGTCCCCCATTAGAAATTCCCATCACCGCTCGTTTGAGAGGCGATGGTTCAGTCTTATAAAGAATGTCTATCATAGGAACAATATCATCGGCTACGTACCGCACAAATTGTTCCAGTTTATTTCCAATATATTCATCCTGACGTTGTACCGAAGGGATGAATACAGCGATAAGCGGCTCTATTTTTTTTTCGTCGATCAGATTATCGATAAAGGTTCCTGCAAGGGCAAAATCGACAGCATCAAAACCATCGTGAAAATATACCGAGGCAAGGTTTGCTAATGTATCGTATCCGGCAGGACGATACACTTTAATAGCTCGTGGTGAAGGAAGATAATGGTTTAAGGGTGATGGAATCTTCATGAGTGGCGCGAGTGAATCGATCACACCATGCGGGATATCATTCCGGAATGCGAGATAGGGAGAAGTAATAAATTTTGGCATGCGGATTTCCGAATGCGGACCAAATCCGCTCGGTGAAATCAACGGATTTTGAGGATCAAGTTTCGTTACACCATTGATGATCAATTGATAATCAAGACGCGCATCAGATGGGACGATGTATGTTCTATAGAAGAACGAGTATGTTCCGCATGGTATCCGTTCGAGTCTATCCGGTGCAAGCCAGCGTTGAAGATTTCCGTTCACAAAAACTGAATCCGCCAATCCATACAATACAATATGAAGCACGGAATCGTTTTCGATAATCGGCGAAAATTGTTTTGTATTTAAATATTGCTCGATGATCCGCCGGCGTTGTTCAACGGGTGATTGTTCCAATTTTTGAACCACCGCTTGAAACGTCTGAGCAGTGGCAATAGAACACAGAGTGAGTACAAGAAACACTTGTTTCATATTAATACGCTTTCCCGGGAATATCATTTGTAAACCGTTCCAAAAGTTTTCGATCCTGCATGGTAACAAAAGCTGTTGTTCCACCATTTCCGCCAAAGACAAGGTTACTGCAATTTTTCCCCTTCAATGGGATCTCGCGAATCAATAATCCTTCAGGCGAAATGACTGCGATTGTTCCTTTTCCATAGCGGGTTATATACAGATTTCCATGCTTATCACATTTCATTCCATCCATTCCAAAATCTTCAAAATGATGGAAAAGAGTCTTTTTTGAAATATTTCCAGAATCGTCAACGGAATATTTCCACACGTTACGCTGAACGCTTTCGTTAACATATAATATTTTTTCATCCGGACTTAATTCTATTCCATTGGTCGTTCCCATCGAATCTTCTAATAGAATAGAAGAACCGTCCGAATCAATTCGCCACAATTTTCCGCTGTTGGTTTTCCAATGCGGATCTGAAGCAAAAAGCTGGTCATTGGAGTTGATGCAGAGGTCGTTTGGCTGGTTAAACAATTCATTATGACTGTAGATACTGATGAGTTTGGTTGCCATATCCACCTTTAACACGTTGTGCATCGGATAATCAGCAAGCAGCATTTCTCCTTTGGAGTTAAACTTGATGCTGTTGGCGATACTTCCTTGAGGCAATTCCACAAATAATTCGGCCTCGCCATTCGCAGCAACTTTTCCAATGGTTCCGTTGCGTTGGAAATTTACAACGTATAACATTCCATTGCTGTCAAATGCAGGACCCTCAATACTTCCGGTAAAGAGATTTTCAAATGTAAAATCCGAAGCAACATGAATTGCGGAACAAGAAGAACACAAGAGCAGGAAACAGGCAAGAGTGAATTTCATAATAAGATACCTTCAAGCCATTCCGACGCATCTTTGATGTTGATGAATAAGCGCATGTTAATATGGCGGTTTCGTGCAACGGTTTCAGCAAACTTCATATTGTTATGATCATGAGCGGGATTACTGTCCACATATGCTATGGCGTGCGGCAATGAGAATACAGTTTTTTTTGCTGTTCGAATAACGTGATAAATGTTGAGCAGGTTCAATCCGGGTCCGGATAAATTTTCTTCGATCAGCACTTTGCCGCAGTGATGTTCTTCCATGGCACAATGGACATCATTGAGGTAGTGAATAACATGTTCGACTTTGTTCTTTCCTTGAATTTTGCAGGACAAAAAGCTTCCCGTATGTTCGATCGAAATAGAATACATATTCTGCGGTCCAAAAATAAATATTTAGACATGAAAAAGGGATAATGCCACGGCGGCGGACCATCCCAAAACTTTAAACTCACCTTCAAGAAGTGCTCGCATCATTTCACTCCGGGTAAGAATAACAATCTCTTGTTCTTCAAGATCATCGGCAATAATTTCTCCAACCAGGTGTGCGCTGCGTGCAAGATAGAGATGTGCATAACCATTGCCATGGTTGCCGTCGCATGGAAATTTGCCCAATGAAATCCACTGTCGTGCTTCATATCCTAATTCTTCACGAACTTCTCGTTTTGCGCAATCCAGCGGGTCTTCATTCGGTTCCAAATATCCGCCGACTGGTGCAAGGGAAATACCATTTGCTGCGTATTTCGTCTGACGAAAGCAGACAAAATTTTCATTCTCATCCTGTACAACAACATTCACATAATCCGGCGAGACAAGCCAGCACCAATTCTCCAGCACTTTACCATCAGGAAGTTCGATAGTATGATCCTCAACTTTCAGCCATTTGCTGTGATTAAGAATGATGGTGCGGGAAAGAGTTTTCCATGGTTTCATAAAGATATCTTCTGTTCGACATTGTTAGTATTTTAGTTTTGCGTACATCAATGCATCGGCGATCATACCATCCTTGATGACGGCTTTCTTTAAGCGAGCTTCAAATGTGTATCCATTTTTTTCAAGAACTCGGACCGATGCATTGTTCCATTCAAAGACATCGGCATACAACCTCACGATATCGAATCTGTCAAATCCGTATTCCGAAACGACTCCTACCGCCTCAGTAACGATACCGCGTCCCCAAAATTCTTCCCCGAGCCAATATCCAATCTCCATCGATTTGCGATAGACATCATCTTTCGCCACAAGACCGATACTTCCGACTGCATTTCCATCAATCGTAATTGCAAAGACAGTTTCCGAAAGAGATGTCGATGCATGCTGTACCCAACGCATCGCATCACCTTTTGTATATGGATGAGGAAAATGATCGCGAACGTTGATCCAGATCTTCCGATTGTTGGCATGCTTCTCCAGCGAGAGTTCATCACCGATTCTCCACGGACGAAGCAGGCATCGTTGTAATCGAAATTCCACTTGTTCACACCGCCACTTTCACGATAGCTTTTTTTGTAACAGTCATTGGCGGCTGCGGTGCATGTGCATCTTCTGGAAAAAGAACAGCAAACATATCCGATGCGATCTGCACGGTAAAGAGCGGGGGATCATTATAGAAGGCAACATCTTTTTCGAGACTGTAATCAGCAGCGACATTCCGGCATGAATCGATATCGTGCCACTCTAGCGGAAAAGCACCTTCGATAGCAAGCTGGATATCGATATATTTTCTATGAGTTTCTAATTTTCTGCGTTCTTTTCCATTATGGTCGTGTGCAATAATCAGATACAGATCGTCTCCTTCAATGTCGTGTCGTCCTTCCGGTAGTGCGCGAAGATCGGTCTTTTGAATATAATCGAATGCGTGCTTAAAACTGGAGTGAACATTGAAATATTTTTCTGCGCGTGAAAGATGATCGAGTATCATGGCGGAATTCCTTTCAATCATAAAAGGGAAAGTGTGATGCGGAATTGTTACGAGTAAGGTAGAAGTTTATCGGAAAAACTACAAGGTAATGTTATGATGAAATTTTTGTTCGCCAAAAAAAATAGGCAATAAATGGGGGAATCCAGATAATATCATTGAAAAAGTTTGTCCATAGTGCGGAAAACGGAATAATTCCGAGATATGTGTAATAGCCCCAGCCGACGATCCCGAATGATTTTCCGACGAGACCAAGTATGGCAAAATGATGATTGCGCCGGAGATCGCGTGAAACCAGGTAAAAACCGTAACCATAAATACCAACAAACATTCCCAAACCGCTCATGACATAGGAATAATTTATCTCCGGCAAATTGAAGAGTTGGAAGAAAGTTTGGGGAAATAACACGACTGCCGTTCCGACGGTGATATTATAGATTGCTGCAAGGCGAAAGAGGTTGCGGAAGAAAGATTCGTTCATCATTTATGCAAAAGCTTGAATGCGATGTTCGGTCCGATACCCTGCTGATAGGCGAGTGTGATCCATAATTTAGCAAGAGACTCCAGCATTTCTGCGCTGCGTAATCCTCCGACGTCAACGGCATCAAACCCGATGTCTTTGGCAAGCTGAGTTACTATTTTTTTTGCATCCTGATCATCACCGCAGATAAACGCATCGGCGTGCACTTTTCCAAATATCACGTCGGACAAGTTTACCGCTCCTAACGTGTTGAATGCTTTTACCACGCGAAAGCCGGTAAGTTTTTTGGCGATCTCTTCAGCGGCAGAACTACCCTGCGCGAGCGGCCATTCAGGATTCGGTTTAACCGGATTTGTGCAATCGATAAGGATTTTATCTTTTAAATCCACAATTTGAAATACTACTTCACCGACCGCTTCCCAAGGAGTTGCGAGGACAACAATGTCGGATTGTTCGGCTGCGGGTTTTATTAATGTTGCAGTAGCTTTATGGTCTGTTTCTTCGAGGATCGTTTGAATTTTTGGGGTCAAAGGATTACGCACCCCGTACGTAATGGTATGGCCTTTTTCTGCCCAAATCTTTCCAAGTCCGCCGCCAATGTTGCCGGCACCAATAATACTGATATTCATAGAATTCCTTGTTTTCAGTAGAGGAATGTAATTAATTTTTACAAAGAACGCATGTTCGATTTTAGTTAATCTTATAACCAAATAATGTGTAAATTTGTTCTCGAAAGAAAGAGACACCGTAAACATTTTTTTGGTGAGCACTCTTTCACATTATCACCATTGGTTATTTTCCCCTATGAAGTATTTGATCACATTGTTGCTCACATCGGTTTCGCTGCTCTATACACAAGGTGTGGACTCATTATTCTACGGTAATTCAAAACTGCTTCAGAAAAATCCGTACGGCTGGGGATATATGGCTGGCACAAACGGATATACCGATATTGGAAAATACCAACGCTTCGATGTGCAAGAACCGATCAATGTTGTTGGGGCAAAATTTTGGATGGGAATAGTCAAACCCGTCAACACACCGGATACGATCACAATTGTTTTTAAGAAAACAGGATACGGGAAAGCATATTACGATTCGCTCTCCGGCGGTCCGGGTACGACGATTACATCGATCAAAACTACTATCGCAGCGTTTGACACTGGAGGAAAAGGAACAGCATTTATGATTCCATCTCCATTTAATATGACGGGAAGTCTGACTGTGCCGGAATCGGTCTTTGTCGGAATCGAATGGTCCAGTGCTGCTGATGATACATTTGCTTTGTTTGCCGATTCTGCAAAGCAAGGCGGTAAACTGTTCAGGGCATGGGAGAAATTAACGGGAACAGGATATACCTATCAACGATTCAATGAACCAAGTAATTATTCCTGGGGATTTGACGGTGATCTCTGGATCGCGTTGTTGTATAAAAAAGGATTGCTTTCTGTGCAAGACGAACTGCAGGGAACACCTAAAAACTTTTTGTTGGAACAAAATTTTCCTAATCCGTTTAACCCGAACACAAATATTAGTTTTTCAATATCAACCGGCGCATTCGTTTCTCTGAAAGTGTTTGATATACTGGGAAACGAAGTCGCATCCCTGGTCAACGAACATCTGGAAACCGGAAGATATTCAACATCATTTTCCGCCCGGACAATATCCAGCGGTATTTATTTTTATCAATTGCGTACCGGCAACGTTGTTGAAACAAGAAAAATGATTCTCATGAAATGAAAAAACTTTTACAGCTCTTTTCCATAACAATCGTTCTCTCTTCCATTGGATCCTCACAGGAGATTCCATTCGTTGATCCCTGCGGTTTTCCCGATACCACAACCTTGGAGTATAAAATCGCCGCATCAGGCAATTGGGGATATGGGTATGATACGCTGCTGTATGATCTTAGTGTATGGAAAAAAAACCCATTTGTTCTTGTCGATTCTCTTGGTGCAACAGTACAGAATCGAACAATGTTCTTAATGACTATTCAAGACACAGCCCAAGTTACCGTTCCGCGGAAAAGAGTATGGATTCATGCCAGAACGCATCCGGGAGAAGTTCAAGGAACCTGGGTGACGAATGAATTGATCAAAATCCTGTTATCCAATACTTCGCTTGGGAAAATACTCCGCGATAGCTGTGTCTTTTCCATTGTTCCGATGTATAATCCTGATGGTGTTGAGCTTGGGAAAGCGCGGGAAAATGCGAATAATATTGATATTGAAAGCAATTGGGATACGACAAAATTCTATCCAAGTCAGCCGGAAGTAACCGTATTACGAAATACATTTATGCAGTTGATGGCGAAACCGAATCCGATACGAATTGCATTGAATATGCATTCGGCGTACGAATGCCATAAATTTTTTTGGTTCCATTTGGCATCGGGAACGTCAACACTCTATGCTGGTATTGAAAAACAATTTATCGATACGGTTGTGTTCAATTTTCCGGAATGGATACAACCATGGGATTCTCATGTCAGTTGGGGAGGAGCTGCGGCAAAACAATATCCCGAAAGCTGGTTCTGGTACAATCATCGAGAAAAAGTACTTGCTCTTACGTATGAGGATATGAATTGTGCAACGGCACATTCATTTGATAAGACGGCAAAAGCAATAGCGCAAGGTATTGCCGATCAACTTGGCATTATGAAAACAGTGGTTTATGTTGCGAAACAGCAGAGTTTCCCATCTGGTTTTGGATTAGAGCAGAATTATCCGAATCCGTTTAATCCTTCGACAGTGATCAATTATCAATTACCAGTGGTCGATCACGTAGTATTAAGAATATACGATGTGCTTGGAAGAGAAGTGGCAACACTGGTCAACGAAGAACAATTATCCGGAAAACATTCCGTCACATTTAACGCATCATCACTAAGCAGCGGACTATATTTTTATCAATTACGGACAGGCAATTTTACAGAAACAAAAAAAATGCAACTCATCCGATAGGAACAGTATGGACGACCAACGTATATCCTGGCACGAATATTTTATGAACATTGCAGATCAGGTAGCAACACGAAGTACATGCAGCAGAAAGCATGTCGGTGCGGTGATCGTTCGAGATAGGACAATTCTTTCTACCGGATATAATGGAAGTCTTCGGGGCGCGCCGCATTGCGACGAGATAGGACATGATATTGATAACGATCATTGTGTTCGCACTGTCCATGCAGAAGCAAATGCGGTTGCACAATCTGCAAAACATGGAATTCGAATCGATCAAGCCGAAATTTATGTTACCGCTTCTCCCTGTTTAACATGTTTTAAACTGATTGCCAACGCTGGTATTACCAAGATTTATTATAAAGAATTCTATCGCGATGAACGCATTACTGAATATGCAAAACTCTCCGGCGTGAAATTGGTCTATATGGGTAAGGAACAAAAATAGCGGTTGCAACGAGTCGTAATAAAAATCGGGAACAATCTACAGCAATAGTTTTTGTTTCATGTCTTCTATCCGGTGTTTATCACTGGCAAGTGTTTGCGGTAACAGAAGAGCAGATCGAAATACCTCTTTCCCTTTTTCTTCCTTTCCCCAATCAAAATATAGCAGACCAAGTTCGTATCGATGTCGGAGAATATTCGGAGCAAGTTCGATCGCTTTCAATAACATCTGTTCCGCATCTGCATATCCGCCTTTTGGCAAACCTCCGAGCAGAAGTGTGGCCAACTGTTGTTCAACCCACCCGATATTTCCCAAAGCGCGGTAAAAAGTACCATAGACAGAATATGCGACATCATTGCGGGGATTAACGGTGATGGAAATGGTAAGTGCTTTCTGAATACTGTGGCATAATTCCACTTTTTTTTTGCTTCCTTCGGTGAGGGCAATATATCCCATTGACACAGCGTACCAACATTGAGTGTCCGAATGTAATGAGTCCAATCGAACAGCTTCTGTTGACGCATCTAATGCTTTCCGATAGTATTTCCCCTGCTCGTCGATTGGTGTGACGTCCCCAGCACAAATGGCGGCGCGTGCTAATCTCCAGTATGCTTCAACATCATTCGGATATGCTTTTGCGTGAGCAGAGTACACTACCATTGCACTGATATAATCCTGCGCACGGAAAAGTTCATCTCCTTTATTAAGCATCGAAAAATCGGAGAGGAAAGTCAAAAAAATTATACAGAATATCATAATAGTATGCGGGTACGAATTTTATGAAGAAAGCCAGAAGAATGTCATTTGGTTCAGAACATTGCGACCATGAGCCTATATATTGTGGTGGTAAGATAGACATCGTTCATAATGAAGAAGTTATGCAAACGTTAACAGATGATGATGCAGAAGAATATACTTTGATCTATGATGCTGGTTGTGTCTCGAGGGCGACAATGTGAACAAGACACACTGCAAATGTATTTCACAATCAGGTCATTCCATCGGTTTCCTTTTTGTTGTGGAATCATTCTTCCAAGGATGAAAAGGAGTTAAGAAATTCTTTAGATCGTGTTAATCAAATTTAATACCTCATTTACATCCAAGTAATAGTCTAATAGTATTTTTACTATCATTTCATTCATACGGAGTTTGCGATGGTTTTTATTGTTTACAATCCTGAAGAAAAAACGATTGCCTTACAATTTGCACTACGGTTTGAGGAAGCCGGAATTGCAACACATTTATTTCGTCACGAAGACAAGGAGGAAAATGTCAAAGCACTGGCGATGTCAAAAGCAGTCATTCTGATACTTTCTCCTTTTTCCTTGACCACGTTCAATATGTATAAGCCGGAGATTGAAAATGCTCAGCGCTCAAAAAAAACTATTTTTCCTTTATTGTACGGGATGAGTAGAGCAGAATTCGACACAAAACAGACTCAATGGAAAGAGGTTGTCGGATCTTCTGCAACGATGCACGTTAAAGAAGAAACAATCGGAGAAAGTATCCCAAAGATTGTTTCTGGATTGAGGGGTATTGGAATAAAACCAAACCCATTACCCGATATTCATACGATCACATTTATTCGGTCCCAACTTCGAAACGATTATTTACTGCAAAAACAGATTCCGCCTATTTCCAGCAAAGAGAGAGAAAAAAAGAGAAGCAGGATCGTACCATTGCTTGTCGGCATTACAGTAGTATTTCTTGCTCTTGCCGGAGGATATTTTTATTTCCAATCAGATCCTCTGATCGAAGAAAGAACTATTTTACGAATTCACGGATCGAATACGATTGGAGCAAAGTTGCTTCCTTCAATCGTGGAAGGATTCATTCACAACATTGGCGGGACGGCAATTCAATGGCGAACGGGAAAGGTCCCACAAGAGAAATATGCTGTCTTTTCTCACCCGGATTCTATGGCGAAACTTGTTATCGAAGTCTTTGCTCACGGTTCAGCGTTTGCATTCAAGGACCTAAGGAATAATACATGCGATATTGGAATGTCATCCCGAGAAATTAAATACGACGAAGCAATTTTACTTCAGACCAAAGGATTAGGAAATATGTACAGTTCTTCAAATGAACATGTGCTTGCACTTGATGGACTTGCGATTATTGTTCATCCCAGTAATCCAGTAAAAACACTTACAGTGGAACAGGTTGGCAAGATCTTTTCTGGTGAAATTGTCAATTGGAAATCACTTACCGGAGAGAATGCCACGATTACGCTTTATGCCCGCGATACTAATAGTGGAACACATGAAACGTTTCACCAACTTGTGATGAAACGTATCCGGGAGGATCAGATTTCCGGCGATGCAAAATTTTATGAAGACAGCGGCGAGTTATCTCGAGCGGTTGAAATGGATCCACATGCAATCGGGTTTTTAGGATTCACCTATGCGAATGAAAATAAAGTAATTGCAATCAGTGAAAGCAATTCCGATCCTCTGTTTGCAAATTTTTTGACGATCGGCCGAGAAGATTATCCACTTGCTCGACGGTTGTATTTATACACTTCAGCTACTCCTGCAAATCAATTAGTACGTGAATTTGTACGCTATGCACTCAGTGAAAAAGGACAGCACATTGTTCACGCCAATAAATTTGTCGATTTAAACGTTCGGGTGGAAAATAATCCTTCCATCTCAACGAATGCATCAAAAGCATATACAGAGTTTGTACAAAATGCAAAACGGATTTCTGTCAATCTTCGGTTCCAAAGAGGGAAAGATTTCCTGGATACAAAAGCACAATCAGACCTGGAACGTGTCGTGGAGTTTTTAAAAGAAAACAATTATCCACAATTAAAATTGATCGGATTTACCGATACTGATGAAAAAAACAGTTCACGTGAACGGTTATCCCTTGAACAGGCAGAAGAAATTGCGGGAGAGTTTAAAGCCCGAGGAATCAATATTCCGCCATCGAATATTGCCGGATTTGGTGCAGAAGACGCAATCACTACAAGCAAAACCTCAGTTGGCAAATTTAAAAATCGAAGAGTGGAAGTGTGGCTTCAATAAGCTGAAGAATGGAATTCGATAGGAAATCAGGAGGGGACAATATCATCACCTGCGCTATTTTTTCTGTTGAGCAATTTCAATTCTTGCTTCTAATTTTGACAACTGTTCATTAAAAGGATCAAGAAGATACCCGAGACGAACCTCCATGATTGCTTTATCGTATTCATTCGATCCATAATATCGATGCGCAGCCAACAGATGCTCTTCTACAGGTGACAAGTTATTTTTTGCCGATATTTCCAAGGCACCCTCAATCGACAGAATTCTTTCATTCAATGGATCAATTTCGTACGCCTGCTGCAAAGAGACGAGCACCCCGTCATAATCCTTCTCTTTCAATTGTTGATATGCATGAAGAACAATTGATCGAATGGTATGATCCGTATCGATATCTTCCACACATAAACGTTGCTCAATCTTATGAATCGAATCATTCAATGGATCTATCTCATATGCACGGGAAATAGCCTTTTTTGCTTGAGCGATCTCGTTTTGTTCGCGATAGTACTCTGCACGGGATAATAGTTCTTGTATTTCTTTTGACTCGTGTTCCAGATGAAGATGTGCCACATACTCTTGGATCGAAAACGCATGAGAAGATGGTGTTGACATTTCGTTCATAGCAGTGACGTTACGAATGTGAGCTGAACTGTTTTTGTTCAGATCGTGAAGCTTCTTTTCCATGAGGGGGATATTAGGATGCGAGGGACTTACGTTATACGCACGTTGAATATGTATGAAGGCGCTTTCAAAATTTCCATTGAGGGCAAAATTTTCTGCGAACCGCAACATTGAGACAACCTTATCGTCATCATTTTGAGCTACTGCCGCATGGGCGAAATTTTTAGTGTATGCCAGAATATTGGCGACTTTATCTTCAATGGGAGACGAGGTGCTTCTTTGTTCGGCTGTTCTATTCATAGAGTTATTCCTCCTTGTTCACAAGGACATCTGTAGTAGTACCTGGTGAGTTATATCGTAAAATGAACATCGGATGAAATGCTGTCTTGATGTACATTGTTAACATCAATAAACAATTTATTTCGGTAGGAAAAATTATCGTACGATCATCGTACTGTTATGAATATCAGGATTATTTCTTTCGGAAGGAACGAAAGGCAAACCAGTGTTGGGAAAAATATCCCTCCGGGAAGTTGGAGTTAGACAATCCATATTCTGCCGGTTTTTCGGGGCGAGGAAGGTAGGCTGTACCGAACAGCCAATCCCACAGAGCAAACTTTGTCCCGAAATTTACACTATTTCCTTTTCCTTTAGAGTGATGCCATCGGTGCATCTCCGGTCCATTAATAATATACTGCAGCCAACCCGAATGCACATCGATATTCGAATGAATATACATTCCCCAAACGGCATCAACGATTCCTTTGATCAATACCACTTCCGGAGCAGCACCGAGAAGAATAATCGGTAAAAATTCTATTGTTTGGTTGATCAGAATTTCCAAAGAATGCGAGCGGGCCCCCGCTAACCAATCAACATCACCTACAGAATGATGGGCCTCATGAATACGATAGAGATATTTATTGCGATGCTGCCACTGATGGAACAGATAGATATACAAATCGTGCGTTATCAGAAATAACAAAAACTGGACTCCAAGATGCCAATGCGAAATACTCTGAAAGTGTGAAAGCCCTGTTTGACCGTCCAGCCAATAAATAAAACCGAATATGGCCCAGCTTAGAAGGTAACTTTGAAAAATAGTATACATTCCCAGATCGCTCCAAAAGCCCTTTCGAAATAATGGTTGTCCCTCTGTGTACGGAATGATTCGTTCTAATAAAATGAGAACGAGTGCTGAACATGCGATTATGACGGGCGATAGAATCTCTAAACGCATAGGAATTACGCTGCAACCGCCTCTCTCACACGGCGAAGTTTTTTCCTTGGACCTAGTTCGCTTTCATATACTTTCTTTACACCGTCACCAAATGCTTTTTCGATGTCACGAATATTTGAAACAAGGCGCATGAGGCCGCCAATTTCGACGGATGCCGCCTGATCGCTTCCCCACATTGCGCGATCGAGTGTGATGTGTCGTTCAACAAATTTTGCTCCCATTGCTACAGCAGCCCATGTCGGAGCTAATCCTGTTTCATGTCCGGAATATCCAATTGGGCAGTCAGGGTATTTGGTTTGCAGTGTTGATATCATTTTCAAGTTCAGTTCTTCCGGGGGACAAGGATATGTGGATGTTGAATGGGCAATAAGAATATTTTTTGTTCCAAGCTCATTCATTGCATATTCAATTTCATGTTGTGTTGACATTCCGGTGGAAAGAATAAGTGGTTTATTCGTTCCCTGCTTTTTTCGTAATAAGGGAAGATCTGTTAATGCTGCTGAAGCAGCTTTGTAACAGACGGGTTTGAACTGTTCAATAAAATCGACTGATTCTTCGTCCCAGCATGATGCAAACCACATAATTTTCCGTTCTTTGCAGTATCGGTCGATCTCAGCATATTGTGCAGCATCGAATTCCATTAAATATCGATACTCAAGGTATGTCATTTTTCCCCACGGAGTTTCACGAATGATGTCCCGTTGTTCTTTGGGAACGCATAACTCTGGAGTTCGTTTCTGAAATTTCACCGCATCACAGCCCGCAAGAGCTGCGCCATCAATCAATTTTTTTGCAATCTCCATTGATCCATTGTGGTTGATTCCGATCTCGCCAATGACAAATACCGGTTCTCCTTTGCCGACAAAACGATTGCCGATTTGAATTGTATTGTTCATACAATAGTCTCCGTGTGTATGGTTAATGATTTATGAAAATCTTGTTTTTTATCACCACGCCGTCCAGCCACCATCCACGATCAGATTGGCACCGGTCATGTACCGAGAGGCATCGCTGGCTAAAAATACCAGAGCGCCTTTATAATCGGTTGGTTCGGCCATACGCCCAAGCATTGTGCGAGATGAATATTTTTGGACGAAGTATTCATCCTGTCCATTTTTCACTCCTCCGGGGCATAATGCATTCACCCTTACACCTTTTTTCCCCCAGTATGCCGCCAGAAATTTCGTGAACGAAATCACCGCACCTTTGGTTGTTGGGTACGCCGGCGATTTGTAAAACGGTTGAATTCCGTCTGGCGTTGTATAAAGAGACTGATCCGGCGCCACCAATCCGTAGGTTGATGCGACGTTGATGATACTACCATTTCCTTGTTCCGCCATTATGGTCCCGATGACTTGAGAACTGAGGAACATTCCGGTAACATTGACATCGAGCGAATTTTGCCACTGTTGGAGGGGATAGTTCTCAAACATTGATTGTTCTGTTGCTGACGCGGGAGATTCAAATTTATCATTGATGGCAGCGTTGTTCACCAGAATGTCGATCCGGCCGAAATTTTCAACAACCGTTTTCCGTAACCGAATAAGAGATGACTTGCTGGTAATATCGGTACTGATGGAAAGTATTTCATTTGGCGTTGAGCTTTTCAATTCATCTGCAAATAGTTCGCATTTTTCCAATTCCGTATCAGAAACCACGACATGTGCGCCAGCTTCTGCCAATGCGAAACAATGCTGCTTACCGATCAATCCGAGTGCACCGGTGACGATTGCAATTTTATTTTTGAGGGAGAAGAGTTCGTTCATTGCCCAACCTTTTTCGGTTTCATATTGAAATTGCTTGTTTTGCGAAAAACCGGTTCAACTGGATCGCCACGAAGCAGAGTAGATACATTTTTTTCCGAGACGGCTTTCTTCAGTAAAGGAAGAATCTCTCGATATGCTGTAAGTGTATAGTCGATATCGGTATCACTGTGAGAAAAACTCATATTATGGAATCCGGTCCACAGGATTCCCCGTTTGATCAACTCTTGCTGGACGAACGACTTTAATTCAAGTGGATTTCCAACGCTTGCATCAAACGTGACAATGGTACGGCATCCAAAACCTGAACATCGTGTAAATGAGATCCCGAGATCGTCTGCCAGTTGGTTATATGCTAACTTGAGTTTGTTTCCCTGGATGGAGAGGTATTCCGGAACTCGTTTCTCCATCAGCTCTTCAATGGTGGTTTTTGCCGCTGCAAGAGACAAAGCTTCTCCACCAAATGTGGTAAAGAAAAACACTTCCTTTTCAAGAAGCTGCATAACATCTTTCCGTCCGGTCAGAATCGAGAGAGGCATGCCGTTTGCAACTGCCTTTGAAAAACATGCGAGATCCGCTTTTACTCCGAAATACTCCTGCGCACCGCCGACAGCAAGACGAAATCCCGTCCACATTTCATCAAAAATCAACACTGTGCCGTTTTGACGACACACTTCTTTCAATTTGTGCAGGAAATTCTCTTTCGGTGCTTCAAATACAATTGGTTCAAGAATAACGCATGCTGTATCACGATCAATGGAATCAATGACGGATTGAATGTCATTGTAGTTGAAGGTGAATGTTTGTTCTTGTACACTCAAGGGA
Organism: Bacteroidota bacterium; assembly: GCA_041658205.1. Lineage (NCBI taxonomy): Bacteria > Pseudomonadati > Bacteroidota > Bacteroidota bacterium. The sequence goes on from JBBAAO010000002.1 coordinate 189,012, forward strand.
ATTCCTTTATTGCGATCTGTAACGGCTATATACCAATCGTGCCAACCGTGATAGCCGCAACAAAGGATCTTGTTTCTTCCCGTGAATGCTCGTGCAAGACGAACAGCAGCGGAGGTTACATCGCAGCCTGTTTTACTGAATCGAACCGATTCCGCATTGGGAATAACGGAATGAATCAATTCGGCTACTTCTACTTCAAGAGGGTGCATTAATGAAAAAGTAATTCCATCTTCCAATTGTTTTTTGATTGCATCATTGACAGTCGAATACGAATATCCGAGCGAGAGAGGGCCGACACCCATCGTGTAATCCAAATACTCATTCCCGTCAGCATCCCATACGTGCGATCCTTTTCCTCGAACCAAATATTTTGGCGCCACGCCGTTCACATACTGTCCAGGACCTTTTGCAAGCGTTTGGGTAACCGCAGGGATTACACCAAGTGCTCGAGTATACAACTCGTTTGATCGTTCAATAGTTGGATAGTGTTCGTTGAATGAGACGGTATTCATCAGAGTTCCCTTTACAATATTGGTTCGACCTGTTTTTCTCCGTAAACGGTATTTCCCTTTTCTATCTCGTGCAGACGAAGGAGAATTTTCGATGCGATTTGTTCACCCGTAAATCCTTCATATGCCAGTACATCATGCAGCAGTGCCGGTTTGAACCATTGGTTGTCCAATGCAATTGGCATAACCATTTTCATGAATGAGTGTTTCAGAAAGATCTCGCCGAGGATCGAATATAATCCGCCGATGAGAAAATGATCTTCCACAGTGACAATTAATGAACATTCTTTGGCGGCAGAGACGATCACCGCTTCATCAATCGGTTTTAATGTTCTAAGATTAATGTAGCGGATAGATATCCCCTTTTTTTCTAAAATCTCTTTTGCTTTCCATGATTCTTTTGTCATAAATCCATAAGTAATCAATGCAACATCCATTCCATCGGCAAGGACTTCTGCCGTTCCGATTGTAAATTGATTATAATGTTTTACAAAGGGTGGCAGCGCGGTGTAACGGATATACCATGGAGCTTTATCTTCAAGAATCTGAGGTAGACCGGCAACAAGCTCTTCATGATCGGCCGGACAAAAAACTTTCATATTCGGAATACCACGCATGACAGAGACATCTTCAATAGCTTGATGTGTTGGGCCATTCGCTTCCGATAAAAATCCTGGAACACCGCCGATCAGTTTTACCGGGAGATTTCCAACGCCAACATCCGTGCGGATAAATTCAAAAGCGCGGAGAGTAAGAAACGATGCAAGGGCATGAACAATAGGTATTCTTCCACGGAGCGCTAGACCCGCAGCCGCCCCAATCATTGTTTGTTCGGCGATGCCCACGTCGATAAATCGATTGCCAAGTACTTTTGGCAAGTTGCGGATTGCCGCACGATTCTCAGCGGTCATTACAACGAGCCGAGAATTCTGTTCTGAAATTTCTTTGAGTTTTTCTTCGTAGGTCATACTTATCTCACCATGAGTGTTTCAGATGTCAATACGCTCGTTTTTTCACCGCGTAATTCATCCAGAAGCATTTCCACTTCTTCGTGCGTGAAATTCACAAACCATCGGTCGGCGCGGTGTTCTATGCTTGGTAATCCTTTTCCTCGTATCGTATCAGCGATAACCACGCTGGGTTGTTCTGCACTGAAGGGGACTTGTAAAAATGTCTGTTCCATTTGTTCGAAATCGTGCCCGTTAATTCTTTTTACCCAGCAGCCGAAGGCTTTGAATTTTTTATCGATTGATTCTAACGGGATTAATTCTTCCGTCCGAACATTTGCTTGAAACTCGTTCCGGTCGACAATAATGACGAGATTATCGAGCTTATAGGCCGATGCAACCAGCAATCCTTCCCAAATTGATCCCTCATTTAATTCACCGTCGCCTAAAACAACAAAGACACGATTATTGCCTCCCCGCATTTTTATATCAAGTGCAACGCCGATTGATACTGAAAGGAGGTGACCCAGTGATCCTGAATGAAATTCTACTCCGGATATCATTCTGTTAGGGTGCCAATAGATTGAATCATGGGTCTTAAGGTGATTTTCCAGCCGTGAAGATTCAATAAAACCCAATTCAGCCAATGTTCCATAGAGCGCCGGAACATCATGCCCTTTTGATAGAAACAAATAATCCCGTTCCATATTCGCCACAGTCTGAGGTGAAATGTTTAACACTTCCGAATAGAGATAGACAAGAAGATCAGCGCAAGAAAGGGAAGCACCAATAAAACACCCTCCGTCCGTTGACATTCGGATGATATGTTCTCGCACGCGAAGGGCGAGGAGTTCAAGTTCAATTTTGTGCTGTTCAGTCATTGGGTAATACTACCTGTTTAGTTTCGTGCTTGGAAATTGTTTTCAATTCATCAAGATGATGACGGTACCAATTCACTCCGGCATATTTTGTATTGATGGAGTGTATTTCCGGTTCGAGTTCCAACATTCCTAATATCTCGTACAGCGAAAAATTAGGATGAATATTCGTCCAAAGTTTTTTGTAGACAGATTTGATGAACTCATAATCTTCGGGATAATCGAGCACCCAGCGATGGGACATTGAATAGTTCACTCCTGATTCCCATTCAACATTTCCGATCTTAAACCGCTCCGGATGTTCCCATATGAATGGAGTTGTATGTTCGCGCTCATAGATTTTGTTTGCTTCGCGCCAGGCGATTTCTAGTGTTTCAAACGTCATCACCTCCACATCATTTCCGTCTGGGTATGTAGCCGGATGCAGATTGCTGATAAAATCGTAGTGATGTAATGATTTTTGGTAGAATCGAAGCACCCTTTCAATCACAGCAGGATCGATCAATGGACAATCCGAAGGAATCTTGATAATCAGATCGGCTTTTTCTTGTGCTGCTACTTGATAGTGACGGTCTAACAAATCTGTCGGGTGACCGCTAAAACACGGCACTCCAATTTTTTTACACAATTTTCGTATTGGATCGTCGCTCTTCTCTTTCGTAGTGGCAACAACCAGATCGACTTTCCCGGAAATACACTGTACGCGCTCGACCATTCGCTGGAGCAACGGTGCTCCAACAAGCGGCATCATTACCTTGTTTGGAAACCGCGTGGAACCTGTTCGCGCTTGTATAACGAGGAGAGTTTTCATGATGCTTTCGAAAACAATTGAAACAGTTTGCGTTTATATTTGTTTTGAAATATTCTCTTCAACGGCTGCATTTTTTGTCGAAACGGCAGAATGTTTGAGTGTGATTTTTCTATTACGATTCGACACAGATCGGCAATATTTTTTGCCGCAGAATTGTTCTGAAGAGGTGTTAATCGTTTCAATTCATCTATGGGAAAATTTGAATAGACTTCTTTTCCGAGAGCGATTCCAACGTACACCGTTGACGAAAATTGAGTAATCAATACATCACAATTGGCAATCATTTCTTCGGCACTGCCGTGTGAAAATACTAGCGCATCGGGAGCATACCGATTGATCTCTGCTGTGGCGCGTGATATATTCTCATTCGGATGAAGTTTAAAAATCAATAAACGGCCATTTGCTATCGTTTTTGCATCCAAAATGATCCGTTTTCTATTTTCCATCTTCACCGTTTCTCTGGAATCGGAGGTACAGACAAGGACAAAATTCTTGTGCGGAAATGAATTTTGAAAATATTTTTTGCAATGATCGAAATTTGGTATTCCCGTGACAACAATTTTTTCCGGTTTGACACCTTTGCGAATAAACAGGTCTTTATATCCTTCGCTTGCTACACAGAATTTGACATAGGCATCGCTCAATCCCATCGTTGATGTGCTCGCAGACCATCGGGGCATGAGGCGTAATTTTACCATTCGATATGCCCAATTTTCAGGGTCTGTCATTCCTTCCTGCACCAAAATAATTTTGGTACTGCGAATATTTTTTGGCACAACAAGATCGGCGCAGGTCAATACCAGATCGTATGAATGGTTAACTCCACGAAAATCAATTTGTAATCCATGCAGCTTGAAATATTGCATGCACTGTTCAATATATCGCTGACCCATGATCGTCATTTCCGTCAACCCCGCTCGTCGCATCCATTCAACATGTCCGCTGGCATAATAGGGAGAGAAAAAACAATTAAACTCATGCATCAAATGGGAGGCTATTTGATGCATTTGTGTTGTCTGATTGTTAGAGCCGCAGATGAATAGAATTTTTTTCTTCATGAATGTTTCAATTGATTTATGGCTGAGTTTGAGCTGGAGCAATATCCGTTAAGTTCTGGGGGTGTGAATGAAATCGTTTGTTTGTGAATTGTATTCTTCCTAAAACAGTTGCTACGCTTACTCCTATAATAATCCAAAACAATTCCTTTGCCCGTTTGATGATGATAAATGCAGCGGCAATAGTCATCGTCATTCCCGGTACTGCGGATTGTAGTGAAGCGGAGTATCCGATGTCCATCACCCCGAGACCGGCAGGAATAAAGAATACCACTGATCGAAGAAAGGAAACGACCGGTTCAAATATCATAACATCCTGGAAGGATACCTTCGCACCCAGTAAAAAAAGAATGCAATATGTTTCCGCAAGTTCTGTAAGCCACCCACAAAAGAAAAACAGTATTGCGGCAATGTTTGTTGTTGAATTCCGCACAATTGCATTCTTCACAACGATATCTGTCTCGAAAAACGTTTTTTTTGTCCGATACAGCATCGTTTGAACTGCTCTGAACGGAAGACGCATCAACAATCTGTAACTAACGCTCCCGAGATTTCCTTTGGCGAGAAAGTATCCTATCGTCAAAAATACGATAAGCAGTAAGAAACTAACGGTAAGGCCAGTTTGTGTAAGTATAGAATCTGATCGGGAGGAACCTATCGTTATACCGGCTAAAACAACAACACCGATATACAGTGCTTGCGCTAGTCCCAGGAAGACTTTTCTCATTAACAGGCTTGAAACGATGTGAGGCGTTGGAACAGATGTATGTTTTGCCATCAACATCACTTTTACTGATTCACCAACCACGACACCGGCGGGGAGGAAGCGATAAAACGATTCTCCGGCAATATGAATCAACACAATTCGAATAAACGATATTGATTGGGAGGTTGGGAGAAGTTGCTGCCAAGCAAGGGAGTCAAAAATACATCCAACAAAATAAAAGGAGAAAATAACAATACAAAGATATCCGACATCTGAAATGAGGGTAAGTGTTGTAGCGATATTAATATTGCGAAAGGTAAAGAAAAATAAGAGAACACCTGCAATAAGCATGCTGCTGCGGAAAAGAAACTGTCGTCGACCAATCATCGTATTCACGGATACAAATGTACGTGTTCAACATTAACCGTGAATGAAGGGGAGGTGAATAAACAGTAAATGAAAGATTACGAGAATGTATCGAGAGCGTGAAGAAATCTTTCATGTAGCTTCAAGAAATAAATTTCCTTAGCCCTTTTTGTATAACTGAAAGATCTTGTTGTCCAAATGCTGTGCCTCAAGGATAAGGTCACAGATTTCACGAACGCATCCATCTCCGCCACGACGCTCGGTGACATAATGCGCTAATTGTTTATTCCATTTGCATCCATCGGATGGTGTAGCAGCAAAGCCGACTTTTCCCAGCACTTCAAGATCATTAATATCATCGCCAATATAGGCAATCTCGTCCCATTCTAACGCGTAGTGCTTTCGAATCTTATCAAGAACATCCATTTTTCGGTGAACACCTTGATACAGATTTTTAATCTTCAGTTTATCGGCTCGCAGTTTTACAATTTTCGTCTGCTCACTGGTAATGATGGAAGTGATGATCCCGGCAATTCTAAGAAGCGTTAATCCCATTCCGTCACGAGTTGAGAATTTTTTTTGCTCAACGCCATCTTCTCCATAATACATTCCGCCATCCGTAAGAACGCCGTCTACATCGGTGCATAAAAGTTTAATTTTTGTTAATCGTCTTTGAAGTACTTTTTTCATGCTTTTCCATTCTTGAAATAATTAATTTTTATACACTATGCTCCATTTTCACGGATACAGGCTTTATAACACTTACGTATAATACGCGGACTTCACAGATTGAATGAACACATTTCAAAATTTCAGTACACAATAAAGATTTTATTAACCCATGTTTCGTAGAATAAGAATAACCAGTCATGGTGAGCCTGTCCGCCTCTGTGGAATCCTGAAAAGCGGGAGATTCCGAACATCGGGACAAATAACGAAGGATTTGCTCAGATCAGACACAAAGTGTCCCTTCGGTAAGGACTCCTTTGGAGATGTCTGCCGTTTTCGCGCCACGGTGAACCACGTACATCTCTTTGCGAAACATCAGTTATTAACATTGAATAATGTATGAAGCGAATGTTACGGAGTGTGTTATCGTGCCTTTGCCAAGACAGGATGTAACTGTTTTGGCGCCAGTATGCTGATAGTAATTTTTTCAATACTCTTTTTTTGAACGTGCAGCAAGTGAAACAATCGATCACCTTGAGCGTTGGCAAACATCGTTCCCCCGGCATTCAAAAATGTGACGTTTTTTCTGGTATATTCGTCATGATGATGCAAATGTCCGTGCAACACTTTTGCCACATCAACGTTGTTGAACAATTGGAAGAGCCGCTTCTTTTTCCACAATTTCATTGTGCTTGATTCAATGGTGTGCCACAACCGCTCCAATTTCCCTGTAGATTTCTTTGACTCTAGCTTGCTAAAATGATGATGGATCAATACGAAGATCGTTTTGCCTTTCAGCATATCGCTGGAAAAGATCTCCTTCAACCGTTGGTGTTGTTGCTTGCCGATATCTCCGTTGGATCCCAAAGGATTTCTAAGCGTACTCCATTGAGCGACTGAGTTGATCCCGACAAAAACGACATCGCGCAAGATTTTCACATACGGGAAGATAGATGAGCCGGAGACATATTTACATCCTTCAAACGACTCATGAAAAGCGGCATGGAACTCTTTTACTTTTGCTTCATAATTTGTTTGTTTGCAGAATCCGGGAAACGACAACACATCCTCTGCATAGAATGGACCACCGAAGATGTCATGATTTCCGATTGTGACGGTCAGTTTTGCGGGATCGAGAAGTCCGAATTCCTTTAAAATACTTCGGGCGTGGGCAAATTCCTTCGGTTTTGCCTGGTTTGTAATGTCGCCGGTAATGACGATGTGATCCGTTTTTAACAACCGACATTTCTGAAGAATTTCATAAAACGCATCAGTGCGTTCGGGGAAATGATCCGGACTTAAATGAAGGTCGGAAAGATGTGCTATTCGCATCGCAGAAATTTTTCGTTATGTGACGATGCAAAGATACTCATCGTTCATAATGAAGAAGTTACGCGAACATTATCATATGATGAAGCAGATGGATGGGGGTAACATGTTTATTTTCTTCGCGGCTGCTCGAATGTTACTGTAACTCGGAAGAGTTCTTCGAACAATTCTTTTTTTCGATCAGCGCCCCAGAACTCAATTTCCAATTCATTCTTTCGTTTTGATGCGATCTGAAAACGAAGCCGTTTTCCGGATGCGCGTACTTTTACATCGGTGATTTTTCCGCTATGTGTTCGATCGAGTCCATCTGCAATACGTAGGATGGATGCAAGTTTTGATACAATTGATTGATCTTCGGGAGACAATAATCGAAAGCCTTCATGTTTTATTTTGGGATGACTCTTCCGATGGTATCGGGCAACATTGGCAATGATTTCTTTTTCATTTTCCGTAAATCCTAACAGTTCACCGTTTTTGATGATGTAGTAGGAGTGTCGATGATGAAGCGCGTGCGATATCGATAAGCCGATTTCGTGAAGTAATGCCGCTGCTTCAAGGTATTCACGTTCTGCGGACGAAAGTTTGTGCCATCGTCCGGTCTGATCGAATATTTTCAACGCAAGATCTGAAACCTGTTTGCCATGTTTAATTTCATTATGGAATTGCTGTGAAAGATGTTGAACGCTGTTGTACCGGATATCGGAAAGGTGATGAAACGACGGTCGCTGAACAGACTTTTCCATCGTATCGAGGATAATTCCCTCGCGCAATGCGTACTCCGAAACGGTCATCTCTGATATTCCAAACTCTTTGAATGTCTGTTCAAGGATTATTGCACCGGCAGGAATAATATCGGCCCGAGATTGATCCAATCCTTCAATCTTCACTCGATCGTCCGGATATTCCATCGATAAGATAGTGTCTACCGCAGAAAATAATTCCTCATCGTTGAAACGGATATTATTCAACGACAATTCGTTTCTTTCGCCGCGGCTGGAGAGAATAATCTTCGCTAAATTCATCGCTGTGCCGGAACTGCCGATCACTTGCTGATAGTCGTATTTTCCAATTTCGCGTACAATGGGGGTGAGCATCCCGCGGACATATTTTCTACATTCTTTTATGGATTTTTCGGTAACACGTCCGGAAGGGAAAAACCGTTCCGATAAGCGAACCGCACCAAGTTTTATGCTGTTGCTGGAGAGGATTTTCTTTTTCTTTCCGATAACATATTCTGTGCTTCCGCCGCCGATATCAATGCAGAGTATTTTTTTATTGAAGACAGGCAGCGCTTGAACAACTCCCAGATAGATCAAACGTGCTTCTTCGGCGCCGGAGGCAATTTCAAGTTTTATTCCCGCTTCGGTCTTCGCACGTCGGATGAACTCTTCCTGGTTCAATGCTTCGCGCACTGCGCTTGTTGCAATCGCACGAATGGGAGCGTTAAATGCTGCGGCGATCTTTTTAAATAATCGCAACGCCTGAATGCCGCGGGTCATCGCATTCTCGGACAAATATTTCATATCTGTTGAGCCCGAACCGAGCCTTACTAATTCTTTTTCGCGAGCTAGCGTGCGGAACTGGCCAGTGGAAGGAGAATATTCCACAACGATTAAATGGAATGAATTTGTTCCAACATCAATGGCGGCGATATTTTTTTTGGCAGAAATTGTTTTCATCACTCTCGAAATATACTGAAGTCCTTGGTGCAAAGAAACTCTTTGTTGATCGGTCTGCTCAGTCCGAAATTTTTCGAAGGATGCGCGGAGGAAGATAGAAAAGAAGACGCGAGCGTTTCGGCTGGTCTACATCGAACTCAATGGCACACAAGGATCCTTTTTTCAACGCAATGGATTGTTCACTTTGACCAAGAATTGTGGAGACAAATTTTCCTATGCTTGGTTCATGTCCTACAAGAATAAACTCCCCTTGTTCAGCATATTTCTTACACAATTGAATGATTGCCGCCGTTGTTGTTTCCGGCCGGAGGTCCTCTTCAGGAGCAATAGGAACTGAATGATCAAATATGTTTGCCAAAATTTCTGCCGTTGCAAATGCCCGTTTCATTGGGGACGAGACGATACAACGAGGAGTTTTGATAATGGCGGCGATTCCCGCAGCATTTTCCTTCATTCTACGAATACCGCTTTTTGTAAGTGGGCGGTCGTCATTCGGGTAAGATTTTTTTTCGCGTTCTTCCGCGACGGCATGTCGAACAATGTATAGTTTCATGGCACCAGTCAGTTTTTGGGAGGGAATTCCCGCGGAATGTGTTTGATAAGTTGAATATTTTTTAGCCGGGACTGTGCGATCATCTGTTGGCTTTCAAAATCAGCTTCATCTTTTTCAGGTGCACGTCGTGAATATCTGCCGTCGGAACGTAGGATTCTGGCTCCGATATTGTCTTTCAACGCTGATTCCAGCGTCTCCTGAAAAACCTGTTTGGCAAGGAGAGGATCGTCAATAGGAAACATCAATTCAACTCGGCGATCAAGGTTTCTTCCCATCAAGTCCGCACTGCTCAAATAGAGTTCCGGATTTCCATTATTGCCAAACCAGAATACTCTGCTATGTTCCAGATATCGACCGACAATGCTGATGACGCGGACATTCTCGCTGACACCGGCAATACCAGGACGCAAACAGCACACTCCGCGCACGATCAAGTCGATTTTCACTCCTGCTTTTGATGCTTCATACAACTGCTCAATAATTCGTTGGTCAGTAAGCGAGTTCATCTTAAGGATGATACGGCCTTCATTACCATTTTGCGAATGTTGTATTTCACGATCAATCAAAGCCGTAATCTCATTCCTTAACGTTATGGGTGCAACGGAAAGTTTTGCGAATGTTTCTTTCTTTGAATAACCGGTTAAAAAATTAAACACTTCGGATGCATCATTTGTAATCTCTTCGCGACAGGTAAAGAAACTATAGTCGGTATAGATACGTGCGTTTACCGGATTGTAATTGCCGGTTCCGAGATGAACATACCGTTTCAAGCCATCATTTTCTTTTCGCACAATCAATGCCATTTTTCCATGCGTCTTTAATCCTACAAGACCGTACACTACATGCACTCCGGCTCCTTCAAGCTGCTTTGCCCATCCGATATTATTCTCTTCGTCGAACCGCGCTTTTAGTTCAACCAGTACGGCGACCTGCTTTCCGTTTTCCGCCGCTTCAATCAGCAGTGGGATGAGCGGTGATTCTTTTCCGATGCGATACAATGTCTGTTTGATTGCCAGTACATCCGGATCGCGCACAGCATTTTTAATAAATTGTACAACGGGAGAAAAAGAATCGTATGGATGATGCAACAGAACATCTTCGCGTTGAATACTATCGAACATATCTTCCGAGCCTTCGTCCGAAATCTGATGCGCTGGTGAATACGGAAAATCCTTAAGCTCTGGACGAGGAAGTTTTAGCAGAGTCATCAGATGACTCAATCCGAGCGGCTGTTTGATTGGATACACATCATCTTTTGTGAGCTCCAGATTTTCAATGAGAATATTTCTGATACGTGCAGGCATCGTTTCCTGCACGCCTACTCGAACGACAGAGCCGAAACGTCGGAGTCGAATCGATTCCTCAATTGAACTGATGAGATCTTCCGCTTCGTCTTCCTGGATCTCGATATCAGCATTACGCGTAACTCGGAAGACGTATGATTCTTTCACGATCATTCCGGGAAAGAGGAGAGAAAGATTTGACGCAATCAGATCTTCGAGCCAGACAAAACGAAAAGTATCAACTCCGGCATGTCCGTTCGGTATTTCAATCAACCGTGGAAGTACATCCGGCACTTTCACGCGGGCGAATCGTTCTTCGCCATTCTTGGACATTACTACAACAGCAAGATTCAAACTGAGATTTGAAATATAGGGAAACGGATGTCCGGGATCGAATGCAAGAGGCGTGAGCACGGGAAAAATTTTTCGTGCAAACAATTCAGAAAGTTTCGTTTTGTCTTCACCGCTCAATTCATCGATTTTCAAAAGTGAAACACCGGCGTTTAATAACTCCGGGTGAAGTTCCTTCCAGAAACATTCGCTCATCTGTTTTACCATGGATGAGACCCGTTCATGAATTGCTTTCATTTGCTGATGCGGAACGAGTCCGTCTGGTGAATATTCAACAAAGTCTGCAATAATCTGTTCCCTAATCGCTGCCACGCGAATCATAAAAAACTCATCAAGGTTGGAACTGACAATCGAAAGGAATTTTACACGCTCCAACAGCGGATGACGCCGGTCGAATGCCTCTTCCAATACCCGGTGATTGAATTCCAGCCAGCTTAACTCTCTGTTAATAAAAAGGGACGGATCCAATGTGGATGCACCTTTATGCACATAGGGGAGTACCTTCCGCGGTTTGGACCGATGTCCTCGAGAATTCTTTTTAGGACTGGGATTCAATTTTGTCCGTTGTTCACTGGAATTTATCATACTACAATTATAGATGAACATTTTGGTAGAAACAAGTAAACAAATTGTTAACTAAAATCTTGCCATTCTTGAATCTACACCATTCCCTGACACTACCGTAATTATTCAATGATCCTGGATTAATATTCAGAAAACGATACCTCTGTATTTTCGTTCTCAAAAACAGGAGTATAGATTGGAACAACCATTACATCTTCACCGTTCGATTCTTTGTTCGACCCCGACGTTTGAAGTAAAAATAGCAGAAACATTGCAGGAAATTGAAGCTGCTCTGCGTCTTCGATTTGAAGTGTTTAATCTTGAAATGAAAGAAGGTTTACAATCATCATTCGAAACCGGATTTGATTCCGATGTCTACGATACATTTTGCGATCATCTGATTGTCAAAGAAATTTCATCTGGCGCCGTTGTTGGAACATACCGTCTGTTACCACAAAAGAAGGCGGATCACCATATCGGGTTTTATTCAGAAAACGAATTCGATATGACATTATTCAAATCATTTCCGGGACAATCGCTTGAACTTGGACGATCGTGTGTTGCAAAAGCATATCGCTCCCTTGCCGTAATCAATCTGTTATGGACCGGCATTGCACGATATTTAGAGAATCACGCCATTACTCACCTCTTTGGTTGTGCAAGTTTTCATACAAGCAATGTGAAGGAGATGGCAGCAGCATTCGCATATTTAAAACTGTATCACAGTGCACCGAATAAATATCACGTAACACCGTTGCCACGGTGTGCAATGGATCTGCCGTTCCAGTTTCTCACCTCAAATGAAATTAAAGAATCATACAAAAAATTTCCGCCGTTGATCAAAGGATATCTGCGTCTTGGTGCGATGATCTGCGGCGAACCGGCTTACGATAAAGAATTTGGGACAGTGGACTTTCTTATTGTTCTGGAGAAAGAGCAGATTACCAATAAATATAAGGATCATTATATTTCTGCCTCTGTTGCTGCATGAGACGTTTTCTAAAGTTTGCGCTATTCTCATTCATGACAGTGATATTTTTTATCATTGCAGCCTCAATGCAAATAGCATGTTTTATTCTCCGAATTGATCCGCAGCGAACACTCACTCAGCTTACAACGTTATGGGCAAGAACAATGTTGTGGATTTTGAATGTGAACGTTACCGCGCGTTGGCAGTCGGACGTTCACCAACAATCGCCACACATGATTGTAGCGAACCATCAGAGCTATGTTGATGTCATTATTATTGCTTCAATTATGCCGACGCTCTTTGTTGCAAAAGACGATGTCCGATCGTGGCCAGTGTTTGGATGGCTGGCATCGCTCGGTGGGACGCTGTTCATCGATCGAAAAGCATTTCGGGGCGCACTACATTCTATGGAACAGATTGCCAAAGCGCTCCGTTGCGGGATTAATGTTCAGGTTTTTCCTGAAGGGACTTCGACAAATGGAAGCGCAGTCTTACCATTCCGCTCCGCATTGTTTAACGCAGCTATTTCTTCATGCAGTGCTATCCTACCATTATCAGTCAACTACGAATCGATCAATTCTTCACAAGTCAATAACGTCAATCGTGATTTTCTTTGTTGGTATGGAGAGATGACGTTCACCAATCATTTTTGGCGTTTGCTCTCTTTGCAATCTGCCCATGTTTCTGTTGTGATTCATCCTTCGATACGTTTCGGAGAGGCAGACAGCGCTAAAACAATCTCCCAAGCAGCGTTTTCGTCAGTGGTTAACGGCTTTCGAAGGATTGAATAAACACCTGCATACTCTATAGTACAGCTCTTTCATGTCCACCAATTGTTAACTCAGTGTCAAGGTTGTATTACCGAATTTTAAACCAACCGTAACATCTTCGTAACACAAGATTAACACTAAAATCCGATTTTGGTGCATTGATTTTCACTTAAACACACATCGCAAGGCTTACAATGAACAACAGAAACATCATCACTCTTATTATTCTTGGAACGTTATTGCTCGCAACGTTAGTGACGGCTCAGGAACAAAGCACGCTCGATAAAATCCGTCAACAACAAGCGCTGCAGGGAGGCACGCTTCTTGGTAAAGTGAGCGATGAAAAAACCGGTGAAGATTTGATTGGTGCGAATGTCTTTATTGTAAATACCAAATTGGGTATTTCAACAGACATTGATGCTAAATTTCAAATCAAAAAAATACCGGAAGGGACGTATGATGTGCGAGTATCATTCCTTGGGTATGAAACCAAATTGATCTCCGGTGTTGAATTCAAGAATGCCGAACAAAAAATACTCAATATCAGTCTGAGTGAGGATCAAGGGATTCAGCAACAGGAAGTTGTTATCAGCGCGACAGCGATTAAATCCGGTGAAGGGGCAATCCTGGCCGAACGAAAAAAAGCAGCGAGCATTGGCGACGGAATCAGTTCAGAACAAATGAAAAAAGCACCCGATGCAACATCGGGCGACGCATTAAAGAGAGTCACCGGAATTACTCTGGTGGACAATAAATTTGTCTTCGTCCGCGGAGTAACGGATCGTTATAACCAGACTACACTCAACGGCGCTTCCGTTACCAGCACCAGTGTTGATAAAAAAAGTTTTTCGTTCGACATGCTTCCTTCCAGTCTTTTGGAAAATATGAATGTTGCGAAAACAGCTACTCCGGATCTTCCGGGAGATTTTACGGGCGGACTTGTTCAACTAAATACGCTCGATTTTCCGGAAAAGCGTACTGTAAAATTTGTGTACACCGGATCCTATAACTCCATTACGACGTTCGAAGCATTCAATCGCACGCAAGGGGGAGGAAAAGATTGGTTCGGTGCCGACGACGGGATTCGAAGTTTCCCAAATGAAATTCAAACGGCTGCTCAGCTCAATCAGCTTGGTGCGAAACTGCCTAATACCTGGGCGCCGCGCGGATCAAAAGCGCCCATGGCTCAATCGTTCAGTATTTCGCTCGCCGATCGATACGATATTGACGAAGACCAATTGGGAATTGTTGCTGCTTACTCATACCGAAATAATTTTCAGCGGACAAATTTCAATTTCAACGATATTAGTTCAACGTTTTCCCAATCCTTCGTTCACAAACAGTATTCCGGCTCGCAAGATCGGTTTTCTGTACTGTGGGGCGGCATTCTTGATCTTAGTTATAAGTTTGCCGATTTGCATAAAATCACCTTCAAAAACAATTACAACAAAACTGCTGAAGATAAATATATTAAAACTAGTGGCGAAGATTTTGATAACGATCAGTATGTCCGTTCGTACTTAAGTGAATGGGAAGAACGCGGGATGCTTTCCAATCAATTTGGCGGCGAACATAAACTGCCTGAATTGCTGAATATGAATATTGACTGGCTGTTATTTTTCTCAGAAGCAAACACAGATCAACCGGACAGAAAACAGGTGGATTATAATTTAAGCCGCGGATATGCCAAAACCGATCCATTTTCAGTAAATACTCAGCCGGAATATACAAAACGAGCCTGGGCATCACTCTATGATCGTTCTCTCGGTGAAAAAGTGAACATCGTTATTCCGGTTGATAATGCAAAGATTAAACTTGGATTATTAAACGAGCAAAAAAATCGTCACTATGATATTCGATATTATTCTATCTCCCCATTAGCTTCAAATTTTGACCTTGCATTATACGGGATAGATTCAGTCTTTGCCCAAAACAATTTTGGCATCGGTAAATTTAATTATTTTGATTATACCAATCCTTCGGATAAATATTCTGCCAAACAAGAATCATTTGCGTCCTATGTAATGCTTGATGTTCCATTTTCCATTGCGGAATTGAATTTCCGCTTTGCAGGTGGAGTACGAATGGAACATTCCATTCAAAATGTTTTTACCAATGGAAACTTTTCAAGCGTTGCACCTGTCGTTTCCACAATTGCAAAACGTGATTTTCTTCCCTCTATAAACTTCACATACATTCTCAACGAAGTTCAAAATCTCCGGTTTGCGTACAGCCAAACAGTGAACCGTCCGGAATTTCGTGAGTTGGCGGGCGTTCAATTTTATGATTTTAATAAATATGAATATGTTGTCGGTAATTTAAGATTGACGCGGGCGCTTGCAAGAAACTATGACGTTCGATACGAGATTTTTCCTGATGCAGGAGATCTTATGGCAGTAAGTTATTTTTACAAAAATATTTCTCACCCCATCGAAGAATTCCGTGTAGTGAATGCTGCTACATATCGCAGCTGGAAAAATGCTTCCAAAGCAACAAATTTTGGATGGGAGTTCGAGATCCGTAAAAACCTCGGATTCATTCAGGAATATCTTCGAAATTTCCAGTTAGTGGCAAATTACACTCGCATTTATTCCGAGGTTCCGTATCATGAAATTTCCGGAGTTTCAAGTTTTGTAGATGGAGTTCGGCAAATGCAGGGACAATCCCCGTACACATATAATATTTCTCTTTTCTTTGTTGAACCAGATCTCGGAACATCAATCAACATTCTCTACAATGAATACGGTTCGCGTATTGATGCAATTGGAAACACCGGCGTCGGTGATTTGAATGTGATGGAACACAAACGCGGTACCGTCGATTTTTCATTGACGCAGCCATTGAGTTCCTTAATGAACGGCCTTGAAGCAAAGTACACTGTAAAAAATCTTAACAACCAGTCTGCTGTGTTTACTCATGGAGCAAACGAGTATAGAAATAACATCACCGGCATTTCACACTCCATGCAATTGAGTTTTAACTTTTAATCTGCCACAACACTGTTGATACAAAAAGGGACGCGATGCCGTCCCTTTTTCTTTACACAATGTTAACAGTACATTTACATAGAAGTAAATCTGCATTCCTATCTTAGTCTCACAAAGAATCAACAGTCAATTCAATATTCGCATTTCACATTATTCTCAATCAATCATTCATTCAACGAAAGGAAACACCATGAAGAAATTGCACACGATAAGTGCGTTGCTTCTTATTCTCCTCACCTCGTTTGCTGTTGCACAGCAAAAGCCGACGAAAGTTATTGGAGCCGGCTTGACTGCTGCCGCAAAAGCACCGTTTAATATTACCGCAGGCAAAAGTGTTACTCTGAGTCGTGACACTGTTTATATTTTGACTGGTTTTTATTATGTCGATTCAACAGCGTCATTATACATTCAACCAGGAACAGTGATTCTCGGCGACAGCGCAACGAACGGAACAGTAATCGTTCGCCGCGGCGGTAAAATATTTGCCGAAGGAACGCGGACTGAACCGATTGTCTTCACATCGTCAAAACAGACCGGAAAGAGAAAACGCGGCGACTGGGGTGGAATTGTTATTCTTGGTAATGCTCCGACAAATAAACCGACCACAACAAAGATTGAAGGAATTGATGTTGGCGGTGAGTACGGCGGTACCGATGCAAATGACAATAGCGGTGTGATTCGTTATGTGCGTATCGAATATCCCGGTGTTGTTATTTCGTTGAACAACGAAATCAATGGATTGACGATGGGTGGCGTTGGAAAAGGAACAAAGATTGAATATGTGCAAGTGACCAACTCCAACGATGATTCATTTGAATGGTTTGGTGGAACGGTTGATGCGAAACATCTTATCGCGATCAACGGTACGGATGATGATTTTGATACCGATTTCGGATATTCGGGAAGAATACAATTTGCATTTTCGAAAAGAGATGCAAATCTGTGGGATGGATCAGGTCAATCAAACGGTTTTGAATCGGATAACGATGCAACACCAACAACACAATCTCCGTTGACCAATCCAATTTTTTCCAATGTGACATTAGTCGGACCTCAGACAGACACTTCCGTTGCACTTCCTGCAGGACAAAAATTTGAATATGGCGCAGTCATTCGTCGTAACACGCGGTTAAGCTTCCATAATTCCATTATCATGGGTTTCCCGTTTGGATTATCATTACGGAATGATTCCACTGCAGCATATGCTTTACAGGGAAATCTTCAGATCCGCAATGTCAGTTTACAAGCACGCACAAATGTTCTGAACACAGCTTCAGTTGCAGCAGGTGTCGGATTCACGTTTGCAACATGGTATGGCACAGCCGGCTGGAACAATCTTGGTGCTTCACCGCGTCAACCTTCAGCTATCGGACTTGTTGACGTGTTTGCTTCTGTACCGGATGCTCGACCGACGTTGGCATCTGAAGCAGCAACAGCTGGAACAGATTATTCAAGCAATCAATTGAATGATGGATGGTTTTCTTCCGTATCATTCCGTGGTGCATTCGATCCGAAAGCACCACGTTCGCAACAATGGGATTGGGGTTGGTCAAATTATGATCCGCAAAACACAAACTATGGCGGAACAGTGCGACCAATTATTTCACAGCGTCCCACCAAAGTGATTGGTGCCGGATTAACGGCTGCAGCAAAATCACCGTTCAATCTTACATCAGGAAAATCCATTACATTATATCGCGATACAGCATATGTACTTACCGGATTTTATTATGTCGATTCATTGGCAACAATTAATATCCAAGCTGGTGCCGTTATTCTTGGCGACAGCGCAACAAACGGAACGTTGATTATTCGCCGCGGTGGTTCGATTTTCGCAGAGGGAACAAAGAATGAACCAATCGTCTTTACATCATCAAAAGAACCGGGAAAACGAAAACGGGGAGATTGGGGTGGAGTAGTGATTCTTGGCAACGCACCAACCAACAAACCGGTGACAACAAAAATTGAAGGTATTGATGTCGGTGGTGAGTATGGCGGAGACAATCCGAACGACAACAGTGGAGTATTTCGTTATGTCCGTATTGAGTTTCCGGGTGTTGTCATCTCGTTGAATAACGAGATCAACGGTTTAACCAT
This sequence comes from Bacteroidota bacterium, assembly GCA_041658205.1. Taxonomy (NCBI): domain Bacteria; kingdom Pseudomonadati; phylum Bacteroidota; species Bacteroidota bacterium. Next base: position 207,536 of record JBBAAO010000002.1, read on the forward strand.
GGGCGGAGTTGGCAAAGCAACAAAGATTGAATATGTCCAAGTTTCAAATTCCAACGACGATTCGTTTGAATGGTTCGGCGGAACAGTTGATGCAAAGTACCTGGTTGCGTTAAATGGAACGGACGATGATTTTGATACCGATTTCGGTTACTCCGGAAATGTACAATTTGCTTTCGGCAAAAGAGACGGCAATTTATGGGATGCCAACGGTCAATCCAACGGATTCGAATCAGATAACGATGCAACACCAACCACGCAAGCTCCGTTAACCGCACCAGTGTTCTCGAACATAACGTTAGTCGGACCGCAATCCGATACGACAGTTGCACTTCCGGCTGGCCAAAAATTCGAGTATGGTGCAGTCATTCGCCGCAACACACGATTAAGTGTCCATAACACCATTATCCTTGGATATCCCTTCGGTCTTTCCATCCGTAATGATTCAACAGCATCGTATGCTCAGCAAGGACTGTTGCAGCTGCGTAACATCAGTTTACAAGCCCGCACGAATGTATTGAACACGGCATCTGTTGCTGCTGGTCTCAACTTCAATTTCGGAACATTCTTCGGAACATCTGGATGGAACAATCTTAGCTCTTCGGCACGCCAACCTTCAGCAATTGCATTGGTTGATGCATTTAATGTTGATCCAACCAAGATCGATCCCCGCCCGACAACCGGATCGGAAGCCGTCACAGCAGGAACAAGTTATAGCAGCACACAAGTAGCAAAACCATTCTTTACACAGGTATCGTATCGCGGTGCGTTTGATCCTGCAACACCGCGCAACGCACAATGGGATGCTGGTTGGACAAACTACAATCCCAATAGTGTAAATTATATCACATCTGTAAAAGTGAAATCGGGAATAAATGCACCGGCTGTCTATTCACTCGACCAAAATTATCCGAATCCATTCAATCCTTCTACCACCATCAATTATGTTTTACCGATGAGTGGAAATGTCACACTGAAGGTGTATAATCTGATCGGACAGGAAGTTGCAACACTGGTCAATGATTATCAACAAGCAGGAGGTTACAATGTGAAGTTCGATGCATCCAAACTTTCATCAGGCGTTTATTTCTATAGTTTGAACGCCGGCAACTACACGCAAGTGAAAAAAATGATGCTGTTGAAATAACAACACGTTTGTATCATTGAAATAAAAAAGGTGTCACTGCAGAGTGATGCCTTTTTTATTTATTCAACATTGTACAATGGAATATAACCATTCGTTTTCACAACGTTCTGTCCCTCTTTTCCAATCACCCAATCAATAAATTTTTTAATTGCACCTTCAGGAGGGTAGACTGTATAAAAATAGAGATAACGGGTAATAGGATATGTTCCATTCTGAACGCTCTCTATGGAGAGAGGAACACCGTCGACGGAAAGCGAGGCGACGTTTTCGGTATAGACAAAAGTACTATATCCGATTGCCGTTGAATCTTGAGCAATGGCATTAATCAATGCTCTCGCACCAGGTATCACTACACTCTCTTCGGAATATTGTTCTCCAAAAAGAACATGTTCTTCAAAATAGAGATATGTTCCGGAATTTGTCTCGCGTCCATACGTCGTAATTACACGGTCATCACCGCCTATCTCTTTCCAATTTTTAATTGCGCCGGTAAAAATCGCTTTCACCTGATTCATCGTAAGATTTCGAACAGTATTTGTTGGATGCACAACAATGCTCAAAGCATCTTTTGCGCACAACACCGAAACGCCGATCGATTGATACCGCTGTGCCAACCGTTGAATTTCATCCGTTGATAGCGGACGCGAGGTTGCGCAAATATCAACTGAACCTTCAATCAATGCTTCAATTCCGACTTTGCTCCCACCACCTTCAACATGGATTGAAGGAGCGGTTTGCTGTTTCATAAACTGTTCTCCCAATCGCTGCATCAGCAACAACATTGAATCGGATCCTTTAATTCGCAGTTCAGAACGGTCACTATTCATCGTGTCCGGACGCGGCAAACATCCGAACAATAAAAGAGACAGGCATATAATTATGATAGATCGATTCATTGTCGTTTTGAAATTGATCGTAATCGTGCATTCAGGAAGGGAGAGTGATCATACCATTGCGGCGCATTGTTGCTATTCGCCAACGACAGTGCAAATTGTAAGACAAAGGAAGCATGTTGAGCTGCCGCATCAAAATTCATCGGCTGTTGAAGATCGTCAACTGGAGAATGATATTTCTCTTCTGCCCATGTTGTATACCGATTGATACCGTCACTGTAAGCGCTAGATTGGTAATGTAAACCCTCGGCGATTAAGATGGATGGAATTCCAGCCTGGGCAAACATAAATTGGTCAGAATTTCGAAATTGATCATAGCGGAAAAGATCGTGCGGAATTTCATCCATTGTAAGACCGAGTGAGGCTGCAGTTGTTTGAAGCATCGTTCCCAATGTCGACAATTCAGCACCGACACCAATAAACGACCGCACGTTTTCAAATAATGAAATCCCATCAATATTAATATTCGCAACTGTTTTATAGAGAGGAACAACGGGATTAAGACAATAGAATTGCGAACCGAGAAATCCCCGTTCTTCTCCCGTTAAAAAAACAAACAGGATGGAACGTTTTGGTCGTTCCTGGTTTGCTGCAATTGATCGCGCAATTTCGAGCAATGCGGAGACGCCGGAAGCATTGTCGAATACTCCATTATAAATAGAATCACCTTCCACCGGCACACCGATTCCAAGGTGATCATAATGTGCACTCAAGAGGACGTACGAATCTTTCAAAACTGGATCACTTCCTTCAACCATTCCAATCACATTGGCAGAGAGAAAGTCCCGTTCTTTGAATTTTCCCTGAAAGCTGGCACGAAGCGTAAGAGGAAAACTTTTCATTGTTCCTTTTGTATCGAATGTTTCAACCTCTTCAAAAGAGTGCGGTGCATCAGTGAAAAGAAACGAAGCGAGTTTTACGTTCAAAAGGATGTTAAGATTTTCCGACGGTGCAAAAAGAAGACGAACCTCTTCAAACAAAAAATGCTTTTGCTGTTCATACCAATCATCCATCGATCGATCACGCGGATTCGGTATTAGTATACTCCCTCTGGCCCCGCGCGCAAGAGCGATCTTTTGCTTCATGGCAAATGATGAATGTACCGTTTCTCGTCCACCCTCAAAAAATGATTCATCCACGGATGCCGGTTCGCCGGAGAGAAAAACAACAATGGCATTTTTTACATCGATATTCTGATAATCATTATAATCAAATTCTGGCGCGATAATTCCATAACCGACAAAGATCAAGCGAACGGATGTAGGAATGAATGTTTGGGCTCCTGCCGAATACAAAACATAATCTTCTTGAAGACGAAGCGTGTAGGAATCTTTTGCTGCAAACAATTTAAATTCAGTTCCTTCAATCGGTGTGCTGCCGTGCAGCGGAAATTTTTGAAAATAATCCGGCAGGCCTGAGAGGTGGCGTATTCCATACAGGCGAAGAGCATTGCTGATATATGCTGCTGCATTTTCGCATCCGGATGATCCTGTCCCTCTCCCTTCATACGCATCGTCACCTAATTTCATGATGTGCGTTTTGATGGAATCCGCGGATATTTTTGCTTCCAAAGCAAAAGGAGGCATAACTGTCTGTGCAAAAGCAACGTTCAACAGTACTGTGTAGGTGAATGTTACAACGGCAATTCCAATATGCATTTTTCTTCTACCGGATTGGTTACAATAAGGTAACATTAAATTGATATGGTATAAACATGATATGGTTATCTTCGTTCATAAAATATAACAAATAAAAATCACGTTCGTTTCCTTTTTGTATTGTTCATGGTGTTGGGTGTTCACCAAAGCAAATTCAATACACTATCCAACAATGAACAAGAACGGTTTCTGCCACGAGAACATTATGACACCATCATTAGTTGGTTTAATGGAGCGCATTTCTATTGATCATGTTACGATCGATCCTGAACGCTTTATCGTATTAAAGGATAAACTGAAAATCAATCTTACCAAAACTGAATTTTTGATCCTCTATCTGATGATGAGCACCAAGGGAAAGATTCATTCCCGCAAGGATATCTCGCGCTTCGCATGGGGGCTGGAGTTACTGAATCATCCGAGAACAATCGATACGCACATCAGCAATATCCGGAAGAAGGTTGGTAAAGTGAATAACAAGGAAATCATTACCGTCATTAAAGGAGTCGGATATAAACTCGAAGATTCACTGTTGGATTAGGATGAAGGGGAGAATATTTCATTTCAATAGTACAAAACCAAAAAAACAATAATTTCAGCCTCTTTCTGCGAAGTATTGTTAACAATTTCGTAATACTGCCATAACCCACGGATAAACTAAAATTGTCAATTTGTTGACGTTTACTCAACACACAAACAATTTTAGGACATCCAGCGTGAAATCATTCTTATTTCTTCTGCTTTTAACTGTAACATTTTTCTCACATCGGTTGTTTGCACAAGAAGAAATGACTGATACAGTAAAGGTTCCAGTACAGGACCAGCTCGACCAATTAAAATCGAACGATGAAAGTGTCAATGAAATTCTTCTTGATATGAAGAGTTATATCGATCTTGCACGCAAATTAAAGTTTAGCGGATATATGCAGACGCAATACCAAGTTTCTGACGGTATCGGCGGGGCTCCATATTCTATAGGAAATTTTGCCGGGGGCGCATTCCCGACAAACGTTGGTTCGCGTTTTCAAGTACGTCGCGGCCGGTTGAAAGTTCAGTACGAAAACGATTTGACTTTTTCCCAATATGTGATACAATTTGATATCACTCAAAATGGTTTGGGAATTAAAGATGCGTATATCAATATTAAAGATCCCTGGGTAAGAAGCTGGAACATGAGAATGGGTGTGTTCGACAGGCCGTTTGGATTTGAAGTTGCATATTCCTCTAACTTTCGCGAAACACCGGAACGCTCGCGAATGGCACAGACACTCTTTCCCGGTGAACGGGAACTTGGTGCGATGATTGAGTTTGCTCCGGAAATTGGAGATTGGACAAATTATAATTTAAAACTCGGTGTTTTCAACGGTGTTCTTCCAACAGCGAATGAGAATGATAACCGAAAAGATATTATCGGACGCGCCGGATTTATTCTCCCCTTTGACGAAGAAAATTTTGCGTTCGATGCAGGTGTTTCCATGTATCTTGGGGGCGCACGTAGCAACTCCAAATTTATATACACAGGCAATGAATCACAGAAACAATTTTTAGTTGATTCGTCAACAACAAACATTGGAAAGCAGTATGACAGGCAATACTTGGGTGTTGACGGACAGGTTATTTATGACATTCCTTCACTCGGCGGTATCTCCATTCGCGGGGAGTATATTTTTGGATCGCAGCCCGGAACATCGACGGCAAACAGCTTCTATAATCCGACTATTGCAAATACTTCACTCTATCAGAGAAAATTTTACGGATATTACATCAGTCTTTTACAGAATATTGGAACGAAGCATCAATTATTGTTACGATATGACGTGCTCGACCCGAACAGTGAAATTGAAGGAAGCCAGATCGGCGCTGCCGGAAAATTTACAACGCTGGGAGATCTAAAATACAGTACGTTTGGAATTGGATATCTTTTTCATTTGGATGACAATGTGAAGTTTACGTTCTATTATGAACTCGTGGAAAATGAAGTAGTGAACAGTGCGGTTGCAGCAACCAGCGCATTTGCTCCGTACAAAACAGATGTAAACGATAATGTGTTCACGTTTAGAATACAATATCGATTCCCATTTTAATCCGTAGGCCAAAGGAAAAAATAGTATGAAAAAAATTATCGCAACACTCTTGCTCATGACATTCTCATCATCGCTCTTTGCAGCAGATGTGATCACAGTAAAAGGATCCGATACCATGGTGATCCTTGCGCAACGCTGGGCTGAATTGTATATGAAAAAAAATCCGAATGTGACGATCCAGGTTACCGGTGGCGGTTCCGGAACCGGAATTTCCGCCCTGATTAATGGGACAACAGATATCTGCAATGCGTCACGTCCCATGAAGCCAAGCGAAAAACAGAAATTAAAACACCGCTTCAGCAGTCTCGGCGTAGAAATTAAAACTGCAAAAGACGGCATTGCGATTTACGTCAGCGAAAAAAACCCGATTAAAGAATTGACCCTGCAGCAAGTGAAAGATATTTACACCGGCAACATTACCAATTGGAAAGATGTGGGGGGAGCAGATTCACGTATTATTCTCTACAGCCGTGAAAATAATTCCGGTACCTATGTTTATTTCAAAGAAAACGTATTAGATGATGAAGACTATTCACCCAGCTGTCAAAATATGCCGGGAACAGCCGCTTTAGTGAACGCTGTTTCCAAAGATCCGAACGGAATCGGATATGGCGGAGCAGCATACGCTAAAGGGATTCGTGAAGTAGCAATTAAAGCTGATGCGGATTCCCCCGCGTTACTTCCGGCAGCGGAAAATGTGAAATCGGGACAGTATCCAATTACCCGCTTTTTGTTTATGTATGTGAAAAGCAAACCAACCGGCGCAATGAAGGAATATGTTGACTGGATTCTCAGCGAAGAGGGACAAAGTATTGTCAGCAAAGTGGGATATTTTCCCCTACGATAAAATAAGTAATTCAATCTGTTATTGATTTTGCTAACGTTTACAAAACAAAGATAAAATGCAGTCACGCGGCGCCATAAAGAACAAAATGATGAAGAAGCGATTTCGCTGGAGTGAATTTCTTGCGGAAAAATTGATTACCGCAACGGCATTTATCTCATTCGCATTCATTATTCTGATTTTTATTTTTGTGTTTCGCGAAACACTCCCTATTTTTTCGCCGCCTGAACCAGTCGTGAATGTTGAAGAATTAGGTGAGCAAGAAACGTATGGTGATCTTGTGCTCAGTGACGCTGAAAAAGCAGCGGAAGAAAAAGAAAAATCAAAGGTTGCAGCGGAAGAAGGTGTAACAGTAGAAAATCTTGCGGGAGAGCGTTGGCAGCCAGTTTCAAGCAAACCAAAGTATGGCTTGATTCCATTGGTCGTCGGAAGTCTAAAAGTTTCTCTCATCGCGATATTGTTTGCGGCACCGATCGGCATTCTTGCTGCATTGTTTACTGCTGCATTTGCGCCAAAATGGGGGAAAGAAATGTTGAAACCGGCGATAGAAATTTTAGCGGGATTTCCCTCCGTCGTGATTGGATTCTTTGCTTTGGTTGTTTTGGCGACATTCATCCAGGATGCCTTTGGGCTGGAGTATCGTTTGAATGCATTTGTTGGGGGACTGGCTCTCTCGCTTGCCGTTATTCCGATCATTTTTACAATCTCCGAAGATGCTATTGCGGCTGTTCCAAAATCATTAACCGAAGCATCGCTTGCGCTTGGCGCTACCAAATGGCAGACTGCGTTGAAAGTGGTTCTACCGGCAGCGACACCCGGGATTTTTGCCGCAGTCATTCTCGGAATCGGACGAGCATTTGGCGAGACGATGATTGTGCTGATGGCAACAGGAAATGCGGCGCTTGTTTCCGCCGATCTGTTTGAACCGGTGCGGACGATGTCCGCCACAATTGGTGCGGAAATGGCAGAAGTGGTGTTTGGAGAAACGCACTACAATGTATTATTTGCCATCGGTTCTATCTTATTTCTCTTTACCTTTACACTGAACGCTATCGCAGAAATATTTGTCCGCCAACGATTGATGAAAAAGTTTAAAGGAAATTAGTAGAAACGGTCTCAAAAATATCTAATTTGTTTTGATAACAAGTAGTAAGCCCCCCTTTGTTGTATTGTTGAGATCATATTAAAGTGCGTGGATGCCTGCCTGCACCAAAGGTGTCGCTTCGCGAACGGCGAGGCAGGCGAAATTTAGGAGGACTGAGCGAATGGGAAAGCGATGAATGACGGGACTTTTGATGGCGCGATTCGCGCCATCAACGGGCAAGAGCGAACGGGATTCATCGCGCGCGTTAAATTTCGCAAGGAGTTCTTTTGCTACTTTTCTTGCTCCGTCAAGAAAAGTAGACAGTGAAGAATCTTGTTATTTTTATCAATGTATTTTGGACAAGTCTGAGATAGGATATAGTCTCTGGTTTTTACTGAGAAAAAGATGATAACAAAACGAAAAATATTCGGAGCAATCGCCTACACCGTCCCAGCGATGTTTGCATTTATGATTGTAGCAGTAGTGCTGATTGTGATGACCAATATTGTGATGGGAGGGTGGAGCAGTCTGACGATGAATTTTCTTCTGGGATCACCCGAAGAGGGAATGACCAAAGGAGGAATTTTTCCTGCAATTATCGGCACATTTCTTCTCGTTGTGATTATGTCCATCGCGGGCGTTCCTGTCGGCACGTTGACAGCCATCTATTTGAGTGAATATGCAAGTCAGAAATCGATCATGGCACGAATGATACGCTTTGCCGTTAACACGCTTGCTGGCGTTCCGGCAATTGTTTTTGGATTGTTTGGTCTTGGTTTTTTTATTCAGTTTGTCGGAACCGGAGTTGACGGAGCATTGTACAACGACGGAGAGCTGCACTGGGGACAACCAAATATTCTTTGGGCAAGTTTAACCATGGCTCTGTTAACGCTTCCTGTTGTGATTGTTGCTGTAGAAGAGGCAATTAAAACTGTTCCGCGTGAACTGCGTGAAGCTTCATTAGCGCTCGGTGCTACAAAATGGCAGACAATCAGAAAAGTCGTGATTCCAAATTCCATTACCGGAATGTTGACCGGCGGGATTCTTGCGGTCAGCAGGGGGGCGGGAGAAGTTGCGCCAATTTTATTTACCGGTGCCGCATATTTTCTGCCGCATCTCCCCTCGGGACTTTCCGATCAATTTATGGAATTGGGCTACCACATTTATATTATGGCAACGCAGTCCCCCGATGTGGAAGCAACCCGGGGGATACAATATGCAACAACACTGGTGCTGCTGTTATTGACGTTCGCATTGAATTTCTCTGCGATTTTTTTGCGGTATCGTTTACGAAAACGAATGATCACCTAACATTATGTATTCACACTCCTATACAACATTGCAGCCGACTGATGTTCGATTAAAAACCGAGCACCTTAATATTTTTTATGGTCAAAAACAGGCAATCAAAAATGTGAGTCTCGATGTGTTTACCCATCGAGTAACAGCACTGATTGGGCCTTCGGGCTGCGGAAAATCGACGTATCTCCGTTCGTTTAATAGAATGAACGACCTGATTGAAAATGCGCGTGTGGATGGAAATGTACTGTTGGACGGTGTTAATATTTATGACAAACAGGTTGATGTTGTGGAACTTCGGAAAAAAGTCGGGATGATCTTTCAAAAATCGAATCCGTTTCCGAAATCAATTTATGAAAATGTTGCATACGGTCCCCGTATCAACGGTATGAACGATCGGAAAAAATTAGACGAGATTGTTGAACGCTCGTTGAAACAGGCAGCGTTATGGGATGAAGTGAAGGACGATCTTGCGAAGAGCGGACTGTCTCTTTCGGGTGGACAGCAGCAGCGATTATGTATTGCGCGGGCTCTTGCGGTCGATCCGGAAGTATTGCTTATGGATGAGCCAGCCAGCGCACTTGATCCCATTGCAACGTCGAAGATTGAAGAGTTGGTCTATGAATTGAAGAACAAGTATACAATTGTGATTGTAACTCACAATATGCAGCAGGCAGCCAGAGTAAGTGATTATACAGCGTTCTTTTATATGGGAGAACTGATCGAATTCGACGAAACAAAAAAAATCTTTACCGTCCCCGCAAAAAAGCAGACGGAAGATTATATTACCGGACGATTCGGTTAATAATTATGCTTTCACCACAGAGACACAGAGGCACAGAATTTAAAATATTATTCTCCTCTCTGTCTCCATGACTCTGTGGTAACAACAGGAGAATATTCTATGGAACGACATTTTCAACGAGATCTTGAACAGCTGAAATCCAACGTCATTAAAATGGGGAGCTTAGTCGAGCAAAATCTTATCGACGCACTTGAAGCAGTGTTGAAGAATGATGCTACGCTTGCCTCAAAAGTGATCTCAGCCGACGGTAAGATCAATCAGTATGAGATTGATATCGACAACGGTGTTGTTGATCTTCTGGCGCTGCAGCAGCCGGTGGCAAGCGATCTTCGATTGATTCTGGCAATTCAAAAGATCAATAACGATCTCGAGCGGATCGGCGATCACGCGGTAAATATTGCTGAATCGGCATTTCGATTGGTGGAAACGCCGCAGGATGAACCTCTGCTGGAGATTCCGAACATGGCAAAGATTGCCAAAGAGATGTTTCAGCAGGCGCTGGATGCATTTATCCATCTAAATGCTCAGTTAGCCCAAAGTGTTTTGGAAAGCGACGACCGGATTGACGCATTGAACCGCGGAATGAATTCGCAAGTGATTAAATTGATCAAGAAAGATTTAAAAAGTATCGAAGGGGGATTGGAACTATTGCGTATCAGCAGAAACTTGGAACGCGTTGCCGATCTCACAACGAATATTGCCGAAGAAGTGATTTTCCATACGCAGGCAAGAATCGTAAAGCATCATGCAACAGAGAAATAACTCTATCGCAATCTCCTAAATTTTATTAAAGATGTATATAAGCGCTTCTAACAAGCGCTTATTTTTTTTGAACGTTCGCTTTTTCATTATAATATTTCTGTAATACATAAAACGCTTTCTTCTTCTCTCCGTTATCAGAAATTAATCCTTTTCGATTCCACCCATTCTGAATTCCCGGCAGCGCTCTTCTCGGCGAACGAAAATCAACCAATATCCAGGGCGAAATACCTCGTAGTTGCGGAATGGTACTAAGCATCTCCAGCGTCTCTTTATAGAGATATTCTTGATATTCTTCGGAGAATCTCGTTAATGTATCGGCATGAAATCCGTATTTTGCATCTGCGCCGAATTCGGAGATAATCACCGGTTTGTTTTGATCGATTTGCCAGCGGATCTGTTTACATTTATCCGGGAGACCATCGTACCATCCGATATATTGATTGAAGCTGAGGATGTCCGTAACATTGGCGAATGGATCGCTGATGATTTTCACATTCGGATTTCCTTGAGCACTGCTCTGTTCCAATGCAGCACTGATTAATCGCGTGGGATCCATTGAGCGTGTTTTTGCCGCAAGCTTCCCGAGAAAAATATTTCGCAATTCGCTTGTGGGGGTTTCGTTCGCCATCGACCAGATGATGACTGAAGCTCTGTTTTTATCCCGACTGATCATTGTTGTTAATTGATTTTCTGCATTGCGATATGTCTCATCGTTATCCCACGAAATTGTCCAATAGACAGGAATCTCTTCCCAAACTAATATTCCCATGTTGTCCGCGAGCCGCGCCATATGTTCATTGTGCGGATAGTGCGCTAAGCGGACATAATTGCATCCCAATTCTTTTGCCCAGGTCAATAATTGTTTTGCATCATCTAACGAGTGTGCTCGTCCGTGCCGAGCGGGACTCTCTTCGTGAATGGAAATACCCCGTAAAAAAATCTCCTTGTCATTCAGAAGAATGTTTTGTCCTTTCGTCTTTATTGTGCGGAAACCGATCTGGTCGGTCACTTCATCTGTTTCAGACTTTATGGTTACAGTATAGAGATACGGATTTTCTGTTGACCAGTACTTGATTTTTTTATTTAGAAATGTCAGCCGCGCAGTTCCCACACTATCGGTTACGAACTCTTCACTCAATTTCAAATCGGGAATGGTGATGCGTATTTTTTTTTGTGCAATGTCAACACCATTGAGAGTAATATATCCGCTGATTTTTTTATTATCGTTTGGATCGAGCTGAATAACATAGTCCTGAATAAAATTGGCGGAAGTTTCAACCAATTTTACATCTCTTGTCATTCCGCCGTAGTTCCACCAGTCGGTGTTTAAAGTCGGGACGGCCTCTTTTTTCCGTTTGTTATCAACTTTTACAACAAGGAAATTATCATTTTCTTTAAGAAGATGCGTTATTTCATAATTAAAAGGAGTGAATCCGCCGATATGTTTACCGAGTTTTGTTCCGTTGAAATACACATCCGCCTGATAGTTTGCCGCTTCAAAATAGACGAAGACTCTATTCGTCGATTGTTTCTTTTGATAATCGAATGACTTCTTATACCAGACAGTTCCTTCATAGTAAAAGAGTTTTTCTTTTTGTGTATTCCAGTCGCCGGGAACCGCAATGGTATCGGACTTGTCAAAATCGTATTCCACCAATTCCGTTTTATCAATCGGTTTAGCGTTAAGAAAGAAGGCACCCTTACCGGGATTTTTGGAATTTTCATACGGCTCATAGCGATAATTGTAAAAGCCGTTCTCATACGGATCGACGATGTAGTTCCATTGTCCGCTTAAACTTTTAACGGTTCTGTTGTAGACGTTTATGAGCAAAGGTTCTTGAGCGATTGATAGTTGAAGCAGGGCAGTGATAAACAGTAGTATTTTCATGAAGTTTAGTTATTTTTATTATGAGGGGATTTATACATCACTAACGAAAACAACACCGCAAAAATAGCATACACAATTGTTGTCATCCAAATTATTATCTGTTGGTTTTGTGAAACAACTTTAAGTAATGCAAGTGCGCCGACAACAAAATGCGCCATGTTTCCCACAACAATTGGCCTGCCGTAAATCCCTCCGAGAAGAGAATCTTTTGCCATCCAGTTGAGCATTGCAAAACCAAAATAGAGGGCACCAAGTAATTGGAGTATTACCGTAAGCGTTGTTGTTGTATGTGCATCAAGAAGTACGGTTATTTCCTGAGGAAAAAAGGAGAGAGCTATTCCCGCTGCACCAAGTGTAAGTGAGGCGGCGGTCATGATAAGTTTTGTATTCATTAAATCCCTTAAATTGTGAGGTGAGTTTACTGTTCGTTTAACTTGTCCGCAGGCTCTTTGGCGGAAACAAACGGTATACTTTTCATTTTAGTTTTCTATTTTTTATAGGCGGTAAAAAATTTTCGCCGGTGACAACATTTTTTCCGGTTTTTGATTCCAACTCTTTTCGCGCATTTTTAGCGACAGTGCCTCCTTTTTTACCTGCTGTTGCATTTTCTTCCAATCCTTTTGCTTGTTCCGTTTCTGCAATTTGGCGTGTAGAAAGTTCAGCCAATGCGGTAAAGATCAATTCTGCTTCCGACATGTGATCTCGTAAATTTTGCGACTTCAATCCCTTTAAATCTTTATGTTTCTTTACCGTTAAGCCAGTCCATTCATGATGAATAATATTTGTGAGCCAAGCGAATTCATCCTTTTCTTTTATGCCGGAATCTTTCCAATAATCAGTCAGCTTGTTTCTGGTTTCTTGTCCGGTCATGCGTTGTTGTATCCACTTTTCACTCCGTCCCAGATTTTGCCAGTTTTCTCTTGCTCTGTCTAAGCTTTGTTCCGGATCAGAAATTTCCTGCATTCGTTCGTAGCCTACTTTAGCCAGCCATTGCTTAAAAGGTTCGGCTTTGGGAGAGGGAATGGATTGAATCAATCGCAACACATCTTGAACCGTGCCACCCAAAGTTCTTCGTTTTTTGCCATGTGTTAACATTTCTACCTGGGGACAATTTGTCCCTAGGTAAGAGCCCAACTCGGTATCTCTTTTCCTCAATTTTTTTAGATAATCTGTTGGATTAACAGAGTCGGTTAAAGCGGCAACTACATCAACCACGGAAAAATACCATGTATTGGTTACTTCATTGTAATAACGTCGCACTTGTTTGTTCTCAAAAACAGCCAACGATTTTGTATTTTCCATAATTCTTTTTATGAAAGGTTTGTAGTTTTTATTGTTCTATTGGGTAAATACACCGGCGCTTGCGTCGGCTTTACCGACTGTGCGGTTGGGCTTTTTATACCCCGTACGCTTGGGGGTAGTTCATTTTATTTCTTGAAATTCGCCGGCACTTTTATTTTTGCGAACATTATTCCATGTAAAATATCGCCCGTTCATGGAGATGTAAACTCCCTTTGGCAACGTCTCCACAAAAGCCAAAGCACTTCCCAGATTAAAGAGTCCGTCAGAGCTTCCAAACTTATACGGGATCATTGCTCCGGTCAGTACAATAGTCTTGTTGGAAATTGTTTGAGCAAGAAACTGTGCTGTTTCCACCATTGTATCGGTTCCGTGCGTAATGACGATCTTATCCTCGGGTGTATCAATGCAATGATCCGAAATTATTTTACGGTCGGTATCGGTCATATCCAGACTGTCAATCATCATTAGAGTTGTAATGTGAACGTCAATCCGTGAGCGGCCGAGGGAGAGCATTTCGTGAAGATGAGTCTCTTTAAAGAAGAGTTGACCGTTCAGTTCATTGTATTCTTTATCGAACGTTCCGCCGGTGACGAAGATTTTTATAGGCATAAGAAATTTTTAAAAAGTATTTAACCACAGAGACACGGAGGGACAGAAAAGCACTCAATAATGTAATCTGAGTTTGAGTGAATATCAACGATTACGATTTCTTCTGCTCCAGTAGTCCGCGGATCGATTTCATTTCTTCTTCCAGACGGTTCATCTGTTCGTTATGCTTTGTCCAGAGTTCACTCCTTTTAACAGATTGACGTTCCGCCATTTGCGCTGCGCGGACAACTTTATCCATAAAATATCCAAAGAGCCAAACGCCGATGAATCCGAGCGGGACGATGACAATAAGAAGAGAACGGAGACGCGGAATGCCAAAAAAAATCTGCAGTTTATCGCTTGCGGTGATGATAAGCAGTGTAAAATTGAGAATGACAAGGAACGATTGTCCCAGGTCGAATCGGTATTTTTGTGCGAAAAAAACTTCGCGCCAACGGGCAAGGCGGACGAGCGTTTCATGATGGCTGCTGTTCTGTGATTCCATAAGGACATTCCTTTCCAATTAATGCAATACTCTATTAACCTACTCAAAATATCCAAAACAAAAAAGCGCGTATAATTATCCGCGCTTTTGTATAACTGAAGAATGATCACTCAAGTCACTAGAAGTATCTCAAAAACACAAAAACAACGGTCTGAATCCCGATGCAATCTCCGAAGGAGTCTTTTCCTAAGGGACACTTCGTGTCGGACCTGAGCGCCCGCCATTGCCAGACGGATAGGTAGCGAAGGAGATCGGGATGAACCTGTCCGCCAAAGGTAGGGAATCTGTAAATAGTATCAGATTTGCCGATATGTTTTTTAACGCACATCACCTCCCGTTTTTTGAGATTCCGCCTTGCGGGATTCCCAAACGCGGAACCGAACAACGGGGCTTCGGTGCACATTTTTTGAAAAAAAATTCTGTGGCTTGCTCAGATCCTTCGCTCTGCTCAGGATGGCAATAGTTTCATTTTTGAGATACGTCTACTTTTTTCTCATTTTTTCTTTTGCTTCAATGGCCGGAAGATCCTTTTTATATTGTTTCGGATTCCATCTAATCTGAAATTGCTTTCCATATTTTTCTAATGGTTCTAATCCAACATCAGCGCGTCTTGTATCAACATTATCCGGATCTTCCAACGGTCGCACATAAAACAGTTGCGTTTCCTGGTCTCTACCAATTTGGCTTCCATAGAGTTGCCGTTTTCCACGTCCTAATGCGACTCTATCTTCAAGGAGCGCTAAAGCGCTCGCTTGCGCTCTTCCATTTTTTACGGCATCTCTCATTATTGGCAAATATTTTTCCTGTGTTGTTTGATCGGAATGTTGTATGACAAGAAATAACGTTGTATTTCCTTGTTCGCCAATTACATCTGTGCCTAACCAACCATAAGTATCAAGAATGGATTTTATGTTGATTAAATTCAACGAGTCCTTTTCAATGATGATTTTCCAATGATTCTTCATTTCTTTGGACTCCCAGCCGTATTTCTTTTCTATTTCTCCAATTTGATTTCGATATTTTTGATCGTCATTAAAGATACTGTCTAATTGAGCAATTAATGGTTTGTTGAGTTTGGCTTCGGCTTTTGCTTTGTTCTGTTGTATGGATTCCAATAACGGCTTCCATCGATTATCATAATGCAATGAGATGAGATCTTGATCGGCAGCGATGTGTCCGTAGTTTGTAACATTTGATGTTGTTGCGATGGTGTGAAGTTGAGAAAATGCGCTGTCTGGCACCCCAGCTAATGCCCAAGAACAGGCAGCATTATACCGATCATTAGGAATTCCTTTCCAGTCATTAACTTTAAAAGCTTCTGAATACGTCGATGCTGATTTTCTAAACTCTTTTACAGTATAGAGTGAATCTGCTTTTTTTACCAAATGGATATACGCTTGTGGAATACTCTGTCCAAAAGCGAATGGTGTTACAATTACCAACGCTAAAATTATTGTTATTTGTTTCATCTGTTTTGGAATAGATTGTTTACGTTAATGGCTACGCTATTGTTAAAAGATAGTAGAAACCATCTTATATACAAGATAGCTACTAGAAGTGGTCTCAAAAATGAATTTTATTGTCATTCCGAACGAAGTGAGGAATCTCGTTTTTATAATTGAAGACAAAAATCGAGATTTCTCGATGCTTCGCATCTCGAAATGACAATGATTAGGTATTTTTGAGACCACTTCTAATAATCTGCAATCTGTATATCTGCATTTAGAACCGATCTCAAAAATGAAACTATTGCCATTCTGAGCACTTGTCCGCTCGACGAGTCGAGTCCTCGACCTTCTTTTGCCGAAGGCATCACTTCGTGATTGGCGGAAGCCTTGAATGTTTTTATATTAAGCGTAGCGAAGCTCCGCTGTACGGAGTGCCGCATAATACAAAATGATGACGGCAAATCTGATACTATTTTCAGATTCTCCGCCTTTGGCGGACAGGTTCATCCCGATATCCTTCGCTCCGCTCAGGTCCGAAGGACTCCTTCGGAGATTGCATCGGGATTCAGAATGACTTTGTTTTTGTGTTTTTGAGATGCGCTCTAGTATTTTAGTTCTCCCTGAGGTTCTTTTGCATTTGCATACCACACCGGCAGGAGGAGACATGTGAGCAACGAAATCTACACAATTTTCTGCACCACACTAACACATTTCCTCACTCATCTTTCATTACCACGAGCACCTTCAACCTCTCTTTCTGCTTGTTCTGACCTAAAACACCAACAAATACCTTTGGAAACAATGTGCAGTATGCAAAATAACGTATTTACGTGATTGCGGAGTGTGCATGGAGAATATATATTTGCCAGAAACTTTTGAAAGGAAAAAACCATGGTGATCGATATCTCTGCCGTAAAAGAAGTTGTGCATCAAAATGTTAAAAAAATAAAATCGATTCAATGCGTCTCCGAGAGGCTGCACGTATCGTACGAAACGCTTCGCAAATCGTTTTTGAAGAAAGAACATATTCCCCTGGCAAATTATATTACCATACAGAAAGTACAGGGGATGAAACAGCATTTGTTGGAGGAGGATGATCCCTGTTTTTTTGTCTGTTACGAATACGGCTACCGCGAAGACAGCGGGGCAAAGATCTTTAAGAAATTGACCGGGATGACGATGCTGGAGTTTAGACAGAGAAACAAAACTAAATAAATAAGCTTAATACTTAAGGAAAACGCCGTTCAATAGAACGGCGTTTTGCTTTTAAAAAACAATGCGCATCACAATATTGTTTGTAACGATTCGATTTGTAAAAACTGGATGCCTAAAGAGTCAATTGATTCATATTAAAAGTACGTATTCACGTTATTGCAAAATGTTTTGCTTGGGAATATATTTTTCAAACTTTAAAAAAGAAATTTCAATTTCGAATAATTGTTTATAAGCATTTAAATAATGATTTCAGACACTGACATAATAGCATTCGAAATGTGGAAAATAGAATTATGACGACCAAAAATAGCTTTTTGAAAGTTCATAAATAACTTTCAGTAATGAAAATATGTATTTCGACAACGAAATAATGAAGTATGACAATGAAAAAAAGATATCTAACAAAAGATAATTGAAGTGCGTCAGTAAAAAAACTGTTTGTAATGTTATATAAATGATAATGTCCAATAAATATTTATGTCGGCACAATGAATTAATGAATAGTGACGTGGACAAGATGGCAGATTTTACAAAAAGAATGTGCCGTGGGAAGAAAAAAATATTGTATGCGTTTAGATAAACCAACACGTTTTATTAAAAAACGTGCATTATCAACAAAAACCTAATAGGAGGAATTATGAACAAACGCAATGAAAACAGGCTGACGATGTATGAAGGGTTACTCACACTGTTTCAGGCTAACGGCGCAAAGGTACAAACCGTAGGAGGGTTTCCCGATGCGGTAGCAGAATTCTCTTTAATAATTTCCTCGTTGAAAGTGAAATCAGCCGAAGTGGATAGTGTTGCCGTTGGAAAAACAAACTCCAAATATAGCGCAGAAGAAGTGTTGGTGGAGGCAGTCCTTCCGATGATGGCTGCATTATATTTGTACGGTAGGAAGCAAAAAAATGAGGAACTTCTAGCGTTCACAAATATTTCTGAAACAAAATTACGAAGTAAAAGAGATACGGAATTGGCTAAATACGGTAACGCTATTGCAGATTTTGCAGCAACACATGCAAAAGGCCTTGCATCGTTCAAAATTACTTCCGCCATGATAACTGATTTGAAAACAAAATCAGAAGCATACAATACTGCAATAGGAGTTCGTGAAAGCAGTGTTGTTGATAGGAAGGGAGCGAGAGAAACGATGAATGAATTATTTGAAAAGGCGGATGAACTGTTAAATGAAGAGTTCGACCGTTTTATGGAGTTATTGAGGACAAAAGAAAGTGAATTCTACAATAAATATTTTACGGCTCGGGTTATTAAAGACACAGGCATACGACATAAAACAAATGGTGAACCCATAAACCCGGCAACACCAACGGTTGCAAAAACCGTATAAGAAGCATTAAATATATAATAGGAATTGGTCAATCTATTAAACCCCAAACGTGTACGCACATTTGGGGTTTTTAATTGTAATATTGCTTTTGTTAAAGACTATCGTGACATTCATGCAAATTAGTTATGAAGTTTAATCACTTTCGAATATTACGTTGGCTTAAACAGTCTATTTACTAGTTAGCCAGCATAATCAATATTTGTCTTGTGCTTAATTGTATGACACAATCTAAATATTAGAAAAGAGTAACAAAATATTTACCACATAATGAGGAATAATATGTTTAAAACATTTGGTTTAGTAATTATGTTGGCATTTCTTATTTCAGGATGTTCATCTCTTAAAAGTAGCGGTGCTGATATTGAAGTTTCTGAAAATAATGCATCGTGTAGCATAGAATATGAGGGCTATGAGTATCTTCTTATTAAACTTAAAGAACAAGCAAATACTGAAATGTGGAGCCCTAGTGAGTTTGAAACAAATAAATCCGAATTGGCTTTAGGCGGGCAGTTAATAATCCATATTTCGGGTTCTGATATTGATAATGTAAACACAAAGTATTGGGAGTATATAATACAAACTTTAGACGGTAAAGAAATCTATCGTGAAAAAGGAAGTGACGACATACCGGAATACTATGTCAGTCGATTAGGTACTACTTGGTGGAATATTGATATAGTTGACTTAAGAGATAAATTAAATTCTCCAATTAAAGTATTTGTCATTGATAAATTGAGACAAAAAAGAAGTTCTTTTATTATTTATCCAAAAACAAAAATTCAAAACTAATATGTATGCTGGCTAACCAGTCACTCAACCTGACGTAGCAACCGCGACGCGCCTGAACTGGAATTGTTGAGAAATCTAAACACAACATACGACACGAAACAGCATTTTAAATTTAAAAATACAATTCTGCGCTCTGGAACGTTGCCACGCAGGTTAGTTCCAGTCCGTTATACCGCTTACATCTTTAAGTAAGCCAAGGTTATGCAACAAAAGTGACTATGATCTTACGCAATAAATTTAAGCAGGAGTTAGTATGAACAAGTTGTTTTCCCTTCAAGTAATCTTTCTTCTTTGTTCTATTCTTAATGGTCAAACTAAAACGTTTGTACGAGAATACACATATTCTGTGGGTGAAGCCGATAGTAAAATCACTTCTCGCGCTGTTTCACTCGATCAGGTAAAGAGAATATTGCTCGAAGAGATCGGTGTCTATATACAATCTACTTTTGAAACCCAGAAGGAGGAAAACAACTCTTCCTTTAGTGAACTGACAAAACAACAAATCCAAAGTATAACGGCGGGAGTTACTGAAACTAAAATACTTGAGGAAAGATGGAACGGAGAGACATTCTACATCAAAGCAAACATAACCGTCGATCCCAAGGAGGTTACAAAAAATATCGCAAGCATCGCTCAAGATCAACAGAGAGTAAAGGACCTTGAGGAAGCAAAACGGGATGCCGATGATGCCGTGCAACGTATACACGATCTTCAGCAACAACTCGCTGTTGTCAAAGATGAAAATGAACGTGCAGCGAAACGTCAGCAATATATAACTGCCACGAATACACTATCGGCAATTGAGTGGGTTCGCAAAGGCATCAATGCTGGTCAGCGACAAGAGTATGATAACGCGATCCTCTTTTTTCAAAAAGCATTAGAACTCGATCCTACCATATATTATGCATATTCAAACCTAGGAAATATTTTTTTCCTGAACAGAAATTATGAAATGGCTTTGAAGTTATACAACAGAGCCTTTGGACTTTCCCCTCATTTCTTTAGCCTCGGATCAACCAGAACGGACAAGCTTGATAATTCGACTCCCGACTGGATGATTAATTTTCCCGAAGACCCCAACATTGTCTTTCAAGCAACCACAGATACTTGGAGCGGTCCAAATGCTTCTAGCACCGCCAAGACAAGAGCAATTTTATCAGCATTAGGGTTATTGAGCGAGGAACTTGATCGGTGGATAGAAGTAACAATGGACGCATTCCTCCTCTCTGAATTATCTGATTCCGTGAGTATTGAGGGTTTATTTTCACAAAAGCCAACGAGTGCGATCAATTTCGAATTTTGGAGTGGCTTAAGGGTTCAATTACTCGGAAAGTATTATCAAGAAGAAACTGACTCTGTGCTGACCCCTTGGGTGTCGAGGGCAATAAGACTATTTTTACCACGACCCATCGAAGGAATTTCGGTGATAACGTGGCGTGTTGAGAAAAGTCTCGATGGGAAAAATATAGTGCAGAGTGACACTCTAATCCCAACGGAATTCTCTATAAAGTTTCTTCAACAATTTGAACAACTCTTAAAGGACAATGAAATCTACATTAGAAAGTCACTCATTGTTCCCGACAGTGTTGCACAAAGGTGTTACATTCTGTTGGCGCATCCGCTTGGATCTGAATACACAAAGTTAGTTCAACAAATCAACAACAACAAACAAAAATATAGGAGGTTTATTGCAACATCGATGTTCAAACATATGGAGGAGGTTGCAAAGGAATATGAAAATTCTAAGAAATCTCGATTGAACTAGTTCTTTACAATTCATGATAACTTTTAGATCTAAGTACAAATTTTTACAAATAGTTTTATTTATTTGAAGATTTTCAAAATATGGCAGCAATAGCACTCGGGAAGTTTAATAAATAATCCCACGCGCCGGAACGATACCATGAAGGTTAGCTCTAGTCCGTTAGACAGCAACAATCAGCTTCATCATAATGGAGACATAAATGGAAAAATATTACAATTCGACTTTGTTTTTCGTTTTACTTTTAATATTTGGGTGTGCAACTGTCCCTTCATATCGTGTTTCACAACCCTGGTTTAGGTCATTGAAATCCAACCATTCAATTGATCCATCAAAAGGTATCAAAATCGAAGTTTCTGGAACAACAATACCACTTCTCGGAAATGAACAATTGACCTCTGAAAATCTCCGTAATTCTATTACTCATTTAATAAAACGTCGTGGTTTTATTATTGAAAACGGAAATTATGATTACCTGATAAAGTTATTTTATAAAACAGATAGAAATGATAAAATGAAATTCTCTTCAACTATTTCATCAATGAATACTCAAGCGTATGCAATTTCAACCGGAAGTGGTGCAGGTACAACCTCTGGGCTAGGAGTTAGCATTGCAAGAGCAATTGGAATGTTGGCGTCTCGTTCTTCGACAGTTGAGACACAATCTGCAAATCAGCGAGTTTCATACACACATACAATTTCGATTGAACTTTCAAATAGAGAGGGAAGTATTTTATGGAAGGGTGAATCAACTTGGGATTCAGAAGAACTAAATTTAATTAGCGGAATTATTCCAGCATTACAATTAATAATTAGCGATTTACCATCTGATAAAACCGTTCGGCCTGAAGTACAAGAAGTAAAAGATACTCACGTAAATAATTATTACAAATTAGAATGTAAAGATGTATGGTTCACTTGCCCCGCATTACCTTATCGAATTATGTTTGAAGATAATAGTATGAAGTCGTCTAATAGAATATCAATCCCAAATGGTATATTAAACCAAAATGCATTTGCGACTTATGTTGATCTAATTCAAACAGCAGAATATGCTCTACCCGATGGAAACGAAAAAGATTGGAATGATCCGTTAGAAATATCGTTATGGAAAAAAGTTACATTAGGTGGTCAATATTATTTAGGCCCGGAAAAAACACCTGTTAATATTATTATTAAACTTTTCGGAAAGAGTGATGGTTATTACATTACTGAATGCAAGATAGCAACAGAGAATGAGTTTTCTGAATTCAATAAGAAATTAATTAGTTGGAGGGAAGTGCTTACAAATTATTATGATGTATATAAACGCTAAAGAAATCTTGTTGCTGCCTAATTAGTCGCTCAAGCAGACGTTGCAACCGCTCGTGTCCCAAGTTTGCAAATGTTGAATTCTCAAATGACAACTTACGATACGAAAGCAGATTTTAAATTTAAAAACAGAATCCCACGCGCTGGAACGATACCACGCAGGTTAGCTCCAGTCCGTTAGGTTGCACTTAAATTATCATTCTAAAAAAAATTAGGGAGAGCAAATGGGTTGGAGATTTAGAAGACGTTTGACTTTGTTTCCTGGAGTTAGGATTAATTTTAGCTCCAAAGGAATTAGTACGACTTTCGGCGTTCCAGGTGCAAGTGTAAATATTGGAAGTAACGGTGCATATTTAAATACAGGTATCCCTGGAACTGGTTTTTACAACAGAACCAAAATTAATTTTGGCTCTGGCTCCAATAAAGTAACTCCTCAAGAAAACGAACAATTCCCAACAGATTCACCAAACTATTTTGTACCTGAGGGAATTGGAGCAATAAAAAGTGCCGATAATAATTCTATTACAAGCAAAGGTCTTTTAGGGGTTAAAGAAACACTTTTCGCAGCATATAAGGAAAAACAATCACTTCAAGCTGAGGTTAATAATGGTAAAGCAGCATTGGAACAGGTAGAAAGTAGATTAAAATGGATGAAGATATTTTCATTAAACGGATTGCTATTTAAACGCACATTATTGGATCGGCAAAACGAATATAAGGAATGCAAAGCATCTTTACTTGAAGCGACCAAACAGTCTGCCGAATGTAAGGTTTCAATCGAAGTGCAAATTGATCCATCGCTCATCAGATTTTATGAATCATTTAAAAAAGGTTTTGATAATCTTAAGGGATCGCAACATTGTTGGGATATAACCTCAAGTATTTATGTTGACAGAGTAAAAACTCGTTCGTCTGCGTCACAATCCATAAATCGGCAAAAAGTATCGTTCACATATTCCAGTTTAGATTTTGTCAATTCGGAATATCCCGCATTTAATTTTAAGAATGTTAATGGTGCTGATTTATTCTTTTATCCTGCATTCTTGATTGCATTTCATTCAAAATCCGATTTCGCGTTAATCGATTACAAAGAAATGTCTATTGACTATAGTCGAGTAAGCTTTGTTGAAACAGAGAATGTTCCTAATGATTCAATCGTATTGAGTAGAACGTGGCAATATGTAAATAAAAATGGTTCTCGTGATATGAGATTTTCTAATAATTATGAGATTCCAGTAATGTTATATGGTGAACTAGATCTTAAAAGTAGTGCGGGCCTAAATGAATCATATATGTTTAGCAATGCAACTGCCGCGGAAGAGTATGTCAATTCTTATGCAAGATTTAAAAATGCTTTAAGTGGAGACAGAAACCAAGAAACACAATCGAAAAAGGAATCCGTTACCAAACCACAAATGTCGAAAGCAAAAGCTCTTCATACTCTTGGTTTGTCTTCAAGCGCAACCAGCGATCAAATAAGAACAGCTTACATTGAGTTGATTCAAAAATATCATCCTGATAAGGTATCTCATCTTGCTGACGAATTTAAGATGATTGCCGAAACAAAAACAAAAGATATAATATCAGCTTATTCAATTTTAACTCAACAGCGATTTTAAGTGCAACATACGAGTCACTCAAGCTTAGTTCCGGTCCGTTAGGCTCCTCACGTAAATGCCTTACCATACAACATAGTTATTCATACCAAACTATCTTATGCTTTTAAATATACCAGAATCACGGTATTGTGGTTCATGGGGTATTAGCGTAGTTTCTTGCAGTCAAACTATAATCTGGGGGAATCATGCTTTCAAATTTCAAACCTTTACTCCTATTAATTTTTTCAATCCTCTTTTTTGCCGTTGAATTAGAGGCGGGACAATGCCAAGCCACAACGAAAAAAGGCACACAATGTAAACGGCAAGCGGCGGCAGGTTCTTCATACTGCTGGCAACATGCAGGTCAAGAGACAAAAACACCCGGAACAATCCTAAATACCGATAAAAAAAGTTCGTCTGAGGTAAAAAAGGAAGAATTCAAGAAAAAAGATTATGCTACAACTCAGTGTCAGGCGACTACAAAAAAGGGGAAACAATGTAGTAGAAAAGCAAAGGTGGGCTCAAAGTATTGTTGGCAACACGGGGGATAAATGAAATCACTAAAAATAATTCTGCTCATTTTTACAATATCTCTATTCATGGTCGATTGTTCTTCATCGGACGAAACCGTTGGCGCACCAACATCATCTTCCGGTGATTGTCCGAACGGTAGGTCGGGCGCAAAGTGTAAAGATGGATCATCAAGCACGGCAACGGGAAGCGGGGCTTGTTCAAGCCATGGCGGAGTAAATTATTGGATATGTAAATAGAGGGCACTATGCGAGATAAAAAAAGAATAAACGAAAGGGATATAAGCATAGAGGATAAAATAGGTGTTGCAATTAAAAAGCGAAAAAGAATAACTTTTACATATGACGAATACTCAAACACACGCATTTTTGAACCTTATTTAGTATATGAGTCTACGAAGCACAATTACTTAGTGTTTGGAATGCAGACTTACGACAGCGAAAAACCTCACGAAGGAACAAGTCCAAAGAATTTTGAAATATATTATATCAAGAACTTAACCGTTCTTGAAGAAGATTTTAAGCCCGATTCCGCATTCAATTCCTATTCCTTTCCGAATAAGATACGCACTATCTATTCCGTCGATTAAATAGACTAAAAAATTTTGTAGTGGACCTTTGGCAGTCTCTACAGCATCTTCCGCGTTTACAATCTCGAATGCACTTTTACCTATTTTGGCAAAAAAAAACCGCCGCTCAAATCGAGCGGCGGTTTTGTGTTTTCCCCCATTGTCATCCAGTCCTGCAAAGAGCGGGAGAGAATGGCAAAAATATTATGATTGAATAATCGAAAGTTTCTTTTCCAGTTTAGAGAGTCGGTCGCGAAGCTGTTTGTTCTCTTTCTTTAACAGTTCGATCATAGTCTCTTTTTCAGAAAGTTCTTTAGCAATCGAAGCCGAGGCCATTCTATTTTTATTTTGTGTTACCGGTTTTTGTGCAAAGGTCCGCACCGGAGCAAAGTATTTTTTTGTGGACTTCATAGCGACCGGGGCGGTGGTGCAGCCGGCCATTAAGAATGCCATTATTAATGTAAAAATGATCTTTTTCATAAGACGAACTCCTTCAAGTGTTTCTGAATCTGTAATTCTCTTGTACAAATATACCTGTCTCTATAATAGATGGCAACGAAATTGATATTAATTTTCTCTCATAAGTCAGCAGGAGGGGTTTTCTCCTTTGAAAGCAGGTAAATGGCCACTCCCAGAATGCCCGCCGCAATGAAAATTGGAACAAGGTTATTCGCTACGGCAACTTCACCTCCCGAAATTTTCGGGGCTTGCGGCCGATCCTTTACCGGAGGCAACAGATTTGAGGGGAGGGGAGTAACATTGCTTACTTTAAACGTGAACGGATAATCGATCATGATCTCGCCGATTTTGATCGGTATTGATAGTGTCACTTCGCTTCCGACCAATCCCGTAATCGCCTTTTTTACTCTCGGATATCCCCGGTCGTTCGAAAGAAAGAGATCTTTTTCTACCCAGCTTCCTTTTTCCATATAGACATTTTCGCGAGGGATCATTGTTTCGCGAATGTATCCTAACGGAGGTATGACGAGAGGAGTGGGTGAGACAAATTCCGGAGAGTAAAAATTGCTTGTGTTGCGGACGGAATAAGTGCGCTTGTTGACGCTAAGTGAAACTTTTTCCCAGACGATGGACATTGATGCTTCCGAAATATTCTGCATCTGAAAATGGACTGCTGAAGCATCAAAACTGAACTGGATATACACATACTCATCCCGGAAGATTAATTGATCGCTCTTCTTCGGCTGTGTCATGGTATAGGTATAGAGATAATTGGTCCCCTTTTGTGCGGCAACAGTTCCCGCGCATCCGGAGATCAACAGTGAAGCGATCAAGATATAAATCAGAACATTTTTCGTAATGCTGTTATTTGACATAAATCATCTTTTTCGTTGTCATGTGCGTCTTTGTAAGCAATCGATAGAAATAAATACCTGACGCAACCGAAACACCGTTTTCATCCGTACCATTCCATGTTATTTTATACTGTCCGGGATCGTGCGGAGCGGAGACCAGTGTCTTCACCTTTTGACCCAGAACGTTGAAGATATGGATCGCCGTCTTCGCTTCGGTTATTCTATTATCCGGAATATCGTACTCGATGGTGGTCGAGCCGTTGAACGGATTCGGATAGTTTTGTTTTAACTTGTATGTTAACGGATATTTCCCCACTACTGACGGAATAACATCGACTTCCGGTGTTACCGCCTTGTTGGATGTAATAGCAAGAATCACCTCTGTTGTATCGATCTGACCGGTGGATGTGATTTTTGGAATGCGCAGTATTGTACCTTCCCCAGGTTGAATTTCCGAATTAATTAGACTGTATGCAAGCAATCTAATTTCATTATCGGTTGTTTTCACAATCACGTCCATATGCTGTGCGCGTGAGAAGACGTAGTTTGCTTTGGTCACATTCACCGTGGAATCCTTCAATCGAATGCGGACTTCAATACCGCGGACACCGACCGTATTCACCATATTCAGACGCAACCCTTGCGGCGTTACTTCGAACTGAGTTTTTGCTCCGTCAAAGTACTCGCGCGGTTTTGCTGATCCTGTCTGACCATCTTTCTTACTCAACCGATCTGACGCTGTTTGTTCCGGTACGAACGGCGGCGGTGAGGAGAACGAGAGCGATTTGCCGAGAATATTATCGCGCAAGATATTGATATCAGAAGTGTCGATTCTTCCGCTTCGATCCAGATCGGATTTAATAGAATCGGAAATGGAGAATGATTTGTTTCCGATAATCTGATCGATGATCGTGGTGATATCGGCAACGTTCACATTAATATCGCCGTTCGGATCGCCGTAGATGTAATATCCGTCTGCAGCGTAGAGTGCAGAGAGGTTACTGCCGACCGATGCTGTAACATTGTAGGTACCTTCACGATCTCCCAGTGTGAAGTATGTTGACGCCGTTCCGACTGAGTCGGTCATAACGAGCGTATCCTTTACCGTCTGACCGATTGCATTATCCGGAGCCTTGGTAACAGCAAACTTCACCGGAGTTTTCTTCACAAGATTGCCGCCGATATCTTTCACCGTCAGCGTAAATGCGGTATCGAGTGTTGTCAATGTAGGATTGACTTGGATTGATCCTGAAACGTTTACCAATGACGCAGCTGCACCTTGCGTTGCCTCCGCCGTAAATGTTGTTTCCAGCGCAGTAAATGTTACTGCTTCATGAGTTTGTTTCTTGCTGTTCTTGCCATTCTTACCGGTGCCGCCGATTTCCTGCGCTTCGGTAACGGCAAGCGAAGTGATGAGAGCTTTCACTCTGTAGAATCCGACTTTACTGCCGAGTGTTAATTGCGTTACGGCAATACCGGAAGAATCAGATCCATCGGTGCTGGTGCTGAGTGTTGCGCTGGTATCTCCGACCGGTTTCTCCATCAGGACAAACTGAACGTTCTTTAACGGCACTGCGTTGTCGCCAATATCCACCACGCGGACTTTGAACGAATCCAGCGGAGTAAGAATCGGTTTCGTCTGGTTGAATCCTTCCGTAGCAATCATTGCCACCGCTACGCCGTGTGTTGCGGATGCGGTAAATTCTACATCAGGAACGCCAACGCTGGTTGCTTTGATCTTGTATGTTCCGACTTTGTTGCCGAGTGTGAATTTGACTCGTGCAAATCCGTTGATGTCGGAAGGTGTGGTCTTTTCACTTAAGCGTTCACCGGTTGAATTAGCCGGAGACTGTGTAATGGTAAAGTTAACAGGCTGACCGGAGACATTGTTTCCGCCGATATCCACCACGCGCATCGCAAAGTCACTCTGCAACTCTGTGATGATCTGAGCGGATTGATTATTTCCGGCGATCTCAGCGACAGCTACTGCTGCACCCGGTTTCGCATTTGCTTTAAAGGAGACTAGGACGGAATCGTTCACTTTCGCATTCACCACATAATCGCCGCTCTTATTCCCGAGCGTTAATCTGGTTGATGCCAAGCCGGAATCATTCGTTGTCATAGTGAAGTTTGTCAATGTTTGACCGATTGCATTCAGGCTTGGTAACGTATCGATCGAGAATGTGACTGTTGTCGGTTTCGCAATGTTACCGTTTGCATCACGCACGCGCACCACAAAGTCCGACGACAATTGAGTGGTAATTATTGCCGATTGTTCTCTTCCGGAAACTTCTACCAATGATGCTGCGGAACCGGCATTGGCAAAACCAGTGAAGATTAACGGACTGCTTGGACCAATCGTTACTGAAGTTGCACTGACTGTATAGGTGCCGACTCTGGTTCCAAGCGTTAAGATAGTTGAAGCTTGTCCGAGAGGATCGGTTTGTACGCTGCTGCGACTGAGCGCTGCACCATAGGTTGTATCATTCTTGATTGTAAATACAACCGTTTCGTCTTTTACAGGATTTCCGCCATTATCCAAAATTGTGACAATAAATGGATCGGCCAATGGTTTACCATTTTCACCTGATTGATTCAATTGACCACCACTCATAATTTGAACCGGTGTACCTTGTGATGCATTTCCAGTGAATGTGATCGTATCTTTTACGGTTGCGACAACAGCCTTCACTTCATACGGACCAACTCTACTGCCGACTGTAAGAATTGTGGCAGCTTGTCCGAGCGAATTGGTCGAAACCGTTGTATTGCTTAACAGTGTATCCTTAGCATCAGTAGGCACAGCCCCAAAGAAGAAGTGTACTTGAGTTCCTTCCACAGGATTTCCTGCCGTATCAGAAACAGTCACAGTAAATGCCGTATCAAGCGGTGTTAAAATCGGTTTTGTCTGCGGAGTGATGGTTACAGCCGCCAGATATTTTGGAGCACCGGACTTTGCACTAGCCGTAAATGTGACCGTGTCTTTCACACCAGTTGCTTTTGCACTGACTTTGTAGTCACCCAACTTGCTGCCGAGTGTCAGTTGCGTTGATGCTTTTCCTTGCGCATTGGTTGTGGTTGTTGCGACACTTAATGTATCGCCAATCGATCCTCCCGGACGATCGTAAATTGCAAATTGCACTTGTGCACCTTCCACAGCGTTTCCGCCGGTGTCGGTGACGGTAATCGTAAAGGCCGTATCAAGCTTCGTCAAAATCGGTCTGCGTTGCTGCGGAAGTGCAAGCGCTGCCAATTGATTTGGGGCGCCAAACTTCGCCGTTGCACTAAATGTTATTGTATCTGCTACACCGGCAACTGTTGCGCGTACTAAGTACGTATCAGCTTTACTTCCCAATGTGAGACGAGTCGAAGCGCGTCCCAACGCATCCGTTTGTGTTGATTGGTTGCTTAAGCCTGCGCCGAAGGAGCCTGCCGGCGGATTGATAATTGCAAATTGCACTTGTGCGCTGTCAACAGGATTTCCTCCGATATCGGCAACAGAAATCGTGAAGAGCGAATCGAGCGCTGTTAAGATCTGTTTGTTCTCCTGCGTCACCGGCAGGCTTGCAAATGTTTTTGCTGCTCCATTCTGCGCAGTGGCAGAGAAGGTAATTGTATCAAGATTTGGCGCAGTTGCAATCACGCGATACTGACCAACCTTGCTTCCAACGGTGAAGAGCGTTTTTGCATAACCGGATGCATCGGTAACAACAATTGTATCAGAGAGTCTTCCGGTTGTGTCTTGACCCGGTCTGAGATTAATGGCAAATGTTACCTGAACATTGCTTACCGGCGTACCATAGGCATCGGTAATCAATACTTTGATCGTATCCAATGTTGTAAGAATAATCGGAAGTGTATTATTTTGAACACTTGCTTGAGCTATTGATACTGCAATGCCTGCAGCGCCTTGCAGAGGTCCGATTGCGCGAACGGTATCTGCCATTGCCCATCGTCCTGCAAGGGTGACATTAGATTTAGAAATTGTTCTGAGCAATGTATCGACGACCGGAGTTTGACGAACCCAGTTGTTGCCATTATCCGTGGAACGCCATAATTGCAGATGATGAATATCGTGTCCGTTCAATTCACTATCAGTAAATTTAAATTCCACCGTGCCAGTCGCCGTGGCATCGGTCGGTTGGATCTGATAATACCGTTTGATTGATTGGTTTCCATTTCCACTCTGCGTCGAGTCCGAAGCGCGTATTACGCTTGTAATTCCCGGAGCGTTGGAGGACCAGGTGATGGTAGCTCCAATATTCCCGAAATTAGAAGACGTAGTACTCCCTGTAAGGTCTACCGATTTCTGAATTGCACCTTGTAATATCCCCGATTCAAACAGTGTATCGCCTAAGGTGATAATATTTCCTTGAGGTATCTTCAATGTTACCGGTGATGCAATGGTAAGACTTCCGGTGATTGATAGATTCCCTCCGGTAGTCGTTTTTGTGCCAGTGCCGGACAACGTAACATGTTTATATTGTCCCGCGGTAAGAGTCTGGTCTGCACCGATCAATTCAAATGTTCCGGTTAATGATGCCGGTAGACCGATTGCTTTGTTCTTTATTTTTAATGTACCTCTGTTATTAATTGTTCCGTGATTAATAAAATCTTGCGCCACTCCTATATGTATAAACGTGAGAATGAATAATGCATAATACAACAACCTTTTTGTTCGCGTGATCGAAGTGGACAAAGGAATCCCGGCGTAACCTGTATAGGATTCGTTGTTCTTCTGTTTGAACGAAAGCGTTGTCAACGAGGGAGTTTGTCTAATCACCGTATCATTTCCACTCGTCGATCCTTTATCGCGTGACGTATCGAAGAGATGATCTCTCCAATCTACCACGTGCGATCGAATATTAATATTATTTGGAACCATATGGTTACCCATGAATTATATTTTTGTCCAATATTTTGCAATGCAAACTGTGAGATGGATATATTCTATCATGTCGTTTCCACCGTAACTGATCGGAAAAGACAATGACAGATGATTCTCTGT
The DNA here is from genome assembly GCA_041658205.1 of Bacteroidota bacterium. Lineage (NCBI taxonomy): Bacteria > Pseudomonadati > Bacteroidota > Bacteroidota bacterium. The sequence continues at coordinate 239,283 of JBBAAO010000002.1, forward strand.
TCGATCTCATCATAAAAAATTCACTTTGCATAGCCTCTTGTTAATACCATTACCCTGAATTGCTCCTTTGCCTGTAATACTTTTTGAAACAACCGACTCAAGGGGAGGGTGAAAAGGAGCACTAAACACCCTCCGCCATGAATCGTGAACACCATTTAATCGAACGGTAGATGACACAGTGCACAGACAGCATAAGAAGTGAGCATCTCCTTTTGTGACGGTGCCATAAACATTCCTTTCGATTTCACCATTGTTATGAATACGCATTTTCAACATCTCGTTTGCCACACACATGAACTTCCACCGGATTTATACCGGAATTTCTTTCCATCATAGAGCAATGGAAGTATGTCGGTTCTGTCCATAGCTTTTATCATAGCGTTACGCATATTCCGTTCTACCATATTTCTTACCTGATACAGCATTGCTTCCTTCGATGTTTATCTGCTTCGGGTGAAACATATCGTTCATCCGAATCAACAAAGAGATCTTTATTGATGAAGCAATGTTTGTCTGGATCCATATTGAATGCATTCAAATCAAACTACTATTCCCATCGCTGCTTTTAGGCGGACTACTTCCTTGATACACGAAAGCATAACGCGACGAGTTCTGTCTCGACCGCATTGCAATATCGCTTCGTGCATTCCGAAAGAGCGTAGTTCTCCCGCGAATCATACACAGTACATTACCAAATGCATGCTCCGTGTCTCCGCGGGCAGGCGGACTTGTCCCTTCGGGACTACCACCTTCACACACTACAGGATAGTGTAACCGATATTGAACCGAATGCATTGCAATATCACTTCGTGCATTCCGAAAGAGCGCAGTTCTCCCGCGAATTATACACAGTCCATTATCATGTGTATGTTCCGTATCTCCGCGAGCAGGCGGACTTGTCCCTTCGGGACCACTCCCATGATATTCCATGGAGACAATATCCTCGCGCGGATTCTTGATCCCGTTGCATTGTAGATTAGCAACTGCCGGACCGCGAATCATATCAAAGGCTGACTCGATACTCGACCGAGGAAGCACTCCGATATCGAATACCGGAGAGTGGGCAATATGTTGTTTGTTTTCTTTTAGCATACATTGACCATAACGCGTGCATAAAAATAAATTCTTTATGAACGCTCACTCTTTACCGAACAATGTTTATGCTATTAATTTACTGTAAGCACACCATCGTTGGTTATAGTACCATCGTTTGTGACAGTGCCGCTTATAGTTACATCGCCGGCACCTTGGATGTAAACACCATTTAATGAAGATGAGGTGTTGGTTAATGTTTCAGCAGCTAAAGTACCCGTGATGTTCTTGTCAGTGTCGCCTGAGAATTTGATTTCTCTGTAATTATTCAAAGCTGCAACTGTCTGACTTCCGCCATCGGCTGTTACGCCGCTATAATGAAAAATATTGCCAGCTGCAAAAGTTACAGTTCCTCCAGTTGATGTGAAGGCTTGTCGAACCTTATATTCTACAGCCGCAAAATCTTTGGATCCAGCGTTGGTCAATGTCAAGTTCACATAGTCCGCTTGAGCAATATTCTGTGCGGCAACTGCTGCGTAATATTCAACTGTTCCACCGATCGTAGGATTGGAAGTGAACGATGCAGTTCCTGCTATCTTAATCAAAGCAGAGGCACCATTAGTAATTGCATTTCCAGCGTCGCTAGCCGTAAATAAACCATCTTCGTCAGCTTGATTTATCGTTCCATTGTTGGTGATGTCTGCACCTGCACCAAGGATAAGATCCGCTAATCCTGTTGCTCCATCTACCAAAAGTGTATTGCTTGCATCTACTGTAAGCACTGTGTTAACAGTTACATCGCCATCAGATGTTTTGACTGATCCGCTTCCACCAGACAATGTCAAGTTTCCGTATGTCGAAGGGAATACGGTCTGAGCAGCAGTAGCATTATACACAACAGTACCACCAGTGAACGTATAACTTCCTGTGCTTGTATTCGAGAAGATTGCAGATCCTGTCCGCGTTACGGTCAATTGAGTGGCTCCTATGGTAAAGGAAGCATCGCCAGTAAGCGCAACTCCTCCTGCGACAGTGGCATTACCCAGCAGTGTTTTAGTAAAAGCCCCCGTGCTGTTTAAGGCTAAACCACCATAAATTCCCAGATCAATCGACGTTCCGGCAAGAACGTCTTGGGCAGCATTTCCAGTATATCCAATAGTTCCTGTGCTGGTTTTGAAATTGGCCGCTGGTGCTGACTGAGTGAGAACACCTTTAACATTTAGCGTACCAAGGTTGTTAGTAGTTCCTGCAGCACCATTAGTAAAAGCGGTGAATGTTGCGGTCCTATTAACTTTATTAGTAAATGTACCGTTATTGGTAAATGTGCCTGCAACGAGATTTGCAGCCAATGTGGCAACTGCCAACATGATGACAAATATTTTCTTAAACGCATTGATGTTTTTCATAGTATTGCTCCTTTTAGATATTGTTAATTGATTATTGTTTTTGCGTGTCGTTTGTAATGCTGTGTTCGGGTTTGAATCTTTTTGCGTTTTCATAACATGTTTCCTTTTTGTTTGTGTTTTTTAAATGGTTGTTTGTTGTTACAGCAGCTCATGCTCAATGAGCAACTTTACTTCTATTTCTCTTTACGGTGGTCGTGAATTGAACCTTGTCATTATTACCTCCTTTCTTTATATCGTTGTTAACTGTTTTCGATACAGCCATTGTTATTGGGCCATGTTGGTTTGTTAAAATTATTACAGTTAAAAGCTATTTATTAATTAGTTAACCGTTATCGTACCAGTGTTTGTAATCGTTCCTTCGTTATCAACATCACCCGTGACAGTCAGCGAGCTGCCGGCGGCATTAATGTTCACGTTTGCACCAAGAAGATTAGCAACATTTCCGCTCGTCAAAGTAACACTTCCTGTCCCGTCGATATTAAGAATTGATGCATTAGAGATACTTCCCAAAGAGACACCCAAGGATGCGCCGTTGGCAATCGTTAAAGTCGGAGCATTTGTAGCAGCAATATCAACCGCTGTATTGGCAGCCAACGTTGCAGCTGCAGTAACTGCACCGGTAATTGACTTTACACCAACTTCTGAGAATTGCAGCAATTTATAGTTAAGTGCTGCCACCGTCTGTGCACCGCTGCCGTTGTAATGGATAATTGTTGCTGCGTTGAATCCGGGAACAGCTGATGACGTCATATTTCCAGAAACACTAAATGTGCCCGCAGCAAACGCTGGTGTCACGCCCGAGAGTGTTAAGTGTTGGTATTGTGCAACGGCAACGGATTGACTTGTTCCTGTGTAATCAAATGTTCCACCGACGTTCGCAACACCCAATGTGACAGTGTTGTTCACTTTGATTGTTCCGAGGTTCGATGCTACGAGATTCGAACTTCCGCCTGTTGTAAATGCATTGCCAGAACCAACATCAAATGTTGTATTTGCATCGCTGTTATAAACACCGTTGATGGTGATTGCACCTTGACCAGTTTTTGTTGCGGGTGCAGTGCTTGTCATTGTCAAAGCGCCATAGGTCGTTGCAAATACCTGCTGAGCACCCGTTCCTGTGTAGGAAACTGTTCCGCTGGCTGCGGATAAGGTTCCACCAGATGTTACCGTTGCCGATTTGATGTCGAGTGTGTTAGCACCAACCAATAATGTTCCATTCGATAATGTAAATGTGGTATTTACCGTTGCCGAACCAGCAAGAGTCTTATTACCGGTAGCCGTAACCAACAGGCCACCATATGTTGTTGCAAGAACTGACTGTGCTGCTGCCGCTCCGTTGTATTCAACATTTCCACCAGTTGTGGTAAATGTGCCAACACCACCGTTGGTCAGATCGGCTGCAATTTTAATTGTTGCGGTATTGGTAGTTGTACCATTATCATTGGTGTAAGCAGCACCGACTACAAAATTTCCACCACTGATTGTTGCTTGACCATCAGTGCCGCCCGCATTGTTTTGAGAAAAATAGCTGTTCACTGTATATGTTCCGGCAGTATTATTGAATATTCCTCCGCCAGCATTCTTATAGTTCTCAAAATATCCAGTGACTGTTGTTGTTCCGCTGTTCGCGATTGTGCCATTATTTCTCACGTTTCCTGCAAACAGGATTCCTGTCACCAGAATGGAAATGGCGGCCACTATGACTGTTCGAAAAAAGTTTGTTGTTTTCATGACATTACTCCTTGTAGTAAGTGATTTGATTGTTGATGATTGTAAATTCATTTTAAATATTTTCATAAAATTTATGGTGTTACATCCAATGTTCCGTCAATAGTAAAGCTGCCACTGTTATCAACATCGCCATGAACCGTTAAGATGCCCGGAGCAGAGATCAATACGCTTGCACCGGAATTAATAAGAACGTTTGTATTGACTATCACTGAGCCCGCAATTGTTTTCAATCCGCCGTTCGTGAATACTAAATCAAAGTATGTCATTACGGTAACGGCTTGTGCAAGAGTACCATTGTATTCAATGGTGGAAGAATTGGCTGTTGCATTTGCAGTTGCTCCGGTAATCGTAAGAGCTCCCGCAATCTGTGTTGTGCCGCCGGCAAACGTCTTTATTCCACCTGTGCTCAGGGATAAATTGTTATAACTAAATGCGGCAATACTCTGTGCACCGGTGCCGTTATAATCGATTGTGCTTCCGGTCGTTACGTACGTTGCGGCTCCTTTGGTAAATGTTCCGGCAATTCCAATCGTACCGGTGTTTGCAAGTGTTATTGTTCCGGAGGCGGAGACTGTAAGATTTCCATAATTCAAGGCGGCGATTGATTGGGAGGTACCGTAGAATTCAACAGTGCTTGCCGGATCGAAAGTATAGGTGGTGTAACTAGCGGGAATAGCATTTGTTCCGCTTATGCGTAACGTTCCGCCGGAGCCTACGCTTAATGTTCCACCTGATGTTGTTCTGTTTGCAGTGAACGTTGAAAGGTCAAGCGTACCGTCTGATACAGTAAGATTACCAACAACATCCACATTTGCGCTGAGCGTGATTGTTGTTCCTGCGCCTGATACAATCAAGTTGTCATACGTACCGGCAGGGACCGTTTGGCCTGTTCCGTAATAATCGATATGGCTTGTCGGATCGAAAGCATGCGTAGTATAATTTATTGGAAGCGATGTTCCGGTACCGCCGATGCGCAATGTGCATAATGCGGCAATCGTCAACGTACCGCCAGCAGCGGATCGGTTGGCGGTAAACGATGTAAGATCAAATGTGCTACAGGAAATATTCAGATCTCCAACGACAATGATATTCCCACCAAGCGTAACCGATCCTCCCGAGTTTGATGCTGTCACATTCGGATATGTTCCGGCAGGTATCGTTTGTGTTGTTCCATAAAAATCTATGGTACTAGTTGGATCAAAAACTTGTGATGTATAATTTGCAGGGATTGTTCCTGTTCCGCCAATTCGTAATGTACAAGAAGCTGCAATTGTTAGTGCTCCACCCGAAATTGACCGGTCTGCCGTAAACGATGTAAGATCCAATGTACCGCCAGAAACAGTCAAGTCTCCGTTGATGCTTACCGTACCGAGCAGTGTCGATGTGCCATTTCCTGAAATGGTAAGATTGCTGTAGGTAATTGCAGCCACATTTTGTGAACCGGTGCTGTTATAGTTTACCGTTCCACCCGTAATACTTGTAGTGCCAGTGACCGCCGGGAATATTGTGGCGGTATTGAGTGTTCCATTCGATTGTGCGTAGTTGTTCGTGGCGGAAAGAGAAATTCCTGTTGGTATTGTAACACTTGCACTTGCATTATTGATAGTAATATCATGCGCTAATGCCGCAACATTAACATTTATCGTGTTCGCACCGATGGTGACATCATTTGCACCAGTTGGAACTCCGGCGGGACTCCAATTTGCTGCATCATTCCAACTTGTACCATCACCTAAACCGCTCCATGTTTTTGGCGCGCCAAGAATTTCCGTCAGCGTTCCAAAATTTGTCACTCCATTGGTAACACCAACCATTGATGCGGTACCTGATTTCGTAATATTGCCGGAGGCAAGAGGATAACTAATGTTCGGCCGAACGCGAACGTTCTGCCACGTTAAACTGTTTGTTACGCCAGTATTACTTGAACTCGAAACTGTAAAGGTAATTTGTGTGGTACTGATTGATGTAATCGCAAGAGAAGTACCGCTTGCAACCGCATTAATGTTTCTCGAGTTGGCTCCGGCACCGGCGATTCGCGTAACTAAAACTGTAGGTGCTATTCCACCAACATCAAAAATAAAGCCGCTCGGAGCATTCATGATGATTGTTCCCGTACCGACATTCGCACTTGCCGCTTCACCATACAATGGCCCGGTCAATGCAGTCCATGCACCGCTGGTAGAATCATCCGCTGAAATCGAACCGCCACCTGTTGCCGGAGTGATAGTAATTGATGCGGCAGTAATTGATGCACTTGTCCCGGCGGTCGGCGGCGGACCACCGACATTGCTTGCCGTTATCGTCCACACACCGGCAGTGTTCAGGGTGAGGGTAAAATCTTTGGTGCCGCCAACTAAAGCCGCATCCGGAGGCAATGTTGCTGCACCATCTGTGGAGGTGATGGTGATGGTGTTTGTTGCGTTTACTATATTCCAATTTGCATCGACAGCATTTACTGTGAACACAAACGGCGTTCCGATGCCTGCTGCAACCGGAGTTCCCATTTTCCCTGCCACCGATCCGGGAACGGCCGTCTCACCGTCGACAATCACTTGCAATTTATTCAACGTACCGGCATTGACGGTTATCGAAGAGCTTGTGTTTGCCGTTTTTGTTCCATCGCTGGTGTTCGTTGCCGTAATCGTGGAGGAGGTTGCTGTTGGAAGCGTGACCGTGGCAAATGTTACCGTTCCGGATGAAAGTGCTGCCGGTGAGGGCATGCTGGCATTCACATCGGATGTTGTTAACGTGATGGTGTTTGCCGGTGCACTGGTGATAATATTCCAGTTTGCATCGACTGCATTGACGGTAACACTGAATGACGAACCAGCTGTTTGACTTAATGGAATTCCTGTCTTGCCCGTTGCTGAACCGGGATCAGCAGTTTCTCCCGGTACGAGAGTCTGCATTTTTGAAAACGCTCCGACACCAACTGATATTGACGGACTCGTGTTTGCAGTTTTTGTTCCATCGCTGGTATTTGTTGCTGTGATCGTCGAGGATCCCGCCGTCGGCAAAGTGACTGTCGCAAATGTTACCGTTCCCGATGAAAGCGCCGCCGGCGAAGGCATGGTGGCATTCACATCAGACGTTGTCAGCGTGATGGTGTTTGCCGGAGCACCGCTGACAATATTCCAATTTGCATCGACCGCATTGACAGTAACACTGAATGACGAACCGGCCGTTTGACTTGATGGAGTTCCTGTTTTTCCCGTTGCTGAACCTGCATTAGCAGTTTCTCCCGGAACAAGAATCTGCATTTTTGTAAATGCTCCCGCATTTACGGTAATTGATGGACTTGTGTCTGCAGTTTTTGAAACATCACTTGTATTTGTTGCTGTGATCGTGGAAGACCCTGCTGTCGGCAGAGTGACTGTAGCAAAAGTTACCGTACCGGATGAAAGAGCCGCTGGTGACGGCATAGTTGCGTTTGCATCCGTAGTTGTGAGTGTGATGGTATTTGTCGGTGCGCCTGCAATCACATTCCAGTATGCATCAACCGCGTTTACCGTAACACCGAAGGAAGCTCCTGCCGTTTGTGCCGATGGCGATCCCGTTTTTCCGGTACCTGTTGAACCCGGATTTGCAGATTCACCCGGTACCAATAACTGCATTTTTGAAAATGCCGCCGGATCAACCGTGACGGACGATGATGCCGGACCGGAATATGTTCCATCATTCGCAGTAATCGTGGACGATTGTGCCCGATATAACGTTGTGGTTAATGCCGTGGATGATACACCAGAAATAAACGTGACGCTGGTTGTGTATGAAGTTTGTCCGGTCGGTCCGCTGTAGGAAATTGTTTTCGCTCCGGAATACGAAGTAACAGTATTAAAGTATTGATCCGTTGCCGTGATTGAGGAAATAGTAAACGAAGATCCAGCCGTACGATTTGTCGGTGGTCCTGAGTTCCCGCTGCCTTCGGTAAACGTTTCGCCTGGAAGTGTCACAACAAGTTTACTTAATGCTCCACGCACTTCCGTCAATGTGCCAAAATTTGTCGTGCCGTCGGTGACGCCGACAATAAATGATCCGCCGGATTTCGTAATATTACCGGTGGCCAATGGATATCCTGCCGTTGGACGGATGCGGATATTTTGCCATGTGAGGGTGTTCAATGCACCGCCGGTAGAAACATCCGTTACAGTAAATGTAATTTGCGTTGCTGATACTGAAACCGATGCCGAAGTTCCAGATGTTGCATTGTTAATATTATCCGTCGCCGTTCCGCCTCCGGTAATTAACACCGTTGGGGCGGTTCCGCTTTGGTCGAATTCAAATCCGGAGGGCACATCTAAAATAATTGTGCCTAATCCAATATCGCCATTCACAGTTTCTTCAATGGAAGGACCGGTCAACGATGTCCACGCTCCAGTTCCAAAATCATCAGCTGACACTGAACTACCACCGGTCGCAGGCGTTAGCGTGACACCCGTAGCAACCTCGCCGACTTGGAAATCACCGAATGCGGTTAATCCGGTCGCTTGTGTGGAGTTCGAAGTTTTTGTTCCGACCGTCGGAAGTGTCCAACCGCTGTTATACCGTCCGACAATAAACAATGATGTGTTTGAACCAAGAACAACGTCCGCAGTATTAAAATTGAACGTTGCGTCAACCGAAGGGAATGTCACAGCATTGTTTGTCAATGTCCAATAGCGCGTAACATGTTTTGTAGTGCTGATACCGGAAGTGTTGATCTGCGGATGATATGAACTGGTTGTATTTGCTGTAAGTGTACCTGAACCAGAAACAGAGGCAAACGTTAAGTTGATTGGTGTATAGTATGATGCATCTCCAACTTCAAATGTTACTGCAACAGGTGACCCGCTTGTGGAAATTGTCTTTTCTAAATTGCCAACGATATAACCGCCAGATCCTGATATTGTTCCAGAAGTACCGATCGATACTTTATGCGCACCAGTGGTAATATTTCCGGATGTCAAAGTTAACGTTCCGTTCACCGTTGCTATCCCGGAGAGTGTTACTCCGGATGCATTGTTCATCGTCAGATTGTTAAACGTAAATGCAGAAGCGAGCGACTGACCGGTGCTGCCGTTGAACGATATCGCACTGCTGGTCACAGTATATGCTTGCGATCCGGGTGTAAATGTTCCTGCTATACCGATAGTTCCGCTGCTTGCAAGTGTTGTTGTACCGCTGGTATTACTGACCGTCAGATTATTGTAATTGATTGCAGGAATTGTTTGTCCGCCTGTCGAGTTATTGAAATTCACCGTGCTGCCGGCAGAAGAATATGCTTGTGAACCGGGAGTAAATATTCCTGCTATACCGATCGTTCCACTGCCTGCCAGTGTCGTCGTGCCGCTGCTGTTACTGACTGTTACATTATTAAAGTTGAAAGCAGGAATAGTTTGAGAACCAGCTGCATTATTAAAGTTCACCGTTGACGTTCCCGCTGACGTTAACGCTCCCGCGCTTGGACTGAATGTATTGCTCACACCGATAGAGCCGATGAGCGTATTCACTCCACTCGTATTGCTCGATGTTACACTGTAATAATTGAAAGCAGGAATTGATTGTCCGCCGGTGGAGTTATTAAAGTCGACCGTTGACGTTCCAGCAGATGTTAACGCACCGGCGCTTGGAGTGAATATGTTGCTCACTCCAATAGAGCCGACGAGTGTATTCACACCGCTTGTATTGCTGGAAGTGAGATTGTAATAGTTGAATGCTGGAATCGATTGTCCGCCGGTAGAGTTATTAAAGTCGACTGTTGACGTTCCGGCAGATGTTAATGCTCCGGCACTTGGGGTGAATATGTTGCTCACACCAATAGAGCCAATGAGTGTATTCACACCGCTCGCATTGCTTGAAGTGAGATTGTAGTAATTGAATGCAGGAATCGATTGTCCGCCGGTGGAGTTATTAAAGTCGACCGTTGACGTTCCCGCAGATGTTAACGCACCGGCGCTCGGAGTGAATATATTGCTCACTCCAATAGAACCAACGAGTGTATTCACTCCGCTCGAATTACTCGATGTAAGATTGTAGTAATTAACTCCAAAAATAGACTGGCCGCCAGTTGCTCTGTTGTAGTTCACCGTGGAAGTCCCGGGATTCCATGTACCGCCCGATCCGCTTGTGAGTCCTCCAATGTTTAATGTACTCGAACTGAGATTCAGCGTACCGGCTGTGCTGGTAAATGTTCCGGTAAATGTGTGCGTGAGACCTGTTCCAAGATCAAGTGTTCCGCCAGTTCCATCGAGTGTAAATGCACCTCCGTTTACATTACCGTTGAATGTTGCTGTGCCGGAGGTCTTCGTTATAGAAACTGTTCCGGTTGTTGTAAAGCCGGCAATGCTTTGCGTTGCCATCGTATTATCAATGGTAATTGCAGAAGCATTTGCCGTGAACGTACCGCCGTTATTCACAAAATTACCGCCGAATGTCAGTGCAAAATTACTTGCACTCGTATTCAGGCTGGCGCCGCTATTAATAGTAAGCGGAACCGAGGCATTGAAGATCTTATCGGCGTTCATCGTAACCTCGCCGATATTGGAAATGATAACACCGCCCGTTGCAGCAAATGGGCTTACCCATTCATCGGATGCAGTCCGTGCTACAGACGTATTATATTGTAAGGTGGCATTTGAGCCGTACGCAAGAGTTCCGACAAAGTTATTGACAAACGCGTCGTTCTCGATGGAGAAGATATTATTTACCGTGGTGGTTCCAGCAGGCAGAGTTTTTGTTCCAGTACCTGAAAACGTCAGATTATAATAAGTCGTTACTAAAGCAGTCTGAGAGCCGGCATATCCATAGTCGATTGTTCCTGTTTCAGCAGTAAATGTTCCGGCATTTGTAAATGCAGTACCAGTGCGATTAATGTGTAACGTACTGCTTCCACCTTCTAAGGTTGCTCCTGCCGAAATCGATACTACTCCAGTAGATGTATGCGTTAAACCAGCGCCAAGATTTAAAGTGCTACCGGAACCGCTGCAAGCAATACCGTTGACATTAACATTTCCTGCGAATATGTATGTACCTTTCGTACTGGGAACACTAAATGCGCCGGTGGTTGTAAAACCATCAATACTGTATGGCCCGGCTGCTGTTCCGACTAATCTCACTTGTGATGATGCGAGACTAAATGTTCCGGTGTTTGTAAAACTGCCTGAGAAAGAAACTCTACCGGCTCCGGTCAATGTAAATGATCCGCTGTTTGTAAAATCGGCTGATCCGGTTTGATTAATTTGTCCAGTCGTGCCGGAAATTGTTCCGGCATTATCGACAAGTCCGGAAACGGTGATTGTAACGGCGGCAAGATTTAGTATTGCTCCGGAGTTGACGGTAAGACTTGCGACAGTAGCGGCGGCGGCGGTAACACTATTTCCACCGGTTGTTGCAATAACAACATTATCTGTTGTTGTTGGAACAACACCGCCGATCCAAGTTGTACCAGTGCCCCACGCACCACCAGTAGCAGTACTGGTTATGGGTATGTTAACGGAGAGAATACCGGTTGTAGCGGCGAAGTACGTATCGTTGGTATGCACAGCAGTGGAACTCGTCGATCCCCAGGTACCATCAGCTTGAAGAACTCCACCCAGTGTAAGAAATTTAACATCTAAATTAAGTCCTGCACCAACACTTGCGGTCGCTGTTCCACTCGGTGCAATGCTCAGATCTCCGGAAACTGACGTTCCGGTCAACATCGATTTTGCACCACTGCCTGAAAATATCAGATTGCTGTATGCTACCGCTTTTACCGTTTGAGGTCCTGCGCCATTGTAATTGACCGTGTTGCCGGCAGCGCTGACGGTAAGAGTTGTAAACGTCGGAACAGTAGGCGTAGTGCTAATGTTCAGCGTGCTGGTAGCGGTGGCGTTATTAAAACTTGTAATTGTACTCGAGCCAGAGTGATTAACAATACCGCCATCGTTGTTGGTGATACCGGTAATTGTTCCTGATCCACTGATATTGATAGTACCGGTATTGGTAAAATTAATAAGGGTCGTAGTCGTTGTTCCTGCGCCGGTACGGTTAATAATTCCGGCATTGTCGAGAGTGGTGATTGAACACGTTCCTCCAAGATCAAGGGTTCCAGTTGCACTGTTTGTTAACGTTCCCACTCCGGAAAGTGCGGTTCCGATAGTCAACGTATTATTGTTTGTATAAGTACCGGTTACTGCAACAGAACCAATGGTGGTAGCAAGAGTTCCGCTTATTGTTTTTGTTGCACCGCTAAAAGTGTGAACACCGGTATTTGCCGTGAATGTTGTTGCATTATTCGTGAAGCTGCCGGCAAAATTTATTGGTGCAGCGCCAGTTTCATTCCAAACACCGCCCGAATTCAGTGTAACATCACCGGTAAATGTTTTTGCACCGGTATTTGCGAGAGTGAGAGTTCCTGTAACCGAAGTAGTTCCGGTCACTCCGAGAGTCCATGTATTTGTTACACCGGTTGCAAAGGATGTTCCGGATCCGACATCTAAATTTCCAGAGATTGCTAAAGCGGCACCCGTTGTTAAGTTTGCTGTTCCGGTGAGAGTGACATTTCCAGCAATGGTGGTAAAGACTGATGTTCCGGTCGACGCACCACTCATACTAAAATCATTTGCTATAGTGGTTACACCGGTTAAAGTTTTTGCACCAGAACCTGAAAGCGATAGGTTATAATATGGTGTTGCTAAAACCGTCTGAGGACCAGCAAATCCATAATTGATTGTTCCTGTTGCAGCAGTGAATGTACCAACATTCGTAAACGCTGCACCAGTAACGTCTAAATTAAGAGTGCTGCTTCCTCCTTCTAACGTAGCTCCAGCAGAAATGGCTACTACTGCTGTGGAGGTGTGTGTCAATCCTGTTCCAAGATTTAACGTACTGCCGGATCCACTGCAAGCAATACCATTGACATTGACATTCCCAGTGAACGTATACGTACCGGTAGCACTGGTTATGTTCAATGCGCCGGTTGTGGTAAATCCATCAACATTATATGGTCCGGCTCCTGTCCCGACTAATCTCACTTGTGAAGAAGCTAGGCTGAATGTTCCCGTGTTTGTAAAGTTACCGGAGAAATCAATTCTACCGGCACCAGATAATGTAAACGAACCACTATTGGTAAAGCTGCCAGATCCGGTTTGTCGTAACTGACCAGTCGTTCCGGTGATTGTTCCATCGTTGATGACTGATCCTGTAACCATCAAAGTACTGGTTCCAAGATCCAATATCGCTCCGCTATTCACCGTAAGTCCAGCAATGGTAACTGCTGCAGCAGTAACACTGTTTCCTCCGGTTGTGGCAATTACAACATTATTTGTTGACGTCGGTACTATTCCCCCCACCCATGTTGTACCGCTGCCCCAAGCGCCGCCGGTTGTAGTACTGGTGATGGGTATGTTCACTGATAAATAACCTGTTGAGATGGCGAAGTATGTATTATTCGTATTGGTAGCGATAGAACCGGTCGATCCCCAGGTTCCATCAACCTGAAGTACTCCACCCAACACGAGTTTATGAACATCCAGGACAAGTCCCGCACCAATACTTGCTGTTGCAGATCCGGTAGGTGCAATACTCAGAGTGTCCGCAACCGAGGTAAGGGCCGACATTGATTTAGCACCACCACCTGAAAATATAAGATTGCTGTATGCTGCCGCCTTAACCGTCTGAGCACCGGCAGAATTGTAATTGACTATGTTACCAGTTTGATTGGCATTGAGTGTTGGTGTAATTGATGCACCGCCAAAGTTTAAAGTTCCGGTTGCACTGTTGGTGAACGTGCTTGCTCCTGCCAGTGTTGTTGATACTGTTAGTGTTCCATTATTTGTTGTTGTTCCACTGATGGTCAAGCTTGGGATTGCAATGGCACTTACACCGCCGATTGTTTTTCCTGTACCGCTAAACGTATGCACTCCTGTGAGCGCTGTAAATGTTGAACCATCATGTTGCAAGTTCCCTGCAAAATTCATCGCGGCTGCACCGGTTTCATTCCATATACCACCCGAATTAATGGTTACGTCGCCGGTAAATGTTTTTGTCCCGGTGTTGGCGAGTGTAATTGTTCCATTAACAGTTGTTGCACCGGCAACAGTGAGCGTCCACAAGTTGTTTGCTCCTGTTGCCAATGTTGTGCCCGCATTAATTGTCAGCGGACCGCCGCTAATATTTTTTATGCCGTTTGTTGTAATGATTGTACCTGTGCTATCGATGATAACACCGCCGGTACCGGCAAACGGATTCGGCCACTCTGCGCCAGCAGTAAATGCAGCTCCTTTGTGATACCGAATTGTTGCCGCCGCACCATATGTTGGCGCAGCAGAAACAGTAACTGTTGCATTTCCTTCGATGGAAAGAACATTGTTAACTGTGATACCGGTTGTTGTTTTTGCTCCGGTGCCTGATAGTGTTAAATTATCATACGTTGTGGCATTCACCGTTTGTGCAGCACCAGAATATTTTACAGTATTACCAGCGGCTGTTGCTGTAAGAGTAATTGTCGGCACTGGAGCAGCGCTGATGTTCAATAAGCCCGCTGTGCTGTTGGTAAACGATGAAATAACACCGGAGGATGAAAGGTTAACTGTTCCTGTATTGGTAATGCTGGTGGTTATTGCGCTGGTACCATTCATGTTGATGGTTCCAGAATTTGTCATGCCGGCAATATTTCCAGAACCATTGATATTAATAGTACCGGAGTTGGTAAAACTCGCAGGCACGGTGGAAGTGGTGGCGGTACCGCTTATGGTTACTGTACCAGCATTAGTTAAAGTGGTGATCGAACAGGAACCGCCGGTAATATTGACAATGCCTGAGGAACTGTTTGATAACGTTCCTGTATTTGTAATTGAGGTTGAGGAGTTTATTGTTCCGTTATTTGTAAGAACGACGCCTACGACGCTTAATAATGTTGCACTTGTCAATGTCCCATTGTTTGTCGATGCTATTGAAAATGTTGCCGTTGGAATAGAAAATGTTCCATTCAACTCTTGTACATTCGTTGTAAACGTATAGGCTCCAGTACCTGACGTAAATGTACCGCCGTTGTTGGTGATGCCACCGCGGAAATTCACCGCTTCATTAATCGCATTATTCCATGTAGCACCGGAATTAACGGTGACAAGTCCTGTAAATTGTTTTGTCCCTGTCGCTGAAGCAAACGTTAAATTACCGCTTGTTCCACCTCCTATAGTGGTCGTGCCGTTGACGGTTAAATTAAATGCTCCGACAGATAACGTGATACCGTCGTTAATGATAAGATCGCCGGTAGTTGTGGTGACGCCGACAGTGGTTTTTGTACCGCTTCCGGAAAGAGTCACACTGCCCGGATGAGTTGCAACCAAAATATCTTGTGCCGCGCCATCGTAAACAACGTTACCGGATGTTAATGTTCTTGTTGTTGAAACAGTTGGCGTAATAGCAAAGTGCAATGTCGTAGTAGATTTCACCATGACAAACACGCGACAAGAAAGCGCACCAGATATTGTTTGATCATCTGCCGTGCCGGTCATTCTTACAGTAAGACGGGAACCAACAAATGCTCCAGAAAAAATCCAATCGCCGGATGTAAGAGTAATAGTGTTTGTCGTCCCACCAGTGTTGGCAGCAGTAATTGTTCCGGTGCCGCCAACCGTTCCATACGTCAGAGGAGTCCCCGATCCGCCGGTAACAGTCAAAATAACACCGTTTGTCGTAATTGTTAATCCACCGATAACATTAACAGCTCCCACCGTTGTGCTTGCACCAACAGTTACAGTTATTCCCAATGGTATAACACAAGAATCTCCTGCTACAGGTGCAGTACCTCCCCATGTCGCTGGGGTTGCCCATGTGCCGGTCACAGTCGCAGTTCGTATTGTCGCCGTCGCTGTAAACGACAACAGTACTCCAAGGACTGATATCATCAGCAATCTGTTAAATGATTTGGGCAATATGTGAGAGAAAAATTTCAACTGTTAAATAATTACAATTTGAACTTCTTTCTTTGTGTTTCTTCTTGCATTAGATAGATACTGCAGCGGTCGATTGTTCAACGGTAAATAACCGTTCAACAATTTCCGTGAACGAATGCATCTGCATGGAATCTGTTGGAACAATCTTGCTCGATTGTTGCTCATCAAAAAAGTTTGATGTATACACACTTCCGCCGTAGGATTTTACTCCGGCGACGAGAGAATCGAACTGATGAATAATTTCATCGGAGGAATGATCGAGTGAGAGAACAACGAATACATCTTCCGGTCTGCATTGGTTAACTATATCATTTGCCGCATATTTTGTCAGCACCGTACCAAGGTTATACACGGTCATTCCCATATTGTCGAGCAGTAATTCCACCGCTTTCAACTCCACTTCATTCATCCCTTCATTCACAGAGAGACAATATAATTCCAGATCTTTCTTCTCTGATTTTGGGATTTGATCGGTAAAATGGATAAGTGCGTGAGTGAGGGTGTTCTTTGCTATTTGAAATTCCACAGAAGTAATCTGCTGCTGCTGATGTTTTGCGTGGATCATGCGGAGGATTGGAGTCAGCAGTGTGTCAAAAATAACCGGAAGGGTTTTTCTCTGCGCAAACAAGGTTGAAAACGCTTGTTCGATGGGATGACGAACTCCTTTAATCGCGTTGATAAAACATTCTTCCACCTGCGGTTCGCCGGAGATTGTTACAGCATCAACGGTGATTGTTTCCGAAGTTCTGGCGAAAGGAAGAAGCGGCGTTACAATCTCATAATGATATTGGTTGATGAATTCATGAACATTGGATGGTTTAAATTTCCGATGCCCACCAGGTGTTTTAAAACATTGCAACTTTCCTTCATCCGTCCACCGTTTAATTGTGGATTTACCGACACGAAACATTTTCGATAGATCGTCTGTGGTGTACAGTACTTCGTTCATAGTACCTCCTGTTAGTTTGTTAATGATTGATAATGTATATAATAGTAAATTTTCAAAATGGTCTTATTGGACTCTTTGGGCGTTTTGGGCTATTGAAGGTAGCCAAAAACATTTTCAAAACAATGGCTTTGCGTATTAGAATTGTCTAATATTTTCAAAAAGTGGCTAAAAATCGTGAAATTTAGCTATTTCCGTAGTATTGTCTAAAATAATTATCTACCGTTTATGATGTAGGATGAAAAAGTTATTGTTTCGTGAGAATTTTATGGCAGGAAAGTGCGTTATTGTATGTAATTAATCGACTTAGAAAGGAACAGGATGAGAAAAATTCTATATATGATCTTTCTGTCTGGTGCGATAGTTTTCGCCCAAAATAAAACTACAATGAAAGGAAAGACAATGGAACACAATACGGAGGTAGCAACACTTGGCGCCGGTTGTTTTTGGTGTGTGGAAGCAATCTATCAAAGACTGGATGGTGTGGAAAAGGTGGAATCGGGCTATTCGGGCGGTTCCGTGAAGGACCCTTCATACGAAGAGGTCTGCACCGGCAGAACAGGACATGCGGAGGTCATTCAAGTGACTTTCGATCCGTTGAAGATCTCGTTTAAAGAAGTGTTATCAGTATTCTTCCGGACACACGATCCTACAACATTGAACAAACAGGGAGCAGATGTTGGAACACAGTACCGTTCAGCAATTTTCTATCATAGTGATGAACAACGAAAGACGGCAGAAGAGGTGAAGAAAGAAACAGATGCTGCAAAAATCTGGGACGATCCGACGGTGACAGAAATCTCGCCATTTTTCGGGTTCTATAAAGCGGAAGAGTATCATCAGAACTATTACAATCAAAATTCTTATCAACCATATTGTATGATGGTAATAAATCCAAAATTGAGTAAATTCAAGAAGGAGTTTGGCAGCAAACTGAAAAAATAATAACGCCAACAACAATTCGTATGAATATTCAAACAACGAAGACGGTTTCAACTTTTCTGCAAAGTTGGAATGTTCTTCGTTTTTTATTTATAGAAAATATAAAAAAGAAGATAGGCTATGTTGCGCATGGCGCGGTTATAAAACCATCCTTCGATGCACTCGTTCAAAAAACGGACTCACTTGTTCAGGATGAACACCGCAGAGCGCTGCACCAACGCATTTATGCAAAAAGAAATATCATTTACCAAATGGCAGTTGCCATTTGTCTTTTGGGATTTGGAATTTCCCTTCAGGGTTGTTTTATTCTCCGTCCCTTTGCCGGAGCGAACATTGATATTGAGCAGTTGCAAAAAGCACGCGAAGCAAAAGTACTGGAAATCCGACGGGATGGAGCGAAAAGACTATCACAGCGATTAACGAAAGGCGACTCTATCAGCAATGCTGATCTCTCATTTTATTTTTCCGAAGCGCTCCTGAATAAAGCTGCATCACAATTGGATTCGACAACCGGCTGGCTCGATTCTCTCACATCCTACTCCATTAGAAATATCCGCGTTAAATTATATCATGGCTCAGCCATTGCCACTATTTCTCTTGCAGCCTTTAATCACGAGTACGATGTTGATGTCAATTTGTTGATGGATTGTATTCTTGCATTCAAAATAGATAGCGGAAAATTTTTTGCAACATTGGAGCCGTTTAATGTTGTCCCCAATGTGAAAGCAAGTGGAATGATTGCATCGCTCGAAGGAATCATTCAAGATATCGTTACCATGAAGCTTTCCACACTCAGCGACAATCTTCCTCCGATTCAATTTCCTGTCGATTTCAACAATCAATTTCCTGTTCAAGGTAACAGCGTGCAGGTACGGACAGGGATGAACATGAATATCACCACTTCGGCGCAGACCTTAAAATATTTTCTCGTGTTGAAAGAAGTTCTAATTTTTAAAGAAAAATTATTTCTTGCGATGAATGTGAAGAAAGTGGGGGTGGGAAAATGAAAGCAACTTTGGTAAAACATTCTTCGTTCTTTTTGTTATCATTGTTCGTCATGGGGTGCGGATCATCGATGGATATTCCCTCGAAAGAAGAATCTCAAGCAAATATTGCACAGTACAAGCTTCAATTAGATACGCTTGATGCGGTAATCACTGAAAAAACCGCAGGGCTTCCAAAAGGACACGATCTAATTTCTCGAACCAGATCATTAGCTATCAATACACTGTTAGCACGCGTTGTGAATCGTTCTCTAGCGGATATTCATATAGATTTCCTTGCGACCCGTCCATTATGGAAAGAGGAAAAATCGGTAATGGGTATTGGCTATACAAATTATGTGGATGTCGATACCGGAAAATTGGACATCGATTTGAAAAAATTCTCTTTTAGTAACTTTACCAACAATATTATCAACGCCGAAATCGAAATTGAAGGGACGGGAACGGTAAAAGTTTCCGGAACGTATACCGGCGTTTCAACAAGTTCTTCTCCCCAAATTCATTTTTACCTTGACGAGCAGATTCAATTTGTGGTTACGACAGCGGATTCTGATTTTATCCGCTTAAACCCGGTACCGAAAACCGTTCTGTTAAAAACCAAAATTACCATCAATTTGCTCGGTTGGAACATTCCGTATTATAAAGAGATTCCATTACAAACAACTGATCTGGTCAAACCAGTGTTTATTCCTTCCGCGTTACGATCAGAAATTGTTTTTCCCATTCCCGCATCACAATATGGCGATCAGCGATTGGAATTTGTAAAACGATATTTGCGATTCAATAAATCTGCAGTGAGGGCGAACGATAATGTGCTGGAGTATCGCAGCAATATTGATTTTGAAAAGGAGTAAGTGTGAAAATAATTACACTCTGTTTTCTTGTATCAGCAATGTTGGCAGCCCAGCAACAAGCAGAAGTCAAATCGTGGCTTGTTGATCCATCATATACAAAAAATCAGGTGTATGTTGTGAACGTTGGAAAAAGTCAATACGAAGCATTGCTCAAATCTCTGGCCGGATTAGCTGATAAAATAACATCGTCGCAATCAGAGATTCAACCTGAATCGATGGTGTCACCTAAATCAACCTTTACATACTCATTCGGTAACGTAAATATTTCGTTCATGCGAAAATCATTTGGTGAAACGATAAAGAAAAGAGATACGCTCGAAGTAAAAACCATGGTGTCATTTTATGGAAAGCTCCAGTATAATAAAAAAGGAAAAAAATGTTTTATTAACATCGGAAGTGAATTCATTGATATCGCCAACGATGAAACATTCAACGCATCTGCGTACGACTCGCAAACAACAGGAGAGCAATCATTATCATATGGATTTAGGAATATGATCCTTTCGGATCTTCTTGCAGAACTTGAACAAGAAGGCGTACACATTGAATTCAAAACAGAGTATGATGTGACATATGCTCTTGCCACCTATCCATTAACAAAATTATTGCGATAATTATGGTCCCAATTTCCATCGTCTATCAAGGTCAATTACGCTGCACTGCCAAACACGACAACAGCGGAACACACTTCATTACGGATGCACCGAAGGATAATTTCGGGAAAGGAGAGAGTTTTTCCCCTACCGATTTGGTTGCCACTGCTCTCGGCAGCTGCATGATCACTACAATGGGAATTTTTGCACAGAAAGAGCAAATGAATGTGAATCTTGACAAAACAACGCTTGCAATTGAAAAGCATATGAGTGTAAACACCCCCCGCCGCATTGCGAAATTGGTCGTAGTGTTTGGATTCCCCGCCGGTATACCTGTCCAATATAGAGCGCGATTAAAAGAGATTGGTGATCATTGTCCTGTGGCTAAAAGTCTGCATCCGGATATTCAATTACAGATAACATATGGTTATCCGGACTGAATTGAGAGTGGTCGAAAGATTCATAAGATTTCTACTGTCCTTTTCTCCTAAAAATCTTATATTTCCACAGTTCAATACCGACCAGAAAAAAACAGTTAGGGAATGTATGATGAAAAATCGATTGGTACAAAGCACCGTTGCAATCACACTATTTTTGTTAGCCGGCTGCGGTCTTGGTGCTCCGGATTCGTTCATGCAAATGAACAGACAATATTGGGAATCGATGGAAATTAAATCGAATGTGAAATATGAAGATGCATGGCAGCGCGTTATCTACATTATCACCAAGAAATTTGAACTGGAAATGATATCCAAAGAAGACGGTTACGTTCGTTCATCGTACGGACAATCCTATTTTACCGAAGATCTTCAAAATGAACGATATCAGATTCGTATCGTTGCAAAATTCACTCCGGACAGAAAAAAAATCGAATTCAAGATAGAATCACGCATGTGGGATGGAAAGATCTGGCATAACGGTTCCGATGTACGTGTTGCCGCAAACATGCGGAAAGATTTTCTGAATTCGCTGGGAGAGCCGCAAGGGAAAAAATTAACGGCTCCATCAGCGGATTCTCTTCAAATTCAATAAACGTATAAACGGTATTATCCTGCTTCTCTATTCAGACGCTCAGCATCTTGCCTCCTTGTCTGAAAAAATATCGTAAAGGATGAGGTACGGCAATCAATTTCCTCAATGCTTAGATGCACACAATATCGCTCGTGGAAAAATCCAATGATTCCGTTGCTATTCTGTAGGTCATCACATATCATTTTTTTCTCTTCTCCAAGAAAGGTCGTGCAATGAAATACACAACACGTATTGCTTTGATAATTTTTTTCTTCCAATTCACCGTTGCGCAGGAAAAAGTTGACAGTGCTATGATGGCAAATATCCGCGCTGAAGGGTGGGATCGGTCTCAAGTAAAAGATATTCTGTGGTATATTTCGGACGTGTATGGTCCTCGCCTCGCCGGTTCTCCGCAATATGCAGCAGCCGCTAATTGGGCTGTAGGAAAAATGAAGGATATCGGACTCCAAAACGCTCATCTTGAACAATGGGGACCGTTTGGCAAAAGCTGGGAATTAAAAAAATACTCTGCCACCATGATTGGAAGACAGGTTCAACCGTTGATATCGTATCCGAAAGCATGGTCGCCAGGATTAAAGGGACGCATTGAAGCCGAAGTTGTTTTTCTAGATGTTGATTCATTGAATCAACTCAACGCTTATAAGGGAAAATTAAAAGGAAAGTTCATTCTCCTTTCAAAACCAGGCATGGTAAACGCATACTGGAAGCCACTTGCTGCACGAGAAGAGGATTCTTCGCTGCTAGAAATGGCAAATGCTGATGCACCGCGCGCAAGGGGAAGAAGAAATTTCCAACCGTCTGACGCAGCACGAAAAGCTTCTTTGCTGACGTATGAAAAATGGCAAATGGTAATGAAAGAAAATGTTGCCGCTGTCCTTACAGCTTCCTATTCCACACGCAATCAAGGAGGAAGTGTAGGAGTGCAACAAGCATATGTGCCGAATCATCCCGACACCGTATTCGGTTCTCCGTTCAGGGTTTCGGCACAAAGCAGTAAAGCGCCGAACATTCCTCCGCAAATTGAAGTGGGTGCAGAACATTATAACCGTCTGGTTCGTCTTGCTCAAAAAGGTGAAAAGGTGAAGCTCGCCATTGAATTGGAAGTGGCAATGTCATCAAAAGATGAAGATTCGTACAATATCGTCGGCGAAATTCCCGGAGACGATCTGAAAGATGAAGTAGTGATAATTGGAGCGCATTTTGATTCGTGGCACGGTGGAACAGGGGCAACGGATAACGGAACGGGATCAGCCGTCTGTTTGGAGGCGATGAGAATATTAAAAGCCATCGACGCAAAACCGCGACGAACAATCCGGATAGGATTATGGGGTGCAGAAGAACAGGGACTGCTCGGCTCGGCAGCATATGTAAAACAGCATTTCGGAACTCGAGATTCAGTAAAACCGGATGCAGAAAAAGTTGCTGCCTATTTCAACAATGACAATGGTAGTGGAAAAGTACGTGGCGTCTTTATGCAGGGGAATGAATCGGTCCGACCAATCTTCCGGTCGTGGCTCGCACCGTTCAAAGATATGGGTGTGTCGACGCTGACGTTGCAAAACACCGGCGGGACAGATCATCTTTCGTTTGATGCAGTCGGTATTCCGGGATTTCAATTTATTCAGGATCCAATTGAATATGATACCCGAACGCACCATACCACAATGGATCTGTTCGATCGCGCACAAGAAGACGATCTGAAACAGGCGGCAATTTTAATGGCAGCGTTTGCGTATGATGCGGCAATGCACAATGAAAAACTTCCGCACAAAAATAAGTAATTTTTTAACGATTCGATCCAATAACATTCACCTTGCGGCGGCAAAAAAACCTCGCAAGGTTTTTTGCTTATGGTTACTCTTATTTCCGCAACAACTCCTGAACAGATAGAAACGATTCGCTTGTTATTTGTTGAATATCAGCAGTGGCTTAATTTTTCTCTCTGCTTCCAAGGATTCGATCAGGAACTCGCAACACTTCCCGGAAAATATTCTCTGCCGAACGGACGATTATATCTAGCGGAATATGATGGAGCCATTGCAGGTTGCATCGCATTGCGACCGATAGAAGATGGAATCTGTGAAATGAAACGCTTATTTGTACGGGAAGAATTTAGGGGAAAAGGGCTCGGGAAAATTCTTACAGAAAAAATTCTTGCCGAAGCCAAAGTGTTGGGTTACCACACCATGAGATTGGATACGCTGCAAAGGATGGAAACGGCACAGTCTCTTTATAAAAAACTTGGCTTTATTGTTATTCCGGCGTACTACAATAATCCGATGGATGAAGTAGTGTATATGGAGAAAAAGCTTTCTCTATAATACTTACAATGTGCAAAAACTGACTATCGGTACGCTCACTCCAAATTTTTATACTTTCTTTATATAATTTCCTCCTTGTTTTTTTTATAATACAACGAATTTTTCCAAGTAGTGGAAAGTGTTGTTCATTTCAGAATATTCATCGCGCAGATATTTATGTTCAATCAGCAATTCATCGCAACATTACTGCTCAATTTTTTGGTCATCGGTACATTCGCTTATTTACTGACCAAAAAAGATCTGCTCTCGTATTTTTCGGGAGGTAAATGGTGGCTTACATGGCTTTCCATCGGCATTATTACATTGATGGATGAGCTAACTTCGATTTTTTATGCTCCGAGCGAAGCTTTTCGTGTGATCGGTCTGAATGCCATTGCATTCCTCATTCTTACGTCAATTCTCATTCGTTTTCTTTCACTCCGCATGATCGAAATTGCAGAAATCTTGGAGGTGAATGGCATTCGCGGTGGAGGTGTCTATTCTTTTTCTTATCTCGTACTTGGTCCGACCGTATCATTTATTGCCGTCTCTTCCATTATTGTTGATTACGTTCTCACAGCATGTCTCTCCACGGTGAGCGCCATCGAAAACGGCATGGCATTTTTTCCTGTCTCCGACTCAGCAAAATTCATTCTTGAAGTCGGGGTTGTGTGGCTAATTGCAGGATTGAATATTCTTGGAATAAAAGAGAATGCAAAATTCACATTCGGAATTTTTATTGTTGCGGCAGTGATTCTGATGAATCTGCTTTTTGCAGGAATGTTTCACGCTGATATAGCTTCGGTAAAAACGATTGGAACGAGTTTTACCGATGTTATCGGTTCACTTGCAAGCGGAAATTGGTTTAACGGTTATTTCTTTGTGGTCGTCGGGATTTCAAGTTGTATCCTTGCGTATTCCGGAATCGAATCCGTGGTGCAGACCGCAAGTTTGGTAAAATCATGGAAAGAGATTAGAAAAGCGTACACGTTTCTTGCATGGACTGTCGGATTATTTACACCGATTCTTGCAGCGATTGTGTTATCATCAAAGATCAATATTTCGCACCATGAAACCGATCTTATCACTCAATTTGCGAAACATGTTGCCGGTATTCCGTTTGGATATATCGTTGGAATTCTTGCCAGCGTTTTATTAATGATGGCGGTGAACACCGCGTATGTAGCTTCCAGCGAATTGATGGAGCGCGTTGCGCATCATTATGGATTTCATTGGATCATCAAAACAAATAAACGTCAATCGCTGTACAGAATTCATATAGGAAATGCGATTTTTTATTCGTTCATCATTTATTTGACCGGTGGAAATCAAATGATGCTTGCTGAGATGTATGCGATTGGTCTGCTGGCAAGCTTTACGATCAATATGGGAAGTTTACTGCTGTATCGGTATAAGATCGGAACAAAGGAATCGCTTGAGTATAATACTTCGCGCACCGGAACGCTGGTTATTTTTCTCATTATGCTCAGTTGTTTTCTCTTCTTGGGATATCACAAACCATACGGCACAATTATGTGGTCGTCCGTTACGGCAATTTTTCTTTTTGTCGGATTGAAGTACGCTGAAAAATGGGCGCCGGAGAAAAAAGAAGTTCAGCAGACCGATTCACCGCTGCAAATGGTATTTCATCTTGGAGAAACTGATGCCGAAGAAGTCCATGTATATTTCCGACGTCCTAAAGAACATGGACATAGAATAGTGAATCAGGAGTCGGTGTATATCAGCCTCTACCATCCTCGTCAAAGAATTCCTGAAAAGATTGCGACGAACCATTTTAGATTTGCGTATCAAGGAAAAACATTGTTCCAGGCAATCACGGAGATATTGTACGCACTTGAATATGAACTGCCGCATAAGAAAATCATCGTTCATCTTGGGTGGCCGACATCGTCGTGGTTAGATCGTCTTTCAACAGGTGTAATGATTTTTAGTCTTACTCATTTGCCGAAACATTTTCCAAAATTACGTTTTGTCTTGGAATATATTCCAAAAGAAGAAACAGATACTAAGACACCTTAGAGATTAGTTTACCATAGGAAAGAATATTAGCTGCATCGATTAATTCTTAGAGATCGAGAAGGGTTCGTATATTATTTTTGTATAAAATCATATTCGTAATGCGAACATAGATTTTTTTTCTTTACAACATTTTTATATTTTCACTCCCTCTTTTTACTTCTTCCGTATTTCCTTTTTCAATCCGCTTTTCCAAATTGTTCCTGTCAACATTAGAAGGGAACATATTATGATCATCGGTTTAATTATCGCCGTGCTTCTGCTCTGCTATCTTACATACACGCTCATATATCCGGAGAAATTTTAACGGGTGGCAGTCCGGTGTTTTGCAAAGCAATGCTTTTGACAAACACCGACCCGCTGATTGAATAAAAAAGAAGGAAGGTTACTATGATTACTTTATCGGAAATTGTTCAACTCGTATTCTACGCAGTGTTGTTGCTGCTGCTTACGCCGCCATTGGGAAGACTGATGGCAAAGATTTTTGAAGGAGAGAAAACATTTCTCTCTCCCGTCTTTGGCTGGTTAGAACGGCTGACGTATAAACTTTCAGGCATCAATCCGAAAGAAGAGATGAGCTGGAAAACATACATGTGGGCAATGCTCGCATTCAACGCGCTGGGTTTTGCGGTCGTATTTTTGCTGCAATTTTTCCAATCCCATCTGCCTCTCAATCCGCAGCAACTGCCGGATGTATCGTGGCATCTTGCATTCAACACCGCCGTCAGTTTTATGACGAACACGAACTGGCAATCGTATGCCGGTGAGGTGACGTTGAGTTATTTCGTTCAAATGATCGGGCTTACCGTTCAAAATTTTGTGAGTGCGGCAACAGGAATTGCTATCATGCTTGCACTTGTACGTGGTATCGTACGCAAAACGACAACCGATATTGGAAATTTCTGGACTGATCTTGTACGTTCAACTGTGTATGTTCTGCTTCCGCTCTCTATTCTTTTCACAATCGTGCTTGTAAGCGAAGGAACAGTACAAACATTTTCCGGTTATCAAACTGTTACGACTCTTGAAGGTGCACAGCAAACAATTCCGCTTGGTCCGGCTGCTTCACAGATCGCGATCAAACAGCTTGGCTCAAACGGCGGTGGATTTTTTAATATGAACAGTGCGTACCCGCACGAAAATCCGACTCCATTAACAAATTTTTTAGAAATGCTTTCACTTCTTCTCCTTGCATCAGGATTAGTCTACACGTTCGGTGTTATGGCAAAAGCAAAACGTCACGCGTGGGTAGTGTGGGGTGTAATGTTCTTTATGTTTGCAAGCGGACTTACAGTTTCGTTGTGGTCGGAATATACGACAAACCCTGTCACAGGTGTTGCAGGAGGAATGGAAGGAAAAGAAACACGCTTTGGTGTTGCGAACAGCATTCTCTGGTCTGTTGCAACAACGGACGCATCCAACGGCTCGGTGAACGCAATGCATGACAGCATGTCTCCTCTTGCCGGTGCGGTTGCAATGATCAATATAAAACTTGGCGAAATTATTTTTGGGGGCGTTGGCGCGGGAATGTACGGAATGATGATTTTTATTTTACTCACGGTCTTCATCGCCGGATTAATGGTCGGGCGTACGCCGGAATATCTCGGAAAGAAGATTGAATCATTTGAAGTGCGAATGGCAGCAATTGCAATGCTTCTGCCGAGTGTGGGAATTCTCATCTTCACGGCAATAGCTTGTATTTCAGAAGCGGGGTTAGCCGGATTGAACAATCAAGGTCCACACGGTTTCTCAGAAATTTTGTACGCATTTGCATCCACCGCCGGTAACAACGGAAGTGCGTTTGCCGGACTTACCGCAAGCACACCATTTTACGATACGCTGCTTGGAATTAATATGCTGATCGGAAGATTCGGTGTCATCATCCCGATGCTCGCGATTGCCGGATCTCTTGCGAAGAAAAAAATTACGCCGTACTCATCGGGTACATTTCCGACCGATACAGTTCTTTTTGGTCTCTTGCTTCTCGGTACTATTCTGATCGTCGGTGCTCTCACATTTTTTCCGACGCAAGTGTTGGGACCGATTGTGGAACATTTTTTGATGTTGAACGGACAAACGTTTTAATTATCTATGAGCACCAACCTTGTCAAGGTTTAGAACCTTGGCAAGGTTACATTGACAAGGAAAAAATATGAACTCGAAAACAGTATCATCTACACTTTCATTTCTATCGGGTGAAATCGTACTTCAGGCGCTGAAAGACGCTTTCAAAAAATTTCATCCAAAATTATTAGTGAAAAACCCCGTGATGTTCGTTGTTGCAGTCGGTTCTCTTATAACAACATTCATCGTATTTCAGGAACCCTCCTCATTCAATATCCAGATAACACTCTGGCTCTGGTTTACGGTACTCTTTGCGAACTTTGCGGAAGCGATTGCCGAAGGACGCGGCAAAGCGCAAGCGGAAGCGTTAAAGAAAAACCGTTCGCAGCTTATCGCGAGATTGAAGACCGGGAGCGGTGAAAAATCGATTTCAGCGACTGAGTTAAAAAAAGGAGACAATGTCATTTGCGAAACAGGCGATGTGATTCCCGCAGACGGAGTTATTATCGAAGGAATTGCGAGCGTTGACGAATCTGCAATCACAGGAGAATCTGCGCCGGTCATCCGCGAAAGCGGCGACGACCGCAGTTCCGTAACAGGCGGAACAAAAGTGTTGAGCGACAGAATCGTCATACGAGTTTCATCAGAACCGGGAAGTTCGTTCCTCGACAGAATTATTTCTCTTGTCGAAGGATCGAAACGACAAAAGACTCCGAACGAAATTGCGCTGACAATTCTC
The DNA here is from genome assembly GCA_041658205.1 of Bacteroidota bacterium. NCBI lineage: Bacteria > Pseudomonadati > Bacteroidota > Bacteroidota bacterium. Next base: position 267,881 of record JBBAAO010000002.1, read on the forward strand.
CTTTCAGCACTGACGATTATTTTTCTGCTTGTGGTTGCAACACTACCTGCATTCGTACAATATAGTGAAAAGGCGTCTGGACAAGCAGGCGGCGCCTTAACAACATTACCGGTACTTATTGCATTGCTGGTCTGTTTGATCCCGACAACCATTGGAGGATTGCTGAGTGCAATTGGCATCAGCGGAATGGATCGTCTTATCCGTAAAAATGTTATCGCAACAAGCGGACGAGCGGCGGAAGCGGCGGGTGACGTTGATGTTCTTCTTCTTGATAAAACCGGAACCATCACGCTCGGCAACCGTATGGCGACGGAATTCATTTCGGCTCCAGGCATTCTGGAAGTACGTCTCGCCGATGCGGCGCAGCTTTCTTCTCTTGCGGATGAAACACCGGAAGGACGTTCCGTAGTTGTACTCGCAAAAGAAAAATATCAGTTGCGCGGAAGAGACGTATCAGAAATTGCAGGGCATTTTATTCCATTCTCGGCGCAGACTCGAATGAGCGGTGTCGATTTTCCAAAGGACGGAAAAAAGATCGAACGTTCTATCCGTAAAGGCTCTGCCGACGCAATCAAAAAATTTGTTACTGAGCAAGGCGGAGTGTTTCCAAAAGAAGTTCAAACGGTTGTTGATGATATTGCCCGAAGAGGGTCGACGCCGCTTGTAGTTGCCGAAAATAAGGAAGTGCTTGGTGTCATTCAACTTAAGGATGTTGTGAAAGGCGGGATTAAGGAACGATTTGCGCAACTGCGGCAGATGGGAATTAAGACCGTCATGATCACTGGCGATAACCCGTTAACCGCAGCAGCAATTGCTGCGGAAGCCGGAGTTGATGATTTTATCGCCGAAGCACGTCCGGAAGATAAACTGAAACGCATTCGCGATGAACAAGCAAACGGAAAACTTGTCGGAATGATCGGCGACGGCACAAACGATGCACCCGCGCTTGCGCAGGCAGATGTCGGCATTGCAATGAACAGTGGAACACAAGCCGCGCGTGAAGCGGGCAACATGGTTGATCTCGATTCAAATCCGACAAAACTGATCGAGGTTGTTGAAACAGGAAAACAATTGCTGATGACACGCGGCGCGCTGACAACATTCAGCATTGCGAACGATGTAGCGAAATATTTCGCCATTATTCCAGCAATGGTCGGAACCTTGTATGCGACTTCCTCTTTTTCCGCAGGACCCCTTTCTGCATTGAACATTATGAAACTTGCTTCACCGCAAAGTGCAATACTCAGCGCCGTGATATTCAACGCGCTAATTATTGTTGCATTAATACCGCTTGCGCTGCGCGGAGTTAAATATCGCGCCGTCGGCGCAAATTCGGTTCTCCAAAGGAATTTACTCATCTACGGAATCGGCGGCATCATTATTCCATTTATCGGTATAAAACTGATTGACATCATTATTGTAGCCTTGAGGTTAATATGAAAACGTACATTCTCCCAGCATTACGCATGGTACTTGTTATGACTGTGTTCACCGGAATTATTTATCCGGTCGCAATGACGCTGCTTTCGCTTGCGGTGTTTCCGTATCAAGCAAAAGGAAGTATGATTGAAAAGAACGGAACGATTATTGGCTCCGAGCTTATCGGACAAGGCTTCATGAGCGATAAATATTTTAATTCCCGTCCATCAGCAATTGATTACAATCCGGCACCATCCTGTGGAACCAACTGGGGTCCGACAGATAAAAGAATGGCGGATTCGGTAAAAGCACGCACTGCTCAAGTCAAATTACAAAATAATCTTTCTGCAGCGATGATCGTTCCCAAAGAAATGCTTTTTGCTTCAGCCAGCGGAGTTGACCCGCATATTTCTCCGGAAGCAGCACAATTGCAGATTGAGCGCATTGCAAAAGTGCGCGGATTCAATTCGGAACAAACATCTTCGTTACAAAAATTAGTAAAAGATTTTACGGAAGGTCCTCAGATGAAATTGTTCGGTGATTCACGCGTGAACGTGTTGAAATTGAATCTTGCGGTTGATGAATTGCAGACTAAATAAAAATAACAACCTTCAAAGGTTTAAAAACTTCAGAAGATCCATTCACAGAGAAAGAAAACCAATGAAAATTATACCCAGTACAATATTTACGCTTTGCCTGTTTACCGTTGGGAAGGTATTTGGACAGGCACCAGCATCGCCAGTAGCTGTTTCAGGATTTGTTGACGCGTATTACAGCAAGAATTTCAATCAACCGGGAAGTCGTATAAACAAACTACACAACTTCGATATCGCAGAAAATCAATTCACGTTGAGTTTGGTGGAAATTGTTCTGCAGAAAAAAAGTGAGTCTGTCGGTTTCCGCATTGACGCAGATTTCGGAACAACAAACGATGTTGTTCAATTAGGAAGTGGAAGCGCAACGCTTCCGTTTCTTCAACAAGCATATCTGACCGCGGTACTTCCAATTGGAGATGGATTAACAGTTGATGCCGGAAAGTTTGTTACGCACATGGGGTACGAAGTCATTGAATCAAAAGATAACTGGAATTATGGCCGTTCATTGTTGTTTGCATGGGCGGTTCCATATTATCACACCGGAATTCGGTTGGCATATCCCGTTGCGAGTAATTTCATCGCTACTATTCATGTCGTAAACGGATGGAATTCTGTCACCGATAATAACAACTTCAAATCACTTGGACTGACGCTGAATTATACTCCGATCAGTTCGACAAATCTCATTCTTAATGTCATGGATGGTGTTGAACAATCAGACGCCGCAATCGCCGGAAAGAAAAAAGTATTTGATTTTATCGCACTCCAACAAGTCACGGAATCGTTTTCGCTTGCGCTGAATGTTGATTATGGTGACGAACGAACATTTAACGGTCTCGCAATTTGGAAAGGTGCTGCGATATACGGGCGCTATACCGTCAATTCAAAATCTGCCGTTGCACTGCGGGGAGAAATCTTTGACGATCCAATGGGATATGCAACCGGAACGGGCACTCCAACGCTTGACGTGAAGGAAATAACTGGAACAGTCGAGTATAAATTCGCCGATGCATTACTTATGCGTGCAGAAGTACGCTACGATTTTTCAAATGCATCTCTTTTTGACAACAAGACAATCGTAAATTCTAAGAACAATCAGACGACATTGCTGGTCGGAATTGTTTCATCATTTTGAGATAACGTATGAAAGGTTTTCTTATAGTACTCTTTGCGCTTTGTATGTTTGCATTCGGCAAATGTTGTTGCGACGAAAAAAGACCGAATGTTGACAGCGCCATGCAACAATCAGAAAGTATAACATTGATTCATCATTCTTAAAGGACAAGTTCATCACACTCCAAGATATGATGAACTTAGATGAATGAATCACTATATTCAATCCTATGGACACACCTTCTCAATATCGTCCCGATCCTGATGCTCTTCTCAATGCACTAAAAAAAGAAGAAGAACATTCCAAACATGGAAAATTAAAGATCTTCTTTGGAATGTCCGCCGGCTCCGGTAAGACGTATGATATGCTGAAATCCGCTCACGAGACGAAAGCAAAAGGGATCGATATTGTCATTGGCTATATTGAAACGCATAAAAGACTCGAGACAGAAGCACTTGTTTCCGGTCTGGAAGTCATTCCAAGAAAAAAAATCGAATATCGTGGCGTTGCAATAGAGGAAATGGATCTTGATGCAGTAATCACACGAAAACCGAAAATTGTCCTTGTAGATGAACTCGCTCATACCAATGCGCCGACAAGCCGTCACAGCAGACGGTATCAGGATGTGTTGGAACTGCTTGAACACGGAATTGATGTGCATACAACGCTTAATGTTCAGCATCTCGAGAGTCGCACGGATACTGTTGCACAAATCAGCGGATCGATTGTTCGCGAAACAGTTCCGGATTCTATCTTTGAACAAGCAGATGAAGTTGAACTGATCGATATCTCCCCGGAAGATCTTCTGAAGCGTCTAGAGGAAGGCAAGGTGTATACACCGGAACGTTCCCGACAAGCAATCCAGAATTTTTTCCGCAAAGGCAATCTTACTGCATTACGCGAAATGTCTCTCCGACTCACAGCAGAGCGGGTTGACCACCAATTGCGCGATTATATGCAATCAGAACGGATTACGGAAACATGGAAGTCCGGTCAGCGTCTGCTTGTCGGCATCGGTCCGAGTCCGTCCACTGTCTCTCTTATCCGATGGGCGCGGAGAATGGCATACACATTGAACGCAACGTGGATCGCCGTCTATGTGGAAACATCCAAGAAGATTGACGATGAAGCAAAGAAACAACTGAACAACAATATTAAACTAGCAACCGATCTTGGTGCAGAGATCATCACAACAACGGATGAAGATGTTGCAACGGCATTAGTGCGAACGGCACACAAAAATAACGCTACACAGATCCTGATCGGAAAAACAGCAAACCGTTCTTTTCTTGTCTCTTCATTGCTTGACCGAATAATTGAAAAAAGCGGCGATCTGGACGTGTATGTCATCGGTGAACATGATAATTCAAAACAACAAGCTCAAAAATTCTCCATTCCGGAATTCCACTCGGGAATTGCGCAATACGTATTTTCAGCGCTCATAATTTTTATCTCCGCACTCATCTGCTATCCTTTTTCGGTATACCTAGGCTACCAAACCATTTCACTCATTTTGTTATTGATTGTTGTTCTTCTGCCGCTCAAATTCGGCGTCGGTCCCGTTCTGCTTGCTGCTGCAATGAGTGCAATGCTCTGGAATTTTTTTTACATTCCTCCGCAATTTACATTTGCGATTGGTCTCACGCAGGATATTCTGATGTTTCTTGCCTACTTTGCAATCGCAGCGGTTACCGGAACGCTCACCGCACGCATCCGTGCACGGGAACGGACAGTACGCCGGAGGGAAGAACATTCTTCCGCTCTTTTTTCTCTTACCAAACAATTGACCATTGCAAAAACGCAGGATGAAGTTGCCGATGCGGCCGTGAAAAACATTTCTACATTCTTTGCTTCCGACGTTTCGATTTTCCTCAGTCAACCGGATGGGGATATTTTCACTGCGGCACATCGTGCTAGCATGTATGCCGTTGATGAAAAAGAGTTCAGTGTAGCTGCCTGGGCGTACTGGAATGAAAAAAAAGCAGGAAAATTTACCGATACACTTCCTTCCTCCGAATCGACCTATTATCCGATCTCCGGACCTCGGTACCCACTTGGAGTGATTGGAGTAAAGAACAAGAACAACAACAAACAATTCACGTTGGAACAAGAAACTTTGTTGCAGAATTTTATCGCCCAGATTGCCTCTACACTGGAACGGGAACAGTTAAATGAACTGGCCAAACGAACTATCGTATATGCAGAATCTGAAAAATTATACCGGACATTGTTCAATTCTATCTCTCATGAACTTCGTACGCCGATCGCCGCTATCATTAGTGCTGCTGAATCGTTGTCTACCGATCATCAAAAAGAATTTGTCGGCGAGATCCATACTGCAGCCGATCGGCTAAACCGGCTTGTAGAAAATTTACTGGATATGACACGTCTTGAATCGGGACAACTAGCACCGAAACTCGACTGGTGCGATGTCAACGATCTCTTTCGCTCTTCGGTTCAAAAATTGAAAAAAGAGCTTGCACATCATACCATAAAGATTGTTGTGCCGGACGGAATGCCGTTTGTTAAACTTGATTTTGGCTTAATGGAACAAGTTTTTACAAATCTATTATATAATATTTCGCTCTATACCCCTTTCGGAACCACTGCCGTTCTGATGGCAAAAATGGAAGAAAAAGAATGTACTTTTACGATATCGGATAACGGTCCCGGTTTTCCGAACGGCACGCTAAAACATTTGTTTGAAAAATTTTACAGAGTGCCCGGATCACGAACGGGGGGAACCGGTCTGGGTTTATCAATTGTCAAAGGATTTGTTGAAGCACATAAAGGAACGATCACTGCTGCAAACGGATTTAATGGTGGTGCAGAATTTACTATTTCAATTCCAACAGATACACATTTTTCGAATTTGTAAATCTATGTCTTTAGGGATTTCCATATTAATTGTTGACGACGAAGTTCAGATGAGGCGTTTGTTGCGTACGACCCTTGAAAATGAAGGATACAAAATTACTCTGGCAGAAAATGGATCGGATGCCATCCGGTTATCCGAATCAAACCGTTTCGATCTGATTATTCTGGATCTTGGTTTACCAGATTTCGACGGTATTGTAGTGTTAAAAAAAATCCGCACATGGGCTCGTTATCCTATTATTATTCTTTCGGCAAGGACTGAAGAACAAGAGATTATATCGGCACTTGATGCTGGTGCAAATGATTATCTCACGAAACCGTTTCGAGGTGGTGAATTGATCGCCCGTATTCGCACGTCACTCCGTATTTTTAATTCTTCTGCGAAAAAGGAATCGAAGATTGTCTTTGGAGCCATTAGCGTTGATCTTGAAGCACACTCTGTAACCAATAATACGGAATTGATAAAACTCACTCCGACAGAATTTTCACTGCTGGCATTATTCATCCGTAATGCCGGTAAAGTGCTCACGCACAACTTTATTTTGCAGCAGATTTGGGGTCCGAAATTTGAAGGGGAGTCACAATACACTCGCGTTTATATCGGGCAGTTGCGAAAAAAAATGGAAGACGATCCAAACAACCCAAAATATTTTATCACGGAATCCGGAATCGGATACCGCTTATCGATTGATACAGAATAATCTTTCCTTGCACACCAATAAGTCCTGTCGTAGATTTGTAGTAATCTATGAACTCACTTCAAACAATCCCAGTCAGTTCAAACGATATTGATCAGCTTCTTATTTTTATGGAGCGGTTCTATGCCGTCGACGGTTATCTGTTTAATGCAGAACAAACTCGCTCATCTTTAAAAGAATTTATTTCAAACTCAGATAGAGGAATGATCTGGATCGTGAAAGAGAAGAATATTCCAATCGGGTATATTATTCTTGCAATCATTTACAGTTTTGAATTCGGTGGACGGAATGCTTTTATTGATGAATTCTATCTTGAAAATGAATTTCGTGGAAAAGGAATTGGTAAGAAGGTGATGGAATATATTACTGAAGAAGCGAAACAAATGAACATTAAAGCGTTGCATTTAGAAGTTGAACATCATAACGAAAAAGCAATACATCTATACCGAGCATTTAAATTTCATGAACATCATCGTATCGTAATGACAAGAATGATTAACGAATAATTGATTTTGGAGAATCCATGTTCATCGGACATTTCGCAGTAGCATTAGCGGCAAAAAAAACAGCGCCAAAAACATCGCTTGCAACATTATTTGCCGCAGCACAGTTTGTGGATCTCTTGTGGCCCATCTTGCTTTTGTTTGGATTGGAACATGTTCGCATTGATCCCGGAAATACCGCAATGACACCGCTCGATTTTTATGATTACCCAATCACACACAGTCTTGTTGGTGCGATTGGTTGGTCTGTATTGTTCGGTGCCGCATATTATTTTCGAAGAAAACTTAGGCGGGAAGCGATTATTGTTGGGCTTCTTGTTTTTAGCCATTGGATTCTTGACCTTGTCACTCATCGTCCTGATCTGCCGTTGCTGGGAAATGATTCTGTGAAATTTGGAATGGGAATGTGGAATTCATTTGCCGCTACGGTAACCGTTGAATCGCTGATGTTCATGGGCGGTGTGTGGCTGTATATGAGAGCGACTCAGCCAAACAATAAAATTGGAACGTATGCATTTGCCGGATTAGTTGTATTTATTTTGTTCATTCACATCACAAATATCTTTGGCCCACCGCCGCCAAATGTACAAATGATCGCTATTGCAGGAAACGCATCATGGCTCTTTGTTGTATGGGGATGGTGGATTGATAAGAATAGAACCAGTAAAGCATAAATGCGGTTCAACATAAGTAAAATTGAAATTTGCACGAATGCATAACCGATAGAGGGCAATAAGTGATTGTGATAATTTTGTGATGTTCTAATCGAAACGAGTTTGTATTTTTGTCGGTACAATTCTTAAAGAGAGGAAATTGATTATGCCGCATTATCTTGTTGTTTCGCCCCACACCGAAGAGGATTGTTCGAAAGTTGTCAAACTCACTTTGGCGATCGGCTATTTGACTCATTATTACTGGGGGTGTAAATCGGGGGATCACTGTGGTTATGCGATGATCGAAGCGGACAATCGACAAGAAGCGCTCCTTTCGGTTCCCACTGTTATCCGCGAAAAAAGTAAAGCCTTGCCAATCGAACAGTTCGACCCTAACGACGTTCAAGGTTGGTAAAAATTATTAATACCAATTGAAAATAAAAAAATGCGGAACTGCATATGCAGCCGCATTTTTTTTCTTCTACGTTACATTCACCTTAGTATCATAAATCAGATGGATAATATTTTATTTGCACTAATGTGAGCCACGCTATCTGCAGTATGCTGTCACCGAAGGAAAAAGATACAAAAAAAGATGTTTTTCAAATCACTTTCTGCTAAAGAATGCTCTACAAATTTAAAAGAGAAAAAACTCTTAATTCATTTGTAACGTATTTTAATATAAAACCAATCCACAGAAAAAATTGTCCAAGTGTAGAACACAAGCTCATTTGTTTTTGTTGTCACAATTTAATTACCTTACAAAGGCTGTAGAATTATTTTGATGAATAACGATGTGCACCTTCCTTACAGTGTAACAGACAATGTGAAAACTACAGTAGTTCACAATCATTGGTATTCTCTCTTTCAAATTGAGGGAAAGTGTGATGAAAAACCAATCGGTTCTTTTTCTTCGATTGATACTGATCTGTACAGTGATATCATCCATCAACTGTGATAGGCCGGTAAAACAAGAAATTGTACCGCAATATAGTAAAGAACCGACACTACAAACTGCACATGTCAACTACATCTTTGCAATCCACCCCTTACATAATTCGCATCGTTATTTTGAAGTATATCAACCCTTAGTGGATTTTATCAATCGTTCTACCAAAGAATTTTCCATTCAACTTGAATCCTCAAAAGATTATGCTCATTTCGAAGAAAAACTAGTGAAGAGAAGATTCCATTTTGCGTTACCCAACCCGTATCAAAGTGTGCAGTCATTGAAACAGGGATATCTCATTTTCGGAAAAATGGGTGATGATGAACAATTCCGTGGAATTATTGTTGTTCGGAAAGACAGCCATATTCAATCCATGAGAGATCTCCGTGGAAAAGCAATCAGTTTTCCATCGGCCACAGCTCTTGCAGCGGCAATGATGCCAAAATATTTTTTAAAAATGAACGGCCTGGATGTTGAAAAAGAGGCCGATTGTCGCTATGTGGGTTCTCAGGAATCTTCGATTATGAATGTTTTTCTGGGAAAAACTGTTGCAGGATGCACTTGGCCGCCCCCCTGGAAGTCGTTTATCAAAGATCATCCTGAAGTGGATAGTGCGGTCACGATACAATGGCAGACAGATCCCTTGATCAATAATGGTTTGGTAGTGCGAGATGATGTCCCGGAACGACATCGAAATATTTTTGCGGACATATTGTTTACTCTTCAAAAACACCAGGAAGGGAAAGAGATACTTAATCGAATCAATCTTTCCCGGTTTGTTGCCATTTCACAGCAGCAGTACATTTCGCGAGTGAATATTTTTTTACGGAAATATGAACACGAATTCGGATCATTGCCTGAAATCGGAGGAAAATAATTATGCAAAAATTCTTTCGATGGATCATTGGAAAATCAATTCGTCGGCAGCTTATTGCCGGCGTAGCCATAGTGCATTTAGTGTTGATGTCCATTTTTGTCTACGATTTAACACAACGGCAAAAATCATTTCTGTTGGAAAAAGCAAATGAGGAAACACAGTTTCAATTAATGATCCTTGTTTCAAGCAGCAAAGAGTATATGCTCACCCACGATCTTATTGGGCTGCAGGAAGTATTGGAGACTTTTTCGGAAAATCCTGCCATTAGTTATGCAATGATTATTACTCCCGACGGACACGTGCTGAGTCATTCGGATAAAAGCAAAAGAGGATTGTATTTAAAAGATCCTGTAAGTCTTACCTTTCTCTCTGGACCTCCGGTAACAACAAAACTTGATTCTTCTGAAAACAGGATAGAATTGGTCGCACCAATTTTTGAAAATATTACTCAGTTGGGTTGGGCACGTATTGCAAGTGATCTTTCTTCAAATCAAATACATGTTGAATATGTTAATCGGACAGGAATACTGTACACCATACTGGCAATTATTATTGGAACGTTATTCGCATTCGGGCTTTCCAAAATTATATTGCGACAGCTGCAGTTGTTAATGCAGGGAGCGGAACGATTTGGAAAACATCAATTGAACGAACCAATTCCGATTGTTGCCGATAATGAAGTAGGTGTTGTCAGTGTTTCATTTAACGATGCAATGCAGGAACTTGAACATCAAAGTGTTCTTATCCGCAAGAGTGAAGAAAAATACCGTTTGCTTTCGGAAACAGCAAAAGACATAATTGTCGTTTATAATCTGAAAGGAAAAATATCCTATATCAATGCTGTTGGATTGGAGAGAATCGGTCTTACAGAACTCAATTATCAAGGAAGGGATCTCTTTGAATTTATTCCGGAAGAATATCATGCAGGTCTGAAAAAAAATATTAAAGAACGAATGGAAGGTTTTAGGGGAAATAGACTTACGGAAGTTGAATTACTAACCGTACGGGGTAATCGCATTCCTATTGAAGTCAGTACAAGTCCGTTGGTGGTTAATGGTCATATTGAAAGTTTATTGTCTGTTGCTCGCGATATTACCGAACGCAAGCGTGCGGAACGGAAACTGCAAAAATTAAATCGTTTGTACGCAGTAATAAGCCATATCAATCAAATGATTGTCCGCGCACAGGAAGAAGAAGAAGTGTACCGACAAGCGTGTTCCATTGTTGTCAACTTTGGAAATTTCCAAATGGCATGGATAGGATTGGTCAATGATCAAACAGGTGAGGTCGCCCCTGTCCAATGGGCAGGCGTTGAAGACGGATATCTTTCCTTAGCAGAAAAATTTTCAATCAACGAACATGAACCATGGGGGCAGGGACCAACAGGAACCAGTATTCGTGAAAAACGGATTATTTTTTGTAACGATATTGCTAACGATCCGATGATGAAGCCGTGGAGGGTGCATGCGCTTGCACGAAATTATCGATCGTCTATTGTGTTGCCGATACGTCGATCGGAGAAGGTGATTGGCGCATTTGCCATATATGCTTCGGTGCCAAATTATTTTACAGAAGAAGAAATTACCTTGTTGACCGAGGTGACAGAAGATATTTCGTTTGCAATTCAAAACATCAAAATAAAAGGAAATCAAAAAGCTGCGGAAGTGGCTTTGCGTGAAAGCGAAGAAAAATTTCGCTCCCTGTATGAGAACAGCGTCTATGCCGTCTTGTTAACCGTTCCCGACGGGAGAATAATGGGAGCAAATCCTGCTGCATGCAAAATATTAGATATGACAGAACAAGAGATTTGTGCATTGGGTCGAAGCGGTATTACCGATCAATCAGATGTGCGGCTCATGCCGGCAATCAATGAACGTACATCGAAGGGTAAATTTAACGGTGAAATAACGTTTATTCGAAAGAATGGTGAAAAATTTCCCTGCGATGTTTCGTCTGCCGTATTTACGACGAAAGACGAACATTTGTGGACATGTACAATTTTCCGTGATATCACCGATAAAAAACAAGCAGAATTGGAGCGTGAACAATACTTTAAATTCTTCCAGACTTCTACGGATATTATGGTTATTGCAGATCCTAAAGGGTGTTTTAAAAAAATAAATCCTTCGTGTCTTCAATTGCTCGGATATTCTGAAGAAGAACTTCTCTCAAAACCGTTCATGGATTTTATTCATCCTGACGATCGACAACGAAGTCTCGATGAAGTAACGATACAAATGCAGAGAGGTTTTACCCTCAACTTCGAAAACCGATATTTATGTAAAAATGGTTCATTTTTATGGCTTTCATGGATTGCTACGTATAATGCATCAGAAGGTGTTACCTATGCTACCGCGCGCGATATTACCGAACGTAAACGGACAGAAGAACAACTTCATATCTTTTCGAGCGCAATTGAACAGAGCACAGTGAGTATTGTTATTACCAACACCGAAGGTACTATCGAATATGTCAATCCCAAATTTTTACAGATCACAGAATACTCTCTTGATGAAGTTTTAGGGAAAAAACCAAACATCTTAAAATCCGGACACACATCATTAAAAGAATATGAACAGTTGTGGAAAACAATTACTTCAGGGGGCGAATGGTGGGGTGAATTTTTGAACATTAAAAAAAGTGGCAAAGAGTATTGGGAGAACGTTTCCATCTCTCCGGTAAAGAATGATCAAGGAATCATCACGCATTTTCTTGCAATAAAAGAAGACATTACAGAAAAGAAAAAACTTCAGGAACAATTTGAGCAGGTGCAAAAGATAGAGAGTCTGGGCACACTTGCCTCGGGTATTGCACATGATTTTAACAATGTTCTTGGCATTATTTTGGCTTATGTCGGTTTTATGGAACGATCTCAATCTGATGCACAAAAGTCTGCATCAAGTTTGAAATCGATTAAAAAAGCGGTTGAACGCGGCGCAAATCTGGTAAAACAAATTCTCACCTTTGCACGAAAAGCGGAAACAACTATTTGTCCGATTGATGTTACGGAATTGATCAACGAAATTATTTCTATGCTTCGTGATACCTTCCCTAAAACGATCGTCATCAAAGCGCTGATCGAATCGGATGTGCCCTATATTAATGCAGATCGTACAAAAATTCATCAGGCAGTAATGAATCTTTGTGTAAACGCTCGCGATGCAATGTTAAACGAAGGGGTGTTGACTATCTGTGCAAAGAGTATCAATCAAGACAATCTTTCTCAAAAAGTACGCAATACAATTTCGGGTAACTGTGTTGCGCTAAGTGTTTCGGATACAGGAACGGGCATGGATGAAAACACCCTTCAGAGAATATTTGATCCGTTCTTTACAACAAAAGAAAAAGGAAAGGGGACAGGATTGGGTTTGTCGGTTGTCTATGGGGTGATCGAATCGCACAAAGGATACATCGATGTCGATAGCAAAATAGGGCATGGAACAACATTCACATTGTATCTTCCACTTGCTGAGGACGAGCAATTATCGTTACCATCGGAAGACTCTAGCAGCATTCAAATCCGCGGCGGCACGGAGACAATTCTTGTTGTTGAAGATGAAGAAATGTTGATTTCCATGGTAAAAATTCTTCTTGAATCCGAAGGGTATACCGTTATGGAAGCCCATAATGGAGAAGAAGCGGTGAACATATTCCGGGAACACAAGGATACGATAGATCTTGTGTTAACGGATATGGGACTTCCGAAACTTTCTGGTTTTGATGAATTTATGGCAATGAAAAACATTAAACCCGGTGTAAAAATTGTTTTTGCAAGCGGTTTTTTTGATCCGGCGGTTAAAACGGAATTAGATAAGAACGGAGCGAAAGCATTTATTCAAAAGCCATACGATCGTATTGAGGTTTTAAAAGCACTCCGGCAATTGTTGGATTAAATGCTATATATCCTTACTATTGGCAAATGGTCTTTTGTGCTGGGCGGATGTATCAATGTATAATTAGAAAACATTTTTCAAACGCACAAAACAATGTTGTATTTCGTGAAATGGAAAATCGAAGACCACACAAATAATCATTTACAGCAAGGGTCTGATGATGACAAAACCATTGACAGCAATAATCACAATCAACATCAATGCCGATTCGGAGGTAGTCTGGAAAGCGTTAACCGATCCCGAATTGATCAAACAATATTTTTTCGGTACGCAGGTTGAAACAGACTGGAAAAAAGGAAGTCCTATCTACTTCCACGGTGAATGGGAAGGGAAGAAATATGAGGATAAAGGTACCATTCTCGATATCCAACCGGGAAAATTTATAAAGTATAATTATTGGAGCTCAATGTCCGGAACTCCGGATATTCCTGATAATTATGCGAACATCAGCTACGAATTGATATCGAAAAATAATATTACCACCCTCACCATTATACAAGATGGTATCAAAACGGAAGCAAACAAAACCCATAGCGAACAAAATTGGCTTACGGTCATGGGTGGAATGAAAAAATTAGTGGAAACAAAATAGGTGTTCACTGGAATATAACAATACGTTGAGTTTCGAATTTTTGTAAAAAAAACTACGCATGGCAAACAAAGATAAACGGATCGATACATACATCGCTTCCTCTCAACCTTTCGCACGTCCAATCTTAAAACATTTGCGCGCACTTGTGCATACGGCATGCCCCAAAGTTGAAGAGACAATAAAATGGGGATTTCCCCACTTTGATTATCGTGGAGAGATGATGTGCAGTATGGCATCCTTTCAACGCCATTGTGCATTTGGTTTTTGGAAAGCATCGCTCATGAAAAACAAAAAACTCATGGCTAATGCTGCTTCTGAATCTGCCATGGGCCATTTGGGAAAAATATCTTCGCCGGACGATCTACCTTCTGATAAAGTGATGATTGCCTATGTGAAGGAAGCGGCAAAATTGAATGATGAAGGAATAAAAATTAAAAAGGTTTCATCGAGCAGTGCAAAAAAAGAACTTCTCGTCCCTGATTACTTTGTTTCCGCACTGAAAAAAAATAATGAAGCTGCGGCAACGTTCGAAAATTTTAGTTATTACAACAAAAAAGAGTATGTGCAGTGGGTGACCGAGGCAAAAACTGAAGAAACCCGTGAACGCCGTATTGCTGCTGCGGTCGAATGGATCTCGGAGGGGAAAGTCCGAAATTGGAAATATCTTAAAAAATAATCGAAACATTTCACCTCCCCGTGATTGACTTTTTACACCCCATGTGGTACACTTCCTTTAGATGAGAGAACGCTATTCCGACATTGCTCCTCTTATCACCCCGTCTCGTAACAACAGTGCTTTGTAATCCGGATATAAATATTTTTATCGCGTTCTTTTTTTCAAACACGGCGGAAAGATACAATCATGAAACAAGCGCCTTGGTTGAACACGATACAACCCCAGACAGATCATCGATGGGGAGTAATACTAGCGGGTGGAAACGGCGCGCGTTTGCAGCATTTTATCAAATCGAGATTTGGGGAAAATCGCCCAAAACAGTATTGTGCTCTCATCGGTAAGCGATCGATGCTTCGCCATACGATCGATCGTGTCGCACCGCTGTTTACTTCTGATCATCTTTTTACTACCGTCAGTGCTCAGCATCTTACCTGGGCATTAAAAGATCTCTCCGACCGACCGAAAGGAACGATGATCATTCAGCCGTTCAACCGAGAGACGGGACCTGGAATTTTATTACCGCTTCTTCATATTCATCACGCCGATCCGCAAGCGATTGTCTCCATGTTTCCCGCCGATCATTTTATATTACAGGAAGAACGGTACAGAACATTTGTTGTAGCCGCTAATGAGTACGTCTCCCGGCATCCTGATCATGTTGTTGCGCTCGGCATCGCACCAAGTTCTCAACAGTACGGATACGGCTGGATCGAAAAAGGAGATCGGACAAACTCAGAAGGAATTTCACACGTCAGACGATTTTGGGAAAAGCCCGATACGCAATTGATGCAGTATTTGTATGAAAAAAAATGTTTATGGAATACGATGACTCTCGTCGGCACATCAATGAATCTTTTACATTTGTACGAACGGCATATGAATGAAGTGTTTGTTTCGTCTCAACAGATTGTTCAATCGATTGGGACGACTCTTGAATCTGAAGTGACTGAACGAGTGTTTTCAACGATCCCATCGGTAAATTTCTCTCATCGTATTTTGGAACATATTCCCGAAAAAATGTTCGTTCTTCAAATGAACGGAATTTACTGGAACGACTGGGGTGATGAAGAACGGATTCTCAATGACATTGATTTTCTTGAGCACCAGGATCAGTCGTTAAACAGTGAAAAGGACTTTGTAACACAGAAAAACCATGCAAAAATATCTCCGTGAACCGGTAACACGAACAAGTGTGCATCTCCATAGCGCCTGCCTTTCACCAATCTGTAGAAATTTCTAATCTCTTATTTCCTGTTAGCTTATCTCGATTTCATTCTCTAACTTTGTCAAATTTTATTATCAACACATTTGTACCGTGAAAGGAACAGTGGTATGCCAACAATGGAAGAACGGAAGATGATGATTCAAAAGATCAAGTCGCTTCCCGGTATCCTCGATGCTACCGTGGATGGATTAAGCGACGCTCAATTGGATACACCATATCGTGAAGGAGGGTGGACAGCACGGCAGGTAGTGCATCATTTATGTGACTCGCATATGAACGCATTTCTGCGTTTCAAATGGATGTTGAACGAAGAACATCCAAAAATCAAAACGTATGATCAAGACAAATGGGCAACATCTCCCGAATATAAGCTCCCTGTCCTGGAAGCACTTCATCTTCTTCGCGGATTACATGAACGTTGGGCCACAATGTTGGATACAATCGATGAACAAGGATGGAGCCGCACGGCTGATCATCCCGAAAACGGCACTGTTACTTTGGATAAAATGCTGCAAATTTATTCCAATCATGGAGAAAAACATTGCGGACAAATCATGGGACTCCGCGATAAAATGGATTGGTAAAGCACAACACATGATTGAAAAGAATCTTGTCCGAGAGTGTAATGGCGTTGTTCGGCATCCCGAACAACGAGACACTCGGACAACACGAAAGATCGATCCTTCATCAACCACCTTATACAACAGGTGTCATATCAAACAGATCTTCTCCAGTATTCTTTGTTTGTTGTTACTGTTTGGATGTTCTTCTCGCGAACAAACAACGAAATCATCCGAAAGGATTATTTTTTTTGGCGATTCCATCACTGAACTTGGAATAAAACCGAATGGTTATGTAAGCCTTGTCCATGATTCACTGAAGACAATCGGATATCATTATGATGTGATCGGTGCGGGAGTCAGCGGAAATAAAATAAACGATCTTCTTGACCGTGTAGAAAAGGATGTCATTGCTAAAAAACCTTCCATCGTTGTAGTGTATATTGGTATCAACGACGTTTGGCATTTTGCATTCGCATCACGAGGACTGACAGGTACGCCGAAGAACAAGTTTGAAGAAGGATTGAAGAATCTGATCTTGCAGATACAATCAAATGGCGCAAAAGTGATCCTGTGTACTCCGAGTGTTATTGGAGAAAAGAATGACGGTTCAAATCCAAATGACATTTTGCTGGATGAGTACAGTGCAATCTCCAGAAAGATTGCCGCTGAAACAGGATCTACTCTGTGTGATTTACGGAAAGAATTTCTATCGTACCTTCATCATTATAATCTTTCCAATGCAGAACAAGGAATTTTAACGTATGACGGTGTACATTTAAATGATACCGGTAATCATTTTGTTGCGGAACAAATTGTGAAAACACTCGATGGATTAGGACTGTTCTTTCCGCAACGATAGGCCATCATGTTCTGCAAGAAAATGTTATAGTTATTCACCTTGTTTTTTCCCCCACTCACCGAAAATCATTCAAAAATCAATCGAAGGCATAGTATTTTATCCGCGAAATAATGTACCTGTTAAACATTTCAACAGTTCGTTGCCTTTTCCTTCTAAATTAGGGATATTAACAGATAATTTTACGAAAGAATTTGTTCTTTTTCATGCTATAGGAAAAAGGACAGGAAAATAAGAATATGTCAGATAATCAACATACAGACCTTTCATTTTTGAAGATTAATCGTAATGAATCTCAAGAAACAAAATGGGGATCAAAGCAAACCATTATTTTCGGATCGTTGGCAGGAGTGCTTGTCTTAGCAATTGCGCTGAGTATCATTCTGGGATCCGGTGTTTCAACAGAAGTAGTCGAACTCGGTACCGTTGTTATGACAACGCCCGGTCAGGAAAGTGCAGTGCTTACTGCCAGTGGTTATATTGTTGCACAGAGAAAAGCGGCAGTGGCTTCCAAAGGAACCGGAAGACTTGAATATCTCGGCGTGATTGAAGGAGATCGAGTGACGACTGGTCAGATCATTGGGCGATTAGAGAACAGCGATGTACAAGCGACGCTCGGTCAAGTAAAGGCGAGTTTGAATGTAGCAAAAGCCGGATTGGAAAATGCAAAAGCGGAATTGGAAGATGCGGCAGCAAATTTTGAACGGCAAAAAACATTGTTTGCACAAAATGCTATTTCCCGTGCAGATTATGACGGAGCAAATGCTCGCCATAAAAGAGCCATATCCTCTGTAACCTCTGCAGAAGCATCTATTAAATATGCCGAAGCAAATATACGCGCGGCCGAAGTGCAGCTGGAATATACACTCATCCGAGCTCCGTTCGATGGTGTTGTGCTGACGAAGAATGCAAATGTCGGCGAAGTTATTTCTCCTTTTGGCGCCGCTGCCGGTTCGCGGGGAGCTATTGTTTCCGTTGCAGATATGACATCATTGGAAGTAGAAGCCGATGTATCCGAAGCAAATATAGAAAAAATCAAAGAAGGATTTCCCTGCGAAATTACGCTTGATGCGTATCCCGAACGCCGGTATTCTGGATATGTTAATAAAATTGTTCCCACCGCGGATCGTGCTAAAGCCACCGTATTGACAAAAGTGAGATTTAAAGATCGTGATGAACGCGTACTTCCCGAAATGCGTGCAAAAGTGAATTTTCTGAAAGAAGCAAAAGAACAGAATCCAAAAAATTCTGCACCAAAAATTTCCGTCCCTGCATCGGCGATTGTTACTCGAAATGGTCAGAAAGTAGTTTTTGTTGCGCAGGGTGAAACGGTGGTAGAAACTGCAGTAACGCTCGGCGAAATCATGGGAAATCGGATAGAAATAAAACAAGGCGTAACGCCGGGACAAAAAGTTGTTCTGCGTCCATCGGAAAAACTTTCCACGGGAACAAAATTCACAACGGGTGAATAATAAACACATGACCGTCATGGAATCACTCTGCTGTCCAAAAATAAATCGTAAGGAAAACCAAAATTGGCTATAGAACTTCAAATTGGTCAAATTTATTTTGATAACAAGTAGTAAACCTCTTTTGTTATATAGTAGAGATCGTATAAAAGTGCGTGGGGGCGAAATTTAGGAGGACTGAGCGAATGGGAAAGCGATGAATGACGGGACTTTTGATGGCGCGATTCGCGCCATCAACGGGCAAGAGCGAATGGGATTCATCGCGTGCGTTAAATTTCGCAAGGAGTTCTTTTGCTTCTTTTCTTGCTCCGTCAAGAAAAGAAGGAAGTGAAGATTCTTATTGTTTTTATCTATGTATTTTGGACAAGACTGATGGAATCACTTGAATTAATTTTTTCTATTTATTCACAAATCATATATACTTATGTCAACATTAGTTGAAGTAAAAAACGTTACCAAAGTGTACAAACGGGACACGCTGGAAATTCCCGTCCTTCAAAATATCTCATTGGATGTTCCCGAAGGGGAGTTTCTTGCGTTAATGGGGCCTTCCGGTTCCGGAAAGACGACACTGCTCAATCTTATTTCCGGCATTGATCAACCAACCGGCGGTTCTATTATTGTAGCAGGTACCGATATTGCAAAACTGAATGAATCTGCTCTTGCAAAATGGCGGTCACATCATATCGGATTTGTTTTCCAGTTTTACAATCTGCTGCCAGTGTTGACGGCATATGAAAATGTTGAGCTGCCGTTGCTATTGACGAATCTTTCAAAGAAAGAAAAGAGGGAACGCGTTGAAATGGTGTTAAAGGTGGTTGGTCTTGAAGACCGGATGGATCATTACCCGAAACAACTTTCCGGCGGACAGCAGCAGCGCGTTGCTATTGCGCGCGCAGTTGTTTCCGATCCGACATTGATTATCGGCGATGAGCCGACAGGGGATTTAGACAGAAAGTCGGCGGAAGAAATTCTTATTCTTCTCGGCAGATTGAACAGCGAATACAAAAAAACAATTATTATGGTCACACATGATCCGCATGCGGCGGAAAGTGCGCATAAAATTCAACATTTAGATAAAGGCGAATTGAAAGTGAATTAATCTCAAGGCAGATCATGAAAATCCTCAAACTTATTTACAAAAATCTGCTGCGGCATAAACTCCGCAGCCTTCTCACCATTATGGGAATTTCGATCGCCGTGCTGGCGTTCGGTCTTCTCCGCACCGTTGTCACCGCTTGGTCGTACGGTGTTGAAGCTGCCTCGGCGGACCGGTTGATAACACGGCACGCAGTAGCGTTCATTTTTCCTCTACCGTATTCGTACAAGAGTGAAATTGAAAATATCTCCGGAGTAAAAAAAGTCTCTTTTGCTTCCTGGTTCCAAGGAATTTATAAGGATCAAAGTTTTGAAAATTTCTTTCCTCGACTAGCGGTTGATCCCGAAACAATCTTTGATGTCTATTCCGAGTTTATCGTCCCGCCAGATCAATTGGCTGCATTTAAGAAGCAGCGGAATAGCTGCGTTGTCGGGAAAAAATTGGCAGCGCAGCATGGATTCAAGATTGGTGATGTTATTCCCGTCAAAGGAGATATCTATCCGGGAGATTGGGAGTTTACGGTTGTCGGCATTTATGCAGGGAAAGATAAAACTGCAGATGAAACGCAGATGTTTTTCAATTGGGAATATCTGAACGAACGGAACCGTCAAACAGGATCGTTTGCTATCGATCAAGTGGGGTGGTATATCGTTCAGATTAAGAATGCTAATGAGGCCGCCACGCTTTCTGAAACAGTTGATGCTCTTTATGCTAACTCGAGTGCAAGGACAAAAACAGAAACGGAAAAAGCATTCCAACAAAGTTTCGTTTCACTCTCTGGTGCGATAATCACATCCATGGAAGTGATTTCGTATGTGATTATTGGTATCATTTTAATGGTACTTGCAAATACTATCATTATGGCGGCACGTGAACGGATACGCGAATATGCAGTGTTAAAAACACTTGGATTCACCTCCTTTCATGTTGTCGGATTGATTGCAGGAGAATCGCTCTTTATTTCCCTTATCGGTGGCGGAAGTGGACTGCTGTTGACATTTCCCGTTTGTCAGGGATTTGGAGAGGCATTTCCAACAATGTTTCCTGTCTTTGAAGTACAGCAGGCAACAATTGCAATGGCGATAGGATTTTCACTTCTTGTGGGAGTTATTGCCTCTGTGTTTCCGGCATATCGTTCCGCCCACATGAAGATCGTCGACGGCTTAAGACAGATTGGATAATCACATAACGGTACGTCCTGATAATTTCTATCGAGATGCATTGAAGGATTAACAAAACTAAATTATTATGAAAATTCCAATATCATACAACATTCGAAATCTTTGGGCAAGACGATTAACAACAGCTCTCACCGTATCCGGTATTGCACTTGTTGTGTTTGTTTTTGCCGCTGTGTTAATGCTGGCACAAGGAATCGAAGATACTCTTGTTGCAACAGGATCGAACGATAACGTTATAATTCTTCGCAAAAGTTCACAAGGCGAGATGATGAGTGCCGTCAGTCGCGATCAGATCGGAATCATTTCCACTTTTTCGGAAATCAGTGTTACGCAGGATGGGAAACCATTCGCAACATCCGATGTCGTTACACTCATCAACCTGAATAAAAAAGGGAGCAATGATATGGGCAACGTATCGGTTCGGGGTATTTCAACCGGTGCCTTTGCATTGCGTCCTCAGGTTCAGCTCAAAGAAGGCCGCTGGTTCAAGCCGGGATCGTACGAGATTGTTGTCGGCAATAAAATCCATGATCAATTCAAAGATATCGAAATCGGACAATCGGTAAGGATCGGATCGAAATTATGGACAATTGCCGGAGTGATTGATGGCGGAAAAACGGGATTTGCCTCTGAGATCTGGGCAGATGCTGATATTGTGATGACCGAATTTAACCGCAGCACGACGTATTCCTCATACACGTTTAAATTAAAAAATGTAGAAGACTTTGAGATTTTAAAGACAAAATTGGAAACCGAACAGAGACTGCAAGATCTCGAAGCAAAGCGTGAACAGGATTTCTACCTGGAACAATCAAAATTCATGGCTGCCTTTATTAAAGGACTCGGGATTTTTATCACCGTTATCTTCAGTTTTGGTGCTATGATTGGCGCCATGATTACCATGTATGCATCCGTGGCAAATCGAACGGTAGAGATCGGAACGTTGCGCGCTCTTGGATTCCGGCGACGAAGTATTCTGACAGCATTTCTGATTGAAGCCCTAGCGTTAGCATCGGTCGGCGGCATTATTGGATTGATGCTTGCATCGTTTATGCAATTCGTGTCATTCTCTACAACAAACTTCGGCACATTCTCGGAGTTGGCATTCGGTTTTTCGTTGTCGGCAAGTGTTATTGGGTGGACAGTAGTTTTCTTTCTTTTTATGGGAATTCTCGGCGGATTTTTACCGGCGGTTCGTGCTTCACGTATGAACATCATCAATGCATTAAGGGCATCATAATATGGCAACAAAAATAGTTGTGAATAATAATGGAAGTTACCGCATTGAAGGTGAGGATATTGAGATCGTCGATATGAATGGAAATCGTTTTAATCTAAATGGTCGCACTCGGGTCTCTCTTTGCCGATGCGGTCTCAGCAAGACAAAACCATTCTGCGATGCTACTCATAAAACAAACGGATTCCAATCAGTTTGTGAGGCGTACGAGCTTCCGCCTATTACACCTAAACAATAATCTTCTGGCATGTATTTCCTATTGATGCCAATACTATTAATTACTGCAGTTTGCTAATCTTCCTTGTTTAAACTCCGTTTAAAATAAAAAATGTTCCTATATTGAAGAAAATGGGAGTATTGAACATGAAGATTCTTGTCACCGGAGGAAGCGGATCTGTCGGAAAATATATTGTCGATGAACTGCTGCAGCATGGGCACACTATTGGAGTGCTCGATCTACATTCTCCAAAACAAAATAATGTTACTTTTCATAACGTTGACATACTCATTCTTGGTGATGTTGAACGAGCAATGAAGGGATACGACGTTGTTGTTCACACTGCCGGAATTCCTCACCCTTTGAATGATCCAGCAGAGAGAGTCTTTAATGTAAACGTTAACGGCACATTTAATGTGCTTGAGTCTGCCGTGCGAAATGGAATCAAAAAAGTTGTCTTTACCTCAAGCGAATCCACACTCGGTTTTGCATTTATGACGAACCGCATGGTTCCGGAATATATTCCGATCGACGAACAGCATTTGATGCGGCCGCAAGATCCGTACGGATTAAGCAAAGTGATCGGCGAGCAGATCTGCCGAACATATTCCGCCAAATATGGGATTCGGACAATCTGTTTGCGCGAGCCATGGATCTGGGTTCCGGAGGCGGAACAACTTCCATTTTATAAAAAGTTGGTAAACGAATATCACGATTGGCATAAGAATCTTTGGACCTATGTGCATGTGTACGATGTAGCTCAAGCACATCGCCTTGCCATTGAAAAGGATTTGGAGAATCTCCACGAAATATTTTTCATCACCGCTAAGGAGAATTGGACCGGCAAAAATTCTCAAGAGCTGTTGCATCAGTTTTATCCCGAAGTAACGAACTTCTCTAAGTCATTTTCAGGCCCATCCGCATTAATCTCACATGAAAAAGCACGCCAGATGCTTGGCTACCAACCGCACTATGCAGTTCAAGATTTATTTATGAAACAATGAAGTTTTATACTTTTATAGTATTGTTATTGTTTCCCTTTCTACTATCGGCACAATCCGAATTCAGTCGTTTATTACCAGGACTGCCTGATTCCAACACAACTTCGCTTCGTTTTGAACGGAATGTGAATACGTATTTGTGG
This sequence comes from Bacteroidota bacterium, assembly GCA_041658205.1. Lineage (NCBI taxonomy): Bacteria > Pseudomonadati > Bacteroidota > Bacteroidota bacterium. Next base: position 291,719 of record JBBAAO010000002.1, read on the forward strand.
AATGCAGACGCAAAATATCAGTATGACGATTCCGATCTCTTTATCCTTTTCAATGAAAAATTCATCTCATCATTCATTCGCAGTACGTTCCGGTCGTTTCGCGATGATCAAAATATTTCATTGAGTGCTTCCAAAAAAATCTCCGATCCATTTTCTCTTGCCATTGAAACGCAGTCATTCATTCTTTCGGATAATCAAACGCTCGGCAGCAGCAATGCCGGAATACACACCGGGCTCTTCGGAATAATCTATAGACCCGAGAAAAATATTTCCATAGCTCCGCTTCTTGGGATGCGGTACGATAAACAACAGGGGGAGGAAGATGATGGATTAAATTATCGATTCTATGCAAATGCGGATTCGTTGACAGCAGCAGGATATCGGGCAGGATTTTCTGCACATCTTAATCAGAGCGATCTTGGCGCACGGCATTTCAAGAATGACAGTGCGGGCTTGAACATTGCTACACAATTTACGCAAGGATCTACAGATAGCGTTCGTGTACATTGGATCAACAATCAAAGCGATTTTTATATAGCTGCATCCGATACTGTCAAAAGCGTCTTTGGTGTATCGTCCAATATTCGATCACGTATTGAACAGCAGTATGGTGTTGAAAATATCCTTGCGTACGACGTCGGTAAAGGTTTTGGATCAGAATTAACAATGAATGTTCAATCCCGTTCCATAAAAAATGCGTTTCGGTACAATGTGTTGAGCGATCTTTCTTCCATCTCCTTCAATACAACGGTGAAAGAGTTCCATCTGGAGGGGGGACTCAGATTGAAATATGTAACACAATCCATATTTGCTTCACTCGGATTTTCCATCGCAGAGCGCGATGAAAAACATCTGATTGAAAAATTGGATAACGTGGATAATAATTTTCAGGAAAATCGTTCCCGCCAGGAATCCCGACTGGACAACACCGCCTTTCGCAACATGATCACTGCATCCCTTTACAGTGATCTTACATCCCGCGATAGGATTTCGTTTTCGAGTTCAATCAGCATATTACGATACGACACACCCGATTCTGTCAACACAGATGATCGTGACGAGTTATTGATTAATGTGTCGTTAAATGAAACTCATCGTTTTAGTTCAGTATTTTTTGCTTCAGTAACAGCAGAAGCCACCGTGGCACATCTTGTCTATCTTTTGCGGGATAAAAGCGCCAATAATAATTGGAACAGAATACTGCGTTTGACACCAGATATGACATATTCTCCGACTGATAACATTCGCATGTTTAATGCGTTCGAAGTGCTTGCCAATTATACCGTCTTCGATTTTGAATCGTTAATTCCCACGGTAAAAAGTTATTCATACAGACAAGTTGCATTTCTTGATTCAACCTCGTATGATATGACAAAGCGGGTCGGTTTCGACATGGTTGCCTATGTGCGGGTGTTCGAACGCGGAGAATTGCATTGGCAGGAATTTTCTGAGCGTCCTCTGCAACGGATTGAAGAAGTGACTTTTTCGCCGCAGTTGCGATATTCATTGGATCAACGCTGGTTTTTTTCTGTTGGCTTCCGTTCGTTTGCACAAAAAAAATTCAAATATGTGAGCAATCATCGTCAGTTTGAAAGTACATATTTGAGTGCCGGACCGACAACCAGTATTGCCATCAGACTTTCATCACTTTCCCTTGTTGAGATCCGTGGTTGGAAAGAGTTTCAGCGTCTCAGCAGCGGAAGAATTCAAGAATATTCAAACATGATGATGAATGTGCGGTATTATTTTTAATCAAAGTAAGCGTTAATAATCACGCCGAAGATATCGAAAGGATATCCGCGGGGATTTTCAAAATTCCGATCAATCGTTGAACGAACAATGGCAGCCAAAGACCAACTCTATCAACTTTCCATTCCCAGCAGCCGCAAGAATATTAATCTTGTGGAAGAATTCTTTCGTACAATGAACGATAAATTCAAACTACCGGAAGAAAAATTGCACGCACTGCTTGTTTCGGTAACAGAAGCGGTGAATAACGGCGTGATCCACGGTAATAAGAATGATGCATCAAAATACGTGATGCTGAGTTGTTCCATGAAAGGAAAAACACTCACCGTGAAAGTGAGAGATGAAGGAGAAGGATTCAAACCCGAGACGGTTGCTAATCCTCTTCATGAAGAAAACCTGCTCAACACCGGTGGACGAGGAGTGTTTCTGATGAAAGCATTTATGCAATCAGTGCAATATAATAAAAAAGGAAACGAAGTGACGATGGTGATGAAGTTGTAGAAGCGGATGGTTAGATAACAAGGTGAGAGTATCGAACAAAAACGCCCCGTCCCGAAGGAGTCCCTTCGGGACGGGGCGTTTTTGTTTTATCTGATGTCTGAAATCTAACAATCTGTTTTTGCTATTTCACTTTATCCATATTCACTTTTACATCTTCGGCAGATTTCTTCAACGCGGCAGATTCTTCCGCAGTCAATTTAATCTCGATGATCTTTTCCATTCCTTTGCGTCCTAGTTTTACCGGTACACCGACGACAGTATCGTTAATACCATATTCGCCATTTAACATCACAGCGCAGGGGAGAATCCGTTTTTTATCTTTCACAATGGATTCAACCATCTGCACCGCAGCAGATGATGGTGCGTAAAATGCACTTCCGGTTTTCAAATAGTTTACAATTTCAATTCCACCATTTTGAGCGCGTTTAACAATTGCGTCGATCTTTTCTTGCGACATCAATTCTGTCAATGGAATTCCGGCAACGGATGTATAGCGGGGAAGTGGAACCATTGAATCACCATGGCCGCCAAGAATTAATGCGGTAATATCTTCAACCGATACGCCGAGTTCCATTGCGATGAATGTACGATATCGCGCGGTATCTAGAACGCCAGCCATACCAATGACTCGTTCGCGTGGGAAACCGGATGCCTTTTGCGCCACATACACCATCACATCTAACGGATTGGAGACAACAATCAGAATAGCATTCGGCGATTTTGCACAGACTTGTTCGGTAACGGATTTGATGATACCGGCGTTTGTGTTTAATAGATCGTCCCGGCTCATTCCCGGTTTGCGCGGGATGCCGGCGGTAATCACAACAATATCCGAACCAGTTGTTGCATCATATGTGTTCGTTCCTGTAACCACTGTGTCGAATCCTTCCACCGGTGCGGATTCGTACATGTCAAGCCCTTTTCCTTGCGGTACTCCTTCAACGATATCAACCAAGACAACTTCGTTAGCGAGTTCTTTTTCTGCGATACGCTGTGCGGCAGTTGCACCCACATTGCCTGCTCCGATTACGGTAATTTTCATAGTATTCTCCTGGTATTAATAATGCTTCATAAATTTCGTCCTATCCGCAAGCTTTTGACGGATACCCATTTTTTAGATTCCCTATAGAAATTTTTCCTGAAAGGATTTCTCCAGGACGGGAATGACGATGATTGATTGATGCTTTTCTAAAATAAAAAAGCGTCCACCGGAACGGACGCTTTGAACAACATAAACTCTATACACGCAAAACTTATGCGATGATAATCGAAACCGCCTGGCGTGTTTTGCTGATCATATGGAACTTCACGCGTCCTGTTTTCAGTGCAAACAAGGTATCGTCGCCGCCCCGACCAACATTATCGCCCGGGTGGAATTTTGTTCCGCGTTGACGGATCAAGATTTCACCAGCATTGACTAATTCTCCGCCGAAACGTTTCACACCAAGACGCTGCGCATTACTGTCGCGTCCGTTCTTAGTACTTCCGGCCCCTTTTTTATGTGCCATGGTTCAAACTCCTCTAAATCTTAAACTTAATTGATAGACGTGATTTCAATTTGGGTGTATTGCTGACGGTGTCCGCGTTTTACGCGATAGCCTTTACGGCGTTTTTTCTTGAACACAATCACTTTGTCGTCCTTGCTATGGGCAAGAACTTTTGCTTCTACTGAAGCCCCTTTAATCACCGGGTTTCCAACGGTGACCTTTTTGTCGTCCGCACGAAGCAACACATTATCGAACGTCACAACACTGTCAACAGCATTATCGAGTTTCGACACATAGAGTTTTTCCGAGGGATTCACTCTGTATTGCTGTCCTGCAATTTCTACTACTGCGTACATTGTAAATCTTCCTTCCATTCTAACGGTGAATCTGTAATTCAAATTTGGACTACAAAAATACAAAAAATGGAGGCACAAGTCAATGAAAAACTCTATGGTCGTTATATGCAAAACCAACACTCCCCTTGATTTTTTCGGAAGTGCAATCTTGGGAAATTGACCGATTACTGTTATTTTACTCACATGATCAACGAATCGCTCCTCACACAATACCACGCTACAATTATTTCGCTGAGAAAAGGCGGCATGCTTTTTCAACAGGGAGAACTTTCCACCTCGTTCTACATTGTAAAATCGGGAAAGATCAAGATGTCCAATTACAGTGAAGACGGCAGAGAGTTTGTGCAGGGATATTTCACTGCTGGGCAGAGTTTCGGTGAACCACCGTTCTTTTCCAAGGGATCGTATCCAGCATCTGCCGCAGCAACGGAAAAAACCGAAGTCTGGAAAGTTGGATACAACGATTTTCTTCAATTGCTGAAAGATAATTTCCCGATCCATCTTGAAATCACGAAAACACTTGGAACTCGACTGGTCTATAAATCCACTATGTTGTCGGAACTTGCCATTGAAGAAGCTGAGCATCGCTTACTCACATTAATTCGCTATCTTGTTGACCATGAAGCCCCGTACGGGAAAACATCCGTAAAACTCTCTTTTACCCGCCAACAGTTGGCCGATATGACCGGACTCCGTGTTGAAACCGTGATCCGGTCCATCAAATCTCTTGAACAAAAACGGCAACTGGAGATCGATACCGAAGGGAAAATCATTTGGACACAGATTTCCAAATGATGTTCCAGCTGTGCTGGGTCCATCCCTGAAGAAATTTTCACCATTATGACATATATCATAAGCTCCCTATACGGATTTCCGTTTATATTGACACCATCAAATCAGACAATTTTATCCGGGAGAACATATGATATCTTCATCGCTACAAACGAAATCTCTGAAAGAGATCGTTACTGACAATTTTCATACAGCAGCAGTGTTCGAAAAATATTCGCTTGATTTTTGCTGCCGCGGTGGAAAGACGATCGACGAAGCATGTAATGAAAAAGGGATCGACCCCGCATCAGTTTTGAACGATCTTTTATCTGTTGAAAAGACAAATGCAGCTCCGCTCATACCATTTTCGGAATGGGAACCGGATGTCTTGTGTGATTACATCGTGAACAACCATCATTCCTATGTGATGAAAATGATTCCTGTGCTCTATACTCACACAAAAAAGATCGCTGCGGTCCACGGTGCCAACCACCCCGAACTGCTGAAGATCGCGGATCATTTTGAAACAGTCGCGATCGAATTACAGCAGCACATGAAAAAGGAAGAACAAATGCTCTTTCCGTTCATTAAAAAGCTATACGTTTCCAAGAAACACAATACTTCAACAGTCCAGGCTCCGTTTGGCAGCGTACAAAACCCCATCCGCATGATGGAAGAGGAACATCAGAATGCCGGTGATGAGATGTATTCTATCCGCTCGCTCAGCAACGGTTACACCGTGCCTGCGGATGGATGCACAACATACCGCATCACCTATCAGGAACTTCAGGATTTTGAACATGATCTCCATCAGCATGTGCATCTGGAAAACAACATCTTGTTCCCGAAAGCAGTTTCGCTGGAACAAGAGATGATCTCGAAAAATTAAATAAAATCATTTTCAAAAAAGGATTTCACATGAAAAAGTACTGGTTAGGATTCGCCGCGGTCATTGTTCTCTCGTTCATTGTATTAGGATGGGTCGGTGTCCGCATTTATCAACAAGCTCCCCCGATCGCAGAACGGGTTGTTACGACTGACGGCACGGTGATGATTCCCGCCGGAGATATTTCAACAGGTCAGAATGTATGGCAGGCAATGGGCGGTATGGAAGTCGGATCTGTGTGGGGACACGGCAGTTATGTTGCGCCGGACTGGACGGCAGATTGGCTTCATCGGGAACTTGTCTTCATTCTCAACGAATGGGCACAATCCTCATTCGGAAAATCTTATGATGCTTTGGATGGCGAACATCGGGCTCAATTGCACGCTCGTCTCGAATCAATGATCCGGAAAAACACGTACGATCCGGCAACAAAAACAATTACGGTCGATTCTGTCCGGCTCCGTGCATTTGAAGCGAACCTCGCGCATTACACTGACGTATTCACAAATGGAAAAAAAGAGTACGCTATTCAAAAAAATTCCATCAGTAATCCGGTAAAGCTCCGTCAGTTTGCCGCATTCATCTTCTGGTCATCGTGGGCTGCATCGACGAACCGACCGGATGATAACATCACCTACACCAGCAATTGGCCGCACGAAACATTGATTGGAAATATTCCAACAGGCGATGCTGTTGTCTGGACAGGTGTAAGTATTATCGTTCTGCTTGCCGGTATTGGCGCCATGGCATGGTTCTACGCTTCACGAAAAGAAGAAGAAATGCTTGGCGATGTTCCCGTATCGGATCCGCTGCTGAATGCAATTTCTACTCCATCTCAGCGCGCTACGCTGAAATATTTTTGGACCGTGCTTGGTCTTCTTCTGCTTCAAATGGGAATGGGAATTGTTTCCGCCCATTATGGCGTGGAAGGGGATGGATTTTACGGAATTCCTCTCGCAGAGATACTTCCATATTCCGTTGCCAGAACTTGGCATACGCAGCTTGGAATCTTCTGGATCGCTACCGCTTGGCTTGCGGCAGGATTATTCATTGGACCGGCAGTGAGCGGTGTTGAACCGAAATTCCAGCGTTTAGGCGTTAATGTCTTATTCGGTGCATTACTGGTGGTCGTTCTCGGTTCAATGGCAGGCGAATGGTTAAGTGTTATGCATCATTTACCCGACAATCTCTGGTATTATTTCGGGCACAGCGGATTTGAATATATCGATCTCGGAAAATTTTTCCAGATTGCTTTGTTGGTCGGACTAGTGCTCTGGTTTGTGTTGATGTACCGGGCCATTCGTCCGGCATTACAGCGCAAAGATGAGCAAAAACCAATTCTTACATTGTTTCTGATCTCCAGCGGAGCCATCGCATCTTTCTATGGTGCGGCATTAATGGTCGGCAAACATACGAATCTTGCCGTTGCAGAATACTGGCGCTGGTGGGTCGTTCATTTGTGGGTGGAGGGATTCTTTGAAGTGTTTGCAACGGTTGTAATCGCTTTTCTTTTTTCACGGTTAAAACTGATCAGTTTAAAAACTGCTGGAGAGGCAACCGTTCTTTCTGCAACAATCTTCCTTTCCGGAGGCATCATCGGAACGCTGCATCATCTTTATTTTTCTGGAACTCCGACGATCGTCCTTGCACTTGGTTCGGTTTTCAGTGCGCTTGAAGTTGTGCCGCTGGTCTTTGTCGGATATGAAGCATGGGAAAATATTAAACTTTCCCGTGCTAAAGAGTGGGTGCAAAACTACAAATGGCCCATCTATTTCTTTGTCGCCGTCGCATTCTGGAATCTTGTCGGCGCGGGATTATTCGGCTTTATGATCAATCCGCCCGTTGCACTCTATTACATGCAGGGATTGAATACAACACCTGTTCATGCTCACGCAGCGCTTTTTGGAGTTTATGGAATGCTGGGAATCGGATTATTGCTCTTCTGCCTTCGCGCCATGAATCCGAAATTGAATTGGGACAATAACGTCATTAAATTTTCGTTCTGGTCGATGAACATCGGTTTGATGGCAATGGTCGTGCTGAGTCTGCTGCCAGTGGGACTGATGCAAACGTGGGCTTCAGTGGAATACGGATACTGGTATGCACGCAGCGCGGAATTCCTTCAGACGGACACCATGCATATGCTGCGATGGACGAGAGTGTTTGGGGATACGATTTTTGCGTCAGGGATTGTAGCGCTCGTTTTCTTTGTCGGTCAAATAACTCTAAAAGGTTTGAAAAAATAAAAAAATGTCGGAAGGATATTATCCGGTATTCTTTTGATCTATTTTACGCTATGAAAAAAGACATCTCACATCGCAACGATATAGAATTATTAGTGAATTCGTTTTACGATAAGGTGAAGGGGAATACTGCGATCGGTCATATCTTCAGCGATGTCGCCAACGTAAACTGGGAACTTCACTTACCGATTATGTATAATTTTTGGTCCGGAATTCTTCTGGATGACCATTCATACTCCGGAAATCCGATGGTTAAACATATAGCGTTGAATAAAAAATACTCACTAACCGAAACGCATTTCCAAGTATGGATTCAGTTGTTTCAACAAACAGTTGATGAGCTTTTTGTAGGGGTGAAAGCGGATGAAGCAAAAACGCGTGCAGGCTTTATCGCACAGATAATGCTGCAAAAAATCAATATTTCAGAGCGTGATACGTTCAATATTATCGAACACCGACAAACCGAATAATTGTGGAGTAATCATGAACTATTTAGAGAGCATCGAAAACGCGGCGTAAGCGTTGTTGCACACCTTCTGCAACGGGTTTCATGGCAGGGTTATCAATAATCCGCTCCATTACCATCGGATCGAATACGGAGACGTGTGTTGATCCCTCTTTTTCATACACAATCACATTGCAGGGAAGCAGAAGACCAATCTCGTTCTCTACCTGAAGTGCTTGATGTGAGAAATGCGGATTGCAAGCCCCAAGGATCGTATACCGCGGCACATCAACATTGATCTTCTTTTTTAATGTCTCTTTGATATCGATTGTTGTCAATACACCGAAACCTTCTTTTTTTAATTCTTCGGTAACTTGTTCAATCGCTTGTTCAAACGAGAGCGCAACAGTTTTTGAAAATCCGTAATTCATAATTTTTATTTCCTTCAAATGTAGTCCGCCATATAGGTGGACTACATCTTAACTATTCGATAATAATATTCGGTTCTACTGTTACTTCAGCGGAAACCGAGTTGCCAATCAGGCAATTTTCATGCGCAGTATGAACGATCTCTTCCACTTGTTCCTTCGTCCACGAAGATTCAACGACGATAGTCGGCTTGATGACCACTTTGGTAAATCGATAGTTGCCTTCAATATTTTCTAATACTCCATCGGCAGCACTGTTATATGATTTCAAGGGAAGCCCTTTTCTTATTCCGAACGAGAGGAATGTGGTCATCTGACAAATCTCAACTGCCGCGACAAAAAGATCTTCCGGTGTCCACACGCCGAGAATACCTTTGAATTCCGGCGGACTTGAAACATCGATGACAGGTTTTCCTTCAGAGTGAAGGGATCCTTGTCTATTGGATTTCCATTCAACATTGGTGTGGTACGTAAATGTTTTAAACTTCTTTATCGGCTGTTGTGTTGTCGGTTCCATTATTATGTTCTTTCTTTTCAGATTTTGGTTTGTCAATCAGCAGCGCGCCGATTACCATGCCGTATCCGGTAGAAATATACGGATTGCTTGTAATGGCACATGTCCCATTTGCACAACCAATATAGTAATAGTACGCATAGCCAGCAGCGGCTCCGACGACAGAAGCAATACCACGTTTTTGCCAAATATTCAATCGTTTTAGAAATTCCATGAGGAGATTCCTCCTTTGAGATTCCCGACGGTGAAACCAGCCTTCTTTAACTTTATTCCGGCATTTACGCTGCGACTGCCGCTTGCACAATAACAGATAATTTCTTTTCCACGATATTTTTCCAATTCTTTCATTCGTGAAGAAAGTTCATGCATCGGTATATGTAGTGAAGATGGAATCGAATGTGAACTCCGTTCACCGACAGTTCGGACATCCAGCAAAATACTTCCTGATCGCACCTTTTCTTTTGCCTGAGCTCCGGAATAGTTATTGAGCGAACGTGCTAATAATTGTTTTCGTATGTAAAAAATTACCATGATGCCAAGAATGGCATATAAAAATATTTGATCTGGGGTCATCGAACCGCTCCGCTAATCGTTGGGAATTTCTGTGCCTTCCATTGTAGGATGCCTCCCTGCATATTCAGTGCATGAAAACCGTATTCTCGCAAGATCTCGACGGCTAATTCACTTCTATTGCCGGAATGACAATAGACAACGATCTTTTTGTGCTTGTAGTGATTCAGCTCATTGATCTTCTTTTCCAAGAATTGCAATGGCATCAACGGTGTGTTTGCGATTCGTTCCTCGGTATATTCTCCGGGTGAACGCACATCCAGGAGTACAGCGTTGGTATCTTTTGCTAACAATATTCGCGCCTCTTTCGCCGAGATATCGATGGATGCAGTCAATTGTTGAGCTTGTAATGATGATGTCATTGAGAGTATAACAACAGTGCCAATCAAAAAAACGACGGAGAGAAAATGTTTAAACGTAATCATGCAACAACGACTTTCTTGTTCAAAAGATTTTCGTTGATCATGTTCACCAATTCGTTTTTTGGCAATGCGCCGGCAGCCATCATCGGTTTACCTTCTTTTGGGATAAAGAGAAGCGACGGAATAGAACGGATGCCAAAGACTGAGGAAAGTTCCTGTTCGTCATCCGTATTTATTTTATAGAACTGTATCTGCCCTTTCATTTCTTCGGACAGTTCATCGATGATGGGACTGAGAAATCTGCACGGTCCGCACCACGGCGCCCAAAAATCCACCACCGCCGGAAGTTCACCATTAAACTTCCATTCCTGGTTTTTTTCGTAATCAAATACTTTGGTTAAAAAAGTCTCTTTTGTCAGCACTTCTGTCATTGTGGTATCCTGTTTAATTATTTTATTTTTACTGTTTCAATTTTTTTATTTGTATTCACACCGGTGATATGCCAGATAGGACAGTAACGCATAAAACCTGTTACAACAAAAACTAACCCTGCATATGCCAGTGGTGTTTCCGGTCCCCAAAATGCCAAAGAGGTAATCAGTAATCCAAGCGCTATACGAATTGGTCGTTCAACATCTCCAATATTGTTTTTCATGGTACATCCTTTGTAATAATTAAGTGAATAGACTGTAGGGATTGTTTACTTGAATATATGATGCAGGGAAATGAAAAAAGATTCAGCGTGCTGGTCTTTTTTTTGCTTTTTCCATGTGAATAACGGCAAAGAGTTTTTTACGCGATTGTTCAGGTAAAGCGGGGGCGGGATATTGTTTGTAGAGATACACTGTCTTCTTCAATGAATCCAGCAGTGCTGAGCAATTTTTGCATCCTTTAATATGTGCTTTAATACGTCGGCATGATTCGGAATCCAATTTCGCATCCAAATTATCACAGAGATGCTCATATACCTTTCCGCAGGAGAGTGTATGGATATGTTTTTTTATATTTCCGTGCGATTGTTTCATGCTGTCATAAGACCGTGTAATTTGTGCCGTAAAAATATTCTGGATCGTCGCAGTCGTGATTTCACTGCCGGAACAGAGAGTTTCAGAATCTTTGCTGTTTCTTCCGCTGTTTTTTCTTCCAAATCGCGCAGAACAAACACAACTTTATATTCATCGGGAAGTTCCTGGATAGCCGCATCCATCTGCTCGCGAAGCTCTTTATTCATCATCACCTCAACCGGCGAATCATCCCACGTCGCTAATTGTCTCTGGACATCTTCATTCTCAATATCTGGTGCTTCATCCAGTGATTCGAGCAGTCCTTCCAGTTTACGTTTCCGGCGATTCATCAAACAATTGTTCGCAACAATCGTGTAGAGCCATGTGGAAAACTTAGAACGTGAGTCGAACTGATCGATCTTCCGAAACACATTAATAAAAGTATCTTGAAACGATTCTTCCGCTTTTTCTTTATTTCGACAAAGTTTGAATGCAAATCCCCACACAGTCTGCTCATATCGCTTTACCAACTGAGCAAATGCGCGTTCATCACCTTTTTTGATTCTGGCAATCAACGTCGTATCGTTATGAGAATCGAGGGATGCCGTCATAAATAGGATGCAGAGATTTGGAAAAAGGATTCAATTGTTCAAAAGAATAGAGAAAAAAGAGTGTGAATTCAATACAAATTATCCTTGAAACAATGCTCTCATTTATCCGTTTTGTATTGAGTGTATGTTGAAGAATGACACAGTAAATCCTTGCTCTTGATAGAATTTAGTTCATACTTTTAAATATGGATCGCCGTTCAGTCTTAAAAAAATTATTTATTACTCCATTGATGCTTCCTTCGATTACCGCATTTGCCCAGGACCGATCAAATCTACCATTACATCACGGTGAAAGTGGCTTCATCAACACCGACCCTGATTTTATCGAGGCAGGTTTCACCGAAATGGCGCCCTGGATTTTGAAAAAACTTCCGGCAACATTTTCCTCAAGTGAAAAAATTGAAATTCCGCGTGAATATAATGATGGATCTTTCTTGAACGGCAACAAGCCGTATACGGCAACATGGATCGGTCATGCAACGGTGTTGATTCAAATGGAAGGTAAAACCTTTCTGACGGATCCTGTTTGGTCAGACCGGGTCGGTCCATTCAAATGGGCGGGAAGCCCGCGCATTTCGGATCCCGGCATGTCTATTGACAAACTTCCGCCGATCGATTTCATTCTCATCTCCCATAATCATTACGATCATCTTGACGAATCTTCCATTGAAGAGATTGTCGATAAAAATCCGAATGTAAAATTTTTTGTTCCGTTAAGAGTCCGCGATTGGTTTGAAGAACGTGGAATTCATAATGTAGAAGAGCTTGATTGGTGGGAGGGAGCCACATTCAACGGATTGAAGATTATTTGTACTCCGTCGCAGCACTTTTCGGGGCGATGGGTGAACGACAAAAACCAGACGTTGTGGTGTTCATGGACAGTGCTGGGGCAAAAGAAACTATTTTTCGCCGGCGATTCGGGATATTGCTCTCACTTTAAAAATATCGGAAAAAAATTTGGTCCGTTCGATTTGACGTTAATACCCATTGGAGCGTACGAGCCGCGAAGATTGATGAAACCTGTTCATATGAATCCCGAAGAAGCAGTGCAGACATGTTTGGATGTGAGAGGAAAAAAACTGTTGGGTATCCATTGGGGAACATTTGTGCTGACGGATGAGCCGATGGATGAGCCGCCGAAAAAATTGTATGACGCCGTAACGCAGCAGCAATTATCTAAAGATGATTACTGGGCGCTGAAAATAGGCGAAACAAAAGAGTGGTAAGAACTATCAGATAATAATTTTCTACGAAATAGTTATCGGCTGTACTCGTTGCTCCAAAATTCGTTGTGAACGAGGTACGGTAAATGTAAACACACTTCCGGCGCCAAGAACACTCTCCACAATAATTTTTCCCCCATTCTTTTCAACGAACTCTTTGCAGAGCAGCAATCCCAAGCCGGTACCGGGTTCATCCTGCGTTCCCTTCAACGAAGAATGTTCAAGAGTAAATATTTTCTTGATTTGTTCCTCCGTCATCCCAATTCCAGAATCTTCCACTGATACTTCTACTATATCGTCGTATTCGGCGCATCGCACACGGATGGTGCCGTTTTGTTCCGTGAATTTAATTGCATTGGAAAGGAGATTTCGGACAACGAGATTGATCATTTGAAGATCAGCGTACGCTTCCGTTGAAGGCGGGACAAGATTATGAACAGTGATCGATTTCTTCTTCGCCATTTGTTCCAATAAACGGATCTTTTCCTTTGCAATTTGATGCAGATTGATCTGCGTCGGTTCAATCGTCAATCCTTTCCATTGACTTTTTGACCATTGCAAGATATTCTCCATTGATTCCATGATATGATCCATCGTTGCGGTCGATTGTCGGGTATATTCCTTGATCACGTTATGATCCAGTTCTTCGTCGCGAAGATAGGAGATGAACAGTTTTAATGAGGAAACCGGTCCGCGCAGATCGTGAGTGATGGTTGAAAAAAGTTTATCCTTCACGCCGTTCAACTGTTCCAATTGGACATTTTGTTCATGGATAATTTCTTTCTGTTTATGCAGCGTACTGTTAATCCTGTTTTTATTTACATTGGAACGGTACAAAGCAAAAATGCCCACCGCGCTGAACAATAATAAGACAGCGATGGAAGCAATGACTAATGCTTGTCGTTCCAGTTCGACCTTGGTTCTCGCCTGTTGTTCTTTAAGAAGCTTATTTTCGGATTCCTTTTTTTCGGTCTCATACGTTACTTCCAACCGAGTCCGTAGCGATGCGTTCTCTTTCAGAGTGACACTATCTTTGTACGCCATCCATTCTGTTTTATACTGTAACGCTTTTGCAAATTGTTTCTGCGCTGTTAAAATATCGACGAGGATTTGGTACGAATCGTATATCGGTCGTTTTAATCCGATCTGTCGTGCAAGTTCTGCATTCTGCAATGCGTATGAATATGCTACATCATACTTCTGCTGTCTAAAATGCCAACGCGCAATCAATGCAAGGCTATTGCTGATTCCTTCTTTGTTATCAAGAATGCGTCGATACTTCAACGATTCATTCAGCATCTCCAACGACTCTTTCATTCGGCCTGTTTCCATGAACACTATACCCATGTTAGCATACGTATATCCCAAACCCAAATAGTCTGAATTTTTTAATGCAATTCTGTTTGCTCGTTGATAATAAGAGAGAGCGTTATTATAATCCAATAGACGGTAATAAATATTGCCAATGTCACTGGAAATTCCGGTAGTTCTCATTGAATCGATCGAGTTCCATGTTTTCAGTGACAATAAATTGTGTTCAAGCGCTTTCCGAAAATCGTTTTGAAGAAAATAAATTGAGCCGATATGGTTGTACCCGCTGGCAACTCTCTGTTTATCGTTCATTGATTTACTCAAACGCAATGCTTGCAGATAATAGTTTAATGATTGTTCGAGGTTTTGATTGACATTCATACCGCCGAGATGGATAAGAATTTCAACTTTTTGTATGCTATCTGGTGAGAGAGAAGTAAGCTCAAGTGCCGTTGTAAGATGTTCTGATGCGTCGTCAAATTTCCCGAGCACTTGAAATAAAAATCCTAAACGGTCGTGTGCGTTAATTTTTCCCTTTAGATAGTCATTGGCATACGACAATGAAAGAGCAGCATTTCCATAAAACACTCCACTATCCGGATTGATTGTATAGTAGAGGTTCGCCAATTCGCACATCAAGTCGATTCGCTCTTCCGTCTTTTCTGCTTTAGATAGTGCAAGCTTTGTTGATTCAATCTTTTCAACATAGTCTTGCGGTGGAACAAGAGCAAACGATGTATTGAACAACAGTGCAACAGTGATAAGAACGTAGAAATATGCTGAGTGCTTCATGAATCCCGTCGAGAAAAGTTGAATAATTGTACCATAAATGAACATCCAAAAATAGCCAAATGGATCAGCAAGTTCAAGCAAACGAACGGGGTCTGTTTATTTTACAAAGACGGATTTTGTCAAGGCAATATATTGCGATGTTATTGTTCCGCCGCCGCCGAGATCAGAAGTGAGCGCGGGTGATTTTGACCGCTCCAGCGATAGTGTTGTCACGGTGTTTTTCAATGTGCTAATTTGAGAGAAGTGTGAAGCGGTGAATGTTACACTTGTTTTTCCCGTAGTATCTTGCGCGGTGTTAATTGTGCCGATACGCAGAGTGACAATTTCCAGTTTTTCCAATGGAGTTCCGCTCCAAACAATCGTCAATGGTATGGATGAATCGATCGTGTCAAGTTTTTGTGAGACAGGATAATCAATTGTATTAATTGTTGCAGTATTGAGAAAGGTCTTTTTATTTACATCGGTAAACGAAAACGTTCCTGACGAATGCAGATTTTCTAATTCTTTGATATACGTATAGTCACCGGTCCGATAATCCATGGCAATATCTTGAAACAGAATTTTGGCGTTACCATTAAAAATCAACCGTTGTCCGCCTTGAGATTCCTTTGAAAATGCTGCAGTGGCTGTGGTTTTGTTTGTGTTTTTATCATACCGAACACTGAGTAAGGAATACACTTTGCCATCGGTGATAGCAACCAATTGATCATCCTCGCATCCGAGGACAATAAGCAGTAAAAAAAATGCTGTTAAATTTTTCATTGTACCGTATATCATAAACAAAATGGTATAAGAAAATACAAACTCCTTTACAAAAGCTCAACTGATCATTTGTTCGGAAAGCGGTATTGTGATATGGGACAGTGGTTAATACTCTTTTCGATTTGCATACACATTCATAATCAAACCGGCGACCATCATGTAGGATACCAGCGATGACCCTCCGTAACTTAGGAAGGGAAGAGGAATGCCGATAACCGGCATGAGACCAACAGACATGCCGATATTGACGAATACGTGAAATGCAAAGAGCGAAGTAAAACCGATCGCGAGCAAACTGCCGAATTTATTTTTTGCGATGGAGGCAAGACGTACTCCATGGAATAATACCACAGCGAACAATCCAAGAACAACAACTCCTCCCAGCAAACCAAACTCTTCTCCAGGAACGCAAAAAATAAAATCGGTCCATTGTTTTGGGATGAAACTTAATTGTGTCTGAGTTCCGCGCATAAATCCTTTTCCTGTTAATCCCCCCGAACCAATGGCCACTTTTGCCTGAATAACATTGTAACCAGCACCGAGAGGATCGTTGTTGGGATCGAGGAATGTTGCGATGCGCTTCTGCTGATACAAGGGAAGTTTGTCATAGACGATCTGAACAAAAAATCCGATAACGACATTTACGCCAAAAACAACCGTCGCAAAAAACCTATTCTCATCTCGCAGGATATACAGTCCGATGCCGAGCAGCAGCAGTACAATCAAAAATGGGGTCGTCCCAAAAATGGAAGCTGCTGCAACAAACGCCGGTGCAATAATAATGATGATCAAAAATTTTGATGCACCCGCCCAATAAAGGACCGGAATATACATTGCCAGGAATGTTAACGAGGTGCCAAAATCCGGCTGTAGCATTATAAGACCGATCGGTAATGCGACAATCGCACTTGTTTTGACGAGATCTTTCAGATCGGTTGCCTTCACATCGCTTTGGCTGAGATAGGATGCAAGAGCAAGCATGGTGGAGATCTTGACAAATTCTGATGGTTGAATACCAAGTCCGCCGAATCCCAGCCAACTTTGTGAACCGTAAACGCGTTTTCCGACGATAAGGACAAGAACTAATAAACCCAGGGAAGAAAAAAATATTCTTAACGCATTTCGTTGAAGCCAACGGAGCGGGAGCGCCATCATTGTTATCATAGAAACAAAACCGACGCCGACCCACATCAACTGCCGATAAAAATCACGTCCTTCATAGGCATCGAAAGTTGCGCTGTAAATAGAAAGCAGTCCGATCCCTGCCAGCGAAAGCACGGAAAAGAAAATCGTCTTATCAAAATATTCTTTGAAAAATGAGTTCATAGCTTCTTATCGTACCGCTTCAATTAACCGCAACCGATTCTTCATCCGGTGAATTAGGTTCCAGTGGAAGAGGATGTTTTCCATACCGAATAATCTCTCCGTATAAAAATTCTTCCATGCAGAACCCGGCGATTGGTGCGGCAAAGGCGCCGCCGTATCCAACATTCTCAATCATAACACAAATTGCAATCTTCGGATCATCGTATGGAGCAAATCCCATGAACCATGCGTGAGATTTTCCATGAGGATTTTGCGCCGTTCCTGTTTTGCCGGCAACTTCAATACCGGGAACACGAGACGCCCGTCCCGTTCCACCAGGTTCCATCACTACTCTGCGCATTCCTTCGCGAACTAACGACCATGCTTTTTCGGAAAGTTCCAGTTGGCGCTGCTCTACTTTAATGAGTTCCCGTTGTTTGGTTCGTTTGTTTACAAAACTATTGACGGCATGTGGTTGGTAAAATTTCCCTTTATTTGCAAGCATGGATGCATAGTTTGCCATTTGCAGTGGTGTCACTCCCACTTCACCTTGGCCTATACCAAGACTAATCAAATATCCTTGCGTCCATTTTCCTTTTCCATGGATGCGGTCGTAATAGTTCCGATCGGGCATCAAACCCGAATTTTCTTCCGTGATATCAATCTTTGTCTGTTTGCCGAAGCCGAATTGTTTTCCCATGTCGCTCCAATCATCCAATCCTACTTTCAGCATCAATTGATAGAAGAAGACATTGCAGGATCGATGGATGGCATCAACAACGGTAACCTTTCCATGTACGTGTTCGCATTTAAAAACTTTATTGCCGTACCGGTATGCCCCTGTACAGGTAATACTCCAATTCTCGTCAATGATTTTTTTGTCCAACGCAGCAAGCGCCAGCAACATTTTGAATGTCGAACCTGGAGGATAACGGGTTAAGGTCGCACGATTGTATAAAGGTATTCCTTCATCATTGTTTAGTGCGCGCCACACTTCCGGCGATGTTGTTCCGCTCATTAACGAAAGATCATAATCCGGTTTGCTCACCAGCGCAATAATTCCGCCGTTACGAGGATCGATAGCCACAACGGCGCCCCGTTTATCCGCCAGTAGTGATTCTGCCATTGCCTGAACATCACTGTCAATTGCAAGATGAAGATCAAGTCCGTCCACGGGAGGAATGTCATGTTTGCCATTATCAAAATTTCCGATGATCTGACCCTTAGCATTTTGGGAAATGAACTCGAATCCTTTTATGCCGCGGAGCATCTGTTCATATTTTGCTTCGATTCCGCTGCTGCCGATAATATCACCTGGCTGATAATCACTCTTTTGTTTTTCCAGCTGTGCATCCGAAATTTCTTTTGCGTAACCGAACAGATGACTTCCGCGTGCAGATGTAGGGTACGACCGTTTTGATTCCATCTGGATTTCAACACCATATAATTTATCTTTGTGTTCTTCCAACATGGAAAGCTCTGCAAAGGTAATATCTCGTTTGATGCGCGCAGGAATGAACGCGTTATATTTTCGCCCGAGTTTAATTTTGTCAAGTATAGATGATTCCGGCATGGAAAGAATGCGGGAGAGCAGTGGAAGGTATTGTTTGTCAAAATCGACCGGTGTGAGCATCACAGTGTATGACGGACGGTTATCGACCAGAAGTTTTCCGTTTCGATCATACACATATCCGCGAATGGCGACTTTGGGAACATTGCGGATGGAATTTTCTTCTGCTTCTTTACCGTACAGCTCCGCATTCACATATTGCAATTGAAACAGCCGCGCAAACAGGATCATGAATCCTGCCACAAGTACAGCTCGAATTACAAACCGCCTGTCGGCGGATCCAAAATCATCGATCATACGGTTTGATTATTGTTCAATGATGGAATATTCATTTTTAAAATTATCGGAGCGACGGTCTGCGGGCATGAATAAACATCGGGATGGTAGCGACAAATGTTGTGTACAATGCCGAGAACAATCCAAACCGAAACACTGCCGTGAATAATCCTACATCGCTTCCTTGCGTAAAAATGATAAAATAAATAAGATTATGTACCACAGAAGCGATACCGACAAACAATAAGAATTGGTAGTTTGCTATATTGAGCTCGACTTTATTCTCATGAAAGAAATATCCTGCAAGAAATCCGGCGATTGTTTTTGACAATGCTGAAAGACCAAGAAATTGTCCGCTGATCAGATCCAGTAAAAAACCGATAGCGAAGCCGTACACCGTTGCCGGGATCTGTCCCTGTGTGATGGCAATGTACACGATCCAGATCAACATCACATCCGGAATAATATTCGCAATGGAAGTGAAACTGACTATTGTTGTTTGGAACGTAACAAGAAGAAGCGTGATAAGAATTAAGCGTACGTGTTTCGGCATCAAGGTAGAATGTTTACGACTAATTTTTAGATTATTTTATGAAAATTACAGTAATTTGAATCAAGATGCAAAACTTTGCTTGCATCTTGCCCCAACTTTCCTAACTTTATTGTTATCAATGAGCACGATCTTTACATATCTCGATTCGCCGAACGAAAAGCTGTTTTTCTCCCGCAATGATAGTTCCGATCCTCGCATGGGCGACATTGTGCTGCGTGGTGAGAAGAAATTTACGAACGATATTGCTATTGGCATTGTCGGGGTGCCGACCGATGAAGGAGTAAAGCGGAATGGTGGAAGAATTGGAGCAAAAGACGGTCCAGATGCAATCCGAACGGAATTTTATAAACGGACACCGTTTGTGATCGGCAAAGAGAAATCCCCTTCAGTTGTTCCGGTTTTTGATTTTGGCGATGTGAAATGCGGCAAGACCCTTGAAGAGACCCACGAAAATCTCACCGAAGTTGTTCAGACACTGGTAAGCGCGGGAATTGTTCCGATCGTTCTCGGCGGCGGACATGATATCGCTTTTCCGAATTTTCTTGGATTTTCAACCGGAAAAAAGAACGTTGGTGTTATTAATATCGATACACATCTTGATTACCGCAAACCGATACCGAAGCGGAACAGCAGCACTTCGTTTCGGCAAATGCTGGATCATCAGAGCTCTGCATTGAACGCCATGAATCTTGTTGAAGTTGGAATTCAATCATTCGCAAATGCAACCGATCACTATTCAGAATTGATTGAACGGGGAGCGACAGTCTTTTCGCTGCGAGATGTTCGTGCGGATGGAATTACCAAAACATTGGAGTTGGCATATGAACTTGCCACCTCTTCTGTTGATTCACTCTATATCAGTTTTGATCTAGATGTTGTGAATGGCACTGATTCACCGGGAGTGAGTGCACCATTGCCGACAGGATTTACTGCGGAGGAGTTTCTGACCGCAGCTCTTTTTGCCGGAAAACGCCGTAAAACAAAACTCATCGACATTGTTGAAATGAATCCCAAATATGATCAAGACGGCCGCACGGCAAAACTTGCCGCACTGGCTATGATGTATTTCCTCACCGGTTTTGCCAATCGATAAATGCTTTTCTGTGTCTCAGTGTCTCTGTGGTTATGCAATAGCTTTTTTCAACGTTAACACAGTTATTTCTGATCTCGCTCCGACTCGAACTGGAGGCCCCCAATATCCGGTTCCTTTGCTCACATACGCCCAGGTTTTCTCACCATATTTATTCAATCCTTTAATGAACGGCTGACCGATCGTTGCTACAAGGTTCCACGGAAAGAACTGTCCACCATGTGTATGTCCCATTAAGACGAGATCAAGATCGAGGTCGTTCACATGAAACAATGTGCGTGGTTGGTGAGCCAAAAGAATTTTTGCTAACTCTTTCGGTGCTCCGTTCAAGGCTTTTGCCGGATCGGATTTATGTACGGGAGAAAATCCACCACCGCTGTAATCGGTAACGCCGGCTAAAATAAATGATGCACCGTTTTTGGTTACGTAACGATGTTCATTCATTAGCACATCGTAACCCATATCGCGTGCGTGTGTAACCCATTGCTCAACACCCGAATAATATTCATGATTTCCGGTAATAAAGAATTTTCCGTGCGGTGCATACACATTGGCGAGAGGTTCAAGATCATATTTTAAATGTGGAACAGATCCGTCGGCCATATCGCCGGTGAAAGCAATCAGATCGGGAGAAAGTTTCTTTACTTCTTCAGCGATGGTTTCAATAAAATCCCGTTTAATGGTCAGCCCGGCATGAATATCACTGATCTGCACAATTCTGAATCCATCAAACTCCTGCGGAAGTTTTGCGATGGGGATATCGACGTTGACGATTCCAGGTTTTTTCCTTGCTTCGTACACTCCGTAAGCAGTAAGCGTGCTGGCAATACCGAGAATTCCCAGGTTAGTTGTTTGCAGCAGAAATTCCCGTTTAGCAGCATCAACTGCTTCGGGAGCGGAAGAGAAGAGAGAAAATAATTTTTGCCCACCGATTCCGAACATCCAGACAATATCACGGAAGAAGAGTGAAACAAAGACAAACGACAAAAATCCGAGGGAGAGATAACCGATCCAGGAAAGCGAATCGCTGATCCGTTCGGCGAAGCGCATAAAGATGAATGTGCTAAAGGGGATCATGAACATCAAAATCAATCCACCCCAAGCAAGTTGTTTGTATGGTGCTTGTAGTTGAAAGGGTGCGATAAGCCTCCATCCCATATACGAAATACCAATGCCGTACACGGTAAGAATGATTCCCATCCAAACCAGATACATTGTCGTTTGACTCATAGTTCTTTTTCGTTTTGTTGTTGAATGTTGTGACACGAAAGTTCCTTGTGTGCTGCTATAGGGTACGTTTATTTTACAATCTTAAGTTGAAACATCGGAGTCTTGAACACACCGTACATCCGCACCCATAAGAGCAGAAATGCTTCTGTTCCGCGCGCGTTTGTTATATCTCCCAGATCGAGAATGTTTTCACTCTTCCATCCGAATGTTTGCAATAGTGCAACAATCTTTGCTTTCGCTTCGGCATCATTCCCGCAGATTGGCAATGTATGATCGCCATTGTTCACCAACGAGGGATTCACCATTAATGGATGGGAGAGTGTGTTCAAAGCTTTCACCACTTTCACATTCGGATAAGCCCGTTGTATTTGTTCGCCGAGCGAATCAGTATTGGATACACTCAAGAATGGGGGGAAGCCTTTGGAGAAATCCAGCGGATTGGAAATATCGATCAATACTTTCTCATTGAGATTTTTTTCTCCTGCTGCAGCAATGGCCGGAAGCGAACCAATGCCAGTAGTTGCGTTCACCAACAGTTCACCGAACGCACCAACATCAGCAAAAGTACCGAGTTTCACGGAGTTGTTCTGAGAATACCATTCTTTAAATGAAATATTCCCCATGTTGTCACCCTCGGTTCTATTCTTTGTTTCTTCCACATTACGCGTACCTAACATAACCGTGTGGCCGAGTGAAACAAATTTAGCAGCAATTGATCTTGCAACGCCGCCGGTACCAAAGATTCCAATGTTCATTACGTTTTCTCCTGTTGTGAGGTTGAATATAAAATAGTGCAGTGGGTTATTGAGATTTCAAGTTTCAGGATTCAAGTAAAAGTCAGTTTTTCATTGACCAATGAATCTTGAGACATGAATCCTAAAACATTTTTATGCTTCTTTCTTTTCATCGCCGGGATAATATCCGCAGCGGCGTTTCCATTCCGCTTTAAACTCTTCGCGCTCTTCTGGAGTCATCGCGGCCAGCTTTTCTTCCATTTTATGTTTCCAGCGGTGCGACTTCCACCCTCCACTATGCCCATGCCATCCACGTACAAGAATGTGCGAGAGCAGCAGCAGACCCATTGCCTGCCAATACGTAACAGTCGGTCCATGGAAAATTTCCGGTATCAACCAGTTCCATAATTCCATTACCGCAAATCCGAACAATGCAACCATTGCGATGACGAACAGGACGAACTTTGCAACTTTTGCGATCCACCAGTATTTCATTGTTGTATCTCCTTACGTTTAAATTTCAATGATCAAATCTCAAATTCCAAATGATATTCCATGTATGATTCCAACAGACATGTTTGGTATTTCTATTTTGGAATTTGGTGCTTTTCAATATTTAGGTTTCAAATTCATCATACATCTCCTGCAGTTTTTCTCGCAGGAAAAGCACCGCATATCGTTTCCTTGAGAGGAGCGTATTCTGCGGTTCGCCTGTAATTTCGGCGATCTCTTTAAAACTTTTTCCTTCCAACTCATGCATCACAAACACCTGCTTCTGTTCCTCTGGCAGTTCGTCCAGCGCTTCTGCAAGTTCCGTCCAGACGAGAGAACGTGCGTAGACCTGATCGGGATTCTGCGTTGGATCGTAGAGAATATCTTCCAAATTCAGTGGCAGCGAAGGATCAGTAAGATCACGCGGAAGCGACTCCGGACGTTTCTTCCGGTACCAATCGATCACTTTATTTCGGGCAACGGTAAAGAGCCACGATGTCATTTTTTCGATCGGTTCTGTAACGCTGTAACTGGAGAGCAGCTGATAGAAGACATCTTCCATAATATCTTCAGCATCCTCATTCGTCCGCACGCGCCGGCGAATAAAATCGAACAGGCGCTTGCGTTCCGTCCGGAATGTCTGTTCCGCCGCAATGTGGGAGTGAGGCTGTTTCTCTAATGCGATCGCATTAACCACAGAATGTTCCGTATTGTTATTAGTTGTACTCACACTATCAGACGATGATGGATAGAAGATATTGTATTTTGATGAAACAGATTACGCAGATTCTTAATCAGATTCTCGTTTAGATTACACAGATTATTACTCAGATAAAACAGAAAACCCCGAATAGTGATCCGGGGTTCCAGGGTAATAAATTTTAATGTGCTGTTACATCCTTACTCCGAACACCACTCTCCATCGATAACCAATCTCTTTATCATTTGGTCGAACAGGATCTTTGACATAGATTGGAAAATAAACACCAAATCCTATCGGTCCTGAACTAAAACCGGGAAGGGAGATATTTCCAATATTGAGTTGTACTCCAACCCCGGCATCATAATAGAATTGTTTGAAACGAGTAGAGGTTGAATCCCATAAGGTTCCCGCATCGGCAAACATGACGAATGGGCCTTGTGAGAGTGAAAAATTTAATGCAGCAATATTCAACGCTGTCGTATCACGTTGAAGGAAAAGATTACCCCCGCCGGTTTTGATGAAATTATCCCGAAGCGATCTGCCGACAAGCGGAGTGCGGTGAGACCAGCTATCAAATTTTTCAAGAGGTGAGGCTTGTGTAAGCGAGTAGGTTGTTTGCACCGGCACAACACCTGTTGAACTTCCTCCAAACAATCTCCAATTGATTTTCATTCCAAAGAATGAATGTTCGAGTTTTGTTTCTGTTGTTAATTTTGAATAACTAAACGATGACGTCGGAACTCCAAACTCATCTTCCATTCGTATGATGAATTTTCCCCAAGAATAATTTTCAAAATATTTTAGGGTGATGAATCCGGCATCAAGGCGTCCGGTTCGATTCCACTCTGATGGATTGTCGAGATAGCGGTCATCAGTCACACAAATAGAAATGATCCTTGTATTCAAAATAAACGTCCGCCTGAAACTGCGCGCAAGACTTTTTCTGAATTCAAATGTTTTTTCAATATTCCACTGGCCTCCATTAAAACCATCTAAACGGAACAAACGGGCCGAAGTGGTCAACTGAGGATCGAAAACTCTGAGTGGAGTAGAATAGGATAACTGATAGTCCGGCACATTAGATCGTGTTCCGCCATTCAACATCAATGAAATAGTATTATCTGTGGACATGTAATTCCCCGTTATTGAAGTACCGAGTTCAATACCGTCGCGAAGATTGAAGCTGAGTGCAGGTGCAGCGTTAATGCGGTATGCATCGAGTGGGAAAGTAAAGAGATTAGCAATGTTCAATCCGTAGTCGAACACAACAGGCGGTATGCACCAGGAGTTGTTTAAACGATCAATATCGGAAAGCTTCATTTCAGGATCGATCACAACGTTCAAAATTTTTGCCGGTAATGTGTCGAGAATAATCTCCGCGCTTCTTCCTTTGCTCCACACGGTTTCCGAAAAACGAATATCCCGAATTGTTCCATCGTCAAGCGTAAGGCGAAGTGTTCCCGGCATCACAGCTTGTTCTTTATTTTCCAAAATGATTGTTGACTTCCAATACCCTTTACGCTCTTCATTTTGTACGTTGTTTACCGCCATGTCCAGTTTCCATGTTTGATTAAACCATTGATTCCAGAACCAATCAAGATCTTGTCCGGCCACGTCTTCCATTGTGTTGAAGAAATCTTCCGGATAAGGATGTTTTAAAAGCCATCGCGAATAATATTCATTTATTCCTTTGGAAAAGAGCTCTTTTCCTAACACATCTTCGAGCATCACAAGTACCGATCCTGGTTTTTGATATGCCATCACTCCATACTGGGAAGATGGAATCAAATATGGATGAGACATGATATCGGCCTCATCGTTCTCCAGGGCAGAAAGCAGGTATAGTCGTTGTTCCAATAGCCGTATATTTGTTTCCGGCAGATTCATCCATGAATATTTTTTTAAAAATTCTTGATGGATTAGTCCGTTATTCCCGTATCGAGCTTCTGCTGCTGTTGCAGTAATGAACGTGTTGAAACCTTCGTCCATAAACGGATAATTTGTTTCGTTACTCCCGATCATCATCGGATACCATTCATGCCCCAATTCGTGTGCAATGGTATAATACAGCAAGTTAATTACAGCGTCGCCCGATTCGGCGAAAATCATCATCGGGTATTCCATACCGGTGACAGGACCTGAAACAATAGTCGCTTGCGGATAGATATATTTTCCAAAGTTTTTAGAAAAATGTTCAATGGAATGTTTTGCCATTTGCGCCCCTTCATCCCAATTAGATGCATCATCCATCAACAAAGGAAAAGATGCACGGTATTCATCAGGATGATAAAACGCATAAATACGCACGCCGTTATTTGTGACTGTACCATCCCACACAAAGTTTGGGGATGCCGCCCACGCAAAATCCCGCACATTCTCAACAGAAAATTTCCAGGTGGTCGAATCACTGCTTATCAAATCACTCGTAGAATCAATCTCTGAAGGAAGAATGATACGTGATGTAGAATCGGTCGAAAGAGAATTGAAGCGTTGCAACTGCAATGGAGTAAGAACTTCAGTTGGATTCAGCAATGTCCCGGTCGAAGCAAGAATGAAGTTTTTCGGTACTGTCAATTCTACATTCCAATTCCCGTATTCATTATAGAACTCAGCAATGCCAAGATATTGTGTTCGATCCCATCCTCGAACATCGTCATACACGGCAATTTGTGGATACCATTGGCAAATACCAAAATCTTTCCCATCAGATCCTGTACGAAGTTCCGCATCTTTCGGTATTTCATAATTCCATTGTACAGAGATTGTTATCGATGATTTGGGAAGTAATGGTATGGACAAAGGTGTTTCCATGATTGTTTCATCAACCTTCGGAGTAACTGCAGATCCGTTGACAGAAAGAGTTTCAATTTCGATTCCTTTCGTAACGCTATATGCACGACTGGAATGTGCATCATTTTTTCTGGGGGATGAATCTTTGCGGAAGACATTCTGATATAGATGCCAGACGATAGTAAATAGGGTATCGGGAGAGTTATTATAGTATGTGATTGTCCCCGTTCCCGAGAGAATCTTTTTTTCAGCGTTCAATGTCGCTTTGATGTTGTAATCAATCTGTTGCTGCCAATATACTGCAGATGGTTTACCGTTTGATAAACGGATTGACTCTTTTGCTGAAGAAACATTATTGAAGAGCAATACTATCAGGAGCACTGGATAAAAATTTTTCATCGTTTTACTTTTCTTTGACTCAGAATTTTAAAAAATAGTTTCAATCAGATGACGAAAGATAAAAAGTAATACAAATACGGTAAAAATGATCATAGTTGCAGTTTTTTTCCATCAAAACTCATATCTTGCACTTCCTTTCTATTATTAGTATTTTGACTATAGAAAACCCGCCAATCAGCACTTTCGGCGGGATTTTTTTTAAAAGTAAGTATGATTTTTTAATTTGTATTGCAAATCTTGTCAAGGTTTGGATTTTTTAATAGCTTTGACAAGACTAATTGAAAAAATGAACAAAATTCGAAATTTCTGCATTATCGCCCATATTGATCACGGTAAATCCACTCTTGCTGATCGTTTACTTGAATTTACGGGACGTATCACAAAGCGGGATCTGACGACCAATCAGGTTCTCGACGATATGGATCTGGAACAAGAACGAGGCATAACGATTAAGCTTCACGCCATTCAGATGGAATACAAGGCAAAAAACGGCGAAACCTACACGTTGAATCTTATCGACACTCCCGGTCACGTTGACTTTACCTATGAAGTTTCCCGTTCATTAGCTGCTTGTGAGGGAGCAATTCTGGTGGTTGATGCGTCTCAAGGAGTAGAAGCTCAGACAATCAGTAATCTTTATCTGGCAATCGACTCCGGACTGGAGATCATTCCTGTGATGAACAAAATTGATCTTCCTTCCGCTGCAACGATGATGGATACAGTGCGAGATGAAGTGATCCATTTGATAGGGTGCAAGGATGAAGAGATTATTCGTGCAAGTGCAAAAACAGGGATCGGCATTGAGGATATTCTTGAAGCAGTCGTGAACAGGGTTCCGGCACCAAAAGGCGATCCGGCGAAACCGCTGCGTGCACTGATTTTTGATTCAAAGTTTGATGCATACCGCGGAGCGGTTGCGTATGTGCGTGTTGTGGATGGTGTACTGAAAGAGAAAGAAAAGATCAAGTTCATCAACAATGGCAACACGGCGGAAGTGGAAGAGTGCGGCGTGCTCTATATGAATAAGAGCCGAACGAAAGAATTAGAAGCTGGGAATGTCGGTTATGTTATTGCCGGACTGAAGAACGTGCGTGATACAAAAGTGGGCGATACGATCACGACACAGTATCACGGTTCCATTGAACCGCTTTCCGGATACAAAGAAGTGAAACCGATGGTGTTCAGCGGATTGTATCCAACAAACAGCGACGAGTTTGCCGAACTTCGAGATTCACTCGAAAAGCTTGCGCTGAATGATTCTTCGCTCATTTATGTTCCCGAATCATCCGGTGCGCTCGGGTTCGGTTTCCGCTGCGGATTTCTCGGATTGCTTCACATGGAGATTATTCAGGAGCGTTTAGAACGGGAATTCAATCAATCACTCATCACGACGGTTCCGAACGTAGAGTTTCGTGTAATATTGACGAGCGGTGAAATGATTATCGTCGATAATCCGGCAGACATGCCTGATCCTACAAAAATTGAACGGGTGGAAGAGCCGTTTATTAAAGCACAGATCATTACGCCGACGGAATACATCGGCAATATTATGAAATTGGCAACCGACCGACGCGGAATTTGGAAAGATACATCATATCTTGATCCAACGCGTGCGGATATTACTTATGAATTTCCGTTATCCGAAATCATTTTTGATTTTTATGATAAATTAAAATCATTAACACGCGGATATGCATCCCTAGATTATGAATATTTGGACTATCGCGAATCGAACCTTGTAAAACTGGATATTTTATTGAATACGGAGCAGGTTGATGCGCTTTCTACCATTGTCCACCATGATAAATCGTTTGAAATGGGAAAAAAACTCTGTGTGAAACTAAAAGAGTTAATACCGCGTCAAATGTTTGACGTTGCCATTCAGGCTGCGATAGGAAGCAAGATTATTGCGCGAACATCGATCTCGGCAATGCGAAAAAATGTACTGGCAAAATGTTATGGCGGTGATATCTCCCGGAAACGCAAACTTCTTGAAAAACAAAAAGAAGGAAAAAAACGGATGAAGCAGGTCGGACGAGTAGAGTTACCGCAGGAAGCATTCCTTGCCGTGTTGAAAATGGGGGATGATTAGAAATAAGTCGAAGAGATAAAGTATCAAATGAAACCTTAAAGGTCACAAATTGTTACCTTTAAGGTAAACATTGATGAGTAATTCAATCATAAAACATGAAAATATAGTTTCGCAGATCCACTTTATTCGTGGAGAAAAAGTCATTCTTGATGTTGATTTGGCAATATTGTATGGCGTTGAAACGCGTGTTTTAAAACAGGCCGTAAAAAGAAATATTGAGAGATTTCCCTCTGATTTTATGTTTCAATTGACTGAAAAAGAGTTTGCAATTTTGAGATCACAATTTGTGACCTCAAGTTGGGGTGGTGTAAGATATCGTCCGTTTGCTTTTACCGAACAAGGTGTCGCAATGCTATCGGGAATATTAAAAAGTAAGCGGGCAATAGAAGTGAACGTTGAAATTATGAGAACGTTTGTCAAATTGCGTCAGTGGCTTTCCTCGTATAAGGAGTTGGAACGGAAGTTGGATTCAATGGAAAAGAAATATGACGGACAATTCAAAATGGTGTTCGAGGCGATACGATTGTTGATGAAAGAAGAATCAAAACCAAAACAGAGAGTTGGATTTTAGTGATGCCGACACTGTATGAATATTTTGGAATTGTTGTATATTTTTACGCGAACGAACATTTGCCCATCCATGTTCATTCAGATTTTCAAGATCGTTCCTGCAAAGCAAAAATAATTTTTGAGCATGGAAACGTAAAAGAAATAATTATTGAAAATGTTAGAGGAAGGAAACCGCTTCAAGAACCTCAACTTTCAGATTTTATTATGGTCGTTGAACGAAACGCCGCAGATATTGTGAAAAAATGGAATGATTATTTTGTATTAAGAAAAACTATCCGTAAAGTTGTAATCAAGAAACGATATAGGAGGACGCGATGAAAATAGTCGTAAAAACACACGAAGTAAAGCCATCGGGAGTTCTGTCGATAGAACGTGCGAAATATCTTTCTGCCTTTAAGATTAAACTCGGTTTTTCAAATGGAAAATCTACGATCGTTAATTGTAAACATTTTTTAATGGGAAATGCTCATCCATCATTAAAAAAATATTTAAAAATTTCAGAATTCAAAAAATTCAAAGTTCTTAATGGAAACCTTAATTGGAATAATTACGAAATGATATTTCCAATAGAACAATTATACAAGGGGAAAGTAGATTAATCGAATGGCAAAAGAAGAAAAAGAAATCAAAAAAGACGAAGTCAAAAAACCACTGACGTGGAAAGAAAACTTTATCGCGCAGGCAAAAGAATTTGTGATTGTCTTTGGCGGATTCATCTTGTTGAATAATTTTGTCATCGCTTCGTTCCTCGTACCGACAGGGTCAATGGAGAACGAAGTGTTGACCGGTGACTTTCTGATGGTCAACAAATTTCTCTTCGGAGCATCGACACCCCGCAATATTATGTTCACCGATATTCGTTTGCCGTGGACGACACTTCCCGGATTTCGTGATGTGGAGCGCGGCGATGTTATTGTGTTTGAATTTCCAGGGATGAGAGATGAAGTGAAGCCAGAAGCTTTCACGTTTTATTTGAAACGTTGTATGGCAATAGCGGGTGATACACTGGAAGTCAAAAATCGTGTCGTCTATATCAATGGACAATCCGCGCCGATTCCCAAAAATATGAAATTTGATAATTTGCGTATTATTCCTCCCTCATATCAGGATGAACGCTCATTTCCGCCGACGGCAATGTTTAACGAGGATAACTATGGACCTCTGGTTGTTCCCAAAAAAGGAATGTCCATGAAGATCACTCCTGAAAATTTTAGAATGTGGTCAACCTTTATTCAGCGCGATGGACATACACCCGAATTGCGAAGTGATGGAACAGTAACAATCGACGGAAACGTTACCAACACCTATATTGTTGAAAAAGATTATGTCTTCGGTATGGGTGATCATCGCGATAACTCATTGGACAGCCGCTTTTGGGGTTTCATTCCACGGGAGAATATTGTGGGTACACCAATGTTCGTCTATTTTTCTGTGATGTTGACGGACGAATATCGTGAAGAGCTTACCATACGCGGCGAATCAATGCGAATGGAATGGATCTATACTACATTTTCCGGACATAACATACTTCTTGATATCCTAACAAAAATTGTTGTGACAGTGTTTAATCCGGAAACGATCCGATTTGGCCGGATCGGTACGCTGATCGGTTAAGGTGTTAACAATGTGGCGGACCATACGAGATGGAGCGTTTGTTCTTTTTATTACTCTGTTGTTTGCCACAGGTTTGAAATCGTGTATAATTGATGCGTTTAAGATTCCAAGCGAATCGATGACATCAACGCTGCACATTGGCGATTATTTGCTCGTGAACAAGTTTACCTATGGTGCGCGCACTCCTCAAAAATTTCTCTACATCTCTCTTCCTCATTTCCAGTTTCCTAAAATAAAAAGTGTGCAACGCGGCGATGTGATAGTGTTTGGTTTTCCCGGTGAACCGAACGAAGTATACTCAATTCGAAATCTTTTTCTTGTTAAGCGTTGTATTGGTTTGCCCGGTGACACGATCGATATCGTCAACGGTAACGTAAGGGTGAACGGAATACGGATGAATTTTTATGATCATGCCTCTCGGGATTTTCCTCGTACCATCGTTCCCAAAAAAGAAATGTCTTTCCCCATCAATAACAACAATTTTTTGGCATGGAAAATATTTATTCAACGGGAAGGAAACGTCATTGAACTTCGCGACAAAAAAATTTTTATTAATCAAACGGAAACAACAACGTACACAATCAAGAAAGATTATTATTTTGCCCTTGGTGATAATATCAATAACAGCTCGGATAGTCGCGAATGGGGATTTATTCCGGAAGAGAATATTGTCGGCAAAGCAATGATGATTTATTGGTCAAAGAATGATGTCGGAATTCAATGGAGTAGGATAGGAAAAATTATTAAATAAAACCATGGCTTCACTCTATCTTCACATTCCTTTTTGCGAACACAAATGCATCTATTGCGACTTTTATTCTATTGAGAATATGAGTTCGATGGATCGCTTTCTTTCTGCCTTAGAAAAAGAGATCGAACTTCGCAGGGAGACAATTTCCCAAGCCGAAACGATTGAAACAATTTTCTTTGGCGGCGGCACTCCATCATTGCTTTCCCAACAACAGTTTGAAAAAATATTCTCTTTACTTCATAAACATTACCGAATTGAACCGAATGCGGAAATCACCTGCGAATCGAACCCGGGAACAGTGGAATTGAATAAGCTCAGTGAGTTTCGTTCTGTCGGTTTTAATCGAATCAGTTTTGGTATTCAGTCGTTTCATGATGACGATCTGAAATTTCTTACTCGTATTCATTCCGCCGAAGAAGCAGAACGGGCAGTAGAGAGCGCTTATCGTGCAGGATTTGATAATGTCAGCTGCGACTTGATTTTTGCGTTGCCGCACCAGACTCCAGAACGATGGAAAGAGAATCTTCGCCGTGCCATTGCGTTGCAGCCAAAACATATCTCTGCTTACGCACTTATCGTGGAAGAACAAACACCCCTTGCAACCATGGTGAAGAACAAACTTGTGGCACCGCTGCCCGATGACGAAGATGCGCTCTTGTATGAGATTACTATCGATACCATGGCAGCAAATGGTTATCAGCAATATGAAGTTTCCAACTTCGCACAGCCGGGATATTTTTCCCGCCACAATTACAATTATTGGAATCACAGCAACTATATCGGTTTTGGACCCTCCGCACATTCATTCTGTAAAGATTCTTCGGTGACCGGAAAGCGGTGGTGGAATGTCCGGAGTATCCAAAGTTATTGCGATGCACTTGAAAAGGGAGAATTTCCTGTTGTCGGAAGTGAAACGATCGATCGCAAAAAATTTTTTACCGAAGAGATTTTTTTAGGTTTGCGCAGCACCGGTATCGATCTAAAAAAACTTTATCCGCTTTATGGTGAGGATGTATTTTCAGTGAAACAGTCACTGTTACAAGAAATGGAACAGGAAGGCTTACTCGTTCGTCAAAACAATGTCATTTCGCTTACTTCCAGAGGATACGCTGTGTGCGATGAGATCGCGGCAAAATTGATTTTGTGATTTTCTTTTGAAAATCGGCACTTTCAAAGTATATTTACATCGTTATTTGATAGGTCGGCGTTTGCCGAAGGTATCACTTCGTGAAACGCCGACCTGCCATTTTTAGAGATTAATACAGAGGTTGTAATGGAGCACACTAAACTGAATAAATATGTTGCAGGATTTGTTTTTCTTGGAACGCTCATCACCTATATTCTTACGCTTGCCGACACAGTCGTTTTTTGGGACGTAGGCGAATTCATTTCCGCAACATATCTATTGCAAGTCCCACATCCTCCGGGTTCACCGTTCTTTTTGCTCGTTGGAAAAGTGATTGGTATGGTGCCATTTTATAATGATCCCGCAGTTCGTATTCACTTTATTTCCGCGTTATCAAGTGCCTTAACGGCAATGTTTCTTTATCTGTCGTTGGTGAAACTGATGATCTTGTGGAGACCCCGAACGGATGATATGTGGAATAAGGCTTCCCTGTATACTTCGGCTGCTGTTGGAGCATTTTCGTTGTCGTTTAGTGCAACATTTTGGTTTAATGCGGTGGAAGCAGAAGTGTACGGCATCAGTATGTTGTTTGTTAGTCTGGTAACATGGCTTTCACTCCGATGGAATGAGCGTGCAGATACACCGTCACATCAAAAATATATTTTTCTTATCGCGTATCTGATTGGATTATCGCTTGGGGTACATTTATTGGCGCTTCTGGTAATCTTCCCGTTTTTGATTATTGTCTTTTTTAAACGTTATGAATTCTCCATCAGAAATTATATCATTTTTGGAATTGTGGCAATCGGAATTTTTGCTGTAGTATATCCCGGTATCGTCAAAATGCTTCCGAATTTATTGGATGGTGAATATGCAATCGGCGGGGGGAAAGAATCTCAAAGCATCATCTGGACATTAATACCATTTGCTGCGATCGGTGCGGCAATTTACGGCGTGTGGTATTCCATTAAGAACAAGAACGAGATGCTGAATATTGCGTCCCTCTCATTCTTACTCATCATTCTTGGATATTCCACCTATACCATGGTGATAATCCGTGCAAATGCCAATACGCCGATGAATGAGAATGATCCCAGCACGTTAAAAAAACTTGTTTCATATCTCAATCGTGAACAGTACGGCGATTCGCCGATTATGCAACGGCGCTGGAGTCAGGAACCGCAGCACCAAGGAATTTACACGAACTATAAAAGTGACGGTGATTATTTCTGGCGCTATCAGATGGACGAAATGTTTATGCGGTACTTCTTGTGGCAATATGCCGGACGGGAAGGAGACTTTCAGGGTGCAGGAGTAAATTGGAAACAACTCTTGGGGATTCCGTTAATCATCGGTCTGTTTGGTTTCTATTATCATTGGAAAAAAGATCGTGTTATGTGGTGGGTTTTCTTCAATTTTTTCCTGTTGATGGGACTCGTGATGGCGATCTATTTCAACATGCAGAATCCTCAACCGCGTGAGCGTGATTACTTCTATGTCGGTGCATTCTTTGTCTTTTCTGTATGGATTGGTATTGGAGCGCTGGGTATCGTTGACTCCATCCGCGATGTGGTGAAGAATATGCAATTCCAAAAATATGCATCCTATGCTCTGTTGGGACTGTTAGTGGTATTTATTCCCGTGAACATGTTGTACACCAACTACAAATCTTCGGATCGTTCAGGAGATTATGTTGCATGGGATTATTCATACAATCTCTTACAATCGTGTGAACCTGATGCTATTCTGTTTACCAACGGAGATAACGATACATTTCCTCTTTGGTATTTGCAGGATGTTGAAGGAGTACGACGCGACATTCGAATCGTCAATTTAAGTCTGGTAAATACATCGTGGTATATCCGTCAATTAAAACATCAAGAGCCACACGGTGCAAAAAAAGTTCCGATCAGTTTAAGCGATCAGGAAATTGAACAGATTGGGCCGATGCAGTGGGAACCGCGCGAATTGTCAATTCCTGTGCCGGCTGATGTTATGCGGGAATATCAACAATTCTCAGACCGTCCGGTACAACCGCAAATGAAGAACGATTCTTCAGCCAAAGCAGGAGAATTACGATTTGTTCTTCCGAACACGATCTCATTCCCGCAAGCAGGTGGACAAGTAATCAAAGCAATCCGTGCTCAGGATATTATGGCGTACGACATTATTCGGACGAACAACTGGGTGCGTCCGGTGTATATGGCTGTGACGTCAACTCCGGATTCGAAGATTGGTCTCGATCGTTATTTCCGCATGGATGGACTTGCGATGAAACTGATACCATATCCTGCACCAAGCGACGAAGGAGTGATCGATCCGAAGATTCTTTCAGCGAATCTGTTGAACGAACCTGTGGATGCAAACCTGAATTTTCAGCGCGGCTACCGATATCGCGGTCTGCAAGATACATCGGTGCATTATGACGAGAATGTTGTTCGGCTTGCCATGAATTATCGAAACGCATACATGCGTCTTGCGCTCTATTATATTAATACGGTGCACGATAATACGAAAGCGGTCGAGGCGTTAGACTCCATGATGGTAAAACTTCCGCCATCAGTTCTGCCGATGGATTATCGTGTGGAATTCGACATTGCAAATTTCTATCAATATGCAGGATCGAATGTGCGGTATACGGAAATGATCAGTAAGCTTGAAATGAAATTGCTTGATATTGTTTCAAAACCGATTTTGGAACCGTTTACGAATCAATATCATCCTTATTATATGCTCTTTACGTTGTATCAAAACCGTCAGGATTATGATAAAGCACTCGACATCCTTAATCGGATCAATACAGCATATGCCGGCGTGCAGGGATTACCGGAATGGGTAAAAGCACAACAAGCACAGGTGCAAGCGCAGGCAGCATTAAAAGGGATTCAAAAGAAAGACTCTGTTGCAAAGAAATAACGTATAAACGGAATAAATCTAAATAGGATGAAGAGCCATCTTCATCCTATTTTACTTTTCGTAAAGTTAATCGTCGACATTTAATAATTTAATGATGTGTTACTATGAAAGAATCTCGTTTAGAACACTGGGATAATTTTTGGGAAGAGAAAAAAGAGGTCAAAGAGGTTTATTCCAACTCAGATCGTGTTGTACGCAATCTTGTAAAAGTGACCGATGTAAAAGGAAAGAAAATTCTTGAAATCGGTGCAGGAACCGGCCGCGACAGTTTTCCGCTGGTTGAACGTGGAGCAATCGTTTATCAACTTGATTATTCAATGAACTCGCTGAAAATCATGAAACGGATCGCTGACGAAGAGAAAATGGATGTTCGTATTATCGGCGGAGACACGTTTCAATTACCGTTCAAGGATGGATCATTTGATATTATTTTTCATCAGGGATTGCTGGAACACTTTCGCCATGAAAAAGCGGAGGCATTGTTAAAAGAAAATATTCGCGTTTTAAAGACCGGCGGCTTGCTCTGTGTTGATGTTCCCCAGCGAT
This sequence comes from Bacteroidota bacterium, assembly GCA_041658205.1. Lineage (NCBI taxonomy): Bacteria > Pseudomonadati > Bacteroidota > Bacteroidota bacterium. The sequence goes on from JBBAAO010000002.1 coordinate 328,491, forward strand.
ATCATATCTATACTGTCATTAAAACTTTCCTGATTGCTATTAATAAATGGTTTGCCGGTTGGGAGCGTTCATTCTCCGTTCCGGAGCTGAAACGAGAGATGGAAAAACTTGGGTTGCAAACCGTTCACACCTATGGTGAATGGATGTATCCAAGTCTGTTTTACCGTATGACTCGGGAAGCATTGCGTGCGGTAAAGATCAAACTTCCTTTAAATCCTAAAATTCCCGTCTTATTTACTATCCGCAAAGCTGTACGTGATGCTGTAAAAGATAGCTCTCTGGCAACATACACAGCGCTCTCGATGGGAGTAATCGGAAAAAAGCAATAACAAATCAATGAAGAATGGAGAATGAATAATTGATCAACATATATTTTCCATTTTCCATTCTTCATTCTCCATTGCTCCGATGAAAATTCTCATCTTCAATTGGCAAGATCTTTCTCATCCGCTTTCCGGTGGTGCCGAAGTACATCTCCACGAAACATATTCCCGCGTTGCCGCGATGGGGCACGACGTTACACTTTTCTGTTCATCATACGACGGTGCTAAACCGATTGATGAAATAAATGGTATAAAGATTATTCGTCAGGGTGGAAGATTTCTTTTTAACTATGTGGTGATGCAAAAATATTTTTCCACGTTCAAGGATCAACACTTTGAACTGATTGTGGATGATGTCAATAAGATTCCATTTTACACTCCTGCGTATGTGAAAGAACCGGTGCTGGGAGAGATCCATCATCTTCTGGGAACCAGCGTTTTTCAAGAAACAATATTCCCCCTCGCATCGTACGTCTATCTTGCAGAACGCGTTTCGCTGCCAATGTATCGGAAAATTCATTTTATGGTCCATTCCCCAAGTACGATGAATGAAGTGAATGCTAATGGATTTTCAAACGAAAAGATCCATTATGTTCCATATGGAATGAATCACCAGCTATTTCGTCAGACCGGAATTGCAAAATCATCTGAACCGTTAATCGGTGCGCTGGGTAGATTGAAAAAATATAAATCGTTCGATCATCTTATTGAAGCATTTGTCATTGTCAAAAAAATTATTCCCGAAGCGAAACTTGTAATTGTCGGTGACGGTGATGATAAACCGAGGTTGATGGAACTGTCGAAGACACTTGGATTGAGTGACAACATTACATTCACAGGATTTGTCGGTGAAGAAGAAAAAGTAACATGGCTCAATAAAATGCATGTTGCGGTAAATACATCCGCGAAGGAAGGTTGGGGTTTAACGGCGATTGAAGCGAATGCGTGTGGAACGACAACCGTTTCCAGTAATGTGCAGGGACTTCGCGATGCTGTTGTGGATAACGAAACAGGATTGTTGTACGAATATGGCAATCGAGAACAGCTTGCAGAGAAGATCATTCTATTGTTGCGCGATGCACACCTGCGGGATCGCCTTTCTTCAAACGCGCTTCTCAGGTCTAAAGAATTTGATTGGCAAATCGGTGCAGAGAAAACCATGGAGGTTATCGAAAGAGTGGTGAGAGAAAAGAAAAAGTAATTGATCTCTTTGTTAATCATTTGGTTAATTATATTTACAACAACAATTCCGCAAACATTTCTTGCTTCATAAATTCCCCTCCCCTCAGTTATTTCAAAAGCAACATTAGCACATTATTACCTTTCCTATCTACCTTCACTACCAGTAGCTTCCGTTTATAGAATTTACCAAAACAAGGTTTTCAGTTACGATCATATTAGGTAGGGGTTTTCGTTCCTACTGTTTTGATTGATGTTTTTACCTTTTTTACAGATATAGTAGTCCCAAATTTTGTTAGCAAAAAAAGACTTGCTAACATGTGATATTTCAATATATTGCATATTGTATACAATATACAATTAAGGTAAAATGAATTATGGCAAAAAAACTGAATAGCTCTCTCAGTGTTGATTTTACTGATCTTGCTCCTCTACGTGACCGCATTGCATCTTCAATCCGAAATGCAATTATGGATGGACGATTGTCTCCAGGTTCGCGGTTGACCGAACAGGAACTCGTCTCAATGCTAGGTGTAAGCAGAACACCGCTGCGAGAGGCGTTGCTGCTGCTTGATTCGGAAGGATTCATCAACATCCTTCCGCGCAAAGGAGCTGTAGTCACGGAAATTTCCCAGAATGATGTTGAAGATATTTATGGTGCAAAAAGTATTCTGGAATCTGCTGCGGCAAGGCTTGCGTGCGACAAAATTTCGATAGAGACGATCGAAGAGCTTTCTGTTCTTACAGATGAAATGGAACTAACGGCAAAAGATAAACGAAAAGATTACCGTACGCTTCTCAATCTTAATGCTGAATTCCATCAATTGTTGAGCGATGCCAGCGGGAACAAAAAAATTTCACAGTTTATCAGAAATCTTCGAGATCAGACACTTCGGTATAATTACATTTACCTATCATTAATCACAAGAATTGATTCCTCAATATCTGATCACAGAAATATTATTGAAGCATTAAAACAAAAAAATAAAACACAGGTAGAACAGTTAATACAAAAGCACAATGAATCTGCTTGCAGAACATTATGCGAATTCATCAAAGACCAGTCAATGAAAAATCCTCACCAGGAGTTACATTTGGAGTAGTCATGGAAAAAATAAATGTAGCCGTCATAGGCTACGGTAATGTTGGGAAATGTGCTATAGAATCCATTCTCAACGAACCGGATATGAATCTTATAGGCATAGTCGAAGTCCCTGAAATTGTTTCTGCAAAATGTCTTCTCACAAACAAACAGCCCATCGCCCTAACCAACACAAAAATCGTCAGTGAACTTAAAGATCTCGAGGAAGTTGACGTTGCAATTCTCAGTTGTCCTTCGCGCCTTGTGAAAGAAACCGCAACAAAAGTTCACAAGCTTGGGATCAATACTGTGGATAGTTTTGATATCCACCAGGAAATTCCTGCAATGAGAAAATATTTGGATGTACTTGCCAAAGAAAACAATACGGTTTCTATTCTTTCGGCAGGATGGGATCCGGGAATCGATTCGATTATCCGCTGTTGGTTTGAAGCAATGGCACCGCGGGGGATCACGTACACGAATTTCGGACCGGGAATGTCCATGGGACACTCGGTTGCAGTGCGAGCTATTCCCGGAGTAAAAAATGCAATCTCCATTACTGTTCCCGCAAGCATGGGAGTGCATCGACGGATGGTGTATGTGGAATTGAATGAAGGAGCAAATTTCAATGACATCGAAGAGCGAATTAAAAAAGATCCGTATTTCATCAAAGATAGAACATATGTCTATCAGGTGGATAATGTTGAGAATCTCATGGATGTCGGTCATGGAGTGTCTATGGTGCGGTGCGGAGTCTCCGGAATGACACACAATCAATCGATGAAATTTGAATTGAAGGTGAATAATCCCGCATTAACTGCTCAGGTGATGGTTTCTGCTGCGCGCGCAGCAATGCAACATGAACCTGGCTGTTACACAATGATCGAATTGCCAGCGATCGATTTTTTGTATGGCGACGTGGACTCGTTTGTTACAAAATTTGTATAGGTCCTAATATGGCAGATCCTTACGAAACCAAACTTGTGAACCAAAATTTTTATCACAGTAAAGTTGATATCAAAGGAAATATTGTTGCTGTTCTTGATGGCATGCTAGACCACCGCGCATTACACTTGATTAAACCTCCTTCCAGAGCATTTCCTACCGGAACGATCATTGAATTGATTGGAACAGATGAGGACGAAGCAGGTCCGGGCACGACCGTGAATACGATAGCATACATAGCGTTTGTTGAACTCACCAATGGCGGTGTATTGTTACAAGGCGATCCGGTCTATTGTCATTCACAATTAATCGGAACAATTGCTGGGTACGATGATACCCACATGCCAAATCATCAGAATACAATTGTAAAAATGAAAGAACGAAAATCCGGAACACAGCTGGGATTAGTGCTTCGGGATGAAATTATGATTCAAGGATTCAAGAAATAACAGAAATACCATTTTGAGAAAGGATAATTATCATGGCGGCACCGAAGTATAAATTTCAAATGTATAAACGATTACAAGCAGAAACACAATTGATTTACGCTGAAGCCAAAAAGGCAGCGGAAACACTCAAGATGCCTGCAGAATTAAAAGGGGCGATCGGACTGACAGGTGCAATATCCGGATGTCCCGCACCGCTTCGTGAAGATCTGGAAAAAGTGATTCAGACAGAATCGAAAAAAGTGGTCCCGTTGGGATTTTATGTCGATCAAATTCGGGAAATAGTAAAAGATGTGTACGGTGATGGATATGATGCCGCACCGGTCAGCACCTGCGAAGCGGGATTGTGGGTTTCTATTGATTCATTGATGACTCCACCGCTGCATGGACGAGGCGATAATTATCGGGCGCGGTATATACTTCCGTTGGAACGTCACGCTCACCATCATGGCGGATATGGACGCCCGGTTCCACCAAAATATAAAGATATTCTTGCTGATCGTGGAAGCACCTCTGGAGAGCTCGGATTCTCCGGTAAGCGTCAAAATAATCTCGACACAATCTATGTACCAATGGAGGGAGCGGAATATCCAGCACACGGAATAAAATATTACACCGTTCCGTTAATGAAAAATCTAAAGGTTAAAGAATCTCTTGAAGCACTACGCTCAACAGCAAAACGAAACGAAACTCTCCTGTCTGGATTTGCCTCCCTTGGATATGATACACCCGGTTATGGTTATGGTGATAGAGATGCTGACGGAACACCAAATCTTTCCAAAGGAATTGCAAAACTTGCTCAAGAGTATAATGTCCCTTACGTCATCGATAATGCATGGGGTCTCCCGCTTGTTGGCACGAGTATCAAAAAAATTGGTGCTGATGTCATGATTTTCAGTGTCGACAAAGCACCGAGTTTTCCACACGGCGGATTAATCATTGGAAAAGAAGAAGCGATGATTCCTATTCGGCGCGCTATGGGACTTCATGGAAATCGTTACGGTACAACAGGTTCATATGGAAAAGCAGCCTATGTTGCTTTCGATCCCGGAAAAGAATCTCTTTCCGGAATGGTGGCAGCATTAAAACTACTCCGCGATAATCCAAAGAATGTTACCAAGACGGTTGATGATCTCTATGAAATTGTGATTGCAGAATTTGGGAAGATTGATTCCCGCATTAAACCATTCTTTAAGATTACAAAAAGCTACAATAGCTGCGCAGTGGAAATCAATTACGAAGAGAGCTGGAAGAGCGGAAAACTTGGTATTCCAATTTTCTCGATAGAAGATATGTATGCAGGTTCAAATTTATTCCAGGATGGGTTAACGCAAATGGGTATCATTCCAACCATTGCGTATGATGCCAACATCTTTATTTCACCGGGATTAGGAACTTCGGACAATCAGGGACAATTGGTTCAAGAACGTGCTCAAATGGTTGTTCGCGGACTTGTGATTTTGATAGAAATTGTCTGTCAACACTCTGGAATGTATGAACAGCAATAATTTCGTCATGCTTCTCTGCTTTGCTTCACGGCAAAACGGAGAAGCAATTTTTAAGCAGGTGATACATGGAAAATGATTCGGCATTTAACAGCATTATGGATGGAGTTGATATTGAAACATATCTTGTCTGTAATGATCAGCAGGAAGGGAAGCGTCTTGCATTACAATTGGGGAAAGAGATGAATCTCGGTGAGGTAGATATCATGTTCGAAGAATTTGACGGATATGGAATGCGTGTCCGTCTACGAAAATATGTCTACAAACCGGGAAATACGTATCGTTGGTTAAAATGATTTGCAAGTTTATTTTGAAGATCCAACGATTGGGAACATTACTATGATACTACAGACCACACAATCAAAGCATATTCTTTGTGTCCCGCTCGATCCTGTGCACGATGTTGGCATCAAATTAATCAATGCTGAATTATCTAATCACGGTCACAAAACAGAATTACTCGCTCCCGATCTTCCAATAGAAAGCATTATCAAAAAAGCTGCGAGTGATCATTACGATTACATTTTAGTCAGTCGTACAATCGGTTACGGAATCGCTGAACTTCTTGCTCGATTTGTTGATTTGCTGGACGTTGCAGGGATTCGGGAACATTCAAAAATTGTTATCGGAGGAAAAGCGATCACACCTGAGCTAGCCGCTGAACTTGGATTCGATAAAGGGTTTGACGAACATTCTTCGATTGAAACTGTTCTCGCATATATTGAAGGAAAAACAATTGATGAGACCGAAATAAAAGCCGCAAGAATTAAACCATCCATTTCAACAAAACATTCGTACCTTTTCCATAACAAAGAAATTGAAACACTTCTCTCCACAATTGTCGATAAAACACTCCAATGGTCTGAGGGAAAAACAACTTCTGGAATACAACGCGCTCGCGTCCGAGAAGAGTTATTTCATACTCGAAATTCGATGCAACAAGAAAGCCTGCAGTCTCAATACAATATGTTGTGCGACAAGGAAATTGTTGAGGGGAATTCGCATCATCGTTTTCCTAAAGGAGTTCGTTTTGTTGACAAGCAGGAATTACAAAATCTAGAACAGATGCTGAGCGGACACACTTCTTTTCATGCTGTAAAAATGCAGCACAATCGGCGTCAACCGCTTGTGTTTAAGTTCTTGGGTAGCGGATGTCCGATTATGGACATTGTCCATGGAAAAATATGTGAACGTTGGGGTATTGATGGATTTCTTATTATCAATCCATCGTGGGAAGCCCGCTACGAAGGATTGCTGGAGGGAATGCTGACGCATGAGAATGATGGAACGATTACCTCGTTCGATAATATTCGATTAATGAAACGATGGCTCGATCCGGCAACATTATTGACTGTGAGAGCACACAGGGGATTGAACACGCCGGAAATTGCTCTACTTGCCGGAGAAGCCGGTGCGGATTTAACAAAGATCGATTTGGTGTATGGATCTTTGGGGGCCGGAACAGATCCTGAACGATTAACCGTTGATGGGATTGAAGCAATAAAAATTGCAGCTCGCTATAACATGGAGTTTGATATTCCGGGAAATGATGAATTGAGCGGTGTTCCCGCATGGAAAACTCTTGCCGGATTACTCATTAATGTGATGCTTGGGAAGAAACTTGGAGCAAAGGCCATTCTCAAACCACTTTTTTGTTACGGACCGCACATTGTGTTACATGGTCAAATGAAACTAAACTATGTAGATTTTAACGCTGCAAAGATTCTTGCTCTCAATGAAATTGTTGACTGTCCAATTTGGCCGGGCGAACCGATTGCGTTTATGACGCAAACGGAAGATCGTGTGCAGTCAGCAAATGCTACATCATATCATGCATCGCTTGCTGCTTCGTTAGGAGTTGATGCCATCACTATTGCTTCAACAGATGAAGCATACTCACGAGGACCGATTTGTATTTCGTCCCGCATCGACAGTATTCGTGCGGTGACAGATGCCTTCAATTTTATGGGTGACGCATATTTTTCACCAACACCGGCAATGCAAATATTTAAGGATCAATTAATTCAGAACATAACAGAAACATTACGTTCTGTAGCAAATGCGGATAATCTTCCGGATGCGATCAATAAAGGACTATTAGGCAATGCTGAAGATGGCGCTTATCCCGGAAAATTTGGGAAAGGGACTGTCACTTGTGTCGGAGATTGATCCAACATATCCACATCAGAAAAAGATGGTGATTGGTATTGCCGGTACAGCAAAAAATACCGGAAAGACGACGACACTCAATTGTTTATTGAAAGAAGCTTCATACAGAAATATCTCCATCGCAGTCACAAGTATCGGATTTGATGGAGAAGATATAGACAATGTTACCTTTCTTCCCAAACCACGCATCACCGTTTACCCAAACTTCATTATCACTACATCTCAACAATGTTTGCAGAGTTCAACTGCGGTAGTCGATGTTCTTCAACATACGGGAATGTATACACCACTCGGTGAAATAGTAATTTTGCGAGTAATGAAAGAAGGTCGTATTGTGATTGCGGGTCCAAGCAATACGAAAGAATTACGGGTTGTTGTTGAAAAAATGAAGTCCTATAACCCTCACTATGTCTTTATCGATGGTTCACTGAACCGCATTGCGCCAATGACAGTTGTGGATTCGATCATTTTTACCACTGGCGGTGCACGCTCTACTGATATTTCTACTCTTTGCAGTGAAATGCAGGTGATAGAATCTTTCTTCCATCTTCCAGTTACTGATATTAATGTACATACCGCTTCGAATGTGGTTGCAATACCATTATTACTCGAGAAGCAAGAGGTGGAAGCATTTCAGTTACAACAAAAGGAGAATAAAACAACGCTTTATATTTCGAAGCTCATATCATCGTCAGCACTGGAACATTTAACTGAATATTGTGTAAAGGGTTCAATCATGTTTCAAAACATCATATTTCCCGATCCATTTTCAATGTTGATTCAAGAAAATATCTTTCAAACATATGAGTGTATTTCTCATCTTAAAAAATCTAATGTATCTGTTTTACTTCTTCATGTCCCTACGCTGTCTTGTATAATCGCCAATCCATTTTATCCTCAGTATAACAGTAACATATATTATGAACGATATCTTCACAGTGTTGAACTACTTGAACGGCTTCAATTATCTTGTTCTGCTCCAGTGTTCAATGCAAAAGAGACAAAATCTTCAATCATATTTGACACTTGCTTACAATAGAAAACAACGCTTTCTTCTTTTTCCGAAATCTCCACTTTACCAATTCAAGTTGAATATGATATGCATAAAGAATAAAAGAATTGTATTTTATTTCAACAATAATTGGGAATAAGGAAATGATGAAATATGTCTGGTGGTGCTGTGGTTCTATACTCTTTTTTTCTGCAATGATTGCTCAACCGCTGACAGAACGATATAATTATCTTGGTGAAATATTAATACCGCAATTTTCTTCAGCACCATTTCCTCACGCCAACAGGGTAAATGGCCATACATACAATAAATTGACATTTTCTGCAGACCAGCATTATAGCGATAGTAGCGTAGCTATTTTTATTCCAAAAGGATTCAATCAAACAAAACGTATCAACCTCGTTATCTATTTTCATGGCTGGTATAATTCTATCGATAGTGCCTGTGCTCAATTCAGATTGATTGAACAATTCTCAGAAAGCAAAAAGAACGCACTATTTGTCTTTCCGGAGGGGCCAAAATATTCTCCCGACTCATTTGGTGGAAGGATGGAGGAGAAAGATGGATTGAAAAATCTTGTTAATGATGTTTTAAACTTTCTCAAAAAAGAAAAGAAGATCACGTCTGGACAAGTTGGAAGCATTATCCTTGCCGGACATAGCGGCGCGTTTCGTGTGATGGCATTTTGTCTTATGCGGGGCGGCTTAACCAAAAATATTTCCGATGTGATGTTATTTGATGCCCTGTATGCACAAACAGAAAAGTATTCACATTGGATCGACAACAATAGAGGACGTATCATTAATATCTATACAGATGACGGTGGGACGAAAAATGAATCGGAAAGCCTTATGGCGGACTTAGACGGATGGAATATTTCATATTTCAAAACCGAAGAGACTGCGCTAAAATATAATGACCTAAAAAATAATCGATTGATCTTTATTCATTCCGATTTGACGCACAACGGAGTGATAGCAGCAAGAAATCAATTTCGGGAATTTTTACAATCGAGTGGATTAAAGAATATCAAATATCAAACAAAATAAAAATCATTTTCAACGCTAATACTAGAAATGTTGTTATATACAGATGAATTTTAATTAGAAAAGAAAATGTACGGTCGCTCCGAATCCTACGCTGATGGAATTGTCCTTGTAAAACGTAGGATAATACAACGTACCGGAAACACGTAAGCGGTTATCAAAAACGCCTGAGACCGGAGCAGCTGCGCCCATCGCCAGGCCAAAGACGAATTCTGACGTTCTTTTTTCACGAATCGTGTTGAGTTCATCCCCTTCGTTGAATGTGCCAAAAGCGGGACCAACATAAATTTTATAATTATGTTGATTGTGTAAATGAAACTGAACCTCACACCCAAACGAAGAAAAGCTTGAACTACTTGTTTGAAAAATTCCGCCTGTAAATTGAAAATTTATCTGCTGTGTCGGTTCAATTCCAAATGTTAACCCTAATCCGGAAACACGACTGGCACTGAATCCAAAATATTTTTTATATGCGGATGAATCTGTCTCTTGAGCCGCAGCAACAGTGATGGAAAACAGGACGAGTGATAATAGAACAGCGGATTTCATGATATTCCTTCAGAATGATTGCTGTCAATATAGCATATTTTTTAAATGGAAAGAAAGCGGTTACACCATAGTTGTTTATCGCTATCCTCTTTGGTACATTCTCACACCGATGAAGGTTAAAATAGATACTGTCACATATTCATTGTATGATAAAGCGTATGAAAAAACTCACGTCAAAAACAGATACCAAAAAGCTCTCGTTACTAGGAAACAATTCCCTGCCTCAGAAGAAACTGGAAGTATTTCCTAACCACCATGCTGATCGCAATTATACGATTTCTCTTGAAACGGACGAATTTACAACGCTCGGTCCGGTTAACCGCCAACCTGATTTTGCAACACTGCGGATAAAATACGTTCCGGATAAGTTTATTTTAGAATCAAAATCATTAAAATTATATCTTCAGACTTTTCGGAATGAAGAGACCTTTTATGAACATGTCGTCAACGTGATCCTTGACGATCTTGTTGCTGTTCTCAAACCGCGCCAATGTACAGTAACTGCTGCGTATGCTGTTCGTGGTGGAATTGCCATGACCGTTGAAACTGAATATTTTAAAAAATTATGAGCCTCGAATTATTTCTCCCGTTTATCAGCATGGTGTTTAAGGGAATCCTCTATTACGCCGCTTTGAAGATTCAAAAGTTAGAGGCACGGTTATTGACATGTGCGTTGTGTGGAGGAGCTTCATTGCTAGCCAGTTACATTCCGTTTCCTATCATGTTGCAATTTGCATTAACCATCGCAATTGCTGCTTACTTTATTGTGAAGAATTCGGATGCCGATCTCTACCCGAACGGCGTCGGAATTCCGTTGGCGGTTGAGATCGTTGGAGCATTTGCGTTGAGTTATGTTGTTGTGCCGTTATTAGAACTGATCTAGAAAAGATTCACAACCATTTGTTGCTTCATGGAGGCTATCATGAAATCATGTGGTGCAATTCTGCTGTTCGTACTTTCAGTGTTGTTCTTTGGTTGCCCAGCACGTTCACTTCATCCCTTGTTTAAGGAAAAAGAAGCTGTGTTTCTTCCATCCCTGCTCGGAACATGGGTAGAACATGATGATCTATACACATTTGAACAAGCGGAAGGGAAACGATACAAACTTGTTATCCGATCTCGCACTGAGAAAGACTCTTCAGTGTTTGTCGTCTGGTCAGGAAAAATAGGTTCCTCCTGGTATTTAGATTCGTATCCGATGCATAGTGCTCAGGAACATCATTATGTGTCGGTCCATGTATTTACCAAAATGATATTGAACGGTGATACGCTTCGAATTGCAACGCTCGAAGCCGATTGGCTCTCCAAAATGAGTTCTGCCAAAAAACTTGAAGTCGCGCATGTGCAACGCGAGAATGAAATTATTCTTACCGCACCAACTCATGAATTGCAGAAATTTTTAACTTCGATTGGCGACAATCAGGAAGCATTTCCAAATCCTGACGCACTTGTTCGATTGCGGTGAAAAACAAAGTAGCAACAATCCCCGGTAAAGGGAAGAAGGAATTGCCCGCCAAAAAACTAGCGGGCAAACTAACCGACCGGACATTACTATTTTATTAGAAGTAGTTTCTTCGAAGTGCTATAACTCCCCGCTTTGAGTGTATAAATGTACACACCAGTTGAAAGTTTCGACCCGTCAAACTGTGCAGAATGAAATCCTTCCTGCTGCTCTTCATTGAATAGAACCGCTACTTCACGTCCCAATACGTCGTAGACTTTCAATGTTGTGAATCCAGAGGCAGGAATGGAGTACCGTATTGTTGTGGATGGATTGAACGGGTTTGGATAGTTTTGATATAATTCATACAGGGTAGCACGTGTTGGCTCTTGAAAAGAAAAAGATGTCGGTTTTGACAATGTCGTAAATCCAAAAATACCGTCAATAAAAGTTACGACATAGACTGCATCACCAACAGCACTGAGAAAATTAATTCCCATTTTTTTTAAGCCGGTATAATTCCAGTTTGTACCGTTATTGCTCGAAAAAAATATCCCCTGATTGATACCACTGCCAAAGAACGATCCCCACAAAACACCGGATTGGTCTACGGTCAATTTTTGTGCAAAAGGAGAGGTGCCGAGACCGGTGGGAAGGGGAATTTCTTTCCAATTGACGCCGTCATACTTCCAGATTTTATAGGACCCTGATAATGTACGAACAATGACATTCCCATTCGGATCACTAAACAATCTCGCTTCGGCGGTAGAAAGGGTGCTGGTATTAATGACGTGCCACACAGAATCACCGTCAGCTCGTTGATACATAACGAATGTATATGTAGGAAATGAACCGGCCCTTCTTCCTATATACGTAACCCCTTTTTTATTATTAAGACTGACATCGGCGATGTATTCATCCGTTTTCAAACCCAAGCCTACTGTATCAATCTTCCAAGGCTTTCCGTTTTTCTTTGAATATACTCTGGCGTTACCACCAAGATATTGAACACCTTGTTTGTCCACAAAAAAATCAAATGATTGCGTACCGGACTTTATTCCCAATGCAGCAAATCCGGCGGTATCCGGAATCCATGTATCGCCATGATCGGTCGACTTGACAGTATAAAATATCGATGTGGATGGACCGGTTTTGAAAGGAAGATTCGAATAAACATTTCCTGCAGAATCTGAAGTTAATACATTGACTCCCCAAATAAATCCTTGTTTGGGAAATACTTTTTTCCACGTAGAATCACCTGAGGCAACCCGATAAATGCCTAGATTGGTTGAAATAAAATAATAATTCCCTCCCTTTACCACGCCAGTGTAGAAATTATGTGCAGGCACTTGTAAAGCATTTAGTGAATGTTTCCAGGTTGCGCCGGAGTCCGTACTTTGAAACATTCCATATTTCGTAGCAGCATAGAGAATTGAATCGCCGCTGATAGAATTGATTATCTTAGAATTCGAAGGTAAATATGCCAGTGCTGCAATGGAATCTCCGATAGATATCCAAGGGGGAGTAAGATTTGAAAGTCTATAAGCTTGTGATCCCGTGCCAACGGCATAAACATTTCCCAATAGATCATCTCCAAACGATGCGATTGTTTCAGTAATTCCCGTTGATGTGTTGTTCCAATGTAAACCACCGTCGGTAGACATCCATACTCTGCTGGCAGCGGCAGTGGTGGAGATAAACATTCTTCCTCTTCTGTCGACAAAGATCGCCTGGGGAAAACCAGTAGTTTTAAAGGATGTGTCCTTACGCCAAATATTAGAATCGGGATGTTGGGAATATAAATTTCGGCTTTGTGTTATCACCCAACCGTAATTATTTGTATCGACCGTTACATCTTGAACATATTGCGTACCGATATTTATTGTATCAATCTTCCAAGTTTTTGCTGTATCCCAACTGGCATACACTTTTCCTTGATTTAAAATGTATACTGCATCACCGATGATTTTTTGAACACTGGAAAAACCTGTTGCTGCAAGCGTTTTAGCATCTTTCCAACCGAGTTTTGGATCGTGAGATATACCCATAACTGTTCCGTTAGATAGATGTATTAAAATTATTGAGATATCGTTATTTTTAAACCTCGCACAATCAATTCTCGTTTCCGGCGGTGCGTCAAATTCGTACTCAGTCCTGAAGGGGCTAAGATTAATTACGAGTAATTTTTTGGCCGTATAAGTAAGCACCCTACCTGACTGTCGGTCTGGCGAATGACTCACCGATGACTGATTTTCGCCGAGCAAAAATCGACTGGCCATGTCAAAATCAGAATGTTGGGATAATGCTTTTTGTGAATAAATAAATAACAGCATAACAGAACAGAAACAAAACAACCTTTGCATAAAACCTCCTGGATAACAGTGTAAATGCCAATACTGTTGACATGATAAATATTTGACAAAAATCAATTCTGTGCATTCAAACTTGTTTTACTACCAGTTTCTTTATTTTACTTTATCCTGGCGAGTGATACTGATATAATGCACTGATACTATTTCATAAACATTAGTTTCTTTGATGCAAAAAAATCTCCCGCTCTTAAAGAATAAATATATACTCCGGTTGAAAGTTTTGATCCATCAAATTGTACTGTGTGCAGTCCTGCTTTTCGTTCTTCGTTAAGCAATGTTCTCACTTCCCTTCCAAGGATATCGTACACACGAAGCACTACTCTGTTTGATGACGGCAGATTGAATCGAATTGTTGTTGACGGATTGAACGGATTCGGATAATTTTGATGCAATGAATATTGCATGGGAAATACCGATTCTTTTTCAACCGGAGTAAGTGAATTGACGATGACGACTTTCGAAGAAGCGATTAACCCGCTGATGGAATCTGTCCCTGTAACGGAAAAGATTCCGAGCATGCTGCCTGCGGTGTAAACTCCAAGACTGTCAATTGTTCCGCCCGTTGCTTTCCATAAAGTGTTAACTTTAAACGGTTTGTTTGCTTGATCGTATCCATTCAACGTGAATTGAACAGAATCTCCTTTCAGCAATTTTACAGAATCTGGAAGAACAAAAACACGGACAAGAGCAGGCTGATATGACAGGACAACGAATGAATCCGCATCTTTCGCAGTCGTATCCAATAACGATTGCGCCGTAATATGAATGACCGTGCTGTCGCCGGGCGCGGCGTTCGCAGGGATTTTGATAAGAACATTGGTTAATCCCGGTACAGAATCTTTTGTTACCACAGTAATCGTTCCCTGAGATTGAAGCCAACCTTGTGTTTCGGTAATGTTCACCAGAATAGAATCATTTGGTTTCATCCAATTCTGCACAATAACAGAAACAGAATCGACACTTCCAGCGGTATTGAATGTAGAATCGTCTGAATGTGAAACCGTGAGTGAAACGGGAGAAGTTTTCCAATTCGATGCATTTACTCCTCCGGTGATAGAATTCCCTGCACCGGCAGAGTTACCCCACCAAACACTTTTTGCATTGATGACATTCGAGGTATCAAGATTTTTAATCGCTAAAGTACCATTTCCCGAAATATTCGATTTTGAAATATCCAATTGTGAGTACGAATCGAATTCAATCCCGTTACCTGCATTATCGGTAATGGAGCTGCCGGAAATTTTTGAAAACGAGGCAGGGGAGAAAGCATTATTCTCTTCAATTGAACGAACAGCCATTTCAGTTTTTTCCCTGACCCCTTTGATCCCTCCCAGTCCGTTACTGCATACTTGCACAGAACCGAGTTCCAAAAATCCTGCTGTTACTTCCCGAGTTGCTCCCCATAAACGGATACCATATCCCTTGTTTTCACAGATTCTTCCTCCGGCAATTCTCGCATTCCGCGTTTGAATTCCATTTCCGGAGTTGTTCAACACATTTATTCTTCCGGAAACATGAACATAGATCCAGGTACTTATTCCTGCACCGCAATTACCGGAAATATCAGCATCCTGCAAATTCAATGATTGAGCCCCAATGCCTCCCGGTCCACCAAGAGATGTAAATCGGTCTGTATCCAATGGGAGCCATTCATTGGGATTCTCCGAACAATTTTTTTTATTGTTATTCAAAAGAGAAATTTTTCCATTCACCGTCATATTGCCGTTCGGTATATACACCGCTTCCTCTTTATTGCCGGAAATCGAATTCTCCCTGCCGTTCATGATCAAACCGAATTGGGAGAGAACACCGAGACGTTCATTGTTGTTGATCACCGCATTTCCATAAATTTCTATTCTTCCTCTTGGAGAGAACAACCCATATCCTCGATTATTTTTCACTTCCACTTCATCCACACGGATGAAATTTGCCGCGTATATTCCCGCATCTCCGTTGAAATTAACTTCTACTTTTGATGGACCATTATTATTCACCTGCAATTTTCCATAAACTTCAACTATTCCTTTACGGCCCAAACCAAGTTCTTGATATGCATATGCTCCCGATCCGCCATTGTTGTTCAATTGGATAGAAAATCCTTGTGATAATGCGCCGGTTGATTTCAACAGGATATTTCCTTTATGTGCCCTTAGTCCGTGGAATTTATTCGATTGGGCAACAATGGAGGGACCAACCACTTCAATATTATTATCCGAATTAATGCCATCCTCGGAATTATTGGAAACATTCAGCGATCCATGCACAGAGACATTCCCTTGTTCCGAATGAATTCCCGAACCGCAATTATTGGTCGCTTCTACAGAGTCCGCGAACAAATTTTTATTCACCCAAATTCCGGCTCGGGTGCTACCGGGCGAGCATGAACCGTTATTTCCGCCACCGGAGTTTAATGCAAAAATTTTTCCGATAAGATGAAGATTCTCACCGGCATAGATCCCGTTCAGCATATTCGAACTGAGTCTGCAATTTTCAACTCTCAGATCGTTCCCCGAGACAGAAATTCCATTTTGTTGAAAATTGGAAATATCCAACGCTTTGATAACAGAAAGGGAGCCGCTTGTTTCTAAACCGTCAACATTACCTGCCTGAGTTCCGTTGATCGAGATTTTATTGCTGCCGGTTGAAAATCCGCTTTGCGTCGTTCCATCAATAGTCACTCCTGAAAAATCGAGTGTCGGCAGTGCTGAAGCGGGAGAAATAAAATTTGTTGAAAGATTTCCCGGAATGTCGAACGAAATGTAATCTTCTCCTTTTAAATGCTGAGCAGTCTGAATGGCTGCACGTAATGTTACTTCCGGTGCTCCGTTTACCGATGGGCCTCCTGTATCGGCAAAACCGTCCACGGCATTAATATCCGAAGCATCTCCGTTCGAATTGACAATGATGGGCGATTTTGAAAATTCTGAGGTGTTCCCGTCCGGATCCGTTGCCGTTGCAACTACGCGTTGATGCATTCCGCTAATTGTTATTATGAATTTAGCTGTACCGGAAGAATCGGTATTGACCGTTTCGGTTTGATGATATTCATCTCCTTCACCAAAACCTGTGCTGTCAGGTTTTTCGTGAGAATAGAACTGGATCTTGAAAGATTTCAGAGGTGTGCTTTTCAACATTCCCGTCACCGTGGTGTTTGCGCCACTCACTTTGATGAATGTTATGACAGGATAATTTTGAAGATTGTTCGCTCCCGCATCGCTGTCACTATTATCGTTTACGGTCGAACCTTCGTCTCCCAGATCGATCGAAAGCTGTTTATTCTTCTTGATAATATTGGAAAGAATTGTGTTGCCGGTCCCTTTTTTAATAAAGACACCATCAATTCCGTTGTACATAATCGTATTACCATCGGAAGCGTTGTTACCACCGATGATATTTCCAAATCCTTCTTCGATCATTACACCGGCACTATCGTTTCCCATTGACAGTGTTGCCGTCGCGTCTGTTCCAATAAAATTCTTTCGAATGAATGTGGAATCACCGGTCTGCAAAAATCTGTAAATATATATACCGTGCCGTTTATTTCGGGAGATCACATTCGACTCGATGATATTTCGAGGTGCATTTCGCAGAACAGTGACGCCGTAAAAATTACCGAGACCGCTGTCATTTGCAGCATTTGTCCCGATATAATTATGCATCACGCGGTTGTTACTGGTAACAATATTTCCGCTGGAATAATGTATTTTCACTCCGGCTTCACCGTTTGCAGCAATAATATTCGCGTCCGAAAAACTATTCCCGCCGACGGTGCAACCACGAGCTAATTCGAGAACTATCCCACTAGATCTATTTCCTAAAGGAAATTTACCAGAAGTATCTGTTCCCACCTTATTATTTCTGATGATAGAACTGTCACCATCAACCATATAAATCCCATTTCCGCGGTTGCCGGAAACGAAATTTTTTTCAATCAAATGAAAATCACCACGCACGGAAATACCGTCGGTTTTATTGGGTAGAGTGTCCGAGCGGGAAATATTGAATCCGACTGCGTTATTGTAAATATGCATTCGTTTCGACGAGCCGCTTCCACCGTAAATTCCTCCATTATTGCCCGAAACAATATTGGACCGTATTGTATCGCCGTTGGTATCGGTAAAATAGATCCCGACACCATTTGGCAATTTACCGGTGCCGGCAGCATTCGTACCGATAAGATTATTTTCGACGAGATTACCGTTTGTTCCCGTGGTTTTATAATCGCCCTCTAGATCAAGACCGTAATTATTTCCAGAAATGAGATTTTGATAAACCTTGTTGCGAAGACCTTCAACATAGAGACCATTGTCATTCAATGAAGCGGTCACTCCATCTGTTGTTCCGATATAATTATTTGCAACGATATTATCATTACCGTTGAGAATTGCTATGCCATACCCGGTTCTAAAATTGGACGCATTGTAAACATTGTCATAGACAATATTTTTTTCTTCTGGCTGCATTCCACCGATCAGATTATTGTTGGTGTTGATATTGATTCCGACCCCTTTATTGTGATAGAATTCGCACGACTGTACAATATTATTTCCCGATCCGGTATTCATCGCCAGTGCAAGAGCAGTACTTCCCCAATTGGTGAATTTCATATTCTTTACCGTCGTTCCGCCGATGATCCATAATCCATTTTTGTTTGTCATGAGCGCGCCGTCTAGCACGACTTTCCCGCCGGCAATAGATCCATCGAGAATGATCGGTGTTGTTGCCACTGGCAGTTCTGTAACAGGTTGTATTGATGTTACCCCCGAAAAAGAAATTGCATCGAGTGCAGGAGTCTTATTTGCATTTTCAATTGCTGAGCGTAATGTCTGGGGTGAGAAAATATTGTCACTTAAGTTGGAGTCATAATCATCACCGGGGTTTGTTACAACAAATGTCGTTGCAACGGATTGCTGTTTCGCTGCAGCGGTAAGTTTAACGTATAGTTGGTTAATCTGTTCATTGTTGGTGCTTAGTTCCGGGTGATTGAACCACGGAAGCAGAACATCAGCTGTTTGCCGCAACAACTTGGGTTGTATTTGTGTTGCATTTACCGTTAATGTTTGCGGCGGCTTATTTGTTTCGTTAAAAATTGCTTCTGAACTGCCATTTCGGACAGAAACCCGCCTTTCGATCTCTTTTGAATCAATACTAGATTGTGCAGGAATAAATGATGCTATAAGTATTATTGAGGAGACGAGACGAAAATACATACACACCTCTGAATTAATAAAAAAGTGTAATTCTAACCTGTATCTACATAGTTTGGTAAACAACGAAAAACTTTCAGTGAATTTTGTCTGATTTTTCTATTGTATGCCAAATCACTATCGGACAACGGACAAAGTGACTATTATTGCCAATGGATTGGAAAATTGCTTACTTTCCAAAGGTTCATCGGATTCCGGTAGAATTACATTTTGGAGAGTGCAATAATGAAATTTTTACTTAGAGGTATCATACTTCTTTTGTTGTTTCTTCCTGCTAAGTCACTGAGTCAAAAATTCACATTCGATACACTTGCTGCCCAGGCCCTTTTTCATCAAGCATTACACCTTCAAAAAACTGCCAAATATGACAGCGCTTTGATATTGTTGGATAGCTCCGGAGCAATGTTTGCAAAAGCGGGTAAGCGTACAGAACAAGTGCGATGTCTCATAAACAAAGCAGAGTGCCTTAAGTATAAAAGTAATTTCGACAAAGCAATTGATGCACTCCAACTTGGTGCGGAAATGGAACAACAAATATTACACGATGCTCCGCTTATTGCTGCGCAGCGATTCGTCATGCGTGGTTCAATTTTCAGAGAGCAGGCCAAATATGATACTGCTCTTATTGATGCAGAAAGTGCATTCTCCATTCAACGGAATAATTCTGTTAAGAGCAAAGATCTTGAATGGGATATATATACTCTCTTTGCGGGGACCTATTTCAGTCTTGGTGAGAACGATAGCGCATTATCGTACAATCGAAGGGCATTGGAACTTTTTACGTTGCCTGAAGGTGAACAACTGTTAAAAATAAGCGGTACGTATAACAGCATTGCAGGTGTTTATGAAATACGAGGAGACTATCAAAAAGCGCTCGATTTTTATACGCAGTCACTCACAATTCGCAAATCTCTACTCGGCGAAAAACATCCCGATATTGCAAATTTATACAACAACATTGCGGCGATCTATTTTCGAATGGCAGATTACGATCTTTCACTGGAATATTATTTCAAGTCGCTTTCTATCATGAACGAAACACTCCAGAGTGATCACGCATCATTTGGTAATCGCTATAATAATATCGCGATGGCGTACCGCGGCAAGAAAGAATACGGCAAGGCATTGCAATTCGGGCTACAATCCAAAACGATATTCGTAAAAAAACTTGGAGCGAAACATCCGAATGTTGGAGGTGTCGTGAATAATATCGGTCGGACATATTCAGATATGAAAGAGTATCAAAGGGCACTCGATTCGTATCAAGAGGCGTTGTCGATCTGGAAAGAGAAACTAGGAGAAAAACACCCAATTGTTTCACAAAGCTATCATAATATCGGTGAAGCATATGGGAATTTGAAGGATTTTGAAAAAGCAAAAGAGTGGATCGAGCGATCTTTGAGCGTTCGTCTGGAGATACTCGGTGAAAAAAATGTAAAGGTTGCGCAGTCGTATAATGCTCTTGGAAAACTATATTTCGAGAGGGAAACGTTTGATTCAGCGTTACAGAACTATCAAAAGGCTATTTCTGCACTCATTGAAGGAATGCCTGATTCAATTTCTTCTATTGTAAAAAGTTCTTCGGATCCCGATCTTGTATTATCAATTATTGGTAAAGCTGATGTACTTTTTGCGGAAGGACGAACACAGCAGAATTTCAATGACGTGCGAGCGGCGTTGATTGCATATGAGCAAGCTATTGATCTTACCGATAAAATTCGTCGGGGATTTGGAACGGAGGGGGCAAAAATTCAATTGAGCCAGATGTCATTTAATGTGTACGAACAGGCGATTGCGTCGGCGCTATTTCTTTTTGATCAAACGAAGGACGAATCGTACATATCCAAAGCATTTTCATTCGCAGAACGGAGCAAAGCAGGCATCTTGTTGGATGCTGTCTCTGAATCGAATGCTAAACAATTTGGCGGTATTCCAGATTCATTGTTGGAGCAAGAATCTGCATTCAGAACAGAATTGACATATTATGAAACATTGCTGCAGAAAGAGAAAGAGAAAAAGGGTAAAGCAAATAAAGTGAAAATTGTACAATGGGAAAATAAGATTTTCGATCTGAAACGTGGCAATGAGCAGCTGGTAAAACGTTTTGAACGTGAATATCCAAAATATTATTCGTTGAAACATCAATCGGAAGT
The DNA here is from genome assembly GCA_041658205.1 of Bacteroidota bacterium. Classification (NCBI taxonomy): domain Bacteria; kingdom Pseudomonadati; phylum Bacteroidota; species Bacteroidota bacterium. The sequence goes on from JBBAAO010000002.1 coordinate 349,919, forward strand.
TGTGTCATTAACAGATATTCAGAGACGGCTGCCAGATACGAAGTCCGCACTGTTGGAATATGTCGTTGGTGACACAACCGTAACCATTTTTGCTGTAACAAAAAAAGGGTGCATCGTTAAATCACAACGGCTTTCTATATTAACGTCTCTTGTTCAACAATTCAGACAATCAATCCAAAATGTTGAATCAAACGAATATGCTGTTCTTGCCAATAGTTTATACCGTCAATTGATCACCCCGGTGCAATCCAAATTGAAAGGAATTCAAAAATTATACGTTGTACCGGATGGTATTTTAAATCATCTTCCCTTTGAAGCATTGCTTACCACGCGGATAAATAGTTCAGCAAAAGTCGATTTTTCCGCGCTGCCGTATTTGATTCGCCAATTTGATATCAGTTATCAAATTTCTGCCAGATCTCTTCTTGAATATGTGGACGATATTTCAACCAAGGGATTAACGGTGGAGGAGAAAAAAACAACATATGAATTTATCGGAATAGCACCTGTCTTTGCGGACAAACCGTCACACTCCGAAGCAATATATACCATTTCTGCGGAACGAATTACTCGTTCCAGATCAGTTGACGGTGAACGATTTGTTGAATTGAAAGAATCCGAACATGAAGTAACAAGTATTTTCAAGCTGTTCGAGGAACATCAAAAATCAGGAAAGATGTATCTTCATAATAGCGCTACGGAGTCTAGTTTTAAATCAGACGATATGAAAAAGAGCCGATTTATTCATATTGCAACACACGGCATGATTAACGAAGAAAATCCGAAACTCTCCGGAGTGATCTTTGCTGTGCCCGAAAAGGGAACAATGGATGATGGGGTTTTGTATTCCGGTGAAATTTACAATTTGCAGCTTAATGCGGATCTGGTTACACTGAGTGCCTGCGAAACCGGCCTCGGAACAATTGTGAAGGGAGAAGGATTGTTGGGATTAACGCGCGGATTTATGTATGCCGGCGCTAAAAATCTTTTAGTTTCTCTTTGGCAGGTTGCTGATAAATCTACTGCCGAATTAATGGTGCAGTTCTATCGGAATATTCTCAACAATCAGCCGTACTCAACCGCGTTAAGAAATGCAAAACTGGCAATGATCAAAAAGGGGAAGTATGCTCATCCTGTTGAATGGAGTCCATTCATATTGACAGGCAAATAACGTGCATCAACGAATCACGAAAAATTTTCCTACCTGCATAAGTTTTTGATTCAGTTCTAACTTCAGGTAATAAAGACCAGGTGTAAGCTGTTGTGCAAGCGTAACTTCAGAAGAGACCGTTTCTTGTTTCCACACTTCCAGATTGTTATTGTCTACAATGAGCAAGACGAAATTATTTTTTTCGTTATTCACTTTCCATCTAAACGTGAACGGTATGGTCAGTGTGTCACCGATATCAGGAGCAAGCAGCGTTACAGTTGATGTGGATCGGACTGTTCTTTCGATAAAGTTCTCAAGAACTTGGTTGGGGATGAATTTTTCCGGATCCGATGTTGCCACCACTAGCTGCCCTGAGTGTAGATCTTCAACAGCAATTGTGTCTTGCTGAACGTTTTGATTGATCAAAATAGCGGTAATTCCTAAAGCAATAATCAATATTGCGGCCATTGCATATCGGAAAACCCCGGGCGAAATTTTCAGAATGGACTTCTGAAGATGCTCAACGACAGGTCCCTCTATATCCTCAATCTCCAGCAATCGTGCCGAACACTGCTGACATGCGGCAAGGTGGAAGGAAAAAAAACGTCTCTCTTTTTCACTCAATTCCCCGGCGAAATTGCGGTACGTAGAAAGTGCTGCGTAAGTAAAATGCTCCCCCGAGTCATCGAGAAATTGAGAATAACCGTTCAGAAACGTAGTTTCATTGGTTGTCATTATCAATCCCCGTAATAACTAAAATCATATACTGTATACATAGTTCGTTAAACGGTAAAAAACTTTCCGTTATTTTGTAACTTAAACAAATCTTTCCAGTCCGGAATGGGTATATCCAAGGCTTTTCAAATATTCTGCTAACTTTATCCGTAATCTTCTGATATTCGTATCCAGCGTATTCAGGTTCATACCTGTTGTTTTCGCAATCTCAGATCTGTCTGCTTCATCAATCAGAAAATTTAACAACCGTAATTCCTGCATCGTTAAACGGAGTTTGAAGAGACTCAATTGAATGAGTAATTCATTCCCCTCAAGAGCGGTTAATTGTTCCGCTTGATTGGTTGTGCGGTTGTAGTGAATTTTTTGTTGATCTTCATCCCTGTCAATTGGTTCTGTCTTCGACCCAATGGCTTTCACTTTGATCGCTTTGTCCAGTAACGACCAGCATTGAAGTTTAATTGCGCGCATAATGTAATGTTCCAGATCGCGAACATCACGTACATCACTTTTCGAAAGGGATAAAAATACCTCGTGTACGACATCATTAATGTCAGTAAAATTCGCGCGTGAAAGAACATCGGCATATCGGGAATAGAACCTACTGATGATGACATAGCCGTCAGTTCCTTTTTGCAGGAAGTCTCTATGGAGAGTGTGGTTATCCAATTTTCAATAGGATGATAAACAAAAATAAAAGAAACTTTTACAGTTATGTTAAGGAAAGATAGAGACTTTGCGTGGTTTAGGCAAGCGAATGTCAGCTACGCCAAAAATGTTTTTCCGATATTCACAGAGTGTAATATAGCGGTTCTTATTTTCGTGTTAATCGATTGATAAGTTCTTTATGTTGCGGGTATGTAGAATTCAAGATATCTCGTTTCGCTAATGTAAAATCATCAAAATGGAATCCTGGAGCTACTATGCAACCGACGAGGGCGTACGAATTTGTATCGTTTACCGTTCCGCCGAACCAACATCCATGCGGCACAACGGCGTACGGTAATTCTCCTTTTTCCAAATTCTTTCCGATATGATGCTGTGTGTATGTTCCGTCCGGTGCGATGGAATGAATTGTCAACGCCGAACCGTCAATGTGAAACCACTGCTCATCAGAATGTATTCTATGGAGCGAGGAGAAATCTTTTGATTCTAGTAGATAATAAATTGATGTGGAGTATGCTCGGCCTCCGTTATACCGTATGGGTAGATTGGGCTGAGAGACAATTCCCTCTGAACGATAGATCTCCTTGTAGTGTCCTCCTTCGGGATGAGGCGTAAGATGGAGGGATTTTATATAGGTTCTTGCAGACGGTGAATGCATAATGCACAACTCATAATGTATAATATTACGCTCGGCTCTTAGCAGTTATCAGAGACCGTTTAATAATTTTAATGATTTCTTCCGCTTCGGAATGAATTGAAAAAAATTCAGTTTCTTTTAAATATGCAGTTTCCTTTAACAATTCTAGCCAGTAGATCGTTTCATCGCATTCTTTGTGAGCGATAGATAACTTATGGATAAAATCTGCTTTTGATTCAGCACTATTTGCTTCTCTTACATTTGCTCCCACCGATGTTCCGGATCGCAATAATTGTTTACTAAGGACAAATTCCTTTCTTTCACCGCTCAATATTTTATAGAGCCTGATGATTTCAACGGCAAAAGAAAACGTCTTACTTCTTAAAATATTTTCTTTCGTTGTATCCATTATAAGTTATGCGTTATTAATTATGAATTGTTTTTTTACACCGCACCGATGACTGCATTAATCGCCGTTGTGTTAACAATATCTTCTACCGAACACCCACGGGAAAGATCGAATGCCGGTTTTTTTAACCCTTGCACAATCGGTCCAATTGCCTCTGCACCGCCCAGCCGTTGACCGAGTTTATATCCGATATTACCGGCATCAAGATCCGGAAAGACGAGAACATTTGCTGTGCCCGCGACATTACTTCCGGGAGCTTTTGAAGCACCAACCTTTGGAACGATAGCCGCATCCAATTGCATTTCTCCATCAAGTTTCAGATTCGGATTTTTCTGTTTGGCGAGAGCTGTGGCTTTCACTACTTTCTCAACATGCGGATGATTTGCACTTCCTTTGGTAGAAAAGGAGAGCATTGCTACGCGCGCTTCTTCACCGGTCAGTTTTGCATGATTCTCCGCTGTTGTTAACGCAATGTCTGCAAGCTGCTCAGCTGTCGGATCCGGAACAACGGCACAATCTGCAAATGAAAGCAATTGATTCGGAAAAACCATCATAAAAAAACTGGAGACAACAGAAATTCCTTCTTTCATCCCGATCACCTGAATACCTGCCCGCATCACATCGCCGGTGGTGGAGAGTGAACCGGCAACGCTTCCATCTGCCAATCCTTCCCGGACCATCATCGCGCCGAAGAATAACGGCTTCTTCATTGTTTCCGTTGCTTCGGTAAGATGGATTCCCTTTGCTTTTCGAAGTTCAAAAAATTTCTGTGAAAACGAAGGAAGCAGGTCGGATTTTTCGGGATCGATAAGTTTTAAACCTGTAAGAGAAACACCCTCTTCTTTTGCTTTGGCTTGAATGGCAGATTCATTCCCGATCAGGATCGGTGTGGCGATTCCTTCATCTACAAGAATGCGGGCTGCTTTAAAGGCCCGAGGATCGATCGCATCCGGGAGGACAATGGTTTTTTTAAGTTGCTTGGCTTTGGATCGAATTTCTGAGATAAAATTTTGAGGATTCATGATTGTAATTATTATGTATTTGATAAAGAGTGAGGAAAAAGAATCGAAATATGTAGTCCAAAATTTATGCCAATGTAAAAGCATAAAAAGTAAGGGAAATGAATAATTGTGCCTAAAAATTTTTTGGATTGTTGCTAAAAACGAAAAAATCCTTCAGATATGCGAAAAACTATTCTATTTAACTTCAAAATTCGCTGTTCTTAAGATGTGGATAACTTTTCTGTGAAAACGTACGCTTTTTTCTTCCGGCAAGCAAATAGCTGACAAAACGGCAACCATGGCCTTTCTTAAAATCAGTTAATCTTCACTTATTCAATTAATTTTGGTTAATAAACCGACTTTCCATTGTCCAAATGTCAGCAGGGAAGTATATTTGTAGTGCAAATGGAGACGAAATCCAAAAAAATCTATGTGGAAACATATGGTTGCCAGATGAATATGGCGGACACTGAAGTTGTACTCGGTGTGTTGGATGGAATTGGGTACAAACCTACCAAAGATGCAGCCAGCGCTGACTTGATATTAGTAAACACCTGCAGCGTTCGCGATAACGCAGAACTACGGGCACACAAACGAGTCTCCGAACTGAAAGAACACAAACGGAGAAACCCCGAAGTATTGATCGGCGTGCTGGGATGCATGGCAGAGCGATTACGAACAACACTCGTCGAAAAAAATAATCTTGTCGATCTTGTTGTCGGACCGGATGAATATCGAAAACTCCCAAAATTAATTGAAGATGCGTACGCAGGACAGCGCGGTATTGCCGTAAAGCTTTCCCGCGTGGAAAATTACGATGATGTCACTCCGTTGAGAACAGAAGGGATCAGTGCGTGGCTCTCCGTAATGAGAGGCTGCGATAAATTTTGCACGTTTTGCGTTGTTCCCTTCACCCGCGGCCGTGAACGAAGCAGAAGTTTGAAAAGTATTGTAGAAGAAGTGCGAAAGTTAAGTGCTCAAGGGTTTAAAGAAGTGTCGCTGCTTGGACAAAATGTAAATTCATATCACGACGGTGAATACGATTTTGCGGACTTGCTCAAATCCGTTGCCGAGGTCGATAGCACAATGCGTATTCGGTATACGACATCCCATCCTCAGGATATGAGCGACAAATTGATTGAGACGATAGCAACGCATGACAATATTTGCAAATATGTTCACCTTCCAGTGCAATCAGGATCGAACAGAATTTTGAAATTGATGAATCGTACCTACACTATTGAACGCTATCTTGGCTTAATGGAAAAGGTCAAGCGATCAATGCCGGATGCGAGTTTCTCAACCGATATCATTGCAGGTTTCCCAACAGAAACAGGGGAAGATCATCAAATGACATTGGATATTTTGAAGCAGGTGAAATATGATGGCGCGTATATGTTCAAATACTCTCCCCGCGAAAACACAAAAGCATGGGATATGGGAGACGATGTTGCGGAAGAATTGAAAGTTGAACGATTGAATGAGATCATCGAACTCCAAAATGGAATCGCATTTGATATCAATCAATTGCTCATCGGAAAAAATGTTGAAGTGTTGATCGAACGCGACAGTTCTCGTTCTGCGGACGATCTGATGGGGCGGACTGATACCAATAAAAAAACTGTCTTTCCGAGAGGTAATGCAACTGTTGGAGAAATTCGGAAAGTCAAGATCGAACGAGCAAATGCTCAGACGCTTATTGGTAAACTTGTTCCAAACATGAATTGATTTCAATTCAATAGTCTCTATGAAAAATTATACAATTTCTATAATGCCGGTTGTGCTGCTGATGACGAATCTGCTGTTTGCTCAGCTTGGTGAGCAGGAAGTTCGTCAACGTCTTGATTTGATCCATTCCGGAAAAATTGAACAAGTTCGAACAGAAGTATCCTCATTATTAAAGCAACTGTCGAACGATCCCGGAGTGAAATATCTCGAAGCGTATGTAACGGAAAACGGCGACCAGGCGGTGAAAAAGTATCAATCATTTGTTGATACTTATCCGCAAAATGAGTGGGCAGATGATGCCCTCTATAAAATCTACCAATATTATTATGCAGTTGGATTATACAAAACTGCAGATGCCAAATTAACGCAGCTGAATGAACAATATCCAAACTCGATATTTGCCAAACGAACTGTCAAAGAACCGATCAAATCTGAAACTCCGTCAACGGTGAAATCAGAACCCGCACCACAACCGGCGGTCGAAGAAAAAAAGGAATCGATTGTTCCATCAACAACAACCGGCGGTTTTATCGTTCAGGTAGCTGTCTATTCTCAAGAAGTAAAAGCGCAGGAACAGGCTGATAATATCACGTCCGTGGTCGGTAAAAAAGCAATTGTGTTTTCGAAGGTAAGCGGTGGAAAAACGGTATATGCAGTGGCATTTGAAGGATTTGTTGATGAACAATCGGCAAAAGCGTTTGGCGGAGAATTGAAAGCAAAGTTCAATCTGGACTGGTTTATGGTGAAACGTTGAGCGGGGCAAACGTGGAACAAACTCAGAACAGAACAGAGTTTCAACGTCAATTCGGCATCGTCGGCGAATCGCTGGAGATGCAGGAACTTGTGCAGGTGCTGCAACATGTGTCCCCGACCGATATTACTGTTTTGATCACCGGTGAAAGTGGTGTCGGAAAAGAAGTAATCGCGCATGCGATCCACGGTGCAAGCAAGCGTGCCAAGAAGACGATGGTAACAGTAAACTGCGGCGCAATTCCGGAAGGGATTATTGAATCGGAATTGTTTGGACATGAAAAAGGTTCGTTCACAGGAGCCAGCAGCGAACGAAAAGGATATTTTGAACTAGCGGATGGCGGTACAATTTTTCTTGATGAAATTGGTGAACTTCCCCTTGCAACACAGGTAAAATTTTTACGGATTTTGGAGAACGGTGAATTTTTACGTGTTGGTTCTTCCATCGCGCGCAAAGTGGATGTGCGAGTGATTGCTGCGACAAATAAAGATTTGGAACAAGAAGTGCGAAACGGGAATTTTCGACAAGATCTGTTTTACCGATTGCGCTCGGTGAATGTTCGTATCCCGGCGCTCCGCGAACGAAAAGAAGATATTCCGTTGCTCTTTGAAAAATTTGTAGAAGAGTTTACCGCAAAGAACGGCATCAAGTTCGGCGGTATGACACCGGCAGCGGTGGAATTATTGCAGCAGTATTACTGGCACGGTAATGTTCGTGAACTGCGCAATGTTGTGGAAAGCATGCTAGTGCTCGAGCGCGGGAAAAAATTAGAAGCCGAAGATATCAGAAAATATCTTCGCCTGCCGTCGGAAGAACGCAATCTTCCCATGGTTGTTTCGAAACAGAATGATTTTGACGAACGTCAGCTGCTGTATCGTGCGTTGATCGAGTTAAAGAATGACATGCTTGATGTAAAAAATTTGTTGAAGGGTGTGCTTGGCGGAAATGGTGCAGTAAGCGGAAATCAAAACAATGCGGTGCAGGAAAATCTCTCGCTCGGCGAAATGGAACGAAGGATGATTGAGACGGCATTAAAAAAGTATCACAATAATCGTCGTCTTGCTGCGGATGAGCTGCAGATTTCAGAACGAACATTGTATAGAAAGATTAAAGAATACGGAATATGAAAGCTGTTAACATTCTCTTTTTTGGTGTGTGCACATATTTGTTTGGAAGTTGTTACTCATTTACCGGAGCATCGGTTGCTCCTCATCTCAAGACAGTCGCAATTCCATTGTTTGAAGATGTCAGTGGATTTGGCGAACCGGGACTACGCGAAAAGTTCACACAAAAAGTGATCGAACAGTTCCGCAATGATAATAATCTTGAAATCGGGGAACGGTTGACGGCAGATTCGATTATCGAAGGGACAATTTCCACCGTGATTGATGCTCCATCCGTCATTGGAGGAAATGATATCGTCCGTACACGAAGAGTCACTGTGACTGTTCACGCTTCATACACCGATATGAAATTTCGGAAAAAAATTTGGGAAAAAGATTTTTCCAATTGGGGAGAATATACACAAGGTCAACAAACACGCGACGTTGCGTTAAACGATGCGGTGAACAAAGTTGCAGAAGATATTTTGCTGGAGACGGTTTCCGGCTGGTAAGAACAGTTTAAGACACTATATAATTCACATTCAAACTACATAACACTATGGAACAATTCATACTGATTGCCTACATCATCTGTTTGAGCATCTTGTTTGTTTTCGGCGCACACGGATTCGTCATGATCTATCACTATTACAAACATCGAAATGAGGTGGAAGGGGATCTTCCGCTGAATGATACACCGATGGTAACGATACAGCTTCCACTGTACAACGAGATGTATGTTGTGCGCCGGTTGATTGACGCATCATGCGGCATTGAGTACCCAAAAGATCGACTTGAAATTCAAGTGCTGGATGATTCCACCGATGAAACGGTTGATCTTGTTGCCAGTATCGTTCGCGAAAAGCAGGCAAAAGGATTCAATATTATTCATGCACACCGTACAAATCGTAAAGGATTTAAAGCAGGTGCATTGAAAGAAGGGTTAAAAACTGCCAAAGGTGATTTTGTAGCGATTTTTGATGCAGATTTTATTCCGAAACCGGAGTTCTTGGAAAAAACGATCCCATATTTCTTTAATGATAAGAACATCGGCATGGTGCAGACACGATGGGAACATTTGAATGGCGATTATTCGTTAATGACACGCACACAAGCAATGGCCTTGGACGGGCATTTCGTGATTGAACAGAATATCCGTAACAAAGCAGGATACTTTATCAACTTTAACGGCACTGGCGGTGTATGGAGAAAAGAGACGATTCTCGATGCAGGAAACTGGCAGAGCGATACGTTGACGGAAGATCTCGACTTGAGCTATCGAGCACAGCTTCGCGGTTGGAAATTCAAATTCCTGCGAGATGTTACCTCTCCGGCAGAACTTCCGGCAGAGATTAATGCATTGAAATCGCAGCAGTTTCGCTGGACGAAAGGTGCCATTGAAACAGCGCGGAAACTTCTCCCCATGGTGTGGAAATCGAACATTCCGTTTCGCATTAAATTTCACAGCACGTTTCATTTAACGAACAATATCGTATTTCCGTTCATCATCCTTGCAAGCATTTTGAATGTTCCGCTTACGTTCATTAAACATGGCGGTGGATTCGATGCTTATTTTGATTTTATGTCGGTGTTCGTACTTGCGTTCATCGGTTCATTTTTATTTTACCTGTATTCACAAAAAGATATCTATGCTGATTGGCGCAAACGGATTATGCTGTTTCCTGTTTTCATGGCCGGCAGCATGGGATTTGCAGTGAATAACAGTAAAGCGGTACTGGAAGGACTGTTTAAACGAAAATCTGAATTCGTACGGACACCGAAATATGGTATTGAAGGAAAAAAACAATCGTGGAATGATAAGAAATATGTTCCAGTGAAGTTCAGCTGGACAGTGCTTGTGGAAATCGCATTGGCGCTCTATTGTTTCTTCGGTGTGCTTTCATCCCTGTACTATCTTGAAATTGCGGCTGTTCCCTTCCAACTTTTGTTCACGTGTGGATATGGATTTGTTGCCTTAATGTCTGTTCAGCAGGCACTCGAAGCGCGCCGCATGAAAATGGCTCGATTGAATTTGGTTGTTGAACCGATTAGTGCCTGAACATATAATTTGTTTCTCAACAGTATAACACGATAATGCCGGCAGCTGCCGGCATTATTATTTTTGTTCAATTCCTTTTCTCCACAGCTCAAATGTTAACCACCACACCACTTCGGTTTTTAGTGTTGTATCTCCGCGATAATACTGTTCAATAACGGTGCGAATATATTGATAGTTGTAGGCAGGATGTTCTTGAACATTTTTTGAATACAACAGATCAAGTGTGTAATCTTTCATTAACTCTAAAAACAGATCAATATGGTTTTCAACATATTGAAACCCGAGTTTTGATTTAATTTTTGTATACAACCATGAAGTTTTTGTAGAAAGTTGAAAAGGATATGTCATACCACTTTTCACAAGAGGATAATTTGATAGTACGGGAAAGTTCATTTTAATCAGGTCGCGAAAGAGTCTCCCGTTCCGTCGTAGAGCAACTGGCATAGTAAAGACCATGTTTACAAAATCTAATTGTGCAAACGGCATAAAATTCAAAATCTGCTTATCCAATCTGGCCTGTTCATCACTTCCAAAATTGGGAAACCGCGATCGAATAGCCCAAAGATCCAGATAGTTTTCCAAACTGATTTCCCCAATAGCAGGCATTGTGTTCAGCATAGTAGAAATATCATTTCGCGCACCTATGTGCATCTGCTTGAAAATATCACGGTGAAGGAAATTACCTCGTTGTACATATAAATGCCTAAATAACAGATCAATATTTTGATTGCGAAAAGGTTTTTTTCCATAGAAGGCAAGCTTGTTCAAATATTGACGCCGAGCAATTTCGCCGTAGCCTCCATCAATCATAATATATTTTGCCGGATCAAGTGATGCAATATTTTGTAATCGTAACGCAGTGGAAATCGGCTCAACAAGATTTGTTTCCGATGCATAACTTTGGACCAGATGGGCTAATTGCTGTGTTGACGAAATAGCGGTTTGAAAGATAAAATGTGGAAAATGTTCTTTCTCGGCAATCCTCTTTGGAATAGCAACATCCGGATCGAGAATATGACCAAAGGTATGCGTTTGATAATTCTTACGATGAGAACCCATTAAGAATGAAAGAAGTACTCGAGAATCTAACCCACCCGATAAGCCTAATGTGATTTGCTTTAAATCTTGATGTTGTGGGGTAAGATATGAAAGTAAACAATCCGTCATATTCTTTTTGGAAAAAACAGTGTTATTAACAGATGGAGTATATGGTTGCTGATAAGATGTGACACTTCCGTTGTGGATCGTAAGCTTACCCTGTGGTCCAAGCCGGTGTGTATTTTTTGCCAGCGATTGATATGATAGTTGATTCACCAATAGCCAGCGGGAACCGGTGGATTGATAATCTATTTCTAATCCGTTGCAATATCTCGAGATCCAGTCAATTCGAGTGCTTAGGATGATCTCATCTTCATTTTGTTTCCAGTACATTGTCCGAAGTCCTAACGTATCTGTTCGGATTTCAAACGTATTATTGGCATATGTTACAATAATGAAATGACCGTTTTGTTTACTAACGCCGTCAACATTCTGTACCAAGGCATTCCACCCAAGAGGAGAAAGAATGGCGGCCTGATGTGGATCACTCTGTATAGCAATTCCCAATCCGATCCAAAAAGAACTATTGTCCGGGGTATTTTCGGAAAAACATGTTTGAGTATTTCCTCCGCAGGCAAAATAATGGGAGTGTTCTTTGAAATTTTGAAAAAGGTGCTTGTCGTGTACAGTGTGATATCGGGGTAGATCCTTGACCGTAACGCGGGAACCAATAACACCAAACAACCAACTCATGCAGACGGCTTTTAGCAAAGTGAGAAAATAGTGATGGAAATATACAAAATATTCATAACATGAAATCTTTACGAACAATTTTGCAATTCAGCTCAATCTTACCTATTTTACGCCTGAGTAAGTTATTAGCTGTTTTGTAACTGCTCAGGGGGAAATAATTCATGCATCAGGTGGTATAAACACTCTGAGTAGGTACATTGTTTTTTATTATGGAATTTGAAGAGTTCGACATAGAGTTTCTTGCACAAAAGTTAGCAGAAAATCCGCAATCGCCTCTCTTTGCGCGGCTAGCCGATATATATTTGGGGAGAGAACAATCTGCCGAAGCGATGATGCTGTTGGAAGAAGGAATAAAACTCTTCCCGAATTATTATGCCGGCTACATTGTTCTTGGTAAAGCTCATCTGGCTTTTAAGGAATATTCCAAGTCGCAAAGTGCTTTTGAAAAAGCATTGGAATTATCACCGTTCAATCAGACGGCAGCTCAGCTGCTGATCTCCGTCCCCAATAAACCGGATGAATCAACACGAACGACGGAAGAAAATTATTTCAAGCCGCCGACAGCTGTGAAACCGGAAGCAGAACAACAATTCTCTTCGCCGGAATCAGTGCAAGAAACTACTCAACAGATACCATTTGAAACTCCAAGTGTTGAAGAGTTAAGTTTTAGTCAGCCATTGAGCAGTGTTGCAGAACCGGAGTTTGAACAACCGATCGTTCAACAGCAAGAATACCAACCCGTTTCAGAAGAGCTTCCCATCTCCTCAGAAGCGTTTCCTTCATACGATGATTATTTTGCACAAAACCAATCACGGATCAATACGCAATCACCCGTTTCATTGGATGAATTTCTCAACAATGTTCAGCCTGCGGAACAGACAACTGTTGTTGTTGAAGATCATTCTCTTGATTTCATGAAGGAATCCTTTGACACTTCAGTACCGGATACTCAGCGGGAAACCCATACAGATCCGGAGCCGGTGTTTGCATCTCCGGAGCAAGCACAGCTGTTTGCAGAAATGAATGCGATGAATGAAGAATCGCCGATTGATATGGCATCGCCATCTACAGATATTGATTCGCTGGCAGAGAAGTTGCAAAGTGCAGAGAAGATAGTTCCGCAGGAAAATTATCAGCCGCAGAATCCTGTTCCTCAGGAAACTAAGGATGAGCAGGCGTATGAAACTGATGCTGTCACACCGACATTAGCTGAAATCTATGCACAGCAAGGGGAGTATCGCGCAGCGATACAAGCGTATGAAATTTTAATGTTTTCTCAGCCTGCCAAGGGGGGAGAGTTCCAGCAGCGGATCAGAGAATTGCAGCAGTTGCAAATGGAAAAAGAAGGATTGATTTAAAACGACACTCCCCGCAGAAGCGGGGAGTGTCGTTTGCAGCAACAAACAATTACTTCAGTTTGTTCACAAGCTTAGTCAATTTCGATTTCAAATTTGCTGCTTTGTTTGCGTGAATCACTTTCTTTCCAGCAAGTTTATCCAGAAACGACACCGTCTCTTTTAAGACAGTCTGTGCAGAATCTTTCGATTCTGATGAACGAACTTTTTTCAACATTGTTTTCATTGTTGATTTTTCCGCAACATTGCGTTTTGCCCGCCGTTCGTTGGAGCGGATACGTTTTTCCGCTGATTGATGCTGTGCCATGTGTTTCTCCTGATGTATTTCAATGAATGAAGTGTGTTAGTATAATTAAAATTCGATCGAGTTACAATTTCTTTTCCCAGTAGATTGTCCTGCGCAGTTCGTCTACCCATTGTTCGTATTTATTGCTCAGCTTGAACTGAAGGGCCAGCTGTTCTATCCGCTTATAATCATCGTTCAGATTGATTGGGTGTTCTGCTGTGACCGACCGGACGAAAATGATATGGTATCCATATTTGCTCTGCACGGTCAACTTTCTGGGCTCGCTAATGTCTCCTGCTTTTGCCGTTTTCACAAACTCTTCATACGCCGGATCAAGCTGATCTGAAGCGACTCTACCAAGATCTCCGCCGACGTCTTTCGTATCGTTATCTTCGGAATATCGACGTGCAAGCACTCCGAAACTTTCTCCTTTAACAGCTGCTTCACGAATCCGTTTTAATTGCGCGATTGTTGAATCGTCATTCGCCTGAGACATTTCAATTGGGAAGAGAATATGTCGTGTTCGTACAGCATCGCCACGACGTTCAACAAGTTGAATAATGTGATAGCCGAACTGCGTCTTAACTGGTTTGGAGATATCTTTTTCAGATAACGTAAATGCGACCTCTTCAAATTCTTTTACGAACGAACCGCGGCGGGCAAATCCAAGATCACCACCTTGTGCAGCTGATCCATCCGATGAATACCGTTTTGCAAATTCCGCAAAATCACCCCCTGCTTTAATGCTGTCGGCGATTGATTGTACTTTATTAAATAGCAGTTTCAATACGGAAGAATCTGGTTTCGGTTCAACATAGATGTGGCTTAATTCGAATTCCATCGGAACTTTTGGAATACTGTCTTTATATGTTGCGAAAAATTCTTCCACTTCTCGGCGCGACACTGTCAGTTGTGTTTGGCGCTGCTGCTGAATTTTTTGCACAAGCATCTGTTTTCGGATAAGCTCGCGGAACTGGAAGTCGCGCTTCATTCTATTGATGGTCATTCCGTACATCTCTTCCAGTTTCTGCTGACTTCCCACTTGATACGTCATACGCTGAATTTGTTGTTCAAGTCGTTCGGTCACTTCTTCATCGGAAACGATGACGCTGTCCTCAATAGCCTGTGCAAGCACAAGTTTATCATTGATCATGCCATCCAACACACGGTCTCGTAATTCTTTCGACTTTGAATCGAGTCGATTTTGTACGGCCAGTTGTTGAACGGTAAAATTCAAATCGGACTCAGTAATAACCTCTTTGTCCACGACAGCGATGATCCTGTCGAGTGATTGTTGCGCCGTTGCACCGCTGACGAGCAGCGATAATAATAAACATATTCTCATCGTCATGTATTAGTCCATTCCTTTGGTAGAATCTGTTCCCGCAATCATCATGGTCACAGTGTGTTTCATGCGCAGCTCCTGTAAAAATTGCTGATATTTTTTTTGGCGGCGTTCCATTGCCAATCGGTTACGGATATCTGTTTCAACATACTGCAACGGTGAGATAGAGCTCTCTTTAAATTGTCCCAGCGAACGAAGCACAACATGTCCAACACTGGTCTTTACCGGAAACGATACTTCCGACATTCCAAGTGCACCGGCCACTTTCCACAATTCCTGCGGATAGAGCGACGACTTGGTATAAAAAAGAGAATCAGAATACGAGAGCAATCCTTTTGACGGATTGGAACGAAACTGTTCGATCGTTTTATCCCATTCGCCGTTATTCAATGTCTCTGTGCGAAATTGATTTGCAGATTCAAATTCGTTGAAGATAACAACTGACAATCGAATAATACTTTCGCGAAGAATAAACTCGTCACTGTGATTCTGAAAATAGGCTGCAAGTTCATCACGCCGGACATCATTGGATGCAAGCGAATACACCTCTTTTTCCAACAATTCGGCAATACTCAGTTGTTTGCGCGCTTCTGTCATTTTTTGCTGTATCTGTTCGGACACATCATAACCGCGCTGCTGTGCTTCCTGATACAACAATTCATTGGTCACCCAGCGACTTGCATATTGCTGGATATCGTTCTGTGTCAATGTGCGGGAAGGATCGACATTTGCCTTAATCATTTCCATTGTCAATGATTGATTGTTCACCCGAGCAACGACCGATCCATTTTGTTCCGGTTCGGTGCATCCGATGACCAGCAACAGGAGCAGACTGAAAAAGAAAAGAGGAAAGCGATAGACGCTTTCCTCTGTATGGCAATTGCAATATGTCATTGTTTCTCTGATGCCGCGGTTGCCGGCGGTTTTGCAAAGGTTTTTGCCAATGCGTCTGCATTGAGTTGTACAGGATATTTTTTCTGCAGCGATTGGAACCATTCGTCACTTAATCGTTTTGTTTCATATTCTTGGAATGCTCCGGAAACCTCCGATTGTGCTTCTTCGAATGTTTTTTCGCGCGCGGGATCTTTTTTTAATGCTTTCACAAAGGAAAATCCCCCTTCGTTCGGGAAATAGGTAATGGTATCTTTTTCCGGAATTCCCCAAGCACGTTGTGTCACTGTGTTGGTGGAAAGAGGTTGTAAACCTAACACTCCGCGGGTTTCGAGTGTTGTACCGCGAACATTGTACAGAGCAGCGGCTGAATCAAAACTAATTGGTGCCACAACAATTTTTACAGTGTCGTAGGCTGCTTTTTTGCTCTTTCCTTTTTGTTTTTTGGCAACGAGTGAATCAACAGTATAACCCGTCATTG
Organism: Bacteroidota bacterium; assembly: GCA_041658205.1. Taxonomy (NCBI): domain Bacteria; kingdom Pseudomonadati; phylum Bacteroidota; species Bacteroidota bacterium. The sequence continues at coordinate 366,304 of JBBAAO010000002.1, forward strand.
CTTTTTGCACAAGTTGTGCAACACTGTCTGATGGTACAAAGATTTCTTGCACATTCACCCGGTCCGGCCATTGATACGTTGCACTTCGTTCTGCATGATATTTTTTCAGGATGGAGTCTGACGGCTGAACTTTGTTCCATACATTCTCTTGTTCCGCTTTGAAAAGGAGAATACCTTCTTCGTATTCCTTCATTGTGCGGTTGAAGTCCGGGAATTTTCCTTCCAGTTGTCGAGCGTGATGTTCTGCAATCAAACCGGTACCGACCTTGCTGACAATAGTTTGGATAGTGAACGGAAGTTTCAATGCCAAATTTTTCAAATCCTGATTCGTTTTTGTTAATTCAATCAGTTCATCTACGGTTACTTTTCTGTCGCCGAAGGTGTAGATGACCAATGCTCGCGTCGCCGCGGAAACAGTGCTGTCCCAATTGATATCGCTTGTTGTTTTCGACGTATCGACACTCACCGAGAATGCTTTTACCGCATCATTGTTCTCTTTGAATGAATACAACGTACGGAGTTTATTCACCATCGTGTTGTAATCATATTGAAAACGATAGTTCTGGTAATCAGTTTTTAATTGTTGTTCCATTTCTTTAAATGGAGCAATTCCTTGCGCGTGATCCCGTTTAATGATGTGATATCCGAATTGTGTCTTCACGATTCCGGAAACTTCGCCGTCCTTAAGATCGAAAAGAACTTCATCAAATTCTCTCACCGTTCTTCCGCGTTCAATAAATCCAAGATCGCCGCCTCGTTCTGCGCTGTAGGTATCGTCGGACAAATTGCGGGCTGTTTCGGCGAAATCTTTTCCCGCTTTAATAGAATCCAATATAGTCTTAATTTCTTCATACGCTTTTGCAGAATCTGCGGGATTTGCGCCGCGCGTATGCCGCTTCATGATGTGGCTTGCTTTTACCGCACCTTGGTTGTTTTTTATATCGGTCACTTTAATAATGTGATAACCAAATTGAGTTTTCACTGGGACCAATGTAATTTCACCCGGTTTTAAACTGTAAGCAACATCTTCAAATTCCGGTACCAATTGTCCGGCACTGAAATAATACAGATCACCTTTATTGTTTTGAACTGAAGGATCCCGGGAATTATTCAAGGCTAATTCTTCAAAAGAAATTCCAAATTTCAATGAATCAATGATTGCTAATCCTTCATTAAATGCCATCAATGTATCTTCTGGATTTGCGGAGGTTGTTCCTACCAGGATATGACTTGCACGGAGTACCTTTAATTTACGTTGATACATCATTTCCAATGCCGGCTTGGTGATTTCCTTTTCCAGCATGTATGAAACAGCAAGATTTTTTCGATAATCGTTCAGTTCATTTTTCAATTCTTTGTCATTGTTATATCCAAGAGAGTAAGCTTCTTTCACTTTTAGTCGAAATTTTACATAGAGATCCAAAAACTTTTGGCGATCTTCCACCGATGTTTTTGCCGCAGCTTCCCAGCCGCCGTTATTCTTTGCATAGACCTGCTCAAAATCTTGGATCGTGATCTTATCACCGGCAATATCTGCAACGTACGAACTTGAACCGCCGCAGCCAATGATTCCCGCAAATATTGCGAAAACGAGGGTGGTCATCATTAACTTTTTCAATTGCATAACTGAAAAACTCCTCTATATGGAATAAATTGTAATGAAAAAAACGTTGTAAGTATATAAAAATACTGAAATTAGGGCTGATAAGCAATATTTGGGTGTTATCCCAGCCAGTCAATCGTTCCTTAGACGTCTTCGAAATATCGTTGTTCCCAAGTGGTTTTTCTACACCAACTTCTCTATTTTTGGCTTATGGATTATTTTGGAACGTTTCATTGCTCATTTTGCGGGGAAGAAAACGAGGTCTTTGTAGAACCAGAGGGAGGGGAAGAACAAACCTTGACGGAGGATTGTTCTGTCTGCTGCCGTCCAAACGTGCTAAATATTCGTATTATAGATCAGACCATCATTATTGAATCAGAATTTGAAGGATAACAGATGACCTCGCTGCAATTTCGCGACTATGCCGAAAAACAACTGGCTCCCACCGAACCAATGTTCTTGCTTGTTCCACCGGATCAAAAAGATTGGAAACCAACAGAAGAGTCATTCACCGTCGGTCAGTTAATGTATCACATGGCGTATGCGTTACGATTTAATGCAAATGGGATTCTGAAAAATGAATGGGCGCTTCCATCACTGCGGCATGTCTTTATTACGAACAGAAGAACACCGAGCGCTACAGTTGAAGAGTGTGTGAATCTGTATCGCGAAAACGTAAAATACTTTTTTGATATTTTTTCAATAATGAACAACGAAGAATTTCAGACGGGAGAATTGGATACGCTGCAATTAGGGCGTGCGCAAAAATGGCGCATGTCGCTTTTTGCACTGGAACATCATTTAAATCACAAAGCGGAACTTTTTATGTACTTGAAGTTGATGGGAGTGAAAGTAAATTCGAAAGATTTATACGGCGCGTTGGGTTAAGTTGTGAAGATGCAACAAGAAAAGAGTTACGCTGCTTTTTTTAAAGCGTTTTGAGCAAACCAAAACGAAAGAAGCAGGAACGTGAGAAAACAGACTGCCTCGATCATTATTGTTCCTCCATTCCCAATCCCAATTGTGAGATACCGTAAGATGTCTGTATGCCAAGTGAGTGGATTTGCGTAGGAAATGTAACGCAGCCATTCCGGCACTGCATCCAACGGATAGAACATACTGCTGACGAACATCAGAACGAAGTATGCAACATTGATCAGAGTATTAAAGGTGTCATTACGACGAATCTTGAAAGCGACGATCGACAACGCAAAGAACCAACCCGCAATTCCGGCCATCACCGCTATGATTGTTACAGGTATCAAAGCAATATTTACATTGATGCCGAGGATAAATATTGCGGCGCTCAACGTCAGTGCGGTTTGTGCTAAGGCCATCACGCATTGAAAGATCATTTTCCCTAGAAGTAACTCCCCCCGCGTCATCGGATAGGTAAGAAATTCGTAGAAGATACCGTTATCGCGATCAACAAAAAATCCATATGCTTGATTAATTGCACTTCCGAAACATGCCATTGAGAGTACGCCGGCAAGAAAAAAATCGTTGTACGGAATTGACGTACCCATTGTATTCACGCCGAGTCCAACGGCTTTATTGAAACCGACTCCAAACATTAACAAGTAGAGCAGCGGAACAGCCATATCAAAGAAGAGCCATGTAAAACTGGTAAGCCTTATAAGTGCATCGCGGTAGACGACGGCAGCAACATTCCTCATCGAGTTGTCCTCATCTTCTTACCGTCAATCAATTCAACAAAAACATCCTCCAGCGAAGCGGTGGAAATTTCAAAATGTTTCAATGCACCGGACGATTGTGCCAGCGAAAGAATGTTTAAGGCAACATTATGTTCCCGCACAGTCACTGTTGCTTCATTGTTCACAATCTCAATCTTTACAGGAGCAAATTTTTGAATCAATTCTTCCAGTTCTTTTCCCATCTCGCTGAACTTCAAGGAAAGATAAAACAACTGCAGTCCCATTTTCTTCACATCATCGGTGGTTCCGCTGGCGACAATTTTTCCGTGATTGATAATCGCAATGGAATGGCACAATTCTTCCGCCTCTTCAAGCATGTGTGTCGTCAAAAGGATCGTTCGTCCGCGTTCCGCTTCTTCTCTGATTGCTTTCACTGTTGCTCGTTTGTTGAACGTATCCATCCCGGTTGTTGCTTCGTCCAAAAAAACAATTGGTTTATCAACCAAAAACATTTTTGCCACCTGAACACGTCGTTTTATTCCTCCGCTCAGATCAATCGGTTTTTGATTGATCACGTCGTGTAAGCTGAACAATTCCACCACACGTCCCACTTTCTTCTCGATCTCGGCAGAGGACATTCCATGGAATTTTCCATAGGTAAGGAAATTATGTTTCACGGTCAGAAATACTTCAACGGCGCTTTCTTGCAGCACAACGCAGAGGTTTTTTCGGACTTCCAATGATTTCTGCACAACGTCGAATCCATTGATCAGGACAGTTCCCGAAGTTGGCGGAACGAGTGTGGAAAGAATCTTAATGGTTGTTGATTTCCCTGCCCCGTTTGGCCCGAGCAGTCCAAAAATTTTTCCGGATTCAACGTCAAAGGAAATATCGTCTACGGCACGCAGCGGTGCTTCACGCTTCCGGTGATATTCTTTAACAAGATTTTTAATGGATATTGCGGTGGACATGTCTTTCAATGGTATTTAATGCGATGAAACAAGATCTGTCAACTGCTTAATGATGTGTGCTGTTGCACCCCAGACCGGTTCTTTCCAAACATCGTAAAAATAAACCTGACGCTGAACCCCTTTTAATTCGCGGGTCTCTAAATGACGCAGCGACAGATCGAAAAATTTTTCCAACGGAATTAATAATACTTCGGCAACTTCATCGGGATTTGTTTTTACATCCGTGAAGGATTCAATATAACCGACAATTGGTGTAACAACAAATCCACTTGGAATATAAATATCATCCAATGTTCCGAGAATCGTAATTGATGAACGGGGAATCCCGATTTCTTCTTCAACTTCCCGAAGTGCGGTTGCCGTATCGGATTTATCTTCTTCGTCAACCATTCCGCCCGGAAAAGAAATCTGCCCTTTGTGATGCTCAACCGAATCAGTTCGTTTCGTCAAAAGAAGATGCAAATGATTTTCTTTATTGACAAGCGTTACCATCACACACGCTTTTCGACATCCGACGGGTGACAGTGGTATCCGTTTGTGCGCAGAAAGGATCTCTTTAATATAGTGATGGGTAAAATTGGTCATTAAAATCTGCTCGAATCTCTTCCAAAAACAAATGTCTTTATCCAATCAAATACGACAAGAATTTTATTTTTCCAGCTGACAAGTTTAGTCAAATATGCCGAACGCCAGAATATCCATGTTGAAAACCCTCGTCCTTTTACCTGAGGCAGATCAGCAAGTGCGCGGTTGCTTCCGATATATGCCAGCATTCCCCGATGATGATAGATGAACGGTGTTATTGGACGCTCCTTCGCTAATGCATTCAGACTCTTTGCAAGATAATATCCTTCCTGCTGTGCTACTTGCGATGTTGCCGGAAGAAGATTTCCCTCAATTGTTGCGCAGTCTCCAAGTGAATAAATGTGTTTAAATCCCTTTAGCTGAAAATATTCATTGGTGATCAAGCGTGATCCTCGATCTTTTTCGAACGGCAGCGATTTTACAAATGGTGTATGTGTATTTCCTGTCGACCATACCATCATTCCATACGGAATACGCGAGCTATCCTTCAAGAGGATTTCTTTTTTTTCCACTTTTGCTACTTGAGATTGAAGACGTACAGAAATTTTTTGTCGTTGAAAAATTTTGATTGTGTAATCACTCAGAGCGGCATCAAATGTACTTAATAAAGCATCGCCTGCTTCAAAGAGTGTGATAGTTACATCAGGCACGACGGTGGGATAAGAATCAACAAGATCTTCTGTAAGAAAATCATGAAGCTCTGCTGCGAATTCCACGCCAGTCGGTCCGCCGCCGACAACAACGAAATGTACCAACCGTTTTCTTTCTTCAAAGGGAAGATTGGGTGTGCTGGCTCGTTCAAAATTTTCTATTATCCGCTGACGAATGGCCCGGGCATCAGTCAACTCTTTTAAAAATAATCCGTATTGTTCCACTCCTTCTATACCAAACGTATTGCTGATAGCACCGACTCCGATCACAAGTTTGTCAAACGAAAGGGAAAACTCATTTCCATCCAGCGAATTTTTACATTGAAGAGTATTGTTGACAGTATCAATGCCGGTACAGTACGCATGATAAAAAGTGATATTTTCTTTTGCGCTGCGGATCGGTTCAATAATGGAACGGAACTCAATTGTTCCAACGGTTGTGCTTGGAAGCAGTGGTGTAAAAATAAAATGATTTCGCGGACTTACCACAATCACATCGTACGCCTGAGTATTGATACCCTTTAAAGTGCTAAAAGAGGCAAAGCCGCTTCCAAGAATAATAAGCTTTTGTTTCGCTGATTTCATAATTTGAGAAGTCAATTTCAGATAGAATCCTCTTAAAAATACGTATTTTTTCCTTTATTTTCAGTGAATATCGTGTTGTTACTCACATTGCATCTTAAACTAACCAGTATATTGCTTTGTCAAAGATGCTCAATTAACTATTACAGCTTTGTTACAATCTGTATGGAGATTACGATGAAATCCCGAAAACTATTTTTAATGGTAATTCTTGCTGCTGCTGTCCTAACCTGCGCTATTGCACAGCCGCGAATGGGGAGAGGAGACAGAACGGAAGCACAATTGAAACGGATCATCGAAAAAGTTGGTTTGAGCACGGAACAAAGTATTAAGGTAAAAGAAGTAATACTGAAAGCTCGCGAAGAAGCCCGGGCAGAATTTGACAAAAATGACGGAGATCGTGAATCGATGCGGGAGATCATGAAAAAACGGACCGAAAAAACAGATGCAGAGATTCTAAAGCTGTTAACAAAAGAACAAAAACCAAAATATGAAGAGTATAAAAAAGAACGTCAAAAAGAAATGGAAGAACGAATGAGAGAACGACAATAATCTCATTCAATCACAATTTTAAGGAGTTAGTATGAAAGCAACAAAACAATTTTTTTCTCTTCTGCTGATTACAGGATTGTTCATCTTCGGATGCGAGAAGAGCACAGATCCGCAGTCAGATTCCACTGTTCTCTATGAAGATGCAGCGGAATCTATTGCGGCAGCAATGGGAGATGAAAGCGGAGGTGCAACAGAAAACTTTGCCGATGTGATGATCGCGGGCGGTGGTGGATCTCTCGGTACAATGACACCGATAATGGATGGTGTTGATCTGGTGACAGCAGGAGTTCCAATTTATGATTCAGTATCAGGATGGTGGACTGTTTCCGTGAACCGTTCACAACAGAACAATCTTGTGAAGCGGTCCATTACCAGAGAATACCGTTATCGTTTCCTGAAAAATGGAATCGGTCAAAAAAATTATATTGCCGGAAATGATACGGCAACAACGTTACGCTTTTGGATTGTCAGCGGCACGGGATTTTTCCAAAACTCCAGAGTTTCGCATAGTCTTACACAATTAAAAGGTGCGTGGACTTCGAATAATATTAACAAAGATACCGTGACAATCACGTTAGATAGTAATTATGTCCGATCAGGAACTGATACTATCACAACACGAAATATGCAGCGGACACATAAGAGCACATTAACGCTCACAAGCGTTAATGTAAAAGCGCCAAGATATCGTCCATTATTGAGCACGACATGGAGAAGTAATTTCTATAATGCCATTAGTGGAACCATCAGCGGCAATTACACTGCTGAAATCACGTTCCAGCGGGGCGATCTCTATAAAGAACGTTCTATCAATCGTGATTTTACTGTGACGGTAGGAAGCGGGAATGGAACTCTCTTAATGAATGGGAATAATGGCAGTTTTAAGATTGATATGCAGTACGGATATCGAAAGTAAGAAGAGGTGAATTATTAAGGGCAAAGGGGAAGCATTTATGCTTCCCCTTTTTTATTTTAGACTATGAAATCAATTGTCTTTATCCTAATTGCATCGGCACTTCTCTCTGCCCAGGAATTAAATCTTCCTCAACGGAATGTCGATGCATCAGGCGGAAGTAATTTCAGTGTATCACTTATTCCCCTTACTCGTACTGATCGTGAAGAAGAGATATTTCAACAGGTATGTTCTGGGAATATTCCGAAATTTATTCGCACGTTTGTTCCCATAGAAATTGTGAAAGAGATCAACGGAAAGACGATGCAGTTGAAATATTTTGTCGCGCCGGAATATCTTGCCATTGGCCATGACAGCGATTATTTTCTTTGTCCAATGACACCTTTTCTTGCACAAAGGATTGCAGATTCACTGCATTGTACCTTGCCGACGAAAAATATGGTTGATCAAATCTACAAAGCAGCAACAGTAAAACTTCGTCCTCAGCCAATCCCCCCAGATACAGACATGATAAAAGTACCGCGATTCATTCAACATAATGATTCGGTGCAATCAATCAGAAATCCGCTTCTTGCAACATTTCCGCTCGGTTCACTTGTAGCGGGACATAAAAAAGATATTATTATCCATGAAAAGATCTATTCTCAATTGAGACCGAACAGACCGTCGCCAGTGGTTATTTATGGTTGGCATACAGCGGAAGGTGTTCCGATTCAACCACCAAACAACTGGCATCAAGATACGTATATGGATTACAGTCACGGTGTTCGACTGGTTTTAACGAAAGCATTGCTCGACGGTACGGAAGTATCACTGATTGATTTGATGCGAGATGAAATGTATCATGTATTCATCACCGATTCAGTATTAACCAAACCATATTACAGCATTCCAAAAAAAGTTGAGTAAATATATGAAACAGATCATCCCGATATTTCTCCTGTTCATTCTATTCTTTTCCAATTGTTCGTCACAGCCGCTTCCGTCATCGGTAAAGATGACACCGATTGTTGATCTTGCTCTTCAATCGAGCTTGGTGGTCGTGCCGCAAAAGTTCAAAGGAACAGTCTCTGAAAATCTTTCTCTTTCTTTGCCAACAGGATACACCGCAAAAATATTTCATGTCGGTGGACTTTCGAAACCGCGATTCTTTGCGTGGAGTCCCGACAGTGTGCTGCATGTTGCCGATAAAAATGGGGGTGCAATCGTTGCTCTTCCTGATAAAAATGTTGACGGTGTTGCTGACACGGCTATTATTGTTGCTTCGGGATTTTCAAAATCGCATGATCTTAAATTCTACAATGGTGCAATGTATGTTGCGGAAGAAACAAAAGTGACAAAATGTATTGATGCGAATGGCGACGGTATCTATGAAACAAAATCCACATTTGTTACGATGGTTACAGGAGGACAGCAAGGAGGGGGAGGACATGATACTCGAACGATTGTGTTCGATCCGATAAAGAAAAAAATGTATCTGTCAATTGGATCTCTCTGTAATACCTGCCGCGAAGAAAATCGAGCGATCATTGAAGAGTGGAATGACGACGGAACCGGACGGAGAGTCTTTGCAACAGGGTGCCGCAATGCTATTGGAATGACGTTGCGCAATGGACGATTGTGGGCGAACAATAATGGATTCGATTGGCAAGGAGATAATATCCCTCCTGAATGGATTGACATCGTCCGTGACGGAGGATTTTACGGGTACCCGTATGCGTTTGCTCACGGTGTGTGGGTCAACTTTAATGCCAACGCATCATATCAATCGCTTCTGCCGTTGAATGCTCAAGACAGCGCAAAAGTGAAATCAATGATCCAACCTGGCGCGCTTATTCAGGCTCACAGTGCACCGATGGCTATCGAATTTTCCAACGGATCTTTTCCGCAACAATTTCGCCATGGAGCTTTTTCTGCATTGCGTGGTTCATGGAATAGAACATATGCAACCGGTTTCAAAATAGTCTACTTGGGATTTGATAACGAAAGCGACACAACGGCAAATTATGTTGCAGATTTTGTGCAGGGCTTTTTGACAGATTCCGTTGGTAAATCTGCATGGGGAAGACCTGTTGGAGTGGAAACCGATATGCGTGGCAATCTTTACATCAGCTCGGATGAACTGACGAAATGCATCATCATTGTTTCGCCCTCAACAATTACGAAGGTGAAGAAGGCAGAGGCGGGAAGTCCGTTGCCGTTGGGATTACTGCAAAACTACCCGAATCCGTTTAATCCGAAAACGGAAATTCGATTTTCATTGGAAAGGGAAGAATTCGCGGTGTTGAACATTTATGATGCTGCCGGAAAGATTGTTGCAAATCTGCTCAACGAGAAAAAAAATGCAGGAACACATACAGTGCAATTTGATGGAACGATGTTACCCAGCGGAACATATTTTTGCACACTTCGCGCAGGCGAGTTTCTCGGTACAACACAAATGTCATTGATAAAATGATATCATAAAAGACGGTTTCTCTTTATATAATCATGGACTCCAGAGGTTTATTTTTTCAATTGTGGAAAAGAACAACTGCAATTAAACGAATTTTTAATTGATTCGGTATCTTGACGATTATCGCAATAATTTCCTATCATGTTCCCACTTCCCATTTTTCGTTGTATATTGTCCCACTAAAAATTGAGGAGAAATAATGAAATCTGCATGGTATATCATTCTTGGTTTGGTAACATTAGGAATTGCACAGGAAAATGACGGACTAAAATACATCCAGTATGATACGGACGTTATTACTCCTTCCGAATACAAAACGCGTCGGGATTCTGTGATGAAAATGATCGGTCAGGATGCGGCTGCTGTCTTTTATTCATCACCGGAACGGATGCGAAACGGTGATGTCGATTTTCTCTATCGACAGGCAGATAATTTTTATTATTTAACAGGCTTTACCGAAGCGAACGCATTGCTTATTCTTTCTCCAAAAGGAATTCGCGTAAAAGTGAATGATTCTACAACAATAACAACAAACGAAGTGTTATTTGTTCAGGCACGAAATCCGCAGGCTGAAGCGTGGACAGGGCGTCGCTATGGAACGGAAGGTGCAATGAAGATTATCGGCATTCAATCCTCGTTGCCGAATGATAAATTTAAATCAATTTTTCAGCAGACATTATTTTCCGGGATCAAATATCTCTATGCACAATCAGTGACATCCGATGTCACCGGTCAGTTGCGTGAACTTCTTTCACCCATCGTGTCATATGTTGATAATGCCAAACGATATAATTCAAAAATTGAATTACGTGACCCGAACGCGATCGTCCATACGATGCGCATCATCAAGTCCAAGCAGGAGATTGAGATGCTGCGAAAAGCGAGCGAGATCAGCGCCATTGCCCACAATCAGGCAATGATTTCTGTTGAGCCGGGAATGTATGAATATGAAGTGCAGGCATTGTATGAATATGCGTTTCAACGTCAAGGATCTGAGTTTAATGGTTATCCCTGCATCAATGGGACTGCAGAAAATTCCGTTATTCTTCATTACAATACCAACAGGAAAAAAATTAATAATGGCGATATTGTTCTTTCCGATTGTGCTGCGGAATATCGTGGTTATTCCAGTGATGTGACACGCTCCTACCCGGCAAATGGTAAATTCACCAAAGAACAAAAAGAGATCTATCAGATTGTTTTAAATGCACAGAAAGCAGCAATCGCCAAAATTAAACCGGGAGTGATGTGGAATGAAGTTTCCGCTGCTGCCGATTCTGTGATTGTGGAAGGATTGTTCTCGTTGGGAATTATGAAACAAAAAGAGGGAATGGGATTCAAAAAGTTTTACAATCATGGACTCGGACATCCTGTTGGATTAAATGTTCATGATGTGGGACAACAAATGATGGTTTCCGGAATGCTCTACACCGTTGAACCGGGAATCTATATTCCTGAAAACAGCGAGGGTGTCGATAAGAAATATTTTAATATTGGAATTCGGATCGAGGATGTAATCTTGGTAACCGAAAATGGAAATGAAAATCTTTCCGTAAGCGCAGTGAGAGAAATTTCTGATATTGAATTGTTAATGAAGAAAAAAGGAATTGGCAATCAGCCGTTAAAATAAATTGTTTCCGGCAGATGTAAGCAGAATCAGATTTGTCCAAAACACATTGATAAAAACAACAAGATACTTCACTCACTTCTTTTCTTGACGGAGCAAGAAAAGAAGCAAAAGAACTCCTTACGAAATTTAACGCGCGCGATGAATCCCGTTCGCTCTTGCCCGTTGATGGCGCGAATCGCGCCATCAAAAGTCCCGTCATTCATCGCTTTCCCATTCGCTCAATCCTCCTAAATTTCGCCTGCCCCGCCGTTCGCGAAGCGACACCTTTGGTGCAGGCAGGCACCCACGCACTTTAATACGATCTCTACAATACGGCAAAGAGGGCTTACTACTTGTTTTTTTAAAAAAATATTTGTCCAATTTGAGATACTATGGCCAATTTTGTATTCACTTGCGATTTATTTTGGACGGCAGTGATGCAGAATAAAATCTGCGATTTTTCTGCGACATCTGTGTAATCATTCTTATCTATTCTTCTTTTCAAAATCTAACAGCCATTTCTTACGCCATAATCCCCCACCATATCCGGTCAAACTCCCATCGCTCCCTATCACGCGGTGGCAGGGGATAATGATCGACATTCGGTTGAATCCATTGGCATTGGCCACAGCCCGTACTGCTTTACCGTGTTTCATTCGTTCCGCCTGCTGTTTATAGGAAACAGTTTCGCCGTACGGAATGTTGTGAAGCTGTTTCCAAACTCTGTTCTGAAATTCGGTCCCCGGTGTGATCAACGGAAGATCGAATGTTTTTCGTTTTCCGTCAAAATATTCTTTCAATTGAACCTGCAATCGTTCCAAATGTTTATTAGAGCCGAAGAGAATCGATCCGTGTAATCGTTTACGGATATCGCGCAATTCAAACTCCAGCATTCGTCGGTCAGTGTATTCCAATAAACAAATTCCCTCATTAGTAGCGCACGCAAACATCGGTCCCAATGGAGTAGGAAATCGAGTGATGGTAATGATATTCGTTGCAGAATGATCCGACGGAGCTTTTCCGATAAGTGATCGGAATGCATCGCTGAATCCGCTGAGTGATTCATATCCACTGTCATACGCTGCGGAAGTGACCGATTCTCCTTCCGATAATTTTTTGAACGCGCTGTTGATCCGCATCATCCGTTGGTATGAATGAAATGTGATGCCATGATGTCGTTTAAACCAACGACGGATCCGATTTGGCTCAATATTCATGGAACGGAGGTCGCCATCCTTCAATTTGTCCAACGGATGTTCCGTAATGCGGAAAATTATTTTCTTGATTTCAGTGGGATAATCGCCCACAACGGTCATTGGTGCACAGACTTTGCAGGGACGGTATCCGTGAAGAATAGCATCCTTTGGCGTGGAATAATATTCAACATTTTCCCGCTTCGGTTTGCGCGCGGTGCATGTTGGCCGGCAGAAAATACCGGTAGTTTTAATAGCGGCGTAGAAGGTTCCTTCGAACGTGCTGTCCTTGCGGAGCAAAGCGTTGTACATCGTATCGGCTGTAAGTGTCATAGTTTTTTTATGTTCAATATACTTTTTCATATGGAGCTGTTGCAACCGAAAAATTGACATGGAATTTTTTAAATAATGCTTTATGGTATCAAAAAAAATCCACATCTCAAAAAGCCCTCTAAGATGTGGATTTGATAGTAGAGATTGTTGTTATGCTTAAGTGAAGATCTTCTAAAATGCCTCAATTTCTTCCGATGTTAAATTGAAAACATCCGTCTTTAAATGAATATGATCTAACGCCTGCGCAATATCCGCAATAAGATCGTCATAATGTTCAACACCAACAGAGAGACGGATCAATTTTCCCGTGATATTGAGCTCTATTTTTTCGTTATCATCAAGATCCATGTGTGTCATAGTTGCCGGATGTTCGGCGAGACTTTCGGTGCTTCCTAAACTCACTGCCAGTTTAATCAACTTTAAATTGTTCAGGAATGTGAATGCTTCTTTTTCACCCCCCACAACATCGAAAGACAACATCGCGCCGGGAGAGAGACATTGTTTTTTATATACATCATATTGAACGGGATTTGTCTTATCCAAAAATCCGAGATAGTATACCCGTTCGATCTTTTGATGATGTGCTAAAAATTCTGCAACATGTTTTGCATTATGCGCCTGTGTTTCCATACGTGGTTTTAAAGTCTCCAGGCTCCGCAATAACAACCATCCGGTCCACGGTCCCGCCATATTTCCTAAAAAAGTTCTCAGCGTTTTTATTCTTTTAATGATTTTGGATGAACCAAGCACGGCGCCGGCAATAACATCGCTGTGCCCGCCAATATATTTTGTAGCAGAGTAGAGGACAATATCTGCTCCATGTTTTAAAGGATGCTGCCACAATGGACCAAAGTATGTGTTATCAACGGCAAGATAGACTTCTTTTTCTTTTGTCGAAAAATATGTTGCAATCTCTTTACAGCAGGCAATATCAATAAGATCGAGCGTAGGGTTTGCCGGTGTTTCAATATAGATCATCTTGAGAGTGTCCGCATGTCCGCTCTGCTCCACAATGTCGATCACTTCTTCGCGAAACTCACCCGTTTTGAATCGAATAATATTGATTCCAAATTGCGTTAAGACATGCTGCAAAAAATGTTCTGTTCCACCATACAGAGGAGAACTGTACAAAATAGTATCACCCGGTTTTAAGAATTCCAGCAAGACAGTAGAAATGGCAGACATTCCACTTTCAAAAACAGCACAATCTTCCGCACCATCCCACAACGTCAATCGATTCTCCAATATTTCCAGATCGGGATTATTGATGCGGCTGTAAATGAGACCGAGCTTTTCATTCGGACGTTGTTCCCGTTTGCCATAGGCAACTTCGAAGAATGCTTTTCCTTCTTCAGCTGTTTTAAATACAAATGTGGAAGTTTGAAAGATCGGACACTTAATTGCCCCTTCAGACCATTCGGGATTGTAACCGTAGGACATCATGAGGCTTTCTGGATGTAAGTTTTTATTATTCACAATTGTTTCCTTTCAATGTTTAAAATAAAAAACAGATTGAGGATCACTCAACAGTCAATTGAAAGAAGAACAAATTCAGAAATGAACGCGTGCGTAGGTTGTTTTTGGTTGAGGCATGTGAACCTCTTGAATAGCAGTGACAAGATTATTATTTCTCAAAGATACCGCGTTAATGCTCGGCATGCAACATCCTAAAAGGAATTAGCAAACCCAGTGCATATTCAACGGAGTACATTATCCGATTAATCCCAATCCTCGTCTTCAATTTCGCACAAAACGGATTCAAGATCGTTGAATTTGATCTCTTCCGGTTTCAAAGGCATCAATGGAAATTCGAATTCCGTGACCGGACCTTTGACGAGATACCGCAATCGGGCGTATCTCTTCTCGCCAAAATCAATCAAGAACGGAACATACATTTGAAAATCGTCCGGGACATTAGCCTGCTTTACCGTACAATGAACTTTATATTTTCCATTCTCCTGTTTTTGTAATTTATAAAGGATGGAATACGTAGGAATTTCTGTGTTATAGACCCATTGCTTGAAGAACCAATCCATCGGAATATTAAAATATTTCTCGGTGATTTTTTGAAAATCGGCTGTTGACACGCTCTTGCCGCGATTAGTTTGGTAGAATTCTTTCATCATTCCCTGGAAAACATCTTCTTTCATAGTTTTTAATTCAAGCGCCATATTGCGAAGCATGTGGAGCACCCAAGCTCCTTTTTTGTAAATGATAAGACTGTAATCCCCCTCCGTTGAACTCGAACTTGTTCTATACCCCAGCCAGATGGGACCTGCTTCCTGTCCGCTTCCTAGAAGATATTTCCTGTTCGACATGATCAGTGTCTTATACTTCCGAAGTTGTTCAAAGAATTTTTCATTGTCGTGAATAATCACCTGCATATACCACAATCCGGAATAGTCCGCGAACGCTTCGCTTAGCCATTGATCATGATATGTATTGAAATTGACACCGATTCCCCACCATTGATGGGCTACTTCGTGGGCGCGGAAAATTTCATCCGTTCCGTCGCTTTCCGTGTTTTGAAATGTGGACCAGGAGAGATGGACCAGGCCGGGGAAGGCCTCTCCATGTCCTCCGGGAATTTCAATTGCGGTGAATTGTTGTGTTGATGCTTTTCCATAGAGATGCTGAAAAAACCGGATACTGTTTTCGATATCTCCGGCAACCTGTTTGTCCATATCTTTTCCCGATAGTACGCCGGCTTGGGAAAGATAATTTTTCAATTGTGCATCATGTGCATTCGAAACATACACGGTGATTGGCGGAGTGCTGTCCGGACTAGCGGTATATTCTTTAAATCTTCCGATCATGAAGGATGCATTTCGTCCCGGTGAAGCAAGTTTCCATTCTGTAACCGTATTATCGCCATCGCTTGCCGTCGATACTTTTGTTCCGATACTTGTAAATTGATACAGCGTCGGTACAGAAAATTTAAGATCGTACGTTGATTTCTCTCTGTATTTCAGCGTATGCGGATACCACGAGGTAGATGTTTTTAGCGAATACCATCCTTCATCCCGATTGATGATCTCTCCTTGGGAATAGACGATCATCGTATACGTTTGTCGTTCCTTAAAACCAGCACTGTCATACAGCCAAAATAATCCGGATTCCTTCAATCGGACGAAGTCAGCTTTTTTACCGTCGCTCCAAACTATTGAATCCACATTCATAGTATGATAGAGAGAGAATGGAATCCATTTCCGTGACTCAACTTCATTGATAAACGAAATGGTGCAATGCGATGTTAATGTAAGATTATTGGCAAAACGGTTGTCCATAGAATAGTGTAATATCTCTGCCCCCATTTTTATTCCGGACTGATATATAACTGATACACCTGCAGTATTTTTCTTATGAAATTGAACGATAGTCTCTCGATATCCTGATGGAGAGAGCAGGTATCCGCTTTGCAGCATTTTTCCGAAGGATATTTCTTCATCTTCATATGGATCGATGTTGAAGAAAAACGACTCGCTCTTCTTTTTATAGAAATGAGCGTAAAACATCTCCTGTGAATCTTGAAAAAGAAATGGTCGGAGAATATCAAAATCGAATTCATCAGTATCGTCGTTTCGAAACATCAATAACGAATGTTCAACTGCGGATTTTCCGTCGGAAGGCATCTCAGTTTTGACGAATGCACAACGCCGTGAAAGCTCCGTAAATGTTGAATCTGTGAAGATCAAAAAAAGAGTTTTAAATTCAAGCGGAAAAAGACGTTCGTCAAAAAACCGATTCAGCTGCTTTTGTTCAATATCCGATGGCGGAACGATAGTTGCTGACCCTTTTCCTATGAAGAGAAGAGCATGGAAGTTATTGTTCAATGACGGAAGCTGATAGAGGGTGCCGGAGGTAAGAGTAAATGTTGCGGCGTCTCGCACAAACGAAATATTTTCGATTGGAGATGACAAAACACTCTGAGAGGAGAGTTGTGACAATTCCGATGTAATCCGCCAATATTCCTTTATTGCCAAAGTTTGGGTCTCTTCTTTTTTTCCTGCAGTGAGTAATTGGGTAAGGATAAAAAAAAATGACAAGAAAAACTTCATATGGAATTCCTTGAAAACTATTGAGTAGTATTATTTTAAGTCGCTCGGCATCCTTGGAGACGAAATCAATTCGCCAAAGACTGACCATCGTTTTGCCGCAGTAGGTTTTTTTCCAGATTTTTTTTCAACATAACCTCGGACCAAATCTTGTCCAAGATTATAATTGATGACATAACTTCGATATTTTTCAATGAAACGTATTCGTTGTTCTGCTCGAGCAGAATCGAATAATGCATATGTTGTTAACCAATGGAGTGTTTGTTCTTTGTCGAATGTTCCATCTAAATATCCCCGCGCTGCTTCATTTCCGGCGTAGGCAAGTTTTCCGAAAAGCGACTGAATTTGATAATAATGTTCAGCTTGCGATGCGTCGAGTCCTGCGAGAGGAAAAAGAGTATTCTTCTCAAAATTAAGCCGTTCCACATCCGGCAGAACTACTTCAATACCGTAATTCGCGCTTCCTTCTGCAATAAGTGACTGTGGACTAAAGAGAGGATAAATACAAAATTCCATCCATCCTTTTTTCCGTAATAATTCTGTTTCGAGTAAAACATTATACACGTGATGACCGGGATATCCTTCGTGTGCGGCAAGATCTACGGCGCGATCAATAAAAATGGGAAGGTCGGTATTTACTTGAATAATGCTGTGAGCATTTCCCTTATACCAATTGTATCCACTCCAAGGTTTATTGTTTACATATTCAACAACAAAACTTTCATGTTCCGGCAGGGAAATAAATTGTCTTGTCCTGGTTCGACATTCGATGATTGCTGTTTGGAAGACTGTATCCAATTTTTCTTTTGGAATAATAAATTGATTCCGGAATTGTTGATACCGTTCGCTGACCGTTCCTGTTCCTGCGGGAAGGAATTTATCAAGATCGCGAAGAATTCTTTTGAAGTGTGTTTCGGAATATTTTGGAGGAGTTGCATCGTATAATTTTTTCGCTTCATCATTAAACGAATAGTGGACACCCATCAGCATATTAATTTTTGCAGATGCGGCAGTCAGTTGTTTGTGCAAATATGATTTGCGAAGTGTCAGAAGCACATCTTTTTTGGGGACGCGAACCCGTTTCAACCGGGTGATGATCGCTTCGGTCCTGTCCAGTAAAGCTGTTAACTGGTACTTCATTTTTTTTGCCGATTCCTGCCAATCTCCACGTCCGTAATATGCATCTACATAGTCAGGGTCATGCTGGCCGATATCGAGCACTAAGCGAACATACTGTTCAGCAATATCATCCAATGTAATTGGGGGGTTCTTTTTTTGTGCGATGGAAATCATCGTGATAAAAAAAAATAGGAAGAATAGTTTCATAGTTGTACCAAATTGTTCGTGGATATCAAATTATTTTCGATGAACCATTGTCGGCGAGGATTGGTCAGTCGCCATCAAGATTATATTATTCACATTCACATGGGGAGGCCTGGTTGCCGCCCAGACGATCGATTCAGCAATATCTTCCGGTGTCAGCGGAGTTAATCCTTCGTACACTTTTTTTGCCCGTTCTTGATCTCCATGAAAACGCACGATACTGAAATCAGTTTCCACTAATCCGGGATCGATAGACGTTACGCGGATTGGAGTGCCAAGAAGATCCATTTTCATTCCTTGAGAAAGAGCATTCACCGCGAATTTCGTTGCAGCATAAACATTTCCTTTTGCATAGGTCCAATGTCCGGCAACGGAGCCGATATTGATGATATGTCCTTCGTTCCGTTTAATCATTCCCGGAAGCACTGCACGTGTTATGTACAACAATCCTTTTACATTTGTGTCGATCATTTCATCCCAGTCTTCAATCTTCGCATCCTGTATATTGTCCAATCCGCGGGAAAGTCCGGCATTATTGAGCAATACGGAAATACTTTTCCATTGGTCGGGAAGAGCGGCTAAGGCTTTTTCTACGTCGGATTGTTTCCTGACATCAAGTTGAAAAGCATATGAATCGATGTTGAATTGTTTTGTAAGATCGCTTGCAAGCGATTGAACTTTTTCATTCCGTCGTGCGCAGATGAGGATTCGGGCTCCGCATTCAGCAAATTTAACCGCAGTAGCTTTTCCAATTCCGGATGATGCTCCGGTAATAAAAACGATTTTATCTTTGAGGGGATTCATAGTATATGCTCAATGTTTATTTGGTTGAGGGAACTTATCATATTTTGTTGCGATATGCCAATCCCACAGGTGAATATTGAATGGAGAATCCCACAATTACTTGGTTTCTATTACCAAGGGCAGAAAATAACCCCGGCGAAAATCCCCAAATATCAATAACCCCGGGATAGAGATTTAGACGGAGTTTTTCATTGATTCGATTGGAAGCAATTACTGATGCTAACAGAGAATTCTCACGATCGTAGAAAATGCCTGCCATCCACCCTAATGTGACAGAGACAACGCGTGTACCGGAGGATGCATTTATCTTACGAAGCATCGTCTGCGTTGCTCCGACTGCCACGGTAATACTTTCATTGTTCGGTTGTAGGAATGAGAGTCCCAGCAATCCGTTATCTCCGAAATGATAGAACAGACTTGTTTTTGGTGCAAACGGAAGCTTGTATTTCATAACATAATAATGGCCGTGATTTTCCAGCGTGTTGAATTCAGGATTCCATGCAGGTTGCCCAGACCAAGAAGTCATGTTCAACGTTTTGCTGAAAAATTCTGCAACGGCATCGGAGGAAAAAAGAATTGCTCCCGTTAGGTTGAAAAAATAAATATCGGCAATCGGATCGACATTCGGTCCGACATAATTAGTATTTTCAATCGTTTCATTTACAAAGTGATATGTTGCGACGGTGAGTCCGGCAAAGAATGAAGGATACGGAATTTCGTGAAACGTAAACCATTCATACATCATGCGTGCATCAAATCCACCGCCGATGAAATGTAATGTATAGTTGGGAAACCATTGCGCCTTATCAATTTTAAAACTCGTCGGAAAAAGTTCTTGTCCGATAAATTTTCCCCAACCGAATTTATTTATCTGTGTGAATGGATCGGAAAGATTGTTATAGACATTCCGTGCACCGATTCCAATTTTCAATGTGGAGAGATTACGAGTGTGCGGTAAGGCTTGCAGAATGTCAAATCCGGCGTTAACGATTAATGATCCTGGATTGATCAGTGATTCTGAACCGAAATTTTTTCCGTGATAGAAATAGAATTGTTCCTGGGAAAAAGTTGTTCCGCACAGTAAAAACAAAATTGCAACAGCATTCAAATATCTCATTGACGATAAGATACGATTGAAATGCGTAATTTGGAACGTTGAAAGTAAAAAAAATTACGGTTTTCCGGTAAGGTCAAGCATGTGTGTTTCGGAATTCTTTAAGTACGGTTTGAACTGCGGATCTTCGAGCGATGAGAGTTTCTTCACAATATCCGCAAGACGGTGACCATTGGCCATCATGGTGTCGATATCGTTTTTCAGTTCAGATTCGCGGGGTGTGCCGATCTTTTTCTTCATCACTTGTAACGTCAGCATGATAATCCCGAGTGGATTGTTGATCTCATGCCCAACAGTGATGGCGAGTTCGGTGACCGCTTTTTGATGTTGAAATTTTGACAATTCCTGCTGTAGTGCGGTAATTCGAAGTCCGACATTCACACGGGCGACCAGCTCTTTATCATTGAACGGCTTGGTCATAAAATCATCCGCACCCTGTTCCATCCCTTCAATCTTATCCTCTGCGGAGTCGCGGGCGGTGAGCAGGATGAAATAAGCATACTTTAGGTCGGGATGTTCCTTAATGCGACGGCAAAATTCTGTGCCATCCATCTTCGGCATCATCCAATCGGAGATGATTAAATGCGGGCGTTCTTCCCCGGCCACTTGAAGGCCGACTTCACCATTTTCTGCAAGGTAAACATCGTAGCCAAGTGCAGTCAGTCGCTTTTGGAGGAATGAGCGAATGTAATTGTCGTCATCGACGACTAGGATCTTAATTGCCATAATTATTGTTCTTTTCCGGGCAACACAGGCTGAACAAATATAACCTTTTCCTTATCAAGAGCAACAGTACCCGCCGGAGCCCCTTTCGGTTTATGAATATATTTCCGCTCCGTCATTGCAACCGGTACATGCTTTGCGTTCTTCATTTTGCTGTAATATGCCGCAATGGATGCTGCTTGTTCTACTGCTTTTTTCGTCGGCGTCCCCTGTGAGCTTCCGAGCTTTAGAACTACATGCGATCCGCTGGATCCTCTGGCATGAAACCATAGGTCATTCGGTTTGGCATATCTAAATGTAAGCAGGTCGTTGTTTGCACTGTTCTTTCCTGCATACACCGTAAACCCGCCTTCAACAACAAAAATCTTGAATGGTGGAAGTTCTTCTTGTTCTTTGTCCGTCATAAACCCAAGTTCTTTAGCCACTCCCCCATACGATTGTATGAAATTTTTTAGTGAAAAACTGTCATTGATGTCGTTAGACTTTTCTAATAAATCGCTTACCGATGTCAATCTTTGTTTCAGTAAAAGCAATCTTTTTTGCGTTTCCTCTCGTGCATGTTTGGCTTTTTTTGCTTTTTCAAAATACTTTTCAGCATTTTTTTGCGGTGAAAGCGAACTGTCGAGCGGTATGGTGATCAACGTATTGTCATGAGAAAACAGATTTGTTAATTGCACAGACGTTGTTCCTTTGTTGATGGAAGAAAGATGTGCCATAATCAGATTGGCGTAGAGCTCATATTGTTCAGATCGGGATGACTCGCCAAGTTCAGATTCTACGGAACGGGTCGTTCGTTCGGCTTTTTCCTTCTCTTTGGTAAGCCACGAAGAAATTTCTTTTTTCTTTTGAAGGAACGATGCCGTGGAACGCTCAAAGCTGATAAACTTTTGAATTCCAAAAAAGAGATCTTTATATGTTTCGCTGTGGTATGCTGAATAATGTTCTAATGGTATTAATGAAAGACAGAGAGGTGAATTCTCTTCAAAATAGAGTAGTGGAGCGACATCGTTCAGTTGCAACAGAGTATTGATTGTATTGATGGTAATCGAATAGATCTTTTCTGCGATTTCTATTGATAGTGCTTGGGGGGCGGAGGATAGTTTGTACGTAATCTCATTTACTAGAATAGATCCTAATTTTGGTACAGTTTTTTTTAACACTTGTGTAAGATTGGTTTGATCAGTATTATTTTCAAGTATTGTTGCGATAAATTTGTCTCTATCCGGAACAATATTATCTGGGGTAACAGGAAGCTCAGTTCGTTGAAATTCCTTTACTGTTGAGATCAATTCTTTCTTATTCAAAAAAGCATCAATGACTGTTCCGCTTTCGTCACGCAATAATACATTGGCCTTGGATGCGAACATTTCCAAGCATAACCACTGTTTCCCAGAAAGTTGCATATACACGATTCTGTCATTCAAATCGACATACACAGAAAGAATATGTTGATCGATGAGCAGGGGAAAAAGATCGACTGAGTTTGTTCGAGCGCGTGCGTCCCCATTGTTTCCGACGATGTAATTTTTTCTTGCGTTGCAGGAGATTGTTATCGTATATGGTTCCGGAGCGTATAGAAGGATGGAAAGAGTGTTTTTATCCTGCGAGTATACTTGAGCAATTACTGTACGTACAAAACGGTCGTTCAATAATCGCGAAATGTGCACCAATGTAAAATAATTAGAGAGCATTTATTAAAATACAAAATGAGCATTGCAGATGCTTATGGAGTTTTATCAGTACTTTTTTATCTATAACATGATTATAAAAAAGTGGACATTTTGTTGAGAGTATCTTGCCATCAAATAAAATTTTCATGGAATGGATAAATAACTTGACATCGAAGTGAAAAAATAATACATTTGTTCAGTTACTAAACATTGTTCAGACATTAGAATTATGGGTACAGTAGAACGAAAAGAACGCGAAAAGCATGAAATGCGGGAGATGATTCTCGACGCCGCGAAAAAGCTCTTTATGAAAGAGGGTTTTGAGCATGTTACGATTCGAAGGATTGCCGAAGAGATTGAATACAGTCCGGCAACTGTCTATTTGTATTTTGCTGATAAAGATGCAATCCTCTGTGCATTACAAGAAGTAGGTTTTAGGGAATTATATAAACGTCAACATCTTTTAACTTCCATTAAGAATCCTGCGGAAAAGCTTCGTGCCTGTGGAAGGATTTATATGGATTTTGCAATGGAGAATCAGGAGTTATATGATCTGATGTTTATTATGCGGGCACCAATGAAAGCATTTCAATCACCAGCAGACTGGAATATTGGGAAAGATGCATACGAAGTTTTACAAACAATTATTACGGAATGTATTGATCAAGGATATTTAAATGCGCCAAGTCCACAGATAGCATGCTTTTCAGTGTGGGCATTAATGCATGGTGTTGTTTCAATTTTTATTCGTGATCGAGCACCGATGATACCAAAGGAACATCAAGCAGAAGTGATCAATGGAATTTTAGATTTTACCATGGCTGAACTATTGGATAAGTAAGAACCTTTTTTTTGCCCGTTAACTAAACGTTGTTTAGTTAACACACGACGTTAATAAATAACATAACCAAAAATCATACTACCATTTTTTTTCACAACACAGGAGAAAACATGCAACAACAATTCACGATGTCAAAAACTACAGCATTAATTTTTTTGATGCTTGTATTAAGTGTCAACATAGTTCGTTCCAATGAGCCGACCGATCTGGAAAAAAAAGCAGTAAAGGGATCGATCATGGGGAAAGTAGTGGATAACAATAGCAAACAACCAATTCCCAATGTCAGTGTGCAGATTATTGGTACGCCCGTCGGAACAGCAACAGATGTTGACGGAAATTTCATCTTGAAAAACGTGACAGAAGATGTATATAAACTTAAGTATTCTTCCGTTGGTTACACGCAGCATGTGGAGACCGATGTGCGCGTTGTTCGAAACAAAACAACAATGGTAAAAGAAATATCACTTAACGAAAATATTGTCTCAGGAGAAACAGTTGAAGTTACGGCAGGTCTGTTTTCCAATGATAATGTTTCTCCGGTAACAAATTATCACTATTCTTTGGAAGAGATTCGGCGTTCACCGGGATCCGCAGGAGATATTTTCCGCGCAATCGAAACTCTTCCCGGTGTCGCAAGCAGTGGTGGAGAATTTTCCGCATTTTCCGTTCGCGGCGGAAGTCCACGAGATAATATTGTTGTAGTGGATAACATACCGTTTGATAAAGTATCGCACTTCGACGGCGGAACGGAAGAACAGGAAGCGCAAGGGGGACGATTCAGCATTTTTACACCTGGTGTTATTGACGAAGCAAATTTTCAAGCGGGTGGATTCTCTGCACGTTACGGTGGAAAAAATGCATCTTTTGTTGATCTAAAGATTAAAGAAGGAAATAAAGAATCATTCACTTCGAATGGAACCTATGATGTGCTGGGTTGGGAAATGAATTTTGACGGTCCAAGTTATTTTCACGATAAGACATCACTGTTGTTCTCCGCACGTCACCAGAATTTCAAAACCATTTTAGATATGACAGGCCAAAGCGACCTTGGCTATCCAAGTTTTACTGACGTTCTTCTTAAAACAACAACAGAAGTAGATTCACAGAATAAAATATCAATTCTTGGAATCTATTCCCCAGAATTTTTTGAACGAACAATTGATAATGTTTATGAAATCAGTGACAAGAATTATGACAATCAGCTTGCCAAATCTACCGATACAAAATATTTGCTCGGCGTAAATTGGCGCACGTTAACTGGAGCAGCAAGCGTTCTTGAAAATGCGCTCTATTTTAGAGGCAATACTGCAGAATTTCGCCGCAGTAACTCCTATGTTTATCCGTTTAACGGTGTTGTGCCCAAAAAAGAAGAGGCGATTGTACGGGAAAACTATTACAAGTATAATAGTGAAGAAAATGAACTTGGTATACGGTCTCAATTTACTTTGACACCGTCAGCAGTTTCGACCATTGTAACCGGAATTCAAGTCAACAATACATCATTTGATTATGTTGCTCAACAGGTCGATGCTGAAACTTTATTCGTCTTTGGCTCTAATGATTATCGTCCAAATACTGCTAATAACTATATTATTCTTGATCCGGCATTCATCAACAGCAGAGCACAATCGTCAAAATCAACTGGAGCCGCTTTTATTGAGTATGGCTATTCCCCAACAGAGGTTTTGAAATTTATTCCAAGTGTTCGATATGAATACAGTGAATTTAATGACCGGAGTTATATTTCTCCGCGCTTCAGTGTCAGTTATTTTGTGAGCGAGTATACCAAACTGAGTGCAGCAACAGGTATGTATTATCAACCAGTGGAATTGCGAACCATTTCACTTGATGTTCGTAATGCACGGTTACGAAATGAGCAGGCGATTCATTACATCGCCGGCGTGACAACGTATCTTACTGACGATGTGAAACTCACAACAGAAATATATTACAAAGATTTGAATGATCTTGTTGTGAAAACTGATCGAACCACGGATTTCCGTAAAAATGTCGGAACCGGTTTTGCGAAAGGGGTTGACATCGGACTCGTAAAAAAATTTGTCGACAAATGGTACGGCCAGGTAAATTATTCATATTCCATCAGTAAGCGAGATAATCATGATGGAAAGGGAGAATATCATGCTGATTTTGATCAACCGCATATTTTCAATATTCTGTTTGGTTATGAATTTGATCATGAATGGTCATTCTCAACGAAATGGAAATTTGCAACCGGCCGCCCAAAGGATTCTTACATCATTCACTCGAATGTTTTCAACAATCCATCTACGCTGCGTTATTCCAAAGAGATTACAGGAAACAACACCGAGCGGCTTCCGGATTTTCATACATGGAATGTTCGTGTGGATTACCGTAAACAATTGGGAGATATTGCTATTGTTGCGTTCTTAGATATTCTGAATCTCTATAATAGACTGAATGTAAATGAAGAACGCTTCATTGAAACGACCGGCACGATTGATCCAAAAGGATTTCAAATACTTCCGTCCTTTGGTATGAAATTGGAATTCTAAATAATACTATTCAGTCTGAAATTCATTACACGAATGTCCGGAGCCAACGCTCCGGACATTGTGTTTTGGCGGCGTTCCTCGTAACTTCATGGCAGTTTTTTTCGTAAGCATCATCACCTTTTCTTTTGAAACAATAGAAGACACTATGAAAAATCAGATTTATATTATTTTCTTTTTGTTCACCTCTCTTATCGCGCAAGACAAAGAAAAACTCGGTTCAATTCAAGGCCAATTGATTGATGGTACGACAAACCAGCCGTTGATCGGCGCCAATGTAGTGATTGTTGAAAAATCGAATTTTGGAGCAGTGATTGATCTGGATGGAAATTTTTCGATTAACAATATCCCTGTCGGCGAATACAGTTTACGATCCACGATGGTTGGATATCAACAAGCGGTGTTAACGAATGTTGTTGTCTCCACTGGACGCAGTACAAAAGTAAAAATACGGATGAACGAAGAGGCAGTTCAAGTCGGTACGGTAGAAATAAAAGCAGATTATTTTTCAGCGGAAGGAAGCATTTCACCGATTTCAACAATCGGGTTGAACGGTGCCGAGGTAAAACGTTCTCCCGGATCATCTCAGGATATGCAACGAATTGTTCAAAACCTCCCGAGTGTAGCTAATAGTAATGATCAAAGTAACGAGTTGCTTGTCCGCGGTGGATCACCGGATGAAAATCTAACCGTGATGGATCATATTGAAATTCCGACGACGAATCATTATCCCAATCAATTTAATTCCGGCGGACCGATCAATATGGTAAATGTTGATCTTATTGAAGATATCCGATTCTCTACCGGAGGATTTCCAGCGAGTTTTGGAGATAAACTCTCATCGGTGATGGACATTTCCCTGAGAGAAGGGGACAAAGAACGATTGTTCGCCGGAAGCGCCCTTGCACATTTTGCCGGAGCAGGCGGAGTATTTGAAGGAAGTTTTGCTCAAGGAAAGGGAACGTGGATCTTTTCCGGACGGCAGAGTTTTCTGGAAACGTTGGATCAGATCGTCGGAATATCGGCTCTTGGTATCACAGCCATTCCAAAATATTACGATCTGCAATCAAAGATAACATATGAATTCTCATCATCACAAAAGCTGATTATTAATGGAATCTATGGAGACGATAAGATTCTGATTGAAGGGGAGCCAGATGAAACAAATGACCAGAAAAAAAATATCCATGATTCTACCGGCGTAGAAAATGTTGATGTGGTGACCCGTCAATTTGCAGTTGGTGCAACACTGCGTTCGTTATTCGGAACAAATGGATATTCACTTCTCTCGTTGTATGCCCTAGGAAATAATTATGACGTGTTTGTTACCGAAGATTTTATGGACCGGATCTATGATGCAACCGGAAAAGTATCTTCGTACAAAAAACTGCTCAGCACTCCAGTCTTTACAAACAAAGCGCAGGAACGCCTTCTTGGAATGAAATACGATTTATTGTATCACCTTAACCCAACAAACGAGTTGATGATTGGCGGACAGGCATTAACAACGGTAAAATTTGCCAATGATGTTTACTTTAATTCTGATACGCTGCGATTCGATCTGAACCATGACGGCATCTTTGAGATTCCGCAATCAACATATACCAACGGCAGAGTGAAACGGAATTTGACGTTTGGCGAAGAGTTCAAATTTGGAGGGTACATTAGCGACCGGATTTCTGTCACGGAAGAACTAACAGCAATGATAGGATTACGATATGATTATTTTACCTACTCAAAGAAAGGAAATTTCAGTCCGCGATTAAATGTCTCTTATCAACTTCATCCATTGACTACAAAATTGAACTTTGCTTATGGAGAATACTATCAAACCCAATCCCTTCCGACCTATGGAGATTTTAGCGGCGGAAACACAAATCGGTATCTCGAAAATTCTCATGCAAGGCACTTTGTGGTTGGGATAGAACATATACTTGATGAAGGATTGAAGGCAACACTGGAAGCGTACTATAAATCCTACGATCATTTACCAATAGACGAGGAGTTAATCAACGCTGCTGATAAAACATTCCGTTCGGATAAAAAACTCAGTATCGGTAAACGATATTCCCGCGGGATAGAATTATTCCTTCAGCAAAAGCAGGTAGAAAATTTCTATGGAACGCTTTCTCTATCCTATTCTACCACACGAATGAATGATCCAAGAGTGAATCTCCCCGGCTTTCATGCGTTGAATCAGGGAGAATTTCCATTTGATTATGATTTTCCGTTTCTTCTGACCATTGTTGCCGGACAGGTCGTTCATGACGTTCGTAATAATTTGGATGGGATGCCTTTTTACGTCAAATATCCTTCGATGATCTTACCGCTCTCCAATGATATGGAGTTCAGCGTTCGTTTCCGGTATTCCACCGGTAAGCCGTACTCTATATTGGAATATACTCCTTATGTTCAGCAGCGCGAAGGAGGAATCACATGGTCGAAAGGATATTGGTTCAACTCAAGCACGATCAACGGGGAGCGATATCCGGATTATCACCGGTTGGATTTTCAGTGGTTAAGTCGCTGGCACAATGAGGGATATAATATTGTCATGGTGGTTGCGCTGCAGAATATCTATAATCGAGCAAATGTTGCCGGCTATCAATATGCAAGCGATGGCACAAAGATTACCATTTATCAATTTTCCTTCTTCCCCGTGGTAGGGGCAAGCGTAGAGTTTTAGGTTTTTTTGATGTGAAAAATCCTATGACTGAATAGATGACACCGATGATCAAATAGTGAAAAGCAAAATTGATGAGTGTGTCACTGATGGAATGAGACCGACTAGCAATATCGATAAAGATATACGCGGCTGAACTTACAGCGGTCAGTAGTATTAACCAATCTAAACTTGTCGTTATTTTTTTTACTGCATCTTCTTTTAAAACAAATTTTGTGAAGGCAAACACAATATATGCAACAATCACAAAATCGATCGTGGCGCCAAGCCAATGGCCGACCGCAAGTTTTAACGGTCCAAGTACCAACTCCTACGTCGGTCATGATCCGTGCGGGATAAAGATGCCGATGAATGGCATAATAAGATTCGAAACCGTTGCAGTGACAAACGCATTCACTTTTCCGCCAATAACAACTGCGATAGCAAGACCAATCACACCGTACTTTTGCAGGAACGCCATAAATTCTTTAATCATATCCATCTCCCTCTGAAACGGTCTTTCGAACAATTATAAAAACGTATAGGATATTCCTAAAGCCAATCCTTCTTTGACCTGCGTGCGTGCAGTGACACTGCGGTCATTAATCAGCTGCACGTTGAATACGACGGCGAGATATTTGTTCAATTTTGAAGAAAGGGTATTATCGCTTCGAACCACAACAACATCGATGTTGTTGAACGGTGCAAACATTTCAAGCTTTGCGGTGAAGAGTGTATTTTCTTCGATTTTTATCTCTACGTCGGTGACTGATTCCAAACCTCCTTCAATTTTTGAACTTTCTATGGTAGGGGTAGATTTTACATCATCGGCGTAACCGTATTTACTATCATCGAACACTTCCCGTAACGCTACTCCGAGGCGAGTCTTTAATTGTACGAATGGCTGGTAGCCGAAACCCAACGCCTGCGTGAGGTACATCGGATCGAAAGACGATGAAATTTTTGTTTGTGTGTTTGCAGCATCGTTGTATTTCAATCCGTCATCGAATTGCGATTTAAATGTTGCCGATGCATATGGGTTAATGTGCGTTCCTATTTTGTATGTCAGCACACTCTCTAACTCAATCTTATCATCTGTTTTTCGTAATCCTTTAGAGCCGAGCCGTGTTTGGCCGTAGGCAATTTTGTAGGAATTGCTCCAGTTAGTCATGGTAACATCTCGAACAGATTTTCCATCAAAACTCAATGTGTATGCAAGCGCGTTTTCTCCCCCTTGTGCCCAATCAGTGTACGACACTTGCGTTACGGTCAATCCGGCAACAAGCGTGTGTTTCCAATCCGATTGCAGTGTAGAAGAATCAATTTGAGCAAATACTAAAGAAGAGAATAATACAGCAATGATATAGATAGTATGTTTCATAGATACTCCAACATAAATGTGGCGGAACTCTTGTGGCGAAATATAGTTTTACATTCCCTGAATATCACCACTTTAAAATAAAAAATCCCGGCACAGTGTGTCGGGATTCGTCTGACAGTAATAGCGTTGTTACGCTTTGGAGACTTTCGCTGCCTGCAAGCCTTTGGGTCCTTTTTCAACTTCAAATTGGACCTTATCGCCTTGGTTCAGCGTTTTGTAACCGTCGCCAACAACCGATTTGTAATGTACGAATACATCTTCGCCGTTTTCGCGGGAGATGAAGCCGTATCCTTTAGCGTTGTTGAACCATTTCACGGTACCTGTTTCCATAGGGTGCTCCTCTATGTTGTTTCAAAAAAACCTCACAGAACTTATTTCAGTGAGGGTACCACCGGCATTGGTGCCACTTTATTGCATTCCGATTGACTCCGGAATTTTGTGTTTGCCGATCCTCTGTTGATCAGTGAAGATTCTTCTGAGCATCAGGAGCGCATAACAACCCCGCAATTCGAATACGAGGGCATTTCAAGTGCATCAACGGTGTTACTGTTAATTGCCCGCCTGCATTAACTATTTTTTTCGTCGGGCAGGCAAAGCAAAAATAGATTGTTTAGAAATTAGACGCAAGTAATATTTTCGTTGCGTGATATAAAAACCATCGAAATTGTTATGATTTCGATGGTTTTTTCACTCTTAGACCGCAGCTTCTCCCGTTTCTTCCGTTCGAACACGAATGACTTCATCGATAGTAGAGACAAAGATTTTACCATCCCCGACTTCGCCGGTTTTGGCATGCTTCAGGATGATGTCGATTGCTTTATCCTGATTGGTATCTGCGCAGACAATATCGATTTTTGTTTTTGGTAAAAAATTGATTGTGTATTCCGAGCCGCGATAGATTTCGCTGTGCCCCATTTGTCGTCCGTACCCTTTTACCTCGGTAACGGTCAATCCTCTGAAACCGGCTTCCTGCAGTGCTTCACGCACTTCATCCAGTTTGTGAGGACGAATGATTGCTTCAATTTTCTTCATAGTTGCTTCCTTGAAAAGGTTGAGAAATATACTATTCCATTGGTTGAACGTGTGTCGACATTGAATTCTACTTAAAGGTTACATGAGAATCAAATTGATTTTAAATGCATATTCAATAAATCAATCTGTTAACCTTCGTACCCCTTAATGCCCATTTCCGGTATATCTAATCCATCAACTTCATCTTTTTCAGAAACGCGGTTTCCGATAAGTTTATCCGTTAATTTGAAGAAACCGTACATCACGGGGAAAACAAAAATGATACATGCTGCCGAACCGATCAGTTGCGCAATGAATTGACTTGAGTCTCCATAGAATAATCCTGTCACCGTTCCTGCAACTCCATTCCAACCATCGCCATACGTTCCATCGGCAAAAAGGCCTAATGCAAGTACGCCCCATAATCCATTCACACCATGAACTGCTACCGCACCAACAGGATCATCAATGTGAAGTTTTTGATCAATAAAAAATACTGCGATAATTACAAGCACTCCGGAAATTGCTCCAATGAGAACAGCAATC
Source organism: Bacteroidota bacterium (assembly GCA_041658205.1). Lineage (NCBI taxonomy): Bacteria > Pseudomonadati > Bacteroidota > Bacteroidota bacterium. The sequence goes on from JBBAAO010000002.1 coordinate 398,066, forward strand.
GGCGCTGTAACAAATGCACAGGGTGCTGTGATTGCAACAAGTCCGGCAAGCATGCCGTTTGCCATCATGCTGGGATCGGGTTTCTTATATCTAATCCACATATAAATTGTTGCAGACAGAGCGCCTGCAGCAGATGCAAGCATGGTGTTTACCGCAGCAACGGAAATACGCAGATCATTTCCTGCCAACGACGAACCAGCGTTGAAACCGAACCAGCCGAATGCAAGAATAAAAGTTCCAATAATTGCCATTGGAAGATTATGACCGGGAATAGCATTCGATGTACCATCTTTATTATATTTTCCAATGCGAGGACCAAGAACGATAGCTCCTGCTAAAGCGCTAACACCACCAACTAAATGAACAACTGAAGATCCTGCGAAGTCCACGTGACCATGCCCAAATCCAAAATTCTGTCCGAGCATTGCCAGCCATCCGCCACCCCATACCCAGTTTCCGTATAAAGGATACACAACCATGGAGATGAAAAATGCAAAGGCTATAAAGGAACTGAATTTCCATCGTTCCGCCATTGAACCGGTCGGGATTGTGGCTGTAGTATCCATGAACACCATTTGGAAGAGGAATAGTGTAAACACGCCGACATCATATACTTGGTTCCCGAGGAAAAAACCACTAGTACCAAATATTCCAAAGACTTTTCCAAAGAGTTCAATGGTAAATTCGCCAGTTAATCCTGGTGTTCCACCTAAAGCACCGACGGCACCTACACCACCGAACATAATTGCAAATCCACAAATCCAAAATCCAAGCATTCCAATCGCATAGACAAGAAAGTTCATTCCCATGGTATGGGCAACGTTTTTGGCTCTCGTAAAACCTGTTTCGACCATTGCAAATCCGGCCTGCATAAACATGACCAAAAATCCTGCAATAAGAGTCCAAACAAAATTTAAAGCGATTCGCGAATGACCAACAGCGTCTGCAACTTCAGCGAGTGTTGGTTCGCCAGGTTTAGCCGCGGGAACGTCGTTAATAGTACCAGTCTTAGATCCCGAAGGATCTAAATCTCCGGCAAATGAAAGGGTTGATGTAAGAACAATCATCATTGCAAGCCCCGAGAACAACAGCAATAATTTCTTTTTGGTAAACTGTTTCATATGTATTTCCTTATAAATAATGTATATAAGATAGTTGTCGTTCAGAATTTAGGATCGATAAGCAACCTACACAGGTATTTACGCTTGTCGTAAAATGTTAGGTAACAATCTGTTTTTACTTGCTTATCGTTTATTTCCCAGATCTGTCTCCTGAAACATCTTGCGCATCTCACCTTATTCTTGAAAATGGATGAACGATCCTATTTTTTTCATGTAAAAAGTGATTGTGAAAGAATGAAAATTATAGACTTATCCCAAAAAATAAATATGATTTTTCCGAATACGGATTCATCACATACTGAACGTTGAACGGAATAGAGAAATCGTCGCTGATTTTTATTGTTTTGGACGCCATAATACCCAAGCTAACAACACCCGCACCAGTTGTTACATACCATGCACTGCTTTTTGCCGGAGTGGCACCAATGCTTGCAGTTAATGTTGTGGATTCAATTGTAAAAGGGTAAGACACTTGAACATAGGATGAATTATCCGGATCAAGAAGACCACCGATGACATCATAATATGCAGCAACGGAAATCGGAAGAGATTCACCGCCAGTATAGCTTGCTCCCACTTCTATTACATGTGAACCAGCTCCTTTTTTTGTGTTATAGTCGAAAAATGTGGCAGTTGCCGGGAGAAAACTTGGAATGTAATAATCAGTCGCAATAACAGATACTGGACCGAATGCATAGGATGCCCATAAATCATTTTCAGCATATCCTGCGCCGGCAGCCGAATAAGAGCCCCATGCACCAACTGATAGACTGCCTGCTGTATATGTTAATGCCGGTTGAAATGATTCAGCACTATGCAATGCCGCACCGCGCCACACATAATGGCTGTAAATATCAGTTCCAAGCTTAATCTGTGCTAGGGAAGAGAAAGAAAAAAACATTGTGAAGAGAAAAAGGGACAGAATACTGCGTTTCATACTACCTCCGATAAATTGGTAAAAATTGAATTATGATGGATGAAAAAATTAATTTGACCGATCCGCCCAGAATAGTACCGGACAGCGCAAAGGTCTAAGGGTATAGCCTTCGGTAAAATCGATTTTCAAGGCTATAGAAAGCAGCGGAGGTGGTGCTGCAGAATAATCGTACAGAATGTGTTTCTGTAATATTAGCTTAATTAATAAGGTAAAACAACCAATAACCTTATTAATTAAGTTATTCTGATATTAAAGATAACAATTTAAGCTTTGCTGTCAAGTACTTTTTTCGGAAAATTTTGCACGTTGCTTTTTGACGCTGGATGCACTACATTTTCGCAACAAACCACCAATTATTGGGGAGTGAAATTATGTTACTGCATCATCGATTTATCGAAACGGCAAAACGCCTGGGCAACAAAATGTATATCGTCGACCGCACAACAAATAGACGAATTACATATTCGCGTGCATTAATTGCCTCGTTGATCCTGTCAGAAAAATTGCAGAAGTACGATAAAGGGTTTATCGGCATTATGGTGCCGACATCTGCGGGATGCATTCTTGGATCGCTCGCCGCGTTGATGAGCGGAAGAGTTCCGGTCATGATTAATTACTCCACAATGGCGGCGAAGAATTGTGAATTCGCACAAAAAAAATGTGCATTTAAAACAATTATTACCTCTAAGGCGCTGCTGGAAAAAATTCAATGTCCCGTTGTGCCGGGAATGGTCTTTCTGGAAGATCTGATGGAGAGCATCTCTATTATGGATAAACTCCATGCTGCGGTTCGTTCAAAACTGCCTGTTGCAATGCTCAAGAAAACTGTTGCACAAGGCGAAGATGATGATAACCTTGTGATTCTCTTTACCAGCGGAAGTGAAAAAGAACCAAAGGCAGTACAACTATCCCATAAAAACATCACTGCAAATTTGATGAGTCTGGAACAGGTTCTTGAAATCAGTGAAAAAGACATCATGCTCGGAAATCTTCCGATGTTCCATTCGTTTGGACAGACGGCGCATCTCTGGCTTCCTATTTGGAGTGGAATGACTGTAGTGACGTACGCAAATCCGTTGGACTTTAAAGGGGTGAACGATGCGGTACGCGAAGAGAAAGTAACTATCTTCGCAGGTACACCGAGCTTCTTCTGGGGTTATGTAGGGAAATCAAATCCTGGAGATTATGACACCTGCAGAATTATCCTTGCCGGAGCAGACAAGTGTCCCGATGCACTACGAAAAGCATTTATGGAGAAACACAACAAAGTGATTCTTGAAGCGTATGGCTGTACCGAAACGGCACCGGGACTTGCATTGAATTCGCCAACACACAATCGTCCCGGAAGCGTGGGAAGAATGCTCCCAGGAGTTTCCGTACGAATTGAAAACCATGAAACCGGTGAAGAGGTTCGTGTTCGCGAGACAGGGAAAATTTTAGTGAAGGGTGACAACATCATGAAAGGATACTTTGATGATTTTGAAAACACTTCTCTAGCATTCCGTCATGGATACTATGATACGGGTGATATGGGCTGGCAAGATGAAGATGGATACTTATGGCATGTCGGCAGATTGAAACGGTTCGTGAAGATTGGCGGAGAGATGATCTCCCTTATTAAAGTGGAAGATGTTTTGGAAAAATTGCTGCCGCCGGAAACAAAAGTATGTGTCGTTGAAATTCCAGATCAGACCAAAGGTGCTAAGATTGTTGCGGCTATTACCCATGAAATTAATGAAAAAGAAGTGCTCAAAAAAATGAGCGAACAACTGCCGAACATTGCATTACCCAAACAATTTGTAGTGATTCCGGATTTGCCGCAGATGGGAACAGGAAAGATCGATTTCCGTACAGTGACGAACATGGTAAGAGAATTGGTCTCGAAATAACAGAACAGTTACCGAAATTAATCTATCGGCAATATTTTTTCGGTCTCCAGATCGTATCCGATGAATGTGTCAAAATACTCTTTCATCTCGGTCCAGTAATACACCGTATAGCCACGTTGGCGGATCTCATCCAACTGAGGCTTGTAGAGCGCATAGATGAAATAAATCTCAATTCCGTTTAACGATCTTGCGCAATCATGGCGAAATTCTTTCTCCATTTTTTTGTCTATCACTACCGAAGGATTTTCCAGCCAAAACATCGGTCCCATTCCAATCATGACAAATGATGATTCCGGAATCGTTGCGTTCGAAAGTGCCATTCGCTTTTCATTGAGTTCACCTCTTCCTAAATATTCTTTCACGATATAACCGCGCTGCAGGTTTAAGTTTAATCGAGGTTGACTGATGCTGTGTTCAATGAGATCGATAGAAATAAATCCGTACGATAGTAATAACACTGTGATTACAACAAACACCCACCGTTCTGAAACAAGCGTAAGAAGGATGAGCAAAAACGGAAGCATCGGAATTAGGTATTCCCGTTCATCCGGAAGAAAAGCAAAGATGGCAATAGTCATGAGACATATTGCGGCAGAGACAGTTCCCGATGTTTTTAGAAATACTGCCGGAATCTTTTTCCACTGTATAATCAGCATAGTAATTATTCCAATCCAACCCGCCATCCCTATAGAAAAGATGATACGGTAAACGAAAACACTGATCCTCTTTACCATGGATTGTTCATGAGAACCTGCAAGAAAATCCTGAATGACAAAAGAATAATTTTCTGAAACAACAGCAGGGAGATAACAGACTGCTGTTGTAAGAACTGCGATCGCAGAAAACTTCAGCCATTGTTTTCGTTGAGTCCGTTCAAAGATAAAAATAAACGGAAGGAGGAAAACAATGTGTGTGATTCTTGTGCCAGCCGCCAATCCTAAAACAACACCAGCCAATAATAGTTTTTTCTTCAGGAGTAAATCAAGCGATAATAGAATTCCCAGTAATCCCCAGACATAATCCATCGTCACCGCGGAATTTTTCCAGAGTATGGGGAGAAATGCGTAGGAAATTACCAAGAGATTAATGTGGGGAATATTCCACATACGAAGAATATTTCTGAATACCACGATTGAAATAATGAAGACAACAAGTGAAGCAGCGTTCGATGCGAGTGAACCACCAAGGGCGATAATTGGAGCCTGAAAAAATTCATACAGCGGAAAACCGGGAATACGGGAGACGGCGTACACACCGTCATTCCAAAGTAATAACGCCGTTTTGGCAATGCGCCAAGCATCACCATCGGTACCGAATCCGCCGAATAACAACGGAAGGCGCGAGAGAATAATAATAACGATGAAGAAAAAGAATGAGCGGTTAGATTTCATCACCTTGATAATACTCAATATTTATTTTTCGTGAAAGGGAAGAAGAATAATTTCTTTGACTTCCTTTTGCAACAATCATTATCTTTATTCAATTAAAAAATAAAGGGTCTGTATGAAAAAAATTATTCTACTGTTACTTATTGCGTTCATTCTCCGCGCAGATGAAGGGATGTACCCTCTCTCGGAGATTCATAAATTGAACTTAAAAGCAAAAGGATTCAAACTTACTTCAAAAGAAATCTATAATCCCAACGGAATAAGTTTGGTTGATGCAAGCGTGAATGTGGGGGGATGCAGCGCATCATTTATCTCTGCCGAAGGACTGATCATCACAAATCATCATTGTGTGTTTAGTGCCGTACAACAGGCAAGCACCGTTCAAAATGATTATGTCACAAATGGTTTTATCGCACGCTCACGGGAACAAGAGATTCCCGCAAAAGGATTAACGGCAAGAATCATTGATTCTTATCGCGATGTTTCAAAAGAAATTCTTTTAGGGATTTCTGACACCACCGATCCTGTTGAACGGACAAAAATTATAGAGAAGAATTCAAAAGCAGTAGTTGCCGAGGCCGAGAAAAAACAAACTGGAGCCACGGCAAGTGTTGCCGAAATGTTTGCTGGAAAAACCTATGTTCTCTTTATCCATAAAATCATCAAAGATATTCGCCTTGTCTACGTTCCCCCGCGATCTGTTGGTGAGTTCGGTGGAGAAGCGGACAATTGGGTATGGCCGAGACATACGGGCGATTTTTCATTTATTCGCGCTTATGTCGGTGCGGATGGAAATCCAACCGAATATTCAGCATCGAATAAACCGTTTACACCGAAGAATCATTTTATTGTGAATCCCAATGGCGTTAATGAAAACGATCTTGTCTTTATTCTCGGTTATCCCGGACGAACATTTCGCCATCAGACATCGTACTATTTGGAATATGAACGGGATATTCGTCTACCGTTTATTCAGCAACGTAATGAATGGATGATTGCACAAATGGAAGCGGTCAGTAAAAATAATCCAGAAACTGCCTTAGCGCTGACAGCAAGAATCAAATCGCTGGCAAACGTTGAGAAAAACTATCGGGGGAAATTAAAAGGATTCAACAATCTTCCGATTGTTCAGAATAAGCAACAAGAAGAAGGGGAACTTACTGCGTTCATCAATGCTGATGAACGACGAAAACAACAGTACGCCGATGTTTTGCCTGGTATTAAATCTGTCTACGAAGAGATTCGCAGCGATGCTTCGCGTGCAAATATTCTTTCGAACATCATTGGAAGTTCAACATTGCTATCAATTGGCAATTCGTTAATGAAACTTGCCGATGAACGGCAAAAGCCGGATGCAGATCGCCAGTCAGCATATATGGAAAAAAATCTTTCCGCATTGAAACAAAACCTTCTTTCATCCCTTCGCAGTTTTAATCTTGAAATTGATACGCTGTTTCTCTCTGAGATTTTAAATGACGCAAAATCATTACCCGTTTCACAGCAGATTGAGGCCGCCGTTTTCTTAAAGGATATCCGACAATTTGTGGATACGACATTTGCAAAAACACAGCTTACCGATGCAGCGTTCATTGAAAAAGCGTTTACCATGCTTCCAGAACAATTAAAACAAATAAACGATCCGTTGATTGAGTTTGCGCGTATTCTTTCTCCAGAGATTGAACGTCAGACTACAGTCAACCGCAAACGGACCGGCGAATTGAATCGTCTTTCGGGTAAACTCGTAGATATTAAACAGGCATGGAAAAAGACAGATTTTATTCCTGATGCTAACTCAACACTGCGAATGACATTCGGAACAATCCGCGGCTATAGTCCATCGGATGCAACATATTTTTCACCGATCAGCACCCTGAAAGGGGTCATCGAAAAAACCTCGGATGATGCGGATTACAATACGCCGCAAAAGATCCGCGAATTGTACTCCAAAAAAGAGTTCGGACGGTATAAACACAAAAAACTTGATGATGTCCCGGTGGCGATTTTGTATGATATGGATACCACCGGCGGAAACTCCGGAAGTCCCGTGCTAAATGCGAAAGGTGAACTCATTGGAGTAAATTTCGACCGAGCATTCGAAGCCACAATCAATGACTATGCATGGAATCAAAGCTACAGTCGTTCTATTGCCGTGGATATCCGTTACGTTCTTTGGAATGTAGAAAAGGTAGCGGAAGCGGATTTTCTGTTAAAAGAAATGGGAATAAAATAATATCCATCATTCAGTCATTGTAAAAAAACCGAGTTCTGCTCGGTTTTTTTATTATTGAATATGGTATTCGGTCTGCATTGTTTTCGTACGAAAAATGTGAAAATCCTAATGAACATTTGCCGTGTTAAAACATTGATATTCAAGGACTTGTTGGGTATATTTATTGACGAAGAGGAAAAAAATATTTTATGGCAATTGGTGGAGATAAAGATTCGCAGAAAAAAATGATCGGGGAACTGCTGAAAGCAGCAGACCGACACATTAAATCTGCGGAATGGTCAAAAGCGCTTGAAGAAGTAGGGAAAGCATTGGCTATTGAACCGAACAATATGTACGCCATGGCTTATAAAGATCGCATCAATGTCTCCATCAACGAAGAAAAGAAAAAAGCTGAAGATGTAAAGGTGAAGAAGCTTTCGGAAGAAATGAAGGGGACGGAGAAACCTGCAGAAACAGCAAAAGCAGAACCGGCAAAACCATCAGAGGCGCCAAAAGCTGAAGAAAAGAAACCGGAACCCCCGAAGGAAGAGAAAAAACCTGAATCACCGAAGCAGGAAGCAAAAACAGCTCCTGCTGTTACCAAAGATGAATCCGCTGCCCGATTAGATTCGCTTCGACAGGAATTTGCCGCTACACAAGCAAAACTTCAACGCGAAGTAGCGCAATTGACCATGCAAGTAAAAGAAGCGCAAGCGTTGAAAGAAGCGACGGAAAAAAATTTGAATGGCCAGATTTCGACATTAACGCAAGAATTGGCAACATCAAAGCAGCAAGCCGGAGCGATTGATAGTAAAGAGCTCGATACATTGAAAAAAGAACTTGAAACCCTCAAAACAAAATATCAAAAGGATGTTGAGAGTGCCAAAGAGATTACCAAAGCAGAAATGCTGACGCAGGTGGCTGTGTTGCAAAAGGAACTTGAAGCCGTCAAAAAATCGTCCGATAATTCCTCTCTACAAAAACAGGGTGAATTGATTCTGAAAAATATGTTTCATAAAGCGTGGCAGGATGGATCAATTTCGGATGAAGAACGCGCGCTGATGTTGGTTTTAAAAAGTGCAATAGAAATGAGCGAAGCAAAATTCGGCGAAATGGAATCCGGTTCGAAAAATGAAGCGTACACAAATGCACTCCGTTCCGTATGGTCGGATGGGGTTGTGACGCGTGAAGAATCGGATTTCCTGACGTCGTTGAGAGAAAAACTCAGTATTCCTGCTGATGAACACTTTAAACTGGAAAGTCAGATCCGTAAAGAATTGAAGAAATAGCGATTGAGTAGAACGCTATATTCAGCCATCAGATAAACGCAATTCTCTGATGGCTTTTTTATTGCATCAGAGTTTCGGTGAAGATATCGCACAACCTGTTTTCAGAATCCAAGTGATACATGTAGGTTGGGAACCGTACTTTTTTAATCGAATAGTATTGTTCCACGCGCTGATAAAAATCAAAATCCTCGCCAAATGGGATAGGATGAAACCCACTTATCTTTAGTAATACCTTCTTGCGAAAAAAAAACGTTCCGCCGATATGACATTGACTGAGATGGATTTTTTTTTTGGGATTCATTAGATCCACCACATAGTGTTTTGCTTTCGGACCAATCAATTTCATTCCTCCATGAATGAAATCAATTGATGGATTTTTTGTAAGGTAGTGAACACGCTTTTTCAAATGGTCAATGGATAGTTCATCATCCGAATCAACAAAACAAATATAAGCACCTTTTACTTTTCGTAATCCAGCATTCCTAGCTTTTGCCAATCCTTTATTTTGTTGAAAATGATAGAGAATTCGTTTATCCTTGGTCTGCAATTGTTGTACTACATGGCGCGTATTATCGTTGCTCCCGTCATCGATGATAATCAATTGCCAGTGAGGGTATGATTGCGAAATAACGGAACGAATGGTTCTGGGAAGAAGTTGTGCTCTATTGTACGTGCAAAGTATGATTGAGACCATATAATTTTATTTTAATATTCAGTGATCAAAGTACAAAGAAATAGTCAATTTACAATAAGATGGATCTGTTCAAAACTATTGTATCATAATAATGTTTTCACACTATGAAATTATTTATAACGATAAGTCTTTTCTTTCTTTTTAATTTCATGACAGCTCAAGTCCATTCACTTTCCGGATTGGTAGTGGACGCTGAATCGATGCAGCCGCTTCCATCGGCAACGCTAAGGATACTCGGTACGTCCAAAGGTACCGTCACAAATACAACAGGTCAATTTCGAATTTCCCTTCTTGCAGAAACGTATAAAATTGCTGTAAGCTATCTTGGTTATCAAAGCGATACACTTCGCGTTGAACTCACGTCCAATCAATTTCGTGCCATTCAACTTCAGCCGAATACTATTCAACTAGCGGGTGTCACCGTTATAGATGAAGATCCTGCCTATGAAATTATTCGGAGGGCGATGGAAAGCAAGAAAAAATGGATGGCACAGTTGCAAACATTTGAAGGAAAAGCGTTTAACCGACTGCAGATTCGAACCGACAGTTCTATTGCAGCAATCACAGAAGCGTATTCAACACTGTATTGGAACAGAGGTGATTCAATTCGTGAAGTGATAACACAGCAAAAGCAGACAGGGAATCTTCCGAGATCGTTTCTTTCATCCCGTGTTGGCGATGTTGTCAACTTTAATGATGATGAGATCAAGCAGAACGGTTATAGGTTCATCGGTCCTACCGCTCCAACGGCATTTGATTATTATGATTACAAACTGCTCGCAACGCGTGTTATGGATAATTTTGATGTCTATATAATTGAGATCATTCCACGATCGAAAATCATACCATTGTTTAAAGGAACTATCTCTATTGCGGAACGATCGTACGCGGTAATGGATGTTGACGTGCGTCCGAACGAAGCATTTACACAGTTGTTTATAGATACAAAAGACTCTCGCTACATACAAAATTTCCGGTTATTCGAAAACAAATATTGGCTGCCAACAAACTTTCGATTTGAAGGGACGTTTAAAATAAAACTGATGGGGTTATCGTTCCCCGCATTTGGCATTGAACGGGATGTTGTCATTTATGATTATGCAATCAACCCGGTCTTTGCGGACACCATAAAAATGATGAAGAAATTGTCGATCGATTCATCGTCGACAGTCTATGATTCTACATTCTGGACATCGAACGATGTTCTTCCGTTAACACAGGAGCAAGACAGCGCATATAAAACTCTGGACAGCACACAATCGCTCGACAAAAAATTTGCACCCAAAGGTGCCACGGCAACATTGTTGGAACTGACGGGAAGTTCAGCAGGATTCGCTGAACTCTGGTTCAACCGTGTGGAAGGACTGCATGTTGGTGTCAGTAAATCATTTCAAAATGTGTTTGAAAAAGTGGATCTGCGCGGAGGAATAGGTTATGGACTATCCGACAAAGAGTGGAAATATGAAGCGGGAACAACACTCCACTTTGGCCCTGAGCAGGGGGGATCGACAAACACTGGGATCGCGAATATACGGTTGTCGCAGACAATGTTCTCGTTCAGTCTAGATGTCTATGACCGGCAGGATTATTTTCCGGTACCGTTGGTTAAAGGATTATTCTTGAATTCATTTGCAGCCCTATTCGGCAAGGATGATGTTCAGGATTATTATCGCGTTGTGGGTTCGACTGCAATGTTGACTTATGCGTATAGCGGCGACACACGGTTCAACGTCAGCGCTGCCACAGAAAAACAATTATCCGTTTATCAAACAACGAATTTTTCCATTCTTAAAAAGGGCATACCATACGCATATCAACCTTCAATTATTGACGGTAGAATGAATTCGCTGAAAGCATCAATCAGCAGCGGTTCTTCCGGCATTTTTGGACTCACGAAAGATGCGTATCGTCTCAGCGGAACGGCTGAACATTCATCATCAGGCATTGGAAGTGATTTTGATTTCACCAAATTATCCGGGAAAGCAAGAATAAAATTTGCCACATTGTTTAAGGAAGCACTTGTCTTTCCGCCGACACTTGGTATACAAGTTGCCGGGACAATGACCACAGGACATCTCCCTCCGCAGCGATATGTTGAATTGTATTCTCGATTTGAAACATTTGCCGGATTTGGAACGCTGAAAGGATTACCGCGGCGGCAGTACTACGGTGATCAGAGTGTATCTTTCACTATTGATCACAACTTTCGACGTCTTTTGTTTGCGCCGTTTGGCATACAGTGGTTAATGGAATCGAACCTTGATCTTATTGTTGAAGCAAATGCAGCTCGAAGCTGGCTTTCCGGAAAGGCACTTCGTACGCCGTTATTTCCGGTCCGTGATTCTGGCGGATGGTATTACGAAGTCAGCCTTGGTATCTCTAATCTCTTCGATCTGCTCCGTTTTGACATTACGAGAAGGTTTTCGTCTCCAAGCGATTGGGCAGCAACATTATCCGTTTCTGATTTCTTTATCGGACTTATTACACCGTAATAATCTTCTTATAATTACAGTTGTCCCAATTGGTTCTTGAATACGTTTTCAATTTTTTTTATATTACAATATGTAACAATATGTTTATGCAACAATGTAATTGCAGAAGGAGATGTTGAAATAGAACAGTTATTTGTACAGTTGGAAGAAGAGTTGGCACAAGCGTTAACAAAGAAAGACCCCGAACCACTCCACAGAATTCTTGACGAACAGTTTATCCTAACCAACGCCATCGGAAAAATCAGCTCAAAGCAACAGGCAATTGAGAAATTTCATAATACGCTTGAAGAAATGTCTTTTTTCTCTGTTACTAACGGCAATCTTCAAGTGCATCTCTATGATGGCGCTGCGGTGATTACCGGAACGCAAGTGCAGCATGCTACAAAACAAGATCAGTTACTGTTCATGAAAATTCGATTTACCTCGATGTATGCTAAACGGGAGGGAAATTGGAAGTTAGTTGCCGGACACAAATCTGAAACGGATGAGAAATACCGTTGAACTGAATCGGACACAGGCGCACACTTGGTGCGCATCTTCAGCTATTGAATCTGTTGTTGTAAACGCTGTGTAACGTTGGCTGCAACATCCAAACAACCGTCAGGGATTGGCACATACATTTCTTTTTCCTGACAACCATACTTCCCACGCACAGAATATTTGATCAGCAGTGAACGAACGCCAGACTCAATATCGTTTGCAATCGAAGTGTGAAGCAAAGTAATTCCGGGGGAACTCCAATCGATAAATATTCCGTTGATATATGCAGATGTTGGTGATATGAACGCTTCAAAAGGGGGATGTTCACTGTGATTCAAAACGCTTTTAGCATATACCATACCAATGGCAAATGAGTAAAAACCAAGAACAGCTCCAATCATAAGGCCATCCGTTACCGTCATTCCGTTATAACCGGTCCAACCCAATAAAGGGCCCGCAGCGAAGAAAGCAATCAATGTTGAATAAGCATTTTGCTTTTGTCGTTTGTATTCAGCGTTGGAGTACGTTTTCCAATGAGATTGATCATAAATCCAATGTGCAAGAATTTCACTCTGCAGCATTGTTTGAATGCCGCGGATATCCTGTTTCCCTTTGATCAGGAAAATTATCCCGGTGAAAAACAACATTGTTTGCGCAAGCCCGATATAGAGTATGGCTAATTGATCCAACCAAATTATTGTAAAGATTGCCGGTATGTACAACACTATCCCGGTAATAAACAGTGTCTTATACAGGAATTGAAATAGATTTGGAACAATGTTCCGAGTCATATAGTGAGGGGAAATTCATGACGCAATGCACGTTGACATTCTTCGCTGCATGAACGCCGTGTGTTTTTTTCACATGGGTCGCAACAAAAATGCTGTTTGTGACAGTCGAGATTGGCGCAATTTACATATCGGTCGCACGGAATCCCGCAGTGGAGACAAGCTGATACAGGAACATATTCGTCAGTATGATTGATCGGAACGGCGATGCGCTGATCGAATACATAACACAATCCATCCCACAGTTTTCCTTTTATCCGATCATCTTTTCCGTAGGTGACGATTCCTCCGTGCAATTGTGCCACATGATCAAATCCTTCGCTCAGCATAAACGCGGTCAATTTTTCGCAGCGGACTCCGCCGGTGCAATAGGTCAGAATAGTTTTGTCTTTATACGAAGAGAGATTTTCCCGGATCCATACCGGAAAATCACGAAATGATTTTACCGGAGGACGGATTGCATTTTTGAAATGCCCCAGATCATATTCGTAATCCGTTCGCCCGTCAAGAATTAGAACATCATCCCGTTGCATCGTTTCATACCATTCTTCCGGAGAGAGATATGTGCCGGTCTGTTTTAAGGGACTCCCATTTTCACCGATGCGGAACGTCACCAGTTCATTTTTGACCCGAATAAATAATTTATCAAATACATGCGTGTTCACTTCATCAATTTTGAATTGCATATCGGCAAAACGTACATCCATGCTGAGCGTGTTGATGTAACATTCTGTTTGCTCAGTTGTACCAGAGATGGTTCCGTTGATTCCTTCGGGAGAAATGAGGATGCGACCGCGAACACCTAGCAGCCAGCAGAGATGATAGTGATGCTGTGCAAACAGGGCATATCCGTGAATTGGGACAAATTTATAATAGAGCAAAACGCGATATGGTTTTTCAGAATTCACTCATGAATGTAAGGAAAATTAGATTGAATGAAAAATTGACAGCGAATTGTTATCGATCTTGCATTATCATTTTTCATTTTTCAATTGCATCTTCACAAAATCAACAACAATCATGGCATCATTAATCGGATCGACGGAAAGAGAATGAAAATGTGCATTTAGTCTGGTCGTAAGTCGTTCAATTGCTAGACCGACATTATTTGGCAGTGAAGCATCTCGTAAAGCAGATTGGAGAAGACGAAGAAAATCTTCTGTTGGTTTATTATAGAATTGTTGTAACGCAATACCGGCAATACGCCGGGCAGTTGTTCGCGTTCGTCCGGGATTCTCATTCGGTTGAATGCGTTGTAATTCTGTTTCAATTTGAAGGAGCCAGTTCATCGTTTTATTTTATCAATGCAAGTTTGATGATGTTCGAATAGCTACCGGCCCGAAACTCACAAAAGTATATTCCTCCTGATACTGTTGAAGCGTTCCATGTTTGTGTAAATCTACCGGAAGACATTTCTTGTGCAATGAGTGTTTCAATTTTTTTTCCCAGCACATCATATATTGTGAGGGTGACAAACGATGGCGATGGAAGAGTGAACGCGATGGTTGTTGAAGGATTGAATGGATTTGGATAATTCTGTTCAAGAAAATATTGACTTGGAAAATCATGTCCGTGGTTGTTGTTCACCGCAGCGAGACCGGACACAGAAATATTCCACAACACAGAATCTCTCAACAAATTATTTGGATCATTTCGTACCAACGGAGTTGTATCCCGAACAATACAATACACTGTGTGCTGCCCAATCCCAAGATCGTTTCCCGATACACTTACAGTTGATCCCTTTTCTCCATTATTTTTTATTCCATCAATAAACCATTCAGTTTTGATGCCGGAGCCGGCCGGTTTAATATTCGATATGCTCAGAAGAACGGATTGCGTATCCGATATTGAAATGGATGGATTCACCGGGGAAAATGATTCTATCGGTCGCAACAGACGGTAAAATGATTTGATGAATGTTTCTGAACAGACTTCACAAAATTTCACTCCCAATGTCTGCATTTTACAGTTCAATTTTGGACGAAACCATCCTGATGATTGATAGTGTGCTCCTTCAAATAAACCGACAACTGACCCGTATTGACTTGTTTTTGGAGTGGGGAGAGGAGTAGTGTTTGAGATCCAAGAGTTCCATTTAATTTTCTCACGAACAGTTTCTTTAGTTGTATTTGGTTCTTCCGTATCAGGATATCCGGGGTACGGTGAAGAATATTCATCACCCAAGCCGGCAAACGAATGGCCTAATTCGTGAACAACTGTTTCAAGAGCACTGCTATTGATAGAAGTTATTGCAAACGTTCCGCCGGAACCGCCGTATTCAAGATCATTGACAATAATAATAACAATATCGTAATCCGGCATGAGTGATTGTAATAATGTTTGCACTTTATTAGCCCCTTCACCATCTATAGAAACCAGACGTGCAATCCCGTACGTATCGAACGTGCTGTTAAAATAGGTATTGCGAAACACATTCCTTGAAGGATGATCAGAGCCTGAATCAGTAGAAGCAACAGATATTGCAAATGCATTGAAGAAGTTTTTATAGGAGGAATTTGGAGGCGTATTCAAAAAAGAATTCAAATCATTTGTTGCATCAACAATGTATTGAGTCAATTGCAGCGCTGTGTAACCCTCCGAGAGAAAAACAATGTTGATTCGTTTTTCGGTTGGTCCATTTTCTAACAATTGTTGAATCGATTCTTGAGAAACTGCAATGTGCAAGCATATAGCAAAAGAAAAAGCAATACAATTGGTACGGATGTTTTTGCAGATCATCGTTCACCTTTTAACCGAAGATCGGCAGTACCAATGTTAATTTTGTTGATGCGGTTAGTTGTTGAGGGAATGAAACGTGTTCGATAAAACTCAACTCGAGACATTTCCCATTTGTATGGAATTCTGATGGTGAATTCTACATCGTTTTGCCTTATATCTTTTGATAATAATCGACCAGGATTTTCTGGATCTTCATATTCAAGGTGCTGAATGGAGGGATCTTTTAGATTATTTTTAAATAACAGGGAACCATTTTGAGACAATACTTCGAAGAAAATCCCTGGTTGATCATTTTCCATATGCTTTTGTTTCAGAATCCCGGGCCGAACTGTTGTTTTCACTAATGTAACGGTTTCATTTTTCATGCGAAGTTGGAGAAAAACAATGCTGTCCTGAGGATATACTATGCCGGAACAGAATAAGAAAAGGCTTAGAATCAATATTCGTTTATTCATGTCGATCATTCTACGAAATTGCGAATCGAAACACAATCAGATTAACTCTTAAACACTGCTTTTCCAATCTCACATTCACTGCATCGTTCCGCAACGCAGTATTGTTTGTGCAATTGAATCAATCCCTGCTGTTGATGGGCAAACTTAAGGACTATTTTTTTCTTTACTAATTGACTATTCATTATCCGCAGAATGGAATTGTCTTCCAGTAAAGGAATTTCCAGTGCTAAGGCCAAGCAATGGTCAAAGAGAGATTCGTTTCCAAATATTTTCGAATATAAACAAACAAATGGAATGATAGTATTTACAATGATATCATGTCTTCTTGAGTCTCCGAGAACGGCATGTTTTTTATGAACAGGCTCGCCAAATGAGTAATGATAATTCCAAAACGGATTATTTCCTGTTTCAAAAAGACTTACAAGTTGTTCTATTTTAGATTGGGGTGATGAGAATTTTCCTTCCGTCAACGTAATGATCGATCGGAATAACGATTGATGAAGTAATTTTTGCACAAACCCGCTTGCTGCAGCAATTCTGATCGTTGGAAAATTAGAAGGACGAGTGGGCGAAAAATTCCAAACGGTTTGGTCAATCGGTACGAACGATAATTTTTTCGGCAATTCATTCCATGCCGCATGCAGCGTGTGAATGTGTACTTTGGAATCCTGATCGGT
This sequence comes from Bacteroidota bacterium, assembly GCA_041658205.1. Lineage (NCBI taxonomy): Bacteria > Pseudomonadati > Bacteroidota > Bacteroidota bacterium. Next base: position 415,227 of record JBBAAO010000002.1, read on the forward strand.
CATCTCATTCAGTTCAGGAAGCAGTCCAGAAGCTTTGAACAAAATTGCTTCAATATGAAGTGAGGATAATTCAATGGTTGCATCAATATTTTTTAATACAATCAACGAAATGGTCTCCGCAAGTCTTTTCATCGGTTTGCGGTTGTTCGAATATCCGAGACCGTCCAGTACTTCTTCATAGAGCAATTGCTCCCATGCGAGTCTCTGTTTAAAAAGTTGACGATCGACTGTCGAATCCGGAAGCGGTATCTCGTCAATGATGTCATGATAGGAAGAGTGTGGTTCACCGATGATCCTATTCTGGGAGATAATAATATCACAGAGTCGATCATGCAGACGGTGAACTTTTTTCTGTAGGCGTTCGCGATATAAAGTGCGGATCCAATCATTCAACAATGCCGGTGCGATAGAATCGTTTACAGACGCACATCTAATTTTATTTTTCTTGGAGGCATATTCCTCTCGTAATAGGTGATTCTCAATTGTCCCAATAGAAGAGGTTAAAAAAGATTCTAAAATAACAGAGGGAATATTACGCCCGCTAAGTGAAGGGGTTTCTCGTGCATTTCCGGATAAGACGACATGAAGTATAACGGAATTATAGTGCGGGTTATGCTGATGATTATGGAGATTCCAATCGCTGAATGTTCGATGAAATTCGATATCACCGGCGAATGTTGTGTTGCCGATTTCGATTCTAGCGTTGCGAAAGTCAGGACCGCTCTTTCTTGAAAGAATACCGGGGTCAAAAACACAAACGGCTTGCCCATCCGTCGTGACCAGCCGTGAGGAGTCAAATAATTGTTTTGCCCAGATATGTCGAAGTAGATCTTCGTGCATTGGCTACGGTGTTGAAAGGGTAGCGTTAACGCCCCCTACCGAAAATATCTTTGTCTGAAAAAATTTATTTCGTTGTTCAGTTTCAACGCTTCGCTTCGTGCCGCTTCGGAAAAATCTTTTCCATCGGATGCATACAAAATGCTTCGGCTGGCGTTGATCAGCACTCCGAAGCCGTCCTTCGTGCATCCGTACTGTATGACATCTTTAACACTTCCCCCCTGAGCACCAATACCCGGTACAAGAAAAGGAATCAACGGTGCAAGTTTCCTTACGGTGCGTATATCCTGAGCTTTTGTTGCTCCGACAACGAATCCCAGATTTTTTTTTGTAGTCCATTTCTGGGATATAGTAACAACTTCTTCAAATACCCTTTTTTTCCCCGTGTGCAAATATTGAAAATCGAATGCCCCCTGATTGGAAGTGAGTGCGAGAAGAAAGACTCCTTTTTTTTCATCCTCCAGGAATGGTTGAACGGAATCTTTTCCCATATATGGTGCTACGGTAACGGAGTCGAAATCCATGTTGTTCAGAATAGCATGTGCGTACTGCGACGATGTGTTTCCGATATCACCCCGTTTTGCATCGGCTATGGTAAGGATGGAGGAAGGGATCAACGCACGCGTCTTTTCAATAATTGACCATCCTTCTTTTCCTAACGATTCGTAGAAAGCAAAGTTGATTTTATAAGAACAGGCAATATCTTTTGTTGCTGCGATAATTTGTTTGTTGAATTCCAGGATGCCATTCTTTTTTGATTGAAGATGGGTCGGAATTTTCTTGATATCTGTGTCGAGTCCGACACACAAAAGAGAATTAGTTTTTTGTTGAATGGAAAGGAGTCGCTGGGAAAAATTCATAATGTGCTTTCAATATTATTTCGGATTGATTTGTAGGAGCCACCTGATTGTAAAAAATCTACTCTTCTTTTTTTGGAGCTCCGTAGGAGCGATCTGTTTATTTGAAATTCGTACAAATAATGTTAACCGTTTGTCACCCCGAATGATTTTTTTGATTCTATATGCCAATATAATAACAAATGGCTCTTGAAGAGCCATTTGATAAAAAGAAATTATTGTTTTAACAGGTAAAGACTGGGTTAGATTTTTTTGTTCTCCATTTCTAATGTAAATAATCCTTTAACCAGTCAAAAATGGTATTGTGCCACATTTCAGAATTCTGTGGTTTTAATACCCAGTGTCCTTCATCCGGGAAATAGAGTAGTTTGGAGGGAACCCCTTTGCGTTGTAGAGTGGTGAATAAAGCAAGTCCTTCTCCCACCGGTACTCGAAAATCCAGTTCGTTATGAATAATAAGCGTCGGTGTTTTGAAACTCTGTGCATACTTGTGCGGTGAGAATTTGTCATAATCTGGCGTTTCCCAGGGAATACCATGCTCCCACTCGTCGAACCACGTCTCTTCCGTAACGCCATACATGGAATAAAAATTAAACACGCCATCGTGACAAACCAATGTTTTAAATTTATCGCTGTGTCCGTTGATCCAATTCATCATATAACCACCGTAGCTTGCGCCGGCGGCTGCCATTTTTGTGACATCAATATATGGCTGTGTTTCCATATAAGCGACACCGTTCATTACATCGGTATAGACTTTTCCACCCCAATCGTGTGAAATCTCATCAGTGAACTGCTGGCCAAATCCGGTAGAGCCGCGCGGATTGGGAAGAGCGATAACATATCCCTGCGCTGCCCATAATTGCTGGTTCCATCGATACGACCAGCTGTTGCCAAATGCTCCCTGCGGCCCGCCGTGTACCCAATACACGAGAGGATATTTTTTCTTTGAATCGAAAAACGGAGGTTTGACGATCCACATCTGCACCTTTGTTCCATTCGCGCCATCGAACCAGACATATTCTGGATCGGAGAACTCGATATGAGAAAACAAGGCATCATTCACATGCGTCAATTGTTTTGCATTGCTACCGTTGCTGTTTGCTGTCCAAATTTCGACAGGCCGGGACATTGTTTGATGGGCAAATACAATTGACTTACCATCCGCAGAAATGTTCACATCGGAATTGTTTGCGTTATCGAATACTTTTTTTACCACTCCGTCAATAGTGATTGACCAGAGAGGAGTATTTGCTTTCTCTTCAGCAGAAGTGTAGATCGACTTGCTATCACTGGCCCAGCAGAAGGCATCGATATTTGTATCAAAATTAGGAGAGAGATTTTTTGTTATCCCGGTTGCTCTATCATATAGCATTAATTGCCATCGATCAGCTTCAAATCCTGCTCGTGACTGTGCCCGGTATGCAATATACTTTCCATTTGGCGAATATTGCGGGTACACGTCAGCAGCGGTATTGGCCGTGATCTGTTTTCGTTCGCCGGTTTGAAGATTCACTGTAAGAATGTCGTGATTGGTGCTCCATGATTCTTCTCGGACGGGAACAGGAGTAGCTGTGATTGCAATTTCTTTTCCATCAGGCGAAAATGAAAAATCATCTCCTGTGGAAAACGTTGAAGAGGTCGGCGTAGCATCGCGCTCACCCGGAGTTGCGTTGTGGGGATTTGTTCCATCGGCATTCACAACAAAGATATGCTGGCGTTTATCGTCCACCCAGCTGTCCCAATGCCGATATAATAGTTTTGTCATCACACGGGCTTTCATCTTGCTGTTGTCTCGGCCATCCTGCTTTTGTTTGTTTAATGCATCTGCTTCAGTATATAGTTTGTCAGAAAATTCCGGAAAAACCGCTGAGACAAAACCGAGTTTCTTACCGTCAGCAGACCAAATAGCACTGCTTGCTTCAGTCGAGATGGTAGTGATCTGTTTTGTTTCACCACTAGCAATATTGATAGTGTAAATCTGCATTGAGCCGTCGCGATTGGATTCGAATGCGATTGATTTTCCGTCCGGAGACCAGCGGGGATGTCGGTCTGCTTTTGGAGAATTCGTCAATTGTTTTGCATCGCCTCCAACAACAGAAATAAGCCAAATATCAGAGTTTGTTCTGTTCGCCGCTTTGTCAACCACACTAACAACATAGGCTACAGTTTTTCCATCCGGTGAGAGTTGTGGATCGCTAACGCGTTTTATCGTAAACATATCCTCCAATTGCAGAGGGCGTCTTGTCTGCGATTGCAAGAAGAGAATTGAACATGTTGCCAAGAGCAACACAATAAAAAATTGTTTCATGTGAACCTCGCGAATGATAAGATTGAAAATTGATAGGGGAAAGTAACTCAAAAAGAGGAGAGAGGCAAAACATAAATGGACGGATTGCTATTCCGTCCATTTATGGAATCGACAATGTTGTCATTATTATTGTAAACTATTTTTTAAAATTTTTCCACATCATCGATTCTACCGGTTTGATTGTTCGTTTATTATACTTTGCATTTTTCTTCTTGTTATAGAGCACTTCAACATCACCATCAACAACAAAATAGATTAATTGACCTATCGGCATCCCGGCATAGACCTTTACTGGTTGACGAACAGAGATCTCAAGGGTCCATGTATTGCAAAATCCAATATCTCCTTTTCCAGCGGTGGCATGAATATCAATGCCTAATCTTCCGATAGAACTTTTTCCTTCCAAAAAAGGGACATGTGCGTGGGATTCTGTGTATTCTTCGGTGACACCAAGGTACAATTTGCTTGGAACGAGGATGATTCCATCTTTTGGTATCTCAAAATGTCGCACCTTATTGTGAATTTTTGCGTCAAGGATTTCATGTTCATACATCGCAAGATGTTTTCCCAGATGCACATCGTAACTATTGGAACCGAGATACTTACGATTGTAAGGAGTGATGACGATAGTCCTTTTTTTCATCTCTTCGAGGATCTTTTTGTCTGAAAGGATCATAAGAACACTGATAATTGAATATTGATAATGAAAATGTATTATGGAAATATACAAAAAAAGAGATATGAATAAATATGGTCATGAAGATTTTAGAAGTGCTGTAAATCAAGATAAATCAATCTGTTATGTGACCACCGTACCTTGACAACTCATGAAATTTGGGATAAGTTATTACAGTGACATTTGAGCAGTTCCAAACACCGGAGCTCTCTCTAACACCCCTCCCGGAAAAATCTCCCAGAGCGTTGTTAGCTCTCATGATTGTGTTTGTCGTTAGAACACAACTGACGGGTTACAATCGCGCAACCGTTCATGACGACATACCAAAACTATTTAAATTCATCGTGTTAATCCATCGGGAGATTATATGAATAAAAACATTTTATACTTCTTGTTCCTAGTAATTCCATCCATCGTTTTTGCTCAATTTGCTGTCGTATCGACTCAGCCGGCAAACAATACAAAGAATGTTCCGTTGCAAACAACAATCAGCATCACGTTTAACGAAGCTATCGATACGATGGCAATGCAGCATTACCAGAACCTGTCGAACTTCGCCAGTTTCGACAGCGTAATTTCGCACGGATACAGTTCCGATTTAAAAACATCATATGCCAATGTTGTGCTCAAACCGAATCAATCATACTTCGTCGCATTTCTTATCATTAAAGCAGCATCCGGTGCATATATTACAACACCGTATGTCTTTCATTTTACAACGGGCGCCGATTTTCCTCCATACTCCGTGAGCGGAACGGTTCTCTCCGGTACGACTGGAGTATCAGCAGAAGGATCGATTGTTGCGCTTTCGAGCTTCAATATTATGAATGGTGAAGGGAAAGAAGAAACGTCGCCATTTGTCGGTTGGACGAATGTGAACAGCAATGGGACATATTCAGTACAGTATCTTCCCAATGGAACATATTGGCCGCTCGCCGTAAAAGATGTCAATCACGACGGAGAGATCGATCCAGACAATGGCATTGATGTAATGGCAATTGCAGATTCAATCATTATCAACAATGCATCCATTTCCAATTTCAATCTTACATTTATTAATTTTTCTCCCATGGTGTTTTCAGAATCGATCACGATAGGAGACAGTCTTGCAAAGAAGTTTCCTGCAGACAGAGTATTGCGGAGGATCTCCGGTTGGGATATGGATACGCTCGGAAGGGCACGAAAGTGGGAGTATGCGTATACGTACACTGCTCCTGTTGGTGGTTTTTTGATCGGCTCCGGAGTTACCATCCGTGCAAGTGAATCCGATACATACATTCTTGATCAGGGGTACGTTGATTGGATCAAACAACTAAAACCGGTCACTAATTATAAAACTGCCGCCTCCAGTGCAACCGTCATGGCGAATGTCGAAGCTGCCGGAGGAAAAAAGTTCCGGCTTCAGTCGCATCCCGATTCATTGGAATTCAACATTGAATTTTCCATGGCAGACCAAAAATACGGCTGGTTTGGACCACAGGGTTTCGATACAAGCAAAATCTATTGGGCTGTAGCGTATACCTTGAACTATCAGCGGACTCCGAATCAAACCGATTGGGTGGACGGCAGATTCTATCTCTGCGATCAAACAACCGGTGCCGTTCTTCTAACAAGGACGATGGGAGTGAAACAGAACGGAATACTGCCCGAACAATTTTTGCTAAATCAGAACTATCCGAACCCGTTCAATCCCACAACGAATATCTCTTTCACCATTGAGTCATCGAATGTTACATCATTGAAAATTTATGATATTCTTGGAAACGAAGTGGCGGTACTGGTTAATGGTAAGATAGACGCCGGTGATTATGATATTCCTTTTAACGCTTCACGGCTATCGAGCGGGATCTATTTTTATCAGCTGCGATCGGGTAATTTTGTTGAAACAAAAAAAATGATTTTACTGAAATAATTTTCCGGAGTGTTGCATTGCTACAACAGCCGCTTACAAAGCGGCTGTCGTGTTTTTGAGCAGAAAAAATCTGACTGTTTCGTAAAGTGTCGCAATCCATTGAATGATAAAAACAATGAGGGTGATTATTGAGTTCTGGTTCAAATTCAATGTAGTCAAATAATAAGAGAAAGTTAAAAAGGTTACGACCAAACACACACGCATCACTATGAGAGTATTCTTCTGGGATAGTCGTTCAGGTTCAAAGAATGTGAGAAATGTGATTGCCATAGCCGTAACAATGATCGGAAGCGCATATTTCTGAGCTAATATGAATGCTGGTAGATATTTTTCATTGAACAATTCGAATGATGTTGTCAGCATCACCAACACAGTCACAGAACTGATCAGGGTGTAGATAATTGTAATGATTCTAAATTTTATACTCATTTTATTCACTTTCTTTTACTAAATTTCAACAATCATTGTTCTAAAAGCAATCGCTAACAAGGAAGCGCTTTCATGAAAAAAATAATTACTCTTCTTTTTGCTGTTCAATTTCTCTTTCCGCAATACTCTATCAAATCGCCATATCTGCAGTCATCAGAAAAGATGTTTGGTTTCGTTGATAGCTGCGCCAAATTTTGGATGAATGCATACGATCCTGTAAACGGCGGATATTTTGTTAACATCAACCGCCAAGGAGGCGCATTCGGCACCGCTTTGAAGAATACCATGAACCAATCCCGCGATGCGTACGGTTTTATCAGGGCATTTCAGCTGACCGGTGATACAACATATCTTCGTTATGCGCGATATGGATTAAATTTTATGTACAAATATTCATGGGACAAAACATACGGCGGATGGTACAATGATATTAATAACATAGGGACTCCAACAAATTCCAATACTTCAAAAACCGCTTTCTATCAACATTATGCACTGCTTGGTATTGCCGCTGTATACGAAGCGACACGCGATACCACCGATTGGAGTTGGTTGATGAAAGGGGTCGATTACAATGAAGCAAAATTATGGGATGCAGATATTTCAAATTTCGGGTACTATGACTATGTAGCGGCCAATGGAACAACACCCACCGACAAAAGTTTTAATGCTACGGTAGATGCGGTAACAACACATGTGCTTCATCTGTATTTATTGACCGGCGAACAAAAATATAAAACGCGATTACTTGAACTTGCCGATAACATGATTAATCGATTAGCATCGACCGCCGCTTCGCAGCAGATCGGTTTTGCGGAGCGTTATACTTCAACCTGGCAGATCAAAAGTGGAACAAGCGACGAACAACGATCAATTATGGGACACGTGTTGAAAACCGGTTGGTGCCTTGCACGTATTTATGAATTGGAAAAAAATCCTCAATATCTTGCAACAGCAGAAAATCTTATCAAGATTGTTTTAGACAAAGGATACGATCATCAAAACGGCGGTCCGTACAAAGACTATAACCGTATCACCGGTGCAATGATGATGTACGGAATTTCAGATACGGCAAAGGCATGGTGGCAGATGGAGCAGGCGATTACTGCCGGGTTAATGATGTATCAACTTACGGGAAAAGATCAATATTTAAAAATGGCTGATGAAACGCTCGATTTCTTTATGAAATATTTCGTCGACCATGTGTACGGTGATGTATTTGAGAATACAAACAAGTACGGCGGATTAATACAACAATGGGGAACCACAAAAGGGAGTGGCGGTAAAGCAGCATACCATTCCATTGAAACCGGTTACTACACCTATCTCTACGGAAAACTTCTGGTGACAAAAGAACCTGCGACGCTCTATTATAGTTTCAATGCTCAGCAACAATTGCGGCAGTTACGGATGAGACCGATCGGTGTTCCGGAAGGATATCTTAAAATAACATCTGTAAAGCGAAACGGCAGTTCATATACAAATTATGATTCAACAAATCTTACCTTAACGCTCCCGGCAAATACGGACGGAATATTTTCTGTAACATACGCTCCGACAAACACATCATTGGGCATTGCACAGAATAAAAACACTCCGAATAATTTTGTTCTCAATCAGAATTATCCTAATCCGTTCAATCCAACAACAACCATCGGATTTACGCTTCAGGTGTCAGGATTCACATCATTAAAAATCTATGACGCGATTGGTAGAGAAGTGGCAGTGCTCGCCGATGAATATCTTGAAGCCGGTGTTCAACATCAACGAACATTTCATGCCAGACAATTAGCAAGCGGAATGTATTTCGCTAAATTGCAAAGCGGTGAACATGTTCAATTGAAAAAAATGTTATTGGTTAAATAATCTTCACCTGTAGCGATGGCATCTTCTTCCGAGATGTCATCGCTCATGTATCCTTTCATCCTTTCTGTGCAACACATCACACAATTCCCCAACTAAACAGATGTGCAGTTGTAATCCCCTGCCATAGATTCTATTTTCATACCATACAAACCCTCTCCCCAACTTTTGTAAGGTGATTCATGAAAAAATGTTTCTTTTTGTTCTGCATTATTGTTTTGCTGAATGCTCAAACCCCGATTCAGACGGCAAATCCGATCATTTTTGTTGCACAAACACCGACGGCAGGTTTTGAATCTGTTACACAGACGTTCAATAATCATCGTCCCACAATGAACAGTGCGCCGCGCGGAGGTGATTTGATGATTCGGTACGGCGATGGTACATTGCGGAATCTTACACGAGAAGCGGGCTTTGGTGATACCGCTGTTGTTCAAGGAGTAAAATCCATTGCGGTACGTCAGCCTTCCATTCATTGGAGCGGAACAAAAGCGCTCTTCAGCATGGTGATCGGTGCTCCGACCAAAATCTGGGAAGCGACAACATACTACTGGCAGATCTATGAAGTGACAGGATTTGGCAAAGGGGAGAAAGTTCAGATCACAAAAATTCCAAATCAACCTGAGTTCTATAATAATGTTTCGCCAATTTATGGAAGTGACGATAAAATCATTTTTACCTCCGATATGCCGCACAACAAGAAAAAATATCTCTATCCACAATTAGACGAATACGAAAATGCAACTGTGGTAACCGGATTGTGGAGTTTGGACCGCGTTACAGGAACAGTTACGTTGATTGAACATTCTCCCAGCGGATCTTTCTATCCGATCGTCGATTCGTATGGAAGGATTATTTTTACACGCTGGGATCATTTACAGCGCGATCAGCAGGCAGATCTTGACCGCGCGGGACAGCCGTACGGTACTTTCAATTACTCCAGTGAGGATTCTGCCGGGATTCCATTGAATTCACGCGAAGATATTTTCCCGGAACCGAGAAGTAAATTGAATCCCGATTACGATTCGACAATGTCGCTGCATACATTTAATCAATTTTTCCCGTGGGAAATTAATCAGGATGGTACGGAAGAAGAAACAATCAACCATGTCGGACGTCATGAATTTGGCGGATCCTATTCCAACCAATCTTTTCTTTTGGATGACAATCTCAGTTATATCATTCCGAAAGAAACTATCATCAAGAACAGAAAATATCTTCAGTCCGATGCAGGGACATTTCACATCACGGAAGATCCGAACAATCCAGGAACATATTATGCAACAAATGCCAGGGAGTTTTCGCGCGAAACAGCGGGACAATTAATAAAATTTACCGGAGCGAAGGGTATGAATCCGGAAGAAATGGAAATATTTGAACTGACACACTCGGCGACTGCCTTTTCTGCCGAAGATGGAACAACGCCAAATCCGAATCAGAGTGGACATTATAAGAACCCTCTTCCGCTGAGCAACGGAATGTTGATTGTGAGTCACTCAGAGAATAAATTTCTCAACAAAAATTATGGAACAGATCAATTTCCAAAAATACGATATCAATTTCGATTAAAGACTGTGAAGGATACAACGATCGATGGAAAACTATATATCGTGAGTGATAAATATTTAACGGCTGGTATGATTCGTTCGTTGAAATATTACAATGGTCAAAATTACATTGTTGAACGAACCGATACATTATGGGAGATTGACCCGGTGGAAGTCCGTTCGCGTCTCATTCCTCCTTTAAAAACAGAAACACCCATCTCAACACCGGAACAGCAAATATTTGCTGAAGAAAATATCGATGTGCAGCAATTCCGGACATGGATGAAAGAAAAAAATCTTGCTCTGATCGTCAGCAGAAATGTCACAACGCGAGAGCGCACGGATAATGCTCAACCGTTTAATTTGCAGGTGCCCGGTGGAGTAAAAACTACTTCACTTGCCGGAAAAGTGTACGACATTTCCTATCTGCAAATTTTTCAAGCTGATTTACGACGATCTCAAGGGGGAGCAGGCGGATATACAACTCCGAAACCGGGACGAAGAGTTCTTGCAACACCGATGCATGATGCTATTGCTAACAATCCTCAGATTGATTCAGGATTTGCCGGAAGCGTGAAATTGGGTTTGGATGGATCGTTGGCTTCCTTTGTTCCGACACATCGCGCTCTTACCTGGCAGTTGTCCGATCCTAAAGGGAAGGGAGTAGTGCGCGAACGCTACTGGATCACCTTTCAACCAGGGGAGATCCGTACATGCGCATCGTGTCATGGATTGAATGCAAAAGATCAAGCCGGTCTTCCAAAACCGCAGAACAAACCGGAAGCATTGAGAGCATTATTAAAACACTGGAAGAGCACCGCGTTAAGCGTTCCTGCGGGACAATCAACACCAATGGAATTCATGCTGGAACAAAATTTTCCCAATCCTTTCAATCCATCGACAACCATTATGTATCAATTGCCGGTGTCGAGTTTCGTTTCGTTGAAAGTATATGATGCAATTGGGCGAGAAGTGCAAACGCTTGTAAGTGAAGAAAAACATGCCGGAAAATATATTGTTGAGTTTAACGCTCAGAAACTTTCTTCCGGATTATATTTTTATACGCTGCGCGCCGGTACATTTACTGAAACAAAAAAATTACTTTTATTACGATAAAGATTTTAGGAATGATATGAAATTTATTTTCTTTTTTATTACTGCATTTACCTTTGTTTTTGCTCAAACGATAACGAAATCGTTTCAACAAGGGAAAGATGGATATTGGGGAGCCAAGGCGGTTGATATTTCGAGTCTTGGGTATGGAACAAGTGGGAATATCAACGGAACAACCTTTGCCGATGGAAATTCTGATTGGTGCATAGGATATCTTTCAAAGACCGTCCATGCATATGATATTTTTCCGTTGATGAGATTCGATAGTTTGGACAAATACATTCCGAAAAATGCGGAGATCAAATCAGCAAAATTGACATTAACATTTGTGCAATGGGATAAACCGGTGAGAGTGGTCGGGAAATATCTTGCGGTAGATTGGTTTGCCGATGTTGTCGATCCATCCGGCGGCGTAGGTTCTGCACAGATAGGATGGGAAACGCGGAAACAGAATGTTGCGTGGGGAGGAAAAGGAGCAAGCCAATCAGGAGTTGATTATGTAGCAAACAAATTATTTATCATACCGGATAAGGAGAATAAAATCCCGGCCAATGGTTCTGTTTCCTATACAGTTTTGCTGGACAATGATATTGTAAAGAGCTGGCTGGAACCGGAAAAGAATTTTGGTTTTAAATTGGAAACAGATACCGTTGGAATTCATATCTACGTTTCACAGCCGCAGAGGCATCTCTTTGGTACACAGCCAAAACTGACGATTGAATATATTGTTCCGGTAACGACGATTGGCAAAGAACAAAAAGCAGTGAACACATTTACTCTTTTGCAAAATTATCCTAATCCCTTTAATCCGACGACAATGATTGATTTTACGGTTCAGATTTCAGCATTTACCTCACTAAAAATTTATGATGCTCTTGGCAGGGAAGTGGCAACACTGGTAGATGAATACCTCGAATCCGGCGTTCACCATCAACAAACATTTGATGCAGGAAATTATTCAAGCGGAATATATTTTGCCAAACTACAAAGCGGCAAATACATTCAACTGAAGAAAATGATACTCGTCAAATAATCTGCACACTTCAAAAATACACTTTTCACACTGATGCCTGCTTCGGATTTCGGAATATTACTACGAAAAATACACGATACCGATACCAAGGATAATCACGAGCATAAACAAATTTGGTATGCAAACATTGCGCACCAATGCATTGTTTGCATGTGTCATACTTCAGCAGCAATTGTTTTTCTCAGTTTCCCTTGAAAATATTTGGCATTGAGTTTGAAGTATATTCGCCATACCATTTCTTAATACTTGGGGGATTATGAGATTATCTTTACTTTTTGTAATACTGCTGACGGAAGTTTCTTTTGGACAATCAGCTGATGCTATTGCCACTGTCAATGTTAACACTGTTATTAATCCCCGCTCGTCTCTTCTTTTGGGAATCACGTTCGATGCACGCTCAAGCATGAGAGGGAATTCCGGTCCTGTTGGATATCACGATACGAATGGCGTTATCCTACCGGAGATACAAACTATCTTCGGAGATTTTCCTATGTCAACACTCCGGTATCCTGCTAACGCCGTTATGTCCGGATTTGATTGGAAGAAGTCGGTCGGTCCGGCTGCAAAACGTCAATCACAGGACATTGGCGGTAATGTTCCTTCTCAGCCGCTGAAATTTGGATTTGACGAATTCATGGCGATGACGAAATCACGTGGAGCGCTTCCGAAAGATATTCAAATAATGGTAACGATCTATTCCAAGTCAACATCGGGATTGAAACTGATTCAATCCCAAGCAGCGATCGATGATCCAGCGCAATCTGCTGCAGATTTGGTAGAATATGCAAATGCACCAAACAATGGGAAAAATTGGGGCGGAGGAATTGATTGGGCAGCCGTCAGAGATTCCAATGGACATCCCGAACCGTATGGCATTGAAATATGGAATTTGGGAAACGAACCATGGGCATCGGGCGAATTTGGCAACGATTCTGTTGGAGCCAATAATTATGTTGCAATGATACAACCAATTTTGGATTCGATGCTTTTGCGAGATCCAACGATTAAGATTACTGTTCCAGCGACCGGACCGGCAACATCTCAATGGAATACCAAAATGATGAATCATCCTTCTCTGAAAGGAAAGCTATATGGACTCTCTCCCCATTTTTTCCCTGACGAGACTGTTGTGAATGGTACGCTTGGACTTGGAATTGCAAAGGTAGAGAGCGGAATAATTGCGATTGCCGATTCTGCGAAAGCAAAAGGATTGAAAGTAATTGTTGGAGATTATGCTCACAATGTTCCAACGCTCAACGGAGTGCCTACAGGAAATCCTGATCTTGCCATGCAATGGCAGGGAGCGAATCTCTGTGCAGATTTTCTGCTGTTGATGAGTCAAATAAAAAATGTTGAGCGTGTCAATTTTTGGGCGTATGGGCTTGTTCCCGCCACGTGGCATCCTATCCGGCTAAATTCTCCTGGAAATTATACACTGATGCCCGCTGCAGCACTCTATAAAAAATTGTCCCAATTGTTTTTAGATCGATCGGTTGCAGTAACAACTACATCTCCCAAAGGAAGCGACGGAAATTCATATTCCGTTCGAGCAGGAGCATTTATCTCATCAGATTCGTCATTATTGAATGTTATTGCAGTAAACCGGGACAAAAATGATTCTCATATATTTCAAACAAATGGCTTAAGCAATTATTCGGTAACAACATCTCGTCTGCTTACGGCAACTTCATTAACGTCCGAAATTATTTTGGATAATACTGTTGCCAGTGACCCAGCCGGTAATTTTACTCTATCACCGATGAGTGTGTTAATCCTTCAGTATCAAAAAAAGAAGCCTACCGCCGTGAATCACAATGGTGTGAATGTCTCGACATTTTTATTGTATCAAAACTATCCCAATCCGTTTAATCCAACGACAACAATAGGATTTACGATTCAAGAATCAGGATTCACCTCATTAAAAATATTTGATGCACTTGGAAGGGAAGTAACAACATTGGTCAATGAACACCTTGAAGCAAACGTCTCTCATCAAAAGACATTCGATGCTTCTGCTCTTGCGGGAGGCGTATATTTTTATCGGCTGACAAATAATTCACGCAGTGAGATGAAGAAAATGGTACTGCTGAAGTAAGGGCAAAAATTAATTTCGTATATTTTAAAATAACGTAACTGCTCAGCTGTTATGAGGGAAGATCATGAAGTCCTTTCCTGAGCGTAGCGAAGAATCTGGAAAAACTATAAAACAAGATATCGCATGAGATATTTTTACATCGCAATTTTATTTTTTCTTGTTCACTCATCAGTATTAGCACAATTCATTATCTCTCCCGGTTTGTACACATTAGGAACCTCAGATAAACCGACCCCTGAAAATCTTGTCAATCTACCGTTTATTGACGGAGTCGTAATCCGAACGAAGTGGGAAATTGTTGAGAAACAACCCGGTCAATTCGATTGGTCGTATATCGACTCCGAAGTGAAGAATGCCAAAAAATTTGGGAAGAAATCGGTAATCCAGATTTTGGGGAGTCCGGTGTGGATACGAGACTCGCTCGGCGCACAGGTATATTTTTATCTTGATCAAAATGAGTATCACCCAACATTTGGTGATACGCTGTTCGACTATGTACCGTGGGACAACATCTATCTTCAGCGTGTTACAAATGTAATTACGGCGCTTGGAGCAAAATATGCAGCCGACACAAATATTGCTTCTATCAACGCTGTCTCCGGAAGTATTTCGCGAAATTTGCCGGAAAAAATCGCCGATGGCAGAAACTTTTGGGAAGTATATCATTACAATCCCGATACACTCGTGGCGAAACTATGCAAGGTGTTGGATCACTATATGATTGCATTTCCGCACACACCGTTATGGAGTTCAATGGATTATGTGTCGTTCGAAACAAAGGCAACGGGAAAAAGCCGTAACTACGTCTGCGGAGAATATGCAAAATATGGTGTTGCCAAATATCCTGATCGGTTCGGATTGTGGCGAGAAGATATCAGCGGATGTACCGTTTATCCGCCGAATTCAGGGTCACAATGGAGTGTGATGAATACATATCCTGAACGGACCGGCGCGCAGATGCTCTGGCATGTTCAGGATGGTCCAGCGCGGATGAATCAGTGTGGAATTTCAGATTCGACGAAAGCAGGTGTAATGAAAGCAGCGCTGGAAAAAGGAAGAAAATTCGGCATGCGATATTTTGAAGTATATGGCAGTGATGTGAAAGATACTTCATTACATGCTGTATTCACCTCCTTTGCAGAGCAACTCCGATCAAAACTAACGGAAGCAAAACAAGAAAACGAAAATTCCAACGTTGACCATTTTGAATTATTCCAAAACTATCCCAATCCGTTTAATCCAATAACAACAATCAGTTATCATTTAAGAGAAGGGAGTCATGTAGAGTTGACCGTACGCGATATTTTAGGAAAAACGGTGGCTACAATAATAAAAGCTTCACAGGAGGCGGGATATCATTCTAAACAATTTGAAGCTTCACAATTTTCTAGTGGAATCTATTTTGTACAATTACGAGGCGGAGTATCAATGCGTATCATAAAAATGCAATTAGTGAAATAAAAAACGTATACGATTCAAACAGCACCCAAAAAAATGCAAAGTTGTTAGGTTACAACCGGCACGGTTTTTACCGTGCCTGTATTTTTTTAAACCGACTCATAACCGCCCATGAGAGTCAAAAATAATATCAAGACGCGTTTGTCCGAATAAAACTCCTGGGTAAGTTCGGAAAACAAAAGAAATGTGTTTGAATGTTGAGATAGAATATCGTTGTCCTTGATAAGGTATGGTCGGACTATATCCTCAAAAAAGGAATTATGTATAACTCATTATCTTTTGGGTAAGATATTTTAGTACATTTAAAGGTCGGCCCAAAAATCGAGATTTGTCATTACGATCCATAGTCTGGCAAAGAGGGTAATACGTATTGGGTCGGAGATTCTTTCGGTTGTTGTTGTTGAAAACGGCCAACTGAGATTTTTATATTTGAAATCACTCTTCGCAATATTTCAATGGTGAACGGTATGAAGAAAATATTTTTTCTAATAGCATTCCTTTTCAGTGTATCGCTTCCCGCCCAAATAAAAGTATGGAGTCAATCCACTGAAGCTGATTTTTCCAAGGGTATGTTTAATCGTACTGTCACTGTTGTCAATACTGATGGTGAAGTGCAATTGATTCATCCCGTAACGCGGGAGGGGAATCCCGCGCTTGACGCAACAACACCGCGAAATGTCAGTTACGATGATCAAGGAAATTACCTGAAAGGGTGGATTACTTCAAAAAAAGTGTATATCCAAAAATTTAATTCCCAAGGACAACAGTTAAGCGGAGCAATTGAGGTTTCGGAAAGGACTAAGACCGATGGTATAACGGTTGGAGTTGGTTTATTGAATGATGGACGTTTTGCGGTCAGTTGGGCAGAAAATTTCGATTCAACGAACGGATTTTCCTACACTCCGCGTTATGTTCAATTCTTTACCACTGCGAATGAGAAAATTGGAAGTAATACACGTATTTTTGGACTGAGTAATGCCACGCACAGTATACCGCGCCCTATTGTTGACCAGATCAATAAACGTTTTTTTATTATCGGTACGGAAGGAAATTCAACAATAGGATTTCAATCGTACGGGTGGTTTTACACTCCCGAAGGGACTAAACTAAGAGATTCTATTAAAATTGTTCCTGCAAGCATCACAAAAAATGAATACCACATCGATGGTGCGTTCCACAATGGGAAGTTTGCACTCGTATGGGATGGAGGAGATGATAATGTCGGGCCAGACGAAACCTATTTTACGCTTGCCGACTCAAACGGCAATTTATTGTTGTCACCTGTTATTGCAAACGGTTCTGCTCCCAAAGGGAGTTCTTCTCTTGTCGTATTTGACGCCGCCGGCAACAGCTGCGTAACATGGAATTATGTACCGGGTGTGTATCCTGGTCCCCCCGGACAAATCTATAGTCAGACATTTGATTTCACCGGGAACAAAATCGGAAGTTCGAAGCGGCTGACGGATCTTGTCAGTGGAGATATTTACTGGAAGGAGATGTTTTCCGCTAACGGAATGTTCAAATTGGGGTACGGTGTGGGATTTCATGATGGCCAGCCCGAACAACAATGGGCTTCGTTTTGGAAGGTACAAAATGCAACTTCCGGAAATTTTATCTCACAAATTTTTGACGCAGGAGTTCAGCAAACACACTATAAAACTTTCTCTTGGAATGGTGTTACACCCACAGGGACATCACTGAAATTTCAGTTACGATCTTCCAAAACACAAGATGAAATCCAATCTTCGCAATGGAGCGGTCCAACATCGGGATTGGATTATTATACAAATGCTTTGGAAGAAAACATTAACTCAGCAATAAGTCAGAAAAGATTCATTCAGGTAAAAGCATTTTTTAGGTCTGAAACGAATGGAAATACTCCGGTGCTAAACGATTTTAGTATTACCTATTCATCTTCTGATTCAATAGCTCCAGCCCCGATTTCGAATATCACTGCTCATGGTGAGCACCATCGGAATATGATCGGATGGACAAAAAGCCCGTCGACCGATGTCAAATCGTATCGAATTTACCGTGCGGAAGGTGTGAAAAATTTCGACTTGGGGACTTTTGTTGTTATACCATCCAATACGGCTTCGTACATCGATTCCTCTGTTTCGTTTGATATACTCTATCGGTATGGTGTTACTGCTGTGGACAGCACATTTAATGAAAGCGTCATGATCGAGAGCGGATCATTTTCTCCAAAAGTGATGAAAATTTTTGTTTCATCATCGGGAACGGAGGCAGGGGACGGATCGGCATCTCATCCATTCGCAACAATCCCTAAAGCGATTGAATATTCATATAAGGGGGATACCGTATATGTACTCCCGGGCGATTATCGAGGAGATATTGTGATGAAGGAGGGGATCTCATTAATTGGCGCAGGTGCTTCAATAACACGATTGATAGAGCCGGTGGGATCCACTTCTTTTTCAACGGCAAGCCACACCGTTGTCAAAGGATTTTCGTTTGTTTTACGTGGTATATGGTGCTATGGATCGGATGTACTGGTGACGGAAAATATTTTCACCGGTACAGGGAGTGATCTTGGGATTGGTATTTGGAACAACGCTGTTGTGGTAATCAGTAAAAACATTATTTCAAACTTCTTTGTTGGCATACAAATCAGGGCAAACAGAGCTGATATACGGAACAATATCATTCAGTCAGGAATTTGCATTCAGGTGTGGGGAGGGAATGACAATATTGTGAATAATATATTTGTGTTGAAGGCTGGATTGATCGGTATACAATGCACTCGCGGAGCGGTTACTCTTCGCAACAATTGTATTGCCGGTTTTCCGCCACCCGGCACCTATATTACTTCCATTCAAAATACCATCAATATTTCATTGCAGCTACTGTATAATGATCGATGGGGATTCAACAGTGCTTCGGATATAGCATTAAGTTCAACAGAAATTTCCGTCGATCCGATGTTTGTGAGCAAAGAAAAAAACAATTTTCATCTGAAAAGCGGTTCCCCGTGCATCAATGCCGGAGATCCATCATCGGAATATAATGATAAGGATGGTTCCAGGAATGATATCGGAGCATACGGCGGACCAGATCCGATGCCGGAAGATCTTAGCGCGGCTTTTTCCACAGAACTTTCGGTAAAAGGAGGGACCGGATTTCCAGGAGATACCGTAGCGGTTAATGTTCTTCTTTCGGTGGCAGCCGGAGTACAGAAAATACATATGGATATTACATTTGATGAGAATATTGGAACATTCATCGATGCGTCAACGGCTTCATTGACAAACGCATTTACCGTTTCTGTTGAGGGAATTCAAAAGGGAAAACGGTCTATTCATCTTAATGGTCCTTCGGAAATTCTTTCGGGCGGCGGACCCGTTGCAGTCGTACGATTCAAAACTAATCCATCGATTACCAATACGACGCGCAGTGCCGTTGAACTTTCCGGAGAGATTTTTGACGGAGGGAACAATCGAATTGTTCTTTCATCAATTGCTAGCGGACTGATTGTTGTGCAGTCCACGACACAATTTGCGCACAAGAAATATGTTGACGCCGCTTTTACGGGAATATCGGATGGCTCTATCTATCATCCATATCAAACTATTCAGCAGGGAATTGATAGTGCAAAAGCCAACGATACGGTATGTGTTGCATCTGGAACGTATCAAGGTCCGATCTCAATGAAAAGTGATGTATATGTACAGGGTGCCGGTGCAAGCATCACCACAATTATACGCCCCAACGATCCACTCATCAGCATTCCGACAACAGTACGATTTATAAATGTAAAAAATTCTGGAATTAGCGGTTGCACTCTTATTAATGAGGCATCGATAGGAACAGTTATAGAAGTGATGTCGTCGAACGCCGAAATCGCATTGAATAAGATTGACCAAGCAGCCATGGCAATGTACTCGGTGATTGTTTCTTCCGGTTCTCATGTGACGATTCGGGACAATTATTTTATCGAGTCAAAGTATGGCGGCACCAGTATGATTTCTGTCTCCGCAAATGATGCCATCATCACACGCAACGTTTTTGCTCCTTCGTCTGCAATTGATGCGGTTGTCTTGAACTCCGCAAATCATGCTACAGTCACAAACAATCGGTTCTTTCTTTCGAAGGAAATGATGACGGCAATAACAGGCATGACGTCAAAGCAATCACTCATCTCCAACAATCTTTTTTCAGGAACTGCTGTTGCCGGAAATGGAATAAAGCTTTTCAATGCCGACAGCACTGTTGTTGTGAACAATATCTTCGATGTTCGAAAAACAGGTATCAGCGACAATGGCGGCAATCAATCGATTCTGAACAATGTTTTTCTGAATAGTACTGTTGGTATTAGTGTGTCGCAATCTGCAGCACATCGATATAATCTTTTCTGGAAGAATACAACGAACGTTGCAAATGGAAATCTTGATACCACAGAGTTAACCGCTGATCCGCAATTCACGGATATGCAACGAGGAAACTTCTTTCCCGCACCATTATCCATACTCCCCAATGCGGGAGATCCAGTGTTACAATGGAACGATCGTGATGGAACACGGAACGATATTGGCATCTATGGCGGCCCTAAAGCTGACACAATGATGTTCGTCGCTGCAAATATGCGACTTCGCATTGGCAGTGTTTCAGGTGCACCCGGAGACACAGTGAAGATCCCCGTTATCGCATCCGGTGTGATAGGCATGTCCGGATTGCAATTAATGATTGAGTATGATGCTGGGCGTATACAGTTATTGAATATTCATACTCAGAAAGCTACTCATTCCTTTTCCATGGTGAGAAAGAATATCGGACAATCAATTGTTTCCATTGAACTGATCGGCTCCGAGCCTTCGGTAATCGACAGTGCTGCCGTAGTGGAATTGATTATGCGTGTGTTGCCGAATGCTACTGGGAGCGCATTCGTGAATTTCCAAAATGTGTATGTAGTTTCCGGCGCAGCGCAACCTATCTCAGTTCAAAATACTGAAAATGGAATTATCAATCTTTCGCCAGCTTCGGTGAGTAGAGCAACAAGTACTGCACCGGCACTATTTGTCTTGGAACAAAACTATCCCAATCCGTTCAATCCGTCGACCACTATTAGATTCACGATTCACGCTTCGGGATTCACGACATTGAAAGTGTATGATGTTTTAGGAAAAGAAGTTGCAACGCTGGTGAATGAATATCTCGAATCCGGCGTCTATCATCAGAGAACATTTAATGCGGCAAAACTTGCGAGCGGCATCTACTTCGCCCATTTGAAAAGCGGTGGTGATATACGATTAAAAAAAATGATATTGATAAAATAACTGGACAATTACTCTCCCTATTTGACAATATTGATCATCTTCCGACTTGTTTGTAAAGTTTTATTTCAAACCTTTGCTCATCATTTTATCAAAAAAAACTGGATGCCAATTGCAAGGTTTTCAATATGGTAGCACCGAGAAGGTATTATACCTAACAGATAAAAAAAGTAAAATGCTTATGTCTTAAAGATTTATAGTATTTTAATTTTCATTCTCCTTGCTTTGTAAGCGTTCTTCCGCCTGTGATAATTGTTGTTCCCTCAAAGAAATACATTCTATTTGAAAATGTAGCTTTAATGGTTTATGTATTTAGGTGGACATTCGTATTTGAGTGAAAACTATTTTCCTTATTGAATTGAGAAACGGTAATGTAAATTCGTTTAATCTCTTAAGGGTCTAATTCCCCACCGCTTGCGGCGTCATTCCGGCGAAAGTCTACAAAGTGATGCCTTCGGCACCGGAATCCAGGACCTGGATGCCAGCGTACGCTTGTTCCGCTTTTTGAATCCCGCTATGCGGAATCCGAAAGGCGGGACATGACAAGATACCTCGCAGCTTGCCGCGAGGGCATTCATTTCAATTTCTCAAATTAAATTAAAGGGAAAAAAGTATGTGTCGTCATTTGCATCTTATTGTTAGATCTGGTGTTAAATAAAATCATACAACATTGTCTTGATTTAGCACACTATTTATAAAATTAGGTCTTGCTTCTTCATTCTTATCAGATGATATTCTCGTGGTAGAAATTCTACATATCCACAAAACATTCCCTCTTGTAGAAAAAACATTTCTTGCAACACATTTTGCATAACGTTTCATCCGTTATGGCATTTCAATTTCACATTACAATATCCATTCTTCAAAATTTTATTCAAGGAGATACTCTATGAAGAAATTCATTACTTTTTTCATTTTGTTATACACAACGACATGGGCTCAATTTAGCGGATCATATAATATTGGCACAGGAGAGACATATACCACTTTGAAAGCTGCTTTTGATGCTATTAACGCCGGTACGGTAACAGGGAATGTGACGTTTTATATTACGAGCGATTTAACCGAATCGGCGAATGTCGGTTTGGGAGTAAATACTAGTGGTTTTAGCATTACCATTAGACCCAATCAGGATGTAGCTCGTACAATAACTTTTACAAGCACGACTGATAATACAGGACCTTCAGGTCATTTTGTTATTGGAAATCCTACGCCTACGTTGAGTTGGACGGATGCAACTACAATTTCTACCAGCAATATAACGATTGATGGTTATGCATCGGGATTTACTACCAAAAGATTAAAATTTACTAATTCAAGCGCTTCTACCGCTAATGCGCGTTTGATAACAGTTGTTGGAGGATGTGATAATATTGTTATAAAAAATTGCGTTTTTGAAAACAACTCTACTTCCGCAACATCTCCAGTTTGTATTGTTGCTGTTGCACGTATAGGAACAGCCATAGATGCTGCACCCACAAACTTAACGATTGAAAACAATACAATGACGGGTACGGGATCAAATGTTTCTATGGGTATGAGAATTACAAATTCTGGATCAGCTACTTCTAGGGTGACAGGATTTGTTTTTAAAAATAATACCGTTACAGCAAGGCGCAGACTGCTTGAAATAAACTATACAACAGGAGGAAATATTTATAATAACGAGTTTACCACTATTCAAACTGGTGCACCCGGAACTATTTCTTATGGTTTGTGGACTTCAGCAAATGTTGCGGGAACGATAAATATTTACAATAATAAATTTTTACAATCATCTACTCAAGAAACAGGAGCGTTTGGGCATAGGGTAATTTCATTAGCCAGTGCTGCAACCTATAATATTTATAACAACACCTTTGCCGGAATGGAGAAAACGGCGGCTTCAACAGCTGGTCTAAATTTAACGTATTTGTTTTTTAGCGGTGTTGCAGGAACAATCTATCATAACACATTTTACATGCCAGCATTGACAAATGCTAGTTCAACAGGATATTATAGTTGTATTCAATTATCTGGAAATACCGCTCAAATTAAAAACAATATTTTTATTAGCGATGAGGCTACACATACCAATCCATATTTTATCAGCGCTGTTCCTACACCAGTGAGTGATTGTAACAATTTTTATATGCGTCAATCAAACACAAATCATAAAGTTGTCAGTACTTATACCACAGTAGCTGCTTATCAATCTGCCAATCCGACAAAAGATATAAATTCGAAATCGATCAATGTAACATTTACAACTGCAACCGATCTTCATCTTTCTGGTGGCTCGAACGGCGATGTTAACCTTATAGGTGAGACCGGTCTAAGTATCTCAACCGATATCGACGGCAATTCGCGAAGTGGAACATACCCATACATGGGGGCTGACGAAGCAACCACTGTTCTTCCTGTCGAGCTCACTTCCTTTACTGCTGTTATTAGTGGAAATCGAGTTGAGCTGCTATGGAAGACAGAAACAGAAGTAGACAATTATGGATTTGAAATCGAGCGAAGCATGATGATTACCGGTACATGGGAAAAAATTGGGTTTGTCAATGGTGCAGGGAATAGCAATGCACCGAAATCATATTCGTTTACGGATGATATGGTGAGTGGTGGACAGTATTCCTACCGGTTGAAACAGATTGATAGGAATGGAAACTTCACCTATCACAACAGGATAGAAGTGAATGTCAATTTGGTGGCAGGTACATATCAACTTATGCAAAACTATCCGAATCCTTTTAACCCCGCAACCACCATCCGTTTCTCCATAAAAAATGTTGAGCAGGCAACGGTAAAGGTGTATGATGTAACAGGCCGCGAGGTAACTACATTGTTTAATGATATCGCACAAGCGGGACAGGTGTATAACGTTCAATTTAATGCTTCCGGGTTTGCAAGCGGTATGTATTTTTATGTTCTGCATACTCCCAATTACCGAGAAGTGAAAAAAATGAATTACACGAAATAAATAAGTTTTTTTTATTGGTAAGTAGAGGAAGAAAGTCTTTTCTCTTAAAATTGATTACAAAAAATCCCATCCTGCCGATGGGATTTTTTGCATGTCAAAATTACGATTCAACATGATCAATATCTTGCGATGATTTTCATAGAGATCAATAACATTCTGAACTCATTAAATTTATCTCATCATTGAATCCTTCCCGAAAAATCATCATTTTCCAAAGAAACATTAATACCAAATGATGAATAGATTTATTGTTGTTTCTTCCTTTGTAATTCTCTTCACTGGCGATATACACGCTCAATCATTTCACTCCGGTAATTTTTTATTGTATATCGATAGCGTTATTTCTGCAATGCCATCAGGTATCGGCACAAATGAGTATAAAACACCTACATCCACACAAGGATTATTGTTTGGAACTGCCGTTGAACACTGTCTCACAAAAAAATATACCGATGCCCAGGTCGCTGCAAAATACTTTGGGTATCATGTGATAGCCTTTACAGACACCACAACGGCGCCAAACCGTCTGTATTATATTTTACTTCGGGGAAGGGATTCTTCGAATCATTGGGGAACATTTGTTTTCAATCCTTCGCCGCGTCGTTCAAAGCTCGTGATTCAATCACCCCATGAATTGTTTGATACAAAGACTGGTGCTCAAGGCGCATACGTCTTTCAGGAACTTTCCGCGCTGGCATTTTTCCTGAATGGTTCGCATCGGTGTAACAGTGCAACGGCATCACAATGTAGTGGAACAACTACCGCGTGCGGTGGTGTAAGTGCGCCGTTCAAAATATCTGATCAAGCACATTCAGTTGATGGGACATTTCAATTGGGAACGATTATTCTCCTACAGCAAAAAAGTGACGCTATTGTCGTGCAATTACATGGATTTGGAAAAGGAACCGGTGATCCGGATCTGATTATGGGGAATGGCACAAATAAATCGCCGATTAATAATGATTATTTACTCCAATTGAAAAATGCTCTTTCAACGATAGATACATCGCTCACTTTTAAAGTAGCACATATTGATACTTCCTGGACAGAATTAACCGGAACAACAAACACACAGGGTCGACTGATAAACAACAGCGAGAATCCCTGTTCAACAAAACCTGGTGAGGCTACAGGAAAATTTCTTCACATTGAACAGGCATATTCCAAATTACGCGACACGAAAACGAATTGGAAAAAAGTTTCCGATGCGCTGGGAATCGTCTTTCCGGCAGAGCCAACATCGGTGAAGACATCTTCGTCAAAATTACCAAATGAGTTTCTACTGCTTACCAATTATCCCAATCCTTTTAATCCCACAACAGTAATTTATTACAAGCTACCATCCACCGGATTTACTTCTCTTAAAGTGTATGATGACATCGGACGGGAGGTTGCACAATTAGTTAATGAAGTGCAGCATGAAGGGGAGCATACGGTTCAATTTGATGGGAAAATATTGTCTAACGGGGTATATATTGTAAGATTATTTTGTGAAGGAAAATTTCAGTTGATGAAAATGTTGTTGATAAAATAATATTACTCAATAATGGACTAGATATTTAAATATTTTTTAATCTCAAACGACACGTGAGCTGCATGCCTTAAGATGCAGCTTTTTTATTTTAAAAATAACGTATTCACGTGATTGTCAAAGCTCCTATGAAACATTACATTTGCAAAACAATTTTTAGAAAGGATGGTAAAAATGAAAACAACACTGATTCTTTTTGTAGGGATGATCATCATCGGTTCGACAATGACGCACGGTCAAGTAAATGAAACGTTTGATGGAACAACATTTCCGCCGAGCGGATGGACTATCAATTCCACTGGTGGTTCGACAGTATGGAGCAGGTTAACCAGCAATACAAAAAATTCAAGTGCGGGCACTGCAAGTTCTACCTCTCCTTCGTTAGGAGTAACCAAAAATCTTACTCTTTCTTTGAACTCCTCGTCATCTGTTACAACATTGACATATTTTGTTGCCGTAAGCTCATTGACATCCGGGACAGGTGCCACATTGGTTGTTCAAGCAGGAACTGATACAAGTGCAATGACAACTCTCAGGACAATAAATCTTGAGGATAATGGTACGTTTACGGCAAATACCTATATTCAATTTACCGATAACATTGACGGTACCTTGGCATCAAATCAATCTGGCAGCATTGATTTACGATCTCAAAATACTGTCTTTATACGCTGGAGCCATCAAAAAGTATCCGGCACTGCCGCTTCGTGTCGATTGGAAGATGTTGCAATTCCAAATTCAGCTCCGCTTCCAGTTGAGCTCATGTCATTCACTGCCATTGCAAAAGATCGTGGTATTGAGTTAATGTGGAAAACCGCAACCGAAGTGAATAACGCCGGATTTGAGATTGAAAAAAAGGTGTATGGATCATGGAAAAAAATCGGTTTTGTTGAAGGTCACGGGACAATCAACGCTCCACAATCTTATTGCTATAATGATGCAGACGTAAAGGGAACATTATCCTATCGTTTAAAACAGATTGACAGGGATGGAAAATATGAATATAGCAATATCGTTGAAGCGATAGCAGGATTTACAGTTGCAGATTTTGGACTTGCACAAAACTATCCCAATCCGTTCAACCCAAATACCATAATTTCCTTCGCAATGAAAAACGCAGAACATGTGAATGTTTCGGTCTTTAATGCGCTTGGTCAAACGGTGGCAACGCTTTTCAATGGTATCGCAAATCCGAATGAATTGTATTCATTGAATTTTAACGGAAAGAATCTTTCCAGCGGAACATATTTTTATGCACTCCGCTGTGCTTCACGGAACGAAGTGCGAAAGATGTTATTAATGAAATGATAGTTTAGGGTCAAAAGCATTAAAGATGTCGGGACGGACGCACTTGTCCGCCAGTTTTTGGGGCGGAAGTCCGTCCTTTTATTTTTAAGTAATCCTGAAATGGTATATTGTTTTGCAAAACCAATCTCTTTATCCATCCGAGGACAATTCCAAGAAACCGTTCAATATCATCCCATAATTCCTTTTTGTATATTTCACCATGAGATATAACAAAATCTATTTTAGTATTTTATCGTTTTTTATCATTGTAGGAATACTTTGGGGTCAAGAACATCCTTCCATCCATCAGCAGGAGTGGGAATTTTATCAAAACAATCCTGATGCGGTACAATCGATTGAACGCTCATTTTCTCAAACAGAAAAAAAATTTAATAAACCAACTTCAATCCCAAATGCAGTTGTGTACGGCTTCCATCCATATTGGATGAATGGGGCTGAGAGTAATTACCAATTCGATTTATTGACACATCTTGCTTATTTTTCCGCTGATGTTGATCCCGCAACAGGAAATTTTTCTTCAACGCATAATTATTCCACTGCAACTGTTATTACACAAGCCAAAAATGCTGGACTTAAAGTACATTTAACAATCGTCTGTTTCACCGATCATGCTGTACTGTTTGGAAATCAATCCAGTGTTGACAGATTAGTGAATAACATAATTGCCAAAGTCAAAGAGCGTAACATCGATGGAGTGAATATCGATTTTGAAAGTATGAACAGCAGCGATAACGCTCCATTTAAAAAGTTTATCTTACAGCTTGGCGATTCATTAAAAAAACACCAAAAAGAACTTTGTGTAGAATTGTTTGCTGTTGATTGGGACAATACATTTCCTTCTTCGTTCTTTACGGATGTTGATCCTGTAGTTGATCAATACTTTGTTATGCTCTATGCATATTTTTACAGTAAAAGTCCTACCGCAGGACCAAATGCCCCGATGCGCAATTCAACGGCAAGCGGTTACCATGTTCTCAAAAGTATTGATACATATTTAAACAGAGGATGTCCTCCCAAAAAACTGATTGCCGGGTTCCCGTATTATGGCAACGATTGGCCGGTAGTAAGTAGTGCAAGAATGGCTGCAACAACCGGAACAGGTTCTTCTCGTTTTTATAATGTTGCCAAGAATAATTACCTGGATACAATGAAAGCGGAGAATCTTTTTTTCGATGCGACCTATGCTACGCCATGGTATCGTTATCACAATGGAACATCATGGCGTCAAACATGGTATGATGATTCTCTTTCGCTTGCCATGAAATACGATTCCGTAAAGATACGGAAGCTTTCCGGTGTCGGAATGTGGGCATTAGGGTATGACGGATCAGAACCGGAATTGTGGAATCTCTTGCGAAATAAATTTACTACTCCTTTACGTGTAGAAAAAGAAAATACACTTCCGGCACAATTCACACTAAGTCAAAATTATCCCAATCCATTTAATCCCGGCACGACAATCACCTTTGCCGTACATCATGCTGAGTATGTGAATTTGACTGTGTTCAATTCAATTGGTCAATCAGTGGAAACTCTTTTTTACGGTGTTGCTGAATCGAACACACCATATACTCTTCATTTTGATAGTAATAACCTCTCCAGCGGGACATACTTTTATCTCCTCCGGTCAGCCTCTTTTCACCTCTCTCGAAAAATGGTATTGCTGAGATAGATAGTGCAAGAGGCTACCAATCATGGTAAAACACCACTTCGATATCCTGTTTTTTTTCGATCCTCGTATTCGAACAGGTGTTCTTGCTTGACAACGTCTCTGAAATAGAATAGATTGCCAGTAGGAAAGAGAATAAAGAGCAGCGTTCGCTCTCTCTAACAAGGACCTCGAGTTTCCATTTTTACCTCCCGAGCATTGTTAGCTCTCGCGTTGTGTTCTATGCGTCACACGACAGTAGAGTAACAGGTGCCGCACTTCAACCATCGCCTAATCTGATATTACTCTAATTTTTTTTATTGAAGAAAAAGTGTACTTCAGGTATTCATACTGTTGCGAAAGGAGGTTGATATGAAACGGGAAAAGGTCACCATATGCTCCGGGGAAAATTATACGCCGTTATGTATTGAACTGCTCATCTCCCGACTTCAGTCATCGATCGGCGTGGAACGGATGAAAGCCCGAACAGCGCTCGTACGCATTGGCAAGCCTGCTGTTCCATACATAACCACATTATTGTCACACAAAAATGATCTTGTGCGATGGGAAGCGTGTAAATCATTGGAACAAATCAGAGATCCGGAGACGGCACGCGCATTGGCTCCGATGATGCTGGATGAGGATATGGATGTTCGTTGGGTAGCGGCAGATGCATTAATAGAACTGGAACAGCATGCCATCATTCCCGTATTGGAGATTATCGAAGAGCATTTTGATTCTGTCATACTTCGTGAAGCGGCCCATCATGTTCTGCACACATTAAAAGAGGGGAATCTGTTGGACAACAAAACAGAAGAAGTACTTCAAGCACTCACCATCAACGGACTTTCATCCAACGCAGCATTTATGGCAAACAATGTACTGGATCATCTTCGCGCCCAAAAACTAGCAAAACATCATCGGTGGGCAGTTCTATAGCAGATTCTCTTGAAAAAAATCCGAAGCCGTTACGACTTCGGATTTTAAGCATTTACATTCTCCATCTCAATCCAACATACGCCGTTCTTCCGTAAATCGGTCCCCAAATGAGCGAACTGTCAAAATAACTTCCATTCGGATTTGCCGCATCAAGAATCGGGTTGGACTGTCGAAAATTTAAAAGATTTTCAATTCCAAAATAGACATCAAGCCCTGCGAAAAATGACCGGGTAACTTGCGTATTTGCGAGAATAAAATTCGGCGATGAACTGCGCGATTGCAATCCCGTGGGATTTGTATCGGTATCCGGCAGACGTTTTTTCCCAAACCATTGCAGAGTCAGATCATACAACATCTGGGCGTCAGCTTCTTCCTCGCGTTCGGTTGCATAGCCGAAATTGATGAACGCACGATGCTGTGCAACAAAGGGACGCTCTCGCAGCGCACCGTTAATTGTCTGACGCACATCGTAAAAACGGTACGCTATACGCGTATCCAATTTTTCAATCGGTTGAATATTTAATTCTACCTGAATACTGTTAGAATACGACTGTCCGCGTAAATTATAAAAATGTACCTGCTGTGCGTTCGCATCAAGATCCACAACCACTTGTTTATCAAACTCTGTTCTATAGAAATCGACAGCAATAGTTGCCTCGCGGTAATCCCACAAGAAATAATGTGTTGCGTTCAGACCGAAATTTGATGCAACTTCTGGATCAAGTCCGTACAGCGATTTTGTGTTAGATGGAAGAACGGCCACATGTCGTGCACTGGCAAAGTACGCCATGTTTTCGGCAAAAATATTCGTCGTGCGTTGCCCACGTCCTGCAACGGCACGAAAGACCCAATCTTCTTGCGGAGTATATCGGAGATGCAGCCGCGGTGTAAAGAATGTTCCGAACACGTTATGATTGTCTGCGCGGACACCAGCGATCATCGAAAACTCATCACCGGGTGTGAACGTGTATTCAAAAAATGCGCCGGGCACCTGTTCAGTCCGTTGATATCGAATGTGTTTGAACGTTTCGTCATAATTGTCATACAAGAAACTCAAACCAGTTCGGAATTTATGCATCGTATTATCAAAGATCGATTGGTAAATCACATTCATATATCCCGTTTCTTCATTCGCTGCATATTCGTGCGAATTAAAAAAGGAATTCTGACGATTTCGTGTCAGTGACCATTGGAGTCCAACACTTTGATACTGTTTTTGCGGGAAGACATATCCCGTTTTTCCCCATACACGCAGTTGATCGCCATTCATTGTAAAAGCATATTCCGTTGGCCGAAGCGCTAACAATGATTTATCAAGATTGTAACCGTGTTTCGTTCCACCTTGTTTTTCATCATCCACGAATTGAATTCCGAATTGCCCTTCCCATCCAACATGATTTGAAAAATGGAATCGTTGAATGGCGTTGATGGTTTTGTACAATGGCATATCGAGAAAATTATCACCATTGCCGTCGATAATTTGCCGTTGTGTGCTTGCGTGCAGCAACGTCATAGATGATAACTCTGCGCTGACCGGGGTGCGAACATTGAGATTTGCTTCCATTCGCTGTTCTTGATTCCCGAAAAAATTGAAGAAAAATTGTTTCTCGTCTTCATCTTGCGGCTTTCGTAATTCTACATTGATTTGTCCGGTAATTGATTCATATCCGTTGGCAACCGAACCGACACCTTTGGAGACCTGGATATTTTCAATCCATGTACCGGGAATGTATGACAAACCCACGTTTGATGTGAGTCCGCGAATTGCCGGAAGATTTTCCAGTGTAATCTGCGTATATGTTCCGGAAAGTCCCAACATTTCAATCTGTTTTGTTCCGGTGATAGCGTCGGTGAAGGAAACATCAATGGAAGGATTTGTTTCAAAGCTTTCGGACAAATTACAACATGCCGCTTTGAATAATTCTTTTTCCGACATGACCAATGTTTTTTGCGGTGAAAGATAATTCACGTATGTACTTTGTCGTTCACCAACAATCTCTACTTCGGCAACTTTATTTGCGTCTGATTTGAGAATAACATTTACTTTTGATTGGTCGTTGATTTTCACCGTATCCGAAACATAACCGATGTAACTGACTACCAAAAGACTGCTCGAACCGTTAAGCGGTAACCGAAATACGCCGCTGGTATCTGTAACCGTTCCGTTGGAAGTGCCCAGCCAATAGACATTCGCTCCGATGATGGGATGAAACATTCCGTCATCTGTTTTTTCCAGCACAATGCCGGTCAATTGCTGTGCATTGAGGATGGAAAAAATTGTGATAAATAATAATAATATGGTTTTCATAGTCTCTCCACGTAAATTCATGCATAAAGTTCTCACGACGAAACATGAATTGTTCCGGCGTTGAAAATTTGAGAATAAACTTTTCCGTTAGTGTGTGTTGTCTTCGCCACGGTACAAGCAGCAGCCGGGAAGATTTGTGTACACCGAATCAGCCGCTGTAAATTTTTCCGTGTCGTGTCCGACGGAAGCAAGGCGCTGCTGAAGGGAATCAAGAGAGATCTTTTCGGAGAGATAGGCAATTTTTAACATCTTCGAAGTCTTATCCCATTTTGAGAATTTTACTTCTGAGATCTTCATCGCTTTTTCGATGCGTGATTTGCACATGCCGCAGTTTCCTGAAACCTTAAATTCTGTTTCCTTAACGGTGTCACCTGCGAATGCGAATACTGAAATGATGGAAAGAATGGTGATGAATGTGAATATGTTCGTTTTCATGATTTTTCCTAATTTAAAATGATTGATGATTGTGATAGTAAAAAATTCACCGCCAATGGCAGTGCATATCAATCATTAAATACGGAAAACTGAATTCGTAATAGAGAGATCGTTATTGGGAGGGGGTGAAAAGAATGTAAGAAAGGCTGAGGTAATATTTGAATCATGCAACAGTTGAACAAAGGACATCCCCGGCATAACAACATCGCTGGCGATCAATGGTTGAATAATGGTCGTGATGCTTACCTGTTGCGCATCCTCAAGTTGCACGGTAGTGAGTTCTGTGGTGCAGCACTTGTCTGTAGGCATTTCATCGCCGCAGCCGCATGGATCCTCAGTTGTTGTCGTTGCCAGCATGGTATCGGATTCACCGCCGCAGGTATGAACGATAATGTTCAAACCAACAGTAATGGTCAGATATAATGCCAATAAAAATATAATGAAGATGTTTTTCATGCTTTGATGCTTAAAAGATACTCAACCGTTATAACAGAAGCTAACGCTTTGTACGTTCCCGCATTTTCTATTAATGATGCGGAAGCTGCACTTGTTCATCCGAATGCGGGAAATTCTTCATGGTCAGCACAAAATAATGATATGCTGCTTTCCAGCTCTCTTCAACTTCGAGTGTGAAGTGTTCTTTTAAGATGTTACGAAGAGCATACAACAACGCTTCACCGAACGAGATGAAATGATGAGGTTCGATTCCGTACGACTGATGGATCATGCCCAAATTAAATAGCATTGGCTGTAATTGGCTCTGATCGTTGATGTTCTCTACGGCAACTCGAAGCATTCGCATCAATTTTTTTTGTTGTTCCTGAAGGTCTCCGCGAAACAGGCGTTTTGCATTTGGTTCGAGTCGAAATAATTCCTGATACAATAAATTCGCAACACGATCCTCATGTGATTCAAGCAGTGCGAATGTTGTTCGGACAAGTTCTTGCTGTTGTGTTGTCATAGTAACTCCTTTTTCTAATTCTATTCCGGCGCAATTGGATCAATTATTCTTAGACGATCGCCTCATCCAACGAGAACTGTTCGTTTACTTCTTCCAATGTCTGTTCCAGGATCAGTCGTTGGCGCTCTTTTTCTTCTATCAATTGATGGATCACCGGTGTTACGGTCGTATCACCAAGAGAATGGAGTGAACGTTCGTATATTGCTATAGTTTCATTCTCTCGCTCTATAAATTTTTCAATAACTGTTATGACAGAGGAGAATTCATCAAGTGTTTTCATACATACCTCCAAACGGCGAGTATTTATATCTTAATAAACGGGATCAATGCTTCGATATCCCTGTGATACGGTAATGATTTTTCTTTAAATTTTATATCAATCATTTCCAATAGTGCTTCGTGTGAAACCCATCCTTTAATCATATTCAACGATGCCAGCGCACTTAACGTTGCGCGGCTTCCGGTGCAAAGTGCACGTAACGGTAAACGTGAGATCTTTCCGGCACACTCAAACTCAGGGAGCGTTTGTTCTGCAATCACAATGGTTTGTGAAGTGCAACGTAATAGCGTTCCGTTCGACCGTACTTCCTTCAACCCTTCCGGTGAAGCTATAACGACCGCATCCGGTTCGTCAATTCCCGTATAGAGAATCTCTTCGCTGCTAATGCACAGTTCGGAAAGCGAGAATCCTGATCCTTGCGTAACAGGATTATCATTTTTTTGTGTTGAATGTAATCCGCTTGCGATCGCTGATTTCATAAACAGGAACGAAGCGAGCTGTACTTTTTCTCCGGCGGTTCCGGCAAGAACAACACGACGGCTTCCTTTCAGCGGGGATGTAAATTTTGGAGTGATTGTGTCATCAATCTGTTTCTTCGGTACACCCAATACTTTCTCTTTATACAACGAAGAAAAATCCTTGCGAACAGTCATACTTTCGTTGTCGGAATAATGAATTTTTCCGTTGATCGTTTTTCCATCAATTTTATTGAACGGTGTTGCCCATTCCGTGCAGAGTTCAAGGATTTCCACCAGCGCAAATCCTGGATGATTGATCGCTTCGGCTATGATATCTCCAAGTTGCTTATCCGTTGCTGCTGCTTGTTTTACGAATGTTGCGCCGCAGCTTTTCACAATGGAACAAATGTCCATTGGGGGAACGATGTTTCCCGCCGGTGTTGTAGGAGTAATAAAATCGAGCGGAGAAAACTGCGAGTGTTGTCCGCCAGTCATTCCATAGAGAAAATTGTTTGCAAGTAAAACCGTGACATCAATGTTCATCAACGCTGCGTTCACAAGATGGAGCAAACCGATTGTTGCCCCGCCGTCACCGATGACGACAATGGTTTTTAATTTCGAATCGTTCAATATTCCGTCGGCTAGTTCTATGCCGGTAGCAAATGCTGTAGAACGGCCATGAGTGGTGTGAAATGTGTGCGGCGTCGCAAACAGCGAATCAAGAATACCGATACAACCAATGTCGCTAACGATACAGACCTTTTTGGGATCCAGATTTAATGTAAGAAGAGCTTCATCCAGATGGTTCACGTAGTGATGATGACCGCATCCTTTACAGAAGGGAAATATCGCTTCTTCTTTTTTATATGTATGCTGTTGTATTGTTTCTTCCATCACATGCTCACAATATTGCATCCATGATATTGTTTGGAGTAATCATCTTTCCGACAGAATTCACTCCGACGACCTCTTGTTCCTTAAACAGGGATTGGATAACACTTCGATATTGTCCCGTCATATTTTCTTCTGCCACCACAATCCGCCGTACTCCGCGAGCAGCATCTTTCAACATTGTTTCGGGGACAGGGAACAGTGTTATGATGTTTGCATTGCGGACTTTTTTCCCTTCCGCGCGGGCTTTGCGGGTTGCTTCTTTTGCAGTACGGGCAGTGATTCCAAAACTTAACACTAATGTTTCAGCATTTTCCTGATCATCAATCCGCACGATTGCCATTTCTTCTTTGTGTGCTTCAATTTTTTTTTGTAGATGAACAAGTACATCAACCGTTTCAGGAGAGTTTTTTTGCAATGTTCCTTTTTTGTCATGTGCAGAACCGGTCATCGTCACTTTATGGGGTCCCCCCACAGGAGAAAAAAGAGGAACATCTTCAAGATTCTGAAAATCGTACGTAAGGTGCTCTTTACCATTCTGTGTGATAAACTCTTTTCGATACCATTGTGGTATGCTTTTTAACTGTGTGAAATCGACATCTTCAGACATCATTCCCACTTCCTTGTCGGAAAGGATGATAACGGGAGTTCGCAACAGTTCTGCCCATTTAAAAGCAATCGTCGTCACTTCAAAACATTCCTGCGGTGTGCTGGGAGCGAAGATCGGAATTGTATATGCACCCGACGTGCAAAATTCTGCAAAAAGAATATCTGCCTGACCGTTTTGAGTTGCTCCTCCGGTACTTGGTCCTAAACGCTGAACGAGTGCGATAACAACGGGAAGCTCTGTCATCAAGGCAAACTGCACTGTTTCAATCATCAGCGACCATCCGGGACCTGATGTTGCGGTCATCGTTTTTGCACCACGGCCTGATGCTCCCACGCAATATGCCAATGCGGATATTTCATCGGGAGCGGAAATGGCAACACCATTTCGCTGCGGCAATTGTTCGATCATTGCTTTATACACACCGGATGCGGGAGTGATAGGATATCCAGCAAAAAACTGACATCCAGCATGTAACGCCCCTTCGGCGATCATTTGGTTTCCTGTGCGTATTTTTATCGATGATTGCATTGTAATGGCTAGTGATAGTTATTCCCTCATAACAATAGCCATTTATGTGCCGAGTTCTGTGCACAGAAAATCAGCCTAATTTTGAGTGTCTATTTTTAAGGATGGGAAATTTCGACAGCAGAATTGCGAAAGTGGGAATAGAATTCAATTACAATCTTCAATTGCATTTACTCCATTCTCTCCATATTTTGATCAGTTAAAAAAATGGAGAAAAAATGAAAAAGCTGTTTTCACTATTATTCACTGTTTGCATGATTATGCATCTCAACGCTCAACATAAGGATAAACCAACACAACCAAATCTTATGGAACGAAAATATACAATTGAAAAATTACAGATGGGGGACGTTGGTCCCGTACGCATTGTGCAATTATATGCCGATGGATTTGAAAAACTTTCTTTGAAAGAAAAGACCTTTACATATTATCTATACAAAGCGGCACTTGCTGCAAGGGATATCTCCATCGATCAGCGTCATCGACACGCTTTGGAAATTCGCGAACTGCTTGAGGCGATCTACAAAAATCAAAAAGCGATCGATGCAGTGCTTTTAGATAAGATTATTCTTTATACGAAGTTATTCTGGGTGAATAATTCTCAATATGATAATATCACCTCTAGAAAATTTGTTCCGATGTTTTCTCCTGAGGAGTTTTCTTCTGCAATCAAAAGAGCAGTGAAGAACGGCGCGATGGTTTCGTTGCGTAGCGGAGAAACACTCGACCAGAAATTGGATCGGTTACGCAGATCGATTTTCGATATCGCCTACGAACCGGTGCAAACAAATAAAACTCCCGGTGAAGATATGATTGCAGGTAGCGCTAATAACGTCTATGAAGGAACAACATTCAACGAAGTGGATGCATGGGCTAAAGCCGGAAACGAAAAAAATCCTCTTAATTCAAAAGTGGTGAAGGAGGATGGAAAGCTGGTTGAAAAAGTATTTCGGACCGGAAACAAGCATATCGGGGGATCAGTTGAAGCAGGATTGTATGCTGAGGATCTGCAAGTAGCGATCTCTTATTTAGAAAAAGCAAAAGCGTACGCCCATAATTCACAGCAAGCAGAAAATTTAACTAAACTCATAAAGTTTTATCAAACCGGCGATTTGAAAGATTGGCGTGAATATAATATCGGATGGGTGAAAGAGACAGAATCGCAGGTGGACATGATCCATGGATTTATCGAAGTCTATATAGACGCACGCGGAGCGAAAGGACAATTCGAATCGGTTGTGAATTTTGCCAATCCCGAATTGACAGAGCTCTTTCAAAAAGTGGGTACCAACGCCCAATATTTTGAAAACAGAATGCCGTGGGACGTGAAATACAAAAAATCGGATGTGAAACCGTTAAAATATACTGTGATCAACGTGGTTGTTGAGACCGGTGATGCAGGACCGGTCAGTGCAATCGGTATCAACTTGCCGAATGAACAGGATGTGCGCGAACAATATGGCAGCAAATCCGTGACACTCTATAACATTGTTGATGCGTATGAAAAAACCGGCGGAAAAGATATTCTGAAAGAATTTGCTTACGATCAGCACGAAATTGAATCTGCTGAAAAATTTAGTTCACTTGCAGATAATATGCATACGGCCCTTCATGAAGTACTTGGTCATGCCTCCGGAAAAGTGTCTCCCTCTTTGAAAGTTGATCCGCAAGCTGCACTACCGGGATATTATTCCACACTCGAAGAAGCACGCGCCGATCTTGTTGCGCTCTATCATATCTGGGATCCAAAACTTGTCGAGATCGGGATCATTCCAAACACAACAGATGTGGTGAAAGCGATGTATGATAAAGAAGTGCGTAATGCAGGAATGATACAGTTGCAACGCGTTCCAAAAGGACATGATCAACTGGAAGAAGATCATATGAAGAACAGACAATTGATTGTCCACTGGCTCTGGAAGAATGCGGATTGTATTGAACGGGGAAAGCGAGATGGCAAAACGTTCTTTCGTGTGACAAGCTATGAAAAGATGCGGGAAGGTGTCGGCAGACTCTTGTCAGAAATTCAACGAATTAAATCGGAAGGAGATCTCTCCAGCGCAAAATTATTGATCGATACTTACGGATTCAAAATAGATACGACATTGCGGGACGAAGTACTTGCGCGAATGGAGAAACTTGATCGTGCAGTCTATACCGGTTTTGTCATGCCGAAGCTGGAGCCGGTAAAAGATGCAAAAGGGACTATTACCGAGGTAAACATTGTCTATCCAATGGATCTTGGTAAACAAATGTTGGAATATTCAGCGTTCACAAAAGAGGAAAAGGAAAAAGCACACAAAACACTACAGGGAAAATAACTGTATAAAGAGTTG
This sequence comes from Bacteroidota bacterium, assembly GCA_041658205.1. Classification (NCBI taxonomy): domain Bacteria; kingdom Pseudomonadati; phylum Bacteroidota; species Bacteroidota bacterium. The sequence continues at coordinate 453,844 of JBBAAO010000002.1, forward strand.
CACCTTAATCTCATTTTTATATCTTATATGTAATGAAATCAATTCAATCCTATAACGCTCTATGTTGTCTACCGGAATTTCTATTGCAATGAAAGACTGATCATAGTGCCATGTAGTTTTTTGAAAAAGTCTTTCGTCCGCGAAAGACTTTTTCATTTTAGGATAAGATGTACTCAAGCTGTTAACAAGTATTTCAACTATAATAAAGGAAAAAACATATGAATTGGCTCTTTGAACCATGGAATTGGTACATCGCCGGACCGATTATCGGTCTGTTTGTACCGGTATTGTTAATTGTCACCAACAAAATGCTCGGCATTTCATCATCATTCGAACATCTTTGTATGATTCTTCTTCCAAAAGAGAAGGGTCAGATCTTCAAGTTCAATCTTGAAGAAAACAGTTGGAAACTCTATTTCTCCATCGGTATTGCGGTTGGAGCATTTATTGTTTCCCAATTCCTTTCATCATCACCGCTCCATTTTTTACCGGAACAATATCATACCACTTCTGGATATGTGAAATTATTTTTCGGCGGCATTTTGGTCGGTTTTGGAACGCGGTATGCCAACGGCTGCACTTCCGGCCACTCAATCTTTGGACTCTCTATCTTACAGTCCTCAAGCTTAAAAGCGACACTCGCTTTTTTTGCCGGCGGATTGCTTTATACATTTTTAGCATCATATTTTTAACGGAGAGATAATGAAAAATCTTACATATGGAATTTTTGGGATTTTATTTGGTGTTGTTCTGACGAAAGCAGAAGTGGTTAGCTGGTTTAGAATTCAGAATATGTTTCAATTCGTCGAATGGCACATGTACCTGATTATCGGATCTGCTGTTGTTGTCGGTGCAATCTCTATGCAGATTGTCCAACGATTAAAATTAAAGACAATCAATGGTGAAGAACTTCGCTTTCAAGGAAAAAAATATCATAAAGGATTCATCATTGGCGGGATGATATTTGGATTTGGGTGGGCGATTACCGGTGCATGCCCTGGACCGATCTTTGCACAGATTGGTGCAGGAGAACTTCCGGCCATCTTTACATTGTCCGGTGCTCTTGTTGGTGCGTTTCTCTATCATTCTTTGAAAGCTAAACTTCCTCACTAACCTGAACAACGGTGATTTACACAATAATTGTTCAAGAATGTGAAAAAAACGCAGGTTTGCATCCCCCAAAAAATCTGTTTATCTTGGTTCAACAAGCAACATAAAAGCGGCATTGCTCGCTTTTATGCCTTAAAACCGAGGATAGTATGAGCAGACAAGAATTGATCCAATATACTGTTGAACATATCCAAAAACTTCCTGAAGAAAAGATTAAAGAAGTTGCAGATTTTGCAGAATTTCTTTTGAATAAAATTGAAGACAAGGTCTTGATTGAGGGTATTCAAAAACTTGCTGCTCGTTCAAAATCCTATACTTTTTTAGAACAAGAAGACGAACTTTATACCGTGAACGATCTTAAGGAGCGATATCATTGACAAAAGGGGACATCGTTCTTGTTTCTTTTCCTTTTACCGATGCTTTAGGAGCGAAAAATAGACCGGCGATTGTTCTTGTTGAAACTGAATTCGATACTACCGTTTGTTTTCTAACATCAAAAACTAAATGGTCAGAAGAATATGATATAACAATTAGTCCCACTCCAACAAACGGATTAAAAAAACAATCACTTGCGCGAGTTACCAAAATTGCAACATTAGATAAAGAATTAATTTTAGGTCGCCTTGGTTCGCTAGACGCAAAAATAATTTTAGACATTAATAAAAGTTTGATAAAAGCATTTAAATTAGACATATAAATAATTATACAGCGGCCTTGTCCGCTTTTTTTATCCTCCTCGAAGCAGAAACCTTGTTATGGCTCAAGATATTATCATAAAACCCGAAGAAACAATCGAAACACTTGATTCAATTCCGCAAACACTACCAGTGTTGCCGCTGCGGGATGTTGTCATTTTTCCCTATATGATTTTCCCGGTGTTGGTCGGTCGGGAATCGTCCCTCCGTGCGGCAAACCATGCGCTGGAGAATAACAAATTCATTTTCCTCGTTGCGCAGAAGGATCCGACTGTAGAAGATCCGGGAAAAGAAGATATTTATATGGAAGGAACGGTCGCAAAGATCGTACAGATATTAAAACTTCCAAATAATCTGATGAAGATTCTTGTTGACGGAACTGTGCAAGGAGTCATTAAAGAATTTTTACCGAACGACAAATTTATGATGGCGGATATTTCGACAACATTCCAATCGTCGGATAAATCGACGGAGATGGATGCGATCGTTCGTCATGCGTCATCGTTGTTTTCGGAATATGTTCGGGCTAATCGCAATATTCCCCCTGAAGCGCTCGCGGCTTTCGAAAACATTAAGGACGTTCAGCGCCGGTTGTATTATATTGCCGCCAATATTCTTCAGACCGTTGAGATAAAACAAAAAATCTTGCGCCTAAATATATTGAAGGACCAATATCTAGAAGTAATTAGGATTTTAAATTCAGAAATTTCCATTCTGAAGATCGAACGTGAGATTGATACAAAAGTCCATGAGAATATCCAAAAGACGCAGCGTAAATACTTCATTCAGGAACAAATCAAAATTCTTCAGGATGAGCTGGGAGATGAAGAAGGAACGCCTGAACTTGCGAAACTAAAGGATGACATCGAAAAATCGGGAATGACGAAGGATGCTCTCGAGAAGGCGATGGAAGAATTCAACAAATTGAAAAAGACCCCTTCGATGTCTCCGGAATTCGGTGTGATTAGGAATTATCTTGATTGGCTTGTCAGTCTGCCGTGGAAGAAAAAAACCAAAGATGATCTCGAGATCGATCATGTAAAGAAGATTCTTGATGAAGATCATTATGGATTGGAAAAACCAAAAGATCGAATTCTTGAACATATCGCTGTATTGAATCTTGTGAAAGAGATGAAAGGTCAGATCCTTTGTCTGGTTGGTCCGCCCGGTGTTGGGAAAACTTCTCTCGCAAAATCCATTGCGCGTGCAATGGGAAGAAAATTTGTGCGTATGTCGCTTGGCGGCGTGCGTGATGAAGCGGAAATCCGCGGACATCGTAGAACGTACATAGGCTCCATGCCAGGTAAGATTATCCAATCAATGAAACGGGCTGGTGTTGTTAATCCTGTGCTTCTTATGGATGAAATTGATAAGATGAGCACGGATTTTCGCGGCGATCCATCCAGCGCACTGTTGGAAGTACTCGATCCGCAGCAGAATAACACATTCAATGACCACTATCTGGAAGTGGACTACGATTTATCAAAAGTTATGTTCATCACCACGGCAAATGTGCGGTATCAAATTCCGTTGCCATTGCTGGACCGAATGGAAGTGATTGAGCTTTCCAGTTATTTGGATTTTGAGAAAAAAGAAATCGCGAAGAAACATATCGTTCCCCGCTTGATCACCGATCACGGAATGAACAATAAAGAGATCGAAATCCGCGACGAAGCAATTCAGAAAATCATCACGGAATATACGCGTGAAAGCGGCGTTCGAAATCTTGAACGGGAGATAGCATCTATTTGCCGCAAAGCGGCAAAAGAGACGGTGCTGGCACGGCAAAAGAACGGAAAGAAAAAACGTTCGTTGTTAGTTGTAGATGAAAAAAAGATCGAAGAGTATCTTGGTGTACCGAAGTACAGAAATAAAGAAGCGGATAAAAAAGCGCAGGTTGGTTCCGTAACAGGATTGGCATGGACAAGCGTTGGCGGCGATATTTTGCATGTTGATGTTACATTAATGAACGGCGCTGGAAAGCTGACGTTAACCGGTCAGCTCGGTGACGTGATGAAAGAATCAGCTCAGGCGGCGTTGAGTTTTATTCGTTCCAACGCCAAAAAATTAAAACTGAATCCGGAATTTTTCAAAAAGCATGAGATTCACATTCATCTACCGGAAGGAGCGATCCCCAAAGATGGACCTTCGGCCGGAATTACAATGACGATGGCAATGATTTCCGCTATCAGCGGAAAACCTGCTCGCGCCGATGTGGCGATGACCGGCGAAATTACATTACGCGGTGAAGTGCTTCCAATTGGCGGATTAAATGAAAAGCTGCTCGCAGCAAAACGGGCGGGAATTAAAACCGTGTTGATTCCGAAAGAGAATCTTAAAGATCTAACGGAAATTCAGACAAGTGTGAAAGAGGGCTTAAAGATTATTCCAGTCGAAAGGATTGAAGATGCACTGCCAATTGTGTTTGGGAAAAAATGATCTACGTGAACACGAGTTACGCCGAAGAAATGGATTGACGGGATAGAACGAAAATAAAGTTAGAAGCCATTTCAAAAACACAAAAACAACGGTCATTCTGAATCCCGATGCTATCCTGAGCGGAGCGAAGGATATCGGGATGAAGAATCTGAAAATAGTATCAGATTTGCCGACATGCTTTTTAACGCACGGTACCTCCCGTTTTTTGAGATTCCACTTTGAGGGATTCCCAAACGCGGAACCGAACAACGAGGCTTTGCTGCACATTTTTTGGAAAAAAATTCTGTGGCTTGCTCAGATCCTTCGCTCCGCTCAGGATGGCAATAGTTTCATTTTTTAGATGGATTCTAGTAAAGCAGTTATAGTTTTATTATTTTGAGAGATCATGAATTATCAAGTAACAGCACGTAAATGGCGGCCGATGGTGTTCGACGATGTTATCGGTCAATCCCATGTTTCCGATACGTTGAGGAATGCTCTTGCGCAGAACCGATTAGCGCATGCATTTATCTTTAGCGGAACGCGGGGATGCGGCAAAACAACAACCGCCCGTATTTTAGCCCGCGCTGTGAACTGTCTCAATCCAAAAAATTTTGAACCATGTAATGAATGCGAAGTGTGCAAAGAAATCGTCGACGGCCGTTCGCTTGATGTAATCGAGATCGACGGTGCTTCGAACCGCGGTGTGGATGAGATTCGTAATCTGCGTGAATCAGTCCGCTATGCCCCGACACGAGGGAAGAAGAAAGTATACATCATCGACGAAGTGCACATGTTAACAAAAGAGGCGTTCAATGCGCTTCTGAAAACATTGGAAGAACCACCGTCCCACGTACTGTTCATCTTTGCAACCACAGAACTTCACAAAGTCCCAGCAACGATCCTTTCCCGCTGTCAGCGGTACGATTTTCGCAGAATCGGTTTGGAAGAAATCGTCGGCCGTTTGAAATTTATCGCCGGCGAGGAAAAAATTACGATTGATGATGATTCACTCCTGATCATTTCAAAAAAGGGGGATGGCTCTATGCGCGATGCGCAGAGTATCTTCGATCAGGTCATATCATTTTGCGGAACGACGATCACGGCAAAACAAGTCGGCGATGCCCTAAACATTGTTGATCAGGAATTGTATTTCCGTGTTTCCGATGTTCTTCGCAGTAAAGATACCAAAGCGGCGCTTGATCTTGTGAAAGAAGTGATCAACAGCGGATTCGATATCAAGGAATTTGTTTCCGGACTTGCAGAGCATTTCCGCAATATGCTTATTGCGAAAACAACCAATACGACCAATCTCATTGAAGAATCTGAAGCACATCGCAAGCGGTACGCTGCCGATTCAACATCGTTCTCATTGCAGGATATTCTCCGCGTCCTAAAACTAACATCGGATACGGAAGCATCCATTCGGTACACTCCTCAGCCGCGATTCAAGCTTGAAGTGATGATGGTGCAATTGACGAAAATGGAACAATCGGTGAAGATCGATGAGCTCCTCACACAAATTGACGAACTGAAAAAAAAACTTCAGTCTGAAGTAAAACCTGCATTCCTTTCCAAACCGCAAGATCCATTTCCGGAACGATCCCCGGAAATTTCGGTGCAGCAGGAGGCTCCGCGAGAACGTCCGGTTGCATCAACTCCAAAATATTCCGTACAAGATGCACAACCGCGGTATACTTTTGTCGTTCCTTCTAAAAAAGTTACGGAAGAACAAGTGCAGGAACAACAGTCTCCTCAGTTGGTATCGAATGTTTCACTCTCCGATGTTCATCAACAATGGAATACGATTGTCGATGAAATGCGGAAGAAAAAAATTTCCGTTGGAACAATCCTTGGAGAAACTTCGCCCATTGATATTGTGAATGGAACGCTTCAGATTGCCTGCGGTGACGATTTTCATTGTGGCACTCTGACCCGTAATAGAGAAGTCCTTGCTGAAACGATCAATACCATTCTCAATTCGCGTTTGAGAATTGAACCCATTCTCCAGGAATCCGGTTTACAGACAGGAAATGGTTCTCAACATTCCAAAGAGTCTAAACCGACTGCAACAAATACTCTGTCTGCAGCAACGCGTATTGAAGACCATCCGCTCGTTAAAAAACTCTACAACGATTTTGGTGCTGAACGAGTGTAGAGATTTTTTTAGAATCGTTCATTTCTCTTATGCCGGATACATAACCGCAAAAAAGAATTTACTTTTTTGAGTCATACTGATTCTGCATATATATCTTCTCTTCAACTACTATGCATTGCGACTAACGGATAATAAAAATGATGAAAAAACTCACTTCAAATTTTGAATTAACCTCAAATTGATCTTCATATCGGTTTAATTCAGTTGAGGATGAAAAACAAAGTTCGTAAGTTGAAACAGTATGAAAACATTGCTCTATATAGTAATCTTACCGTTTATGATGATTGCTCAGCAAAAGATTCTGATTCCGATGGATCTGAAGCAGACGAATCATTTAAAGGCGTATGGTATTGCTTTTTGGACGTTGGACAAAGGAGTGGAAATTGATTGGCTGCTCAACTATCGCGGCGGATCATTTCTCATTGATAATGTTCCCATCGTTGCAAATGAGTGCAGGATTCGCGGTGTAGCATTTGAGCAAATCAGCGGGGCTGCGGCAACACAGATCTTGGGTGAAATTGCCGGCGAAGATAACAATATGGATGTTGTTCGATTGGAGAAATCTCCTAAAGTTGCTGTCTACGTTCCGCCAGGATTCAAACCATGGGATGATGCCGTGACGCTTGCACTTGAGTACGCTGAAATTCCATATAAAAAACTATGGGATCCCGAAGTGTTGCAGGGGAAACTTTCGGAATATGATTGGCTCCATCTCCATCATGAAGATTTTACCGGACAATATGGAAAATTTTATGCATCGCACAGAAATTCTCCTTGGTATATTGACCAACAGTTAAGTTATGAAAAGACAGCTCACGAGCTAGGCTATAAAAAAGTTTCCGAAGAAAAAAAATCTGTCGCCCGCTCCATCCGTGATTATGTAGCGAGCGGAGGATTTATGTTTGCCATGTGTGCTGCAACGGACAGTTATGATATTGCGCTCGCTGCGGACAATGTAGATATTGCCGAAATGATGTTTGACGGCGATCCGGCAGATAGAAATGCACAGCAAAAACTGGATTTTTCCAAATCTTTCGCGTTTCAAAATTTCACGTTAGAAATGAATCCGTTCCGTTACGAATTTTCCGATATCGATAATCCGCCGAGCGATCCGGTTCCGCTTCGCGATCCGAACAGTGATTATTTTACATTATTCGAGTTTTCTGCTAAGTACGATCCTGTTCCAACAATGCTTACACAGAACCACGTGAATATCCTGAAAGGATTTATGGGACAAACGACGATGTTTAAAAAATCATTGATCAAACCGAGTGTGATTGTTCTTGGAGAGCGTGAAGGGACAGACGAAGTCCGCTACATCCACGGAAATTACGGACGGGGAACATTCACATTTTATGGCGGACATGATCCTGAAGATTATCAACATGCTGTGGGTGATCCACCGACAGACCTGAATTTGCACAAAAATTCACCCGGTTACAGAATCATTCTGAATAATATTCTTTTCCCTGCCGCAAAGAAAAAACAGCAGAAGACATAAAAAATCATTGTTGAAAAATATCCGTCTATGCTTTTTGTAGAAGATGATCGAGCATGCATCGAAACGGTCGCTACAAATATTATTCTTCTACCTAGCAAAATATGATTCCCAGTATAACAATTGTTGTTGCAGTCTATAATAATGCGGTATCGCTCCGATATATTTTAACGGCATTATCCCGACAATCAATGAAATCGTTTGAGGTGATCATTGCCGATGATGGATCTGGCAGGGAGATCGCTGATGTTGTTAACAATGCAAAAAGAAAATTTTCATTCCGCATCAAACATCTTTGGCATGCAGATAAAGGTTGGCGGAAGAATACCATGTTGAATTACGCTATTCAGGAATCAACTTCGGAGTATATCGTCTTTATCGACGGAGACTGTATCCCATCGGAACATTTTCTGGAGGATCATGTTACATACCGCGAGAAAGAGAAAGTACTTCTCGGAAGACGAGTTGAGCATGGTAAGCGTTGGGCGGAATTACTTTCCGTTGATATGATTTCATCCGGCAGATTTGAACAGTACACATTCGCCGATTTTGTTGATGCTCTTGCTGGAAGATCGGTTCGGTTAGAGCACGGAGTGAGAATCACTAATTCGTTGATTCGATCGTTTGTTGAAAAATCGACGGGGATTCTTGGCTGCAATTTTTCCACATATAAAGAGCATTTAGTTGCCGTCAATGGATTTGACGAATCATATGACGGTCCCGGGTTTGGAGAAGATACAGATATTTTTTTCCGGCTAAATTTAATTGGTATAACAGGAAAATCACTTAGAAATCTTGCCGTTCAATATCATCTCTGGCATCCATTCACTAAAGTATCCGATAAAAATCGTCTTCGTTTTGAAGCGGCAATGAAACGGGGCGAACCGCGATGTATTAATGGATTGAGCAAAAGCTGATTTCGCCGATTCCCATCCTCCATTCACCGAAAACGGGCTAACTTTCCGGGAAATTACGAGTATGTTTATGCAGTTCATTAAACAGAAAGGAAAAGCTCATGACAAATATTCGCCGCCGCCGTTTCAGCGTTCAGGATGCAGTGGTAGGAAGCATGTTGATTATTTTTGGCACCGTAATGCTGCTTCACCAATTGGATATTATTTATCTGTACGATCTCGGCATTCATTCTATCTGGCAGTTATGGCCGTTCATATTCGTTTTTATTGGGATTGGAAAACTTGCAGATGCACCGACCCTTTATCATATTGGCAAGGGAATCTGGTGGATATTTCTCGGACTATGGCTGTATGTTTCCCTTAACCACGTCTATGGATTGAGTTTCAGCGAAACGTGGCCGGCAATCTTGATAGCATGGGGCGTGAGTATGATGTGGGAATCGCTGACAAAAGATTCAAAGAAATTTTATAAGGAAGAACATTATGGACAACAATAAGCCTTCACTCATTTCGCCGCAATTCATTCTTGGATTGATGATTATTGGAGTCGGCATTATTTTTATGCTCGATAATCTCGATATCATTTACGCCGGAAGTATTTTGCGATATTGGCCTGCAATCCTTGTGGTATACGGTGTGACAAAAGCGTTGCAATCAAAAACCGTTTCGGGACAATTATTCGGATGGATTATTGCTGCTGTTGGTGCTTTGATGCTGCTGGATAGATTGGATTTCATCAACTTTCGAGTGTGGGATTGGTGGCCGATTATTCTGATCATTATCGGTTTGAACTTTTTGCGCGGATCATGGAAGCGAAAGAAAAACTATTCAAACAATCCGTTCCAAGATGTCTCTTCCGATTCTGATGCTTATATAAAGAACATGGCATTGATGAGCGGTGTGAAGCGAATTATTACATCAAAAGATTTTAAGGGAGGAGAGATCTCCGCGTTGATGGGTGGATGTGAGATTGATCTGCGTGATGCCGATATGAAAGGGAATGAGGCACAGATTGACGTGAATATCATTATGGGGGGAATTGAGATTCGTGTTCCGATGGGATGGGCAGTTTCTGTGGAAGCAACTCCGATTATGGGGGGTGTAGAGGATAAAACATATCCTGCAAAAGAGGGAATATCAAAAAAATTGGTTATTACCGGAAACATTATCATGGGTGGTATCGAAGTAAAAAATTAAATGAATGCATCCGATCCTCTCCGATAAAAAGAAGTTTACAATTTACCTGATTGTTTGGGGAATCCTGGGAATTATTTCGGGATTCCTCATTTCAGTGTACAACGGCCTTCATCCTCTTTTTTCCATAGGATTCTCGCTTCCCATGATGTTGTTCTACGGAGAAGTGAATTTATCAGCTTGGTATCTTTGTCGTGCTTTCCCATTGGAACGAACCTCCATTTGGAAAATTCTTCTTATTGCAACGGTTGCGGTGGTGATTGTCAGCTCAGTGTGGACATTATTGGGGTGGGGATTGATGTACAGCATGGAACAAATCTTTGCCGTAAAACTCTCACCTCTGCCGATCAACCAAACCTTGCTCATCGTCTATGTTACCGGAAAACCATTGTTCATCGGTTCGCTGGCAATCAGCTATTTGATTTCCGCATTTGAACGGACAAAAGAATCCGAACATGCTGCATACGAAGCGCGGTTGCTCGCGCAGAATGCAGAGCTGAAAGCGCTTCGGATGCAGATCGACCCGCACTTCCTTTTCAACAGTCTGAATTCCATCAGTGCGTTAATAACGACGAATGCGGAATTGGCGAGGACAATGACCACGACATTGGCCGATTTTTTCCGGAAGTCTCTTTCCTACGGTGCGAAAGAAACCATTTCGTTGAAAGAAGAACTTTCTCTTCTGCATCATTATCTTGATATTGAAAAGATCCGATTCGGAAAGCGACTTCATGTGGATGAAACAATTGATCCGGAAACTCTTGCTGATCATATTCCACCGTTATTACTTCAACCATTGGTAGAGAACGCGATTAAGCATGGGATTTCAAATAGTATTGACGGCGGTACCATTTCACTCTTAACGCAGAAGAAGAACGATCGTCTTTTCATCACGATTGAAAATTCCATTGATGCTGATATGCCAAAAAGACAAGGGGCGGGAATGGGAATGGAGATTGTCCGAAAACGGCTGCAGACAATCTATAATAATGACGGCGATCTGAAAATGAACTCCAGCAATGGGACATTTCAAGTAATTATATTTTTACCAAGTACTTCAAGAAAATGAAATCGACAAAAAAAACTACGGTGATCATCGTGGATGATGAAGAACTGGCCCGAAGCTTAGTTCGGGAATATCTTTCCGTGCACTCCAATATTGAAATCGTTGCAGAGTGTTCCAATGGTTTTGAAGCGGTGAAAGCGGTAACGGAAGTTCAACCCGACTTGATGTTTCTGGATATTCAAATGCCGAAACTGAGCGGCTTTGAAGTGATTGAACTTCTGGAAGTACCACCAGCAGTCATTTTTGTGACAGCGTTCGATCAATACGCATTAAAAGCATTCGACGTTCATGCGGTCGATTATCTCTTAAAACCATACGGAAAAGAACGTTTCAATGAAGCATTAGAACAAGCGCTTCAACGGTTGAGCAAACAGATTCCCAACAAAGCAAAAGAAGCTGCAGCCGATGCAAAACCGGTAGACCAGCAATGGGAACGTGTTCTGATTAAAGAAGGAAGTAAAGTCCTTGTCATACCGGTGGAAAAGATTGATTATATTGAAGCGCAGGACGATTACGTCTCATTTCGTTCAGAATCCAAATCTCACTTAAAAATGCAACGTCTTGCTGAATTGGAAACGGGTCTTGATCCCCGGCGGTTTGTCCGCATTCATCGATCATATATTCTGAATATCGAACGCCTGTCCAAAATTGAACTCTACGCAAAAGATTCCCGCACAGCCGTTCTGAAAGATGGAACGCAGTTACCCGTCAGTCGTACCGGATACGATAAGTTGAAAGAACTCCTCTAAGAAAATCCAAACAACAAATCCCAAATTCCAAAAAGGATTGGATTGATTTGGTATTTGGAATTTGGTGCTTCTTTTTTTAATATCATTAATCACATCTGATCAAAATGAATTTTCATCTTCCATATTCCAATGTGTTTTCCGCCGCTCCCGATTTTGTGATGGGGCTTGCATTTCTTGCCACATGGATTGATCCGGCATCGATTGGCGAAGATATGGTTTCCTCTCTTTCCCAAATAATGATTCTAGAATTTATTATTATTCACTCAGCAGGATTTATGACGAGTATTATTTATGGTAATGCACCAAAAGGGAAAAAAATTAAAATACTTTTTGGCTTAGGATTATTCTATTCTGTTTTTGTCCTCGGGTTTTCGTTTGGATTCAGATCGTGGTGGCCGTTGATAGCATTTGGGGGATTAATGTTCAACAGAATGTTGAGTGTTTTGACCGGTCAAGCAGAACAAGGAAAAGAGAATGAATTTATAATGAATATGTGGGGAGTGAATGTCGCGTGTTACCTGGTTTCGTTGTTTGCTGTTCTTCTGATTCCTCTTCCAACATTTGGAGTTTCATCGAACGCTCTTTCTCATTTAAACATGGGTGGTGACTTTATCGATCAACCGCACAAAATGATAGCGTGGGGATTTTTGTATTTTTCTTTGATAGGTTTGTATGAGCTGAAAATGAGACGTGGAAATTTGGAAAAGGTGATGGTATGAACGGTTTTTCATTTCCGATATGGATGAAGAGCAGTTTGACAGCGGGTCCTGATCTTATTATGGGTTTGGCATTTTTGGTTACGTGGATAGAACCGAAAGCGCTCGGCGAGAACATGCAGATATATTTTTTAATGATCATGCTTCTTGAGTTCATTACCATTCATTCTGCTGCATTCATGGGTTGGGCAATTATTGCCGGGACTTCAAAATTCATTAAAATCCTTCGCGCGATAGGATTGGGAATGTTCTACTCACTGTTTGTTTGGACATTTGCTTTGCCCAATAATGAAATGTGGGCGCTCAGCGCATTTTGGCTGTTAGTGCTCAATAGAATAATGGCAGTATTGTTCGGCGATGGAAATACTGCATCACATCAGGCTATGTTGATGGCTAACTGGGGAATGAGCGTTTTTTGTTATGTTCTTTCCATTTTTGTCACTGTTTTTTTGCCGATCCCTGCATTTGGTTGGACAAGTGAATACATTCAACATCTCACCACGAGTGGAGCAGGATTATGGTTTGAAGATCCGCAATCGATGTTGGCGGCAGGTTTCCTTTATTTTTTTGTTGTAGGTGTTTTTGAACTATACAGTCCTAAAATTGCAGAAAAGCTTTCCATGATCAATTCTAAAATTTCTTTACGGGGAAAGGAATAATGAAACGCGTTCTTGTGACTGGTGTATCGGGAAAACTTGGTTAATTGGTTGTGAGGTAGTTACAAAATGAAAGAGATTGGGTAAGAGCTCAAGAAGCATTATCAGAAAAGAAAACAGAAATTATTGCAGGCGATCCCGAGATAGTAAAACGAAAAGAAATTATTGAGTTGGCGTTTCGCATTGTTGTAAAAAGCCATCACTGATAACGATTCCTCCGAAACTGTTTCATTTGTTGGTTTATCTATCGAGATTTATTAATCCACGCATTCATGCGCTCTTGGTGTTTGACTGCGAAGTGAATATTTCCGATGGTGTTGTTGAGTCAAATGGAAAAGGCAGACCGCTAGACTATTTTCAAACATTAAAATAAAGGAACCATGTATGAAACGAATATTTTTATTGATGTGTTGTATCAGCGTTGCACATACCAGTTTTGCACAATCTGCAAAAGACAGCGCAGATATTCGGGCGACGGCATTGAATTACGTAGAAGGCTGGTATGAAGGGAACGCTGAAAGAATGGCCAAAGCGGTCCACCCGAAACTGGCAAAACGAATTGTCGGTTGGAGCGAAGATGTCACTAAAAACGAAAATGTTCTCAGCGAAATGAATGGTGAACAACTTGTTGAACGAACAGGAAAAGGCTACGGAAAAAGGATATCAAAAGAGAGACAAATCAAAAACATTACAATTCTCAGCATCTATAATAATACCGCAAGTGTTAAGGCAGAAATGAGTGACTGGTATGATTTTATGCATATTGGACGCTGGAATGGTGAATGGAAAATTATCAATGTGTTGTGGGAAATGAAACCTCAACAATAACATTCTGAAATTATTTGTATCCTATCTGGACTGCAAAGGGAGACATTATGAGCCATATTATTAAAAGCACAATATTTTTCATTATTGTTTGCTCCATAAATCTGTTTGCACAGCCGCAATCATCTGTTCGTGTGATGACATATAACATTAGGCTTGATGTAGCCATCGACGGGGAAAACAGATGGGATAACAGAAAAGAACATTTTGCCAGTATGATCCGTTATTATCATCCCGATATTGTCGGTCTTCAGGAAACCCAGAAACATCAGATTGAATATCTTACACAAGTATTACCGGACTATGCATGGTTTGGCGTAGGAAGAGATGATGGAAAGACAGAAGGTGAGTTTATGGCGATCTTCTATCGCAAAGAAAAATTTGATACAATTCGCACGTCCACATTCTGGTGTTCTCAAACACCGTCACATCCCGGACTGGGTTGGGATGCGGCATGCAACAGAATTGTGACATGGGGAGAATTTCGGGAAAAGAAAGCTAAACAGAACTTTTTCTTTTTTAATACTCATTTGGATCACTTGGGAAAAATTGCGAGAAAAGAAAGTGCGCGATTATTGAAGGATTCGATCGATGTCATCACCAACCGTGAACCGGTAGTGATCACAGGAGATTTTAATTCCCATCCGTCTGATGATCCATATCAGACAATTATTTCAAATAAATCGAAAAGAAAATTTATTGATACGCGTTTCCATTCTCTTCAACAACATCATGGCCCGAACGGAACGTTTAATGCATTTAACATCCAGAAATACGCCGATGAACCGATAGATTATATTTTTGTCAGCGAAGGAACAACGGTTTTGAGTCACGGTACGTTAACGGATTCATTCTATGGACGAATTCCTTCAGATCATTTTCCGGTAATAACAGAAATCAATTTTCAAGTTGTTCCATAACCATTTATTGCGCAAGAGTGTACAGATGAAGATACAATATTATACATGTGACGTTTTTACGGACAAACAATTTTCCGGAAATCAGCTTGCTGTTTTTCCGGATGCAACGAACATACCGGATCATTTATTACAACAAATTGCAAAAGAGTTCAATTTGTCGGAGACATCGTTTGTGTATCCGCCGGTTGATTCAAAGCATACCAAACGCGTTCGTATTTTTACTCCTGGCGGAGAATTACCGTTTGCGGGCCACCCAACAATCGGCACAGCAATCACATTAGGAACGATCGGAGCAATCACACTTCAGGGGAACGAAACGACAATTATTTTGGAAGAAGGTGTTGGTCCAGTTCCTGTAAAAATTCGTTTAACAGACGGAAAACCGACATTTGCTCAATTAGCGGCGGCAAAACTTCCTGAGTTTAATGATTCCGTTCCATCGGCAGATATTCTTGCAAAGATGTTCACCCTATCAAGAGAAGAGATTATGGATAAACAATTTCCATTGCAGTTTGTGGGGGTTGGTTTTCCATTTCTCTTCGTTGCTGTAAAGAACAGAAAATCCCTGGAGCGTATCAGCGTCAATGTTCAGACGATGGAAGAACTTCGACTGAAAGAAGTATTTGTCTTTACAACAGAAACAGAAAAAACAGATTTCCAATTCAGGGCACGTATGTTTGCGCC
The DNA here is from genome assembly GCA_041658205.1 of Bacteroidota bacterium. Taxonomy (NCBI): domain Bacteria; kingdom Pseudomonadati; phylum Bacteroidota; species Bacteroidota bacterium. The sequence goes on from JBBAAO010000002.1 coordinate 469,447, forward strand.
CCTTCTTGGAATTCCTGAAGATCCAGCAACCGGGAGTGCCTGCGCAGCATTTGCCGGATATTTGGCAGCGAAAGATCCGTTGAGAGACGGAACGTTGAAATGGAACATTGAGCAAGGCTTCGAAATGGGAAGGCCGAGTTTGCTTTATATTGAAGCTGACAAGAAAGCAGGAAATATCACCGGAGTTCGTGTCGGAGGAAATGCTGTGATGATGATGGAAGGTTTTTTAGAAATTTAAAAACGTATCAATCTTGATAATTATGCAATCTTGTATTCATGCAATTGCTTTTTTACATCTTACTTAAAAAATATGGCAACATGGAACGCCACGTTGGCCAATCGTGCGGCATGTCGTATCCCCACACATCCAGCCAATGAGGGATCGATTTTGAATGTAAAATTCCCGAAAGACGCCGCGATGCATCGGGGCTTTCAAAATTTCCTTGTCCTGTTGCAATAATAATTCTCGCTCGTCTCATCTGTTCGAGATATTCATGATCCGTAATGCCAGGAAGATATTGCTCAGGTGAATTAAAGAACACGTTATCGTCGTAATAACCTTTGGTATATGACTGTAGGTTATAGTCACCGCTCATCGCAATTGTTCCGGAAAATATATCCGGTCTGCGAAAAAAAATATTCAATGCATGCAACGCACCTAGCGACGCGCCGGTGGTGACAATTGGTGTCAAACCTTTGCTGTGATCGTGAATGAACGGTACCACTTCGTTGATGACATAATCGTTATACTGCTGATGACGAATTGCTTTGTGATGCGGTTGCATCGAATTATTGAGCCAGCTTTCGTTATTGATGCTATTGATGGAAAATGCTTTCAGTTTTCCCTCATTAATAAACGGAGCGATTGCGTTGATTAATTGAAAACGCTCATATTCCAGATAATCGGCTGCTGCGGTAGGGAACATCAATAGGGCAGGACCGTAATTTCCGTAGACGGCAATCTCCATATTTTTGTGTAAACTTGGGCTGTACCATTGATGAATTTCTCGATGCATTCTTTCCTCATGTAAAAAATTTGATTAATATAAGAAGGAAAACTAACATCCCAAAACACTTTTCTATTACTATGCTGATTACATCATGAAAAAATCAACAAAATTTTTTATTCTCACTACCGTCGTCAATATTATTCTTTCCACCATAACAGCTTTTACGTCATTATTAAGAGAAGTTCGAACAGTGGATCTTGTGACGTTTTACGCAACTGCTTTTGGGGCGGGAGCTTCTTTCGCTTCGGTGATTATTAGTCTTCGGTCAGGAAAGCAGAAAATAGACCAAGGGAACCTCTCCCAAAAATGAAGCGGTATAAAGATATGTCATAGCTCGTTTTCGCAGCATGGCAATGAAATATTTTTGAGATGGCGCGAATAACTGTTGGGTGTTTGTACTAATGGATCAATAACAATTATATCGATACATCATTCGGTGCGGTAAAAGTGGGGTCGGTAATATTGCCGGTATTCTTTGTAGCAGCAGGTTCAAAGATTAATACTTCTGTCTCTTCTACGGCGCGAGTTCTATGTTCAACGGAATGAGGAATGATTACAAACTCTCCCGGGTGCAGATCGATTGTTTGATCCCTGAAATCAACACTCATCGTTCCTTTAATGCACAAAAATAATTCATCTTCCGTATCATGATGATGCCAGACGAATTCTCCTTTAAACTTCACCAGCTTCACTTCCTGTCCGTTTAGCGCCCCCACTACTTTTGGACGCCAATGTTCATTGATCAGGGAAAATTTTTCAGCGAGACGTACTTTTGAAATAATCATTTTATTCGTTGATAGTTGATGCTCCATTCGATGTTCCATGTTTTCCCATTATCAATAGATTTCATCCAACCCCACACGAATGCATCTTTTGTGATATTTCGAAAGATCATCTTTCCCCGGTGAAGTTTTCCATCCTTCATGAATTCATGTTCAAAGAATCTATTCGCTCCCTCGGCTCCACCCGTAAAGGGAAGATACGAACTTTGATTATCTACCCATGTTTGCATCCATACTCCGGTGCGATTATCCAGCAGAGAGTTACTTTGTCCTTTATAACCTTTTGACTGTCCGGTTAATCCGGTAAAATTTTCCTGAATGACTTTTCCGTCTAAAATTTTTGTGATGAGGTTTCTTCCGCTTGCGGTTGAACCGTCAGGATCCTTCCATGTTAAGTCCCATTCACCTACCCAAAAATCGAACAGTGTAGGATCCTGCTTAACTGGTTGCTGACCGAAAAGCTGCATTGTGAAAATAATTGTGATAAACATAGCACGCATAATTTACTCCATTGTTTTCTATAACAACAGGAGTTTATGAGAGAGAATCAATCCACAATTGTAGAAAATTGTATTCGATCAAATCTTTTTCAGAATATTTTTTCTGAAAATATCCTGCAGCGCATTCTTCGTTGGAAATGTATTGATGCCGATTAGCATGAAGAGGAGATATGATGCCATATTGAAAAGATATTCTGGTTTTTGTTGTGTTATTCCACCAGTGACAGCAATCATGCAAACGACAAGTCCGAAGAATGCTGCTCCTTCAAGCAGCGCCATACGAATAATTATGGCTGCACGGATTGTGGCGAGAGATTGTTCGTAGGATGCAGCGGATGATGAGATGGAGTTATTAAGCTGCTGATCAGCAAACATTCGTTCAAATAGCATCCGGGAAATTCCAAACACTCCAATGGCGAATAATGCGTTGATGATACTCAAAATATTAACAACTTCTACATCGCCGGATCCGTTAGCAGTATGTTGGGAGTGCAGCAAAAGAACGACAAGTGCGAACATAGTCGCTCCTCCCAATAAAGCTGATTGAATAATCTGAAACACCCGAACAACTTCTGGTGTCAAAACACGTTCGAATTCATATTCTGAAAGTTGTTGGTAAGAATTCATAATAGTGTGGTTATAGTATTGTGATTGCCCGTTGATATATGGCGGCCATATCATCCGCAGAATCCATGGTAATCTTCAGGTCGCGGATCAATCCATCATGCAATCCGTAGATCCATCCATGAACTTGAAGTGATTGTCCTCGTGCCCAGGCATCTTGAATAACTGTCGTTTCGCATACGTTTAACGTTTGGTCAATCACATTTAATTCGCACAGCCGATCGACTTGTTTGTCCATCTCTCCGGCGGATTCAACTTTCGATCGGTATTTTTGATGAACATCCTGAATATGCCGCAGCCAATTGTCGATCAATCCATATCGTCGGTTAATCAGCGCGGCTCGAACGCCGCCACAGCCGTAATGTCCCACGACCATAATGTGTTTCACTTCGAGAACATCCACGGCATATTGGATCACCGAAAGGCAATTTAAATCCGTGTGAACAACCACATTGCCAACGTTGCGGTGTACGAACAATTCACCGGGATTGAGCGCAACAATTTCATTCGCTGGAACACGGCTGTCGGAACATCCTATCCAGAGATATTGCGGCGTTTGTATATTTGCGAGCCGTTGAAAAAAATCTTTCTGTTGTTCAATGCGATCTGAAGCCCACCGGCGATTGTTCTCAAGAAGGTTCGATAAACTGCTCATGATTACACTTGTCCGATCCATTGAGTATCATTTTGTTTGAAAGCTGCGCGAATTGTTTCAATGGTACCGGCAGGAAGGGGTCCTTTGGTTACAATTTCGATGTTCTTTTTGATATGATCAAGATTTGTTGTTCCGACGATGGAGCTGCTGATGCCGGGTGTAAAAGCAGTAAAACGAAGTGCAATATCTGTCCATTCATCGCCGAATTCGAGCTTCATCGCCTTCATACGCTTCCAATATTCTTCACAGTAATTTCCCGATGGTAATTTATCATGAAGCCAAGGTGCGTTACCGATAGGGCGTTTGGCAATATACCCGATCCCTTTCTTTGACGCAGGAGTTACAACCGAATCGATTGAACGCTGGTCAAAGATGTTGATTGAGCTCATTAATCCGTTGAATTGATTTGAACGCATTGCAAAATTTAATGCGTCATTTTCTCCGGAATATGCTGCGACGCGAATTTTTCCCTCCTGAGTCATTTTCTGCAGTGCAAGAATAACATCTCCATTTTCGAGAGTTTCTTTTGGGCAGGAGTGAAGATGAACAATATCGATATGATCCGTCTTCATCAGTTGCAATGCGTGATGCACTCCTGCAACTACACATTCATATGTCCAGTCCTGATATCCGGGAATGCTATAGCCGACTTTTGTAGAAAGAATAAAATCATTTCTTCGCCACGAGAGATGCCGCCCTATGCGTTCTTCTGACAATCCATACCCGCGTGCAGTATCGATGAAGGTAATGCCGAGATCGACGATCTGATTGACAAAGTATCCGACATAATTTTCATCCATTTTGGCATCCCCAATTAATCCTGCGCCAAAACCAAGAACGGGAAGCGTAATATTTGTTATGCCGTAATTTCTTTTTTCCATGTATGTGATTGAATATCGTTGGAATTTTTTATTTTTTCTTTGCTATTGCAAGCTCATATAATCGCACATATTCTTTTGCTGAATGATCCCACGAAAAATCCTTTGACATGCCGTTCAATTGAATTTTTTTCCATTCTTCAGGAATATGAAATGAATCGATTGCCCGTTTTACTGTAGCGTGTAATGCATATCCTGTTGCATCGTTAAACGAGAATCCGTTTCCAATATCTTGTCCGTATGATTGATATTCATGCCAATCCTGCACAGTATCGGCAAGGCCGCCGGTTTTACGAACAATCGGAACGGTCCCATATCGTAGCGAGTACATTTGATTAAGGCCGCACGGTTCATAATGTGAAGGCATTAAAAACATATCGGCGCCTGCTTCAATCAAATGAGCTAATTCATTGTTGAAACCAAGATATGTCCAGCATTTTTCTGGTAATGTATTGTTCATTGCTTTAAATAAGAGTTCAAACTTTTCATCACCACTTCCAAGAATTACCCATTGCGCATCCAGCTGCATCAGTTCCTGAATGGCTTCGGCAATAAGATCAAAGCCTTTTTGCGGCACAAGACGTGAGATAATTCCAATCACTGGAAGATGTTCATTGAATGTCAACGTCGTTTTTTCCAAAAGGAATTGTTTATTCTTTTTCTTATTCCCGAGGTCGTTTTGTGAAAAATGAAATGGAATATGTTTGTCGGTTTCGGGATTCCACTCTTCCGTGTCGATGCCATTCAACACGCCGAAAAAATCTTTTTCACGCAATTGTAAATACTGTTCCATTCCGGAGCCAAATGCCGGCGTTAGTACTTCCTTGGCATATGTTTCACTGACCGTGCTGATTATTTCGGAGAGTAAAATTCCCCCCTTCATCATACAAAATGAATTATCATAGTCGAGCAAACCGTCCTGTCCATATTCCGGACGTAACTCTGCTTTCATCAACGTATCGAACGAAAATCTTCCCGGATAACCAATGTTGTGAATGGAATATAGAAATGTGGAGTGATCGAACAGCCGATCCCAGCTGTAATTATCTTTCACAAAGAGCGGCAGCAATCCCGTTTGCCAGTCGTTGCAGTGAAACACATCGGGCGCCCACTTGAGACGTTGGCATAATTCGATCACTGCCTTGTTCAACAAAATGAATCGCTCATCTTCGTCCCAATTTTCCGTATAAATCTTCCCCCGGTGATAATATTCCGGAAAATCGATAAAATATATTTTAACCTGCGAACCGGGAATTGTTGTCGAAAAAATTTTTACGGAGCGGGGAAAACCGGCAACACGGACATCTATAACGCCGATGTCGTCGACAAGCTGCAGGTTGAATTTTTTTTCATCAATCGAATCGTATTTCGGAATGAAAACTTTTACATCAACTCCCAATGCTGCAAGATATTTTGGAAGGGTGCCGACAACATCGGCAAGTCCGCCGGTTTTTGCGAACGGCGCGCATTCAGAAGCAACTATGGCAACTTTCATTTGAATTCCTGACGAGATGATGTACCAATATCAAAAAACAGACGAGCAATTGCAAAAAATGGATCGGTGTGTTCGCTTTTGATGGATGCATTCACCATGACTGTTTTATCTTCAGCCCTGCTTGAGTTATTCATGCCAATCCGATGTTACTTCCATCAGGCAGATCAGTCCGCGCCATTTGCCGTACCGGTCATAATGTTTTTCGATTGCAGCATCAGAGACTTTCCGTCCTTTCTTATGGATTTCGGAAAACCGTTTCCGGACCCACGAATCAATACCGAGATGCTCATATCGTCCAAGAAGTTTCAAAATATTTCCGGCGGCGTAATGCCCTATTCCCTTAATAGAGCGCAATTTCCAATACAGTTCTTCCGTTGGGAGATCGGAATGCCGCAGCGACTCCAATTCAATTTTTTTGTTCGAGAGATTTCTACAGAGTTCAAGAAGATATGGTGCACGGTAACCGCAGGAGATTTCTTTGCGCAGCCATTTCTCAGATTTTTTAGCAATGGTTTCAGGCGACGGGAATGAAAAGACATTCTCAGCCGTTTCAACGCCAAGTTTTTTTGTTAGATGGTTCGTTTGAATTTTTGTAAGAGCCCAGCTGCAGTTTGTGGTAAACATCATCTTCACGACATCTTCGAATACTGAAGGTGATCGGAGTATTCTGCCCGCCTTCTTCTTCGCCACCCAGCGCAAATGTGATTCTTTTCTACAGAGAGTATAGAACTCGTTGAGCGATTCATCAATACGAAGAATGGAGCGAACATTGTTTTTGATCTTTTCTTTTTCCGTTCGTGTGATTCGAAGATGATTTTCAATGGTGATACTAAGTATGGATTGCTGGGGATGGATCCGCACTGGCACATGCTTGCTCTTCGTCAATGAAATGACGGTCAGTAATTCCGACATCGATTCGTTGGTGCTGAATGGGGGAAGATCGTACCATCCGTGTGAATTGATGGTAGTTTGAAAATTAAAATCAGGAGGAACTTGAATTGTCATAATGCCTTTTAATGGACATTGAACCACACATCATCATTGTGGTTGAAGGGTTTTAATAAAAAATGTTCCGCTTCAATAATGGTACGTTCAAAAATCAGCGGATTTTTTAAACTCTCAGTAATAATACGCTGATAGTATGTTACTGCTTCGTCTCGCTTTCCTTCGTTGTCCAAAAGGTTGGCATAGCGAACCAAGCTTAATAATGTATATGGCTCTGTTTCTTTAGTGGAAATGGATGATGATGCTTTCGTAAAATATTCTTTAGCTTTTTCAACGTTCTTATTTAGGGCGGCGATGTTTCCCAGCACAAAATATATCAGCGGGGCACTTCCTGTGGAATTGTTCGGATCAAGTTGAAGAGTGTACAACGCTTCCCGTTCCGCATCGATGATATCACGGTTAAGGGAAAGATACTGAAGAGAAGTTTTTGCGTGCGCCGAAATACGGAGTTCCAACAACCAACGAAAGATAGAATAATCAGGATCAAGTTCAATCCGCGTTGGAGTCGTCGGAAATGTGAATGTAAATTCCTGCTTTGGCTGCTCAACAAAAACACGTTTTGTCACCATTCTGCTTCCAAAAAAAAACACAATTGGTACCGGCATAGAAAATATATCAGTGCGTTGTTCAATATTCATTCGAATAATAGACATTCCCCGGGGAGTTTTTTCGTCTTTCCATTGCATAATATATTCCGGTGCAGTAAAATGGTTCAGCCATTGATCGAAAAACCAATCGAGTGAAGATCCGTATTCTTGCTCGCACAGTCTTTGAAATTCGCTCAATGATACCGGAGTATTGGAAAACCGTTCCGACATCAGACTAATCACCGTATCGAATGAAGCTCGGCTGAGAAGGTATTCCAGCATCAAAAAAAAATATTTTCCTTTTTGTTCGGCAATCTCATTGGTATTTGTTTTCTCTTTATAACCGGAAGCCATATTACCGTCAGGAAAAAATGTGAGGGTATTGGCTATGCTGCTGAGGCGTTCTTCTTTTTCCACCGTTGGAAATGTGGAAACGAGAAAGCGTGTGGTAAGATACGATGCGAAGCCGTCGTTGAACAACGCTGTCGAATCACCTTTCATTGGTATATAGAGATGAGCCAATTCGGTGATCCAATGATTGTATGACGATCTGGTGAGAGCGGAAGAATCAAACCGGGAGTATGCCGGTGAATTTCGTAGAACAACGAAGCGATCGGTTGAAAAAATGTTTCGTTTTAATTGTGCGCTGCCGACGACAGCATATGTACGTTTAGTTATATGCTGCAGTTTCGTTACGGAGCTGAAGAATTGTATGGCATCATTGATCTGACGAGTAACAGCGGCAGCATATTGTTGATTAAACTTCGCCGGGGCAGTGAACAACGAGATTGAAATAAGGGAGTCAGAGCTCAAAGAAGTCTGTTGTGTTGCATTGCGCAATCCGCAGAGAGTGAAAGCAGCTGAGAGCAGTACCGGTGTTGATGTGCTTCGCTTCCACGTGCGTATACCATCGGTTGATATAGTATCGAATAATTCTTCAGCGATGAGTGTAAATTGAGGTGAAAGTTTTAATTCAACGGAAAAGTGTTCAGTCTGTGAAGCATGAAATTGCGGCAGCCAAGAAGCAGAATCACTATACGGAAGGAGAAACTCTCTTTGGTTGACGAATATACTGCTGGATGAGAGTGAATCAAGAATAGCTTTAAAATCGATATTCAAAAAAAGAGAATCGTGCTGTTGTTCGTTGAGTTCGATGGTGATGAGATCGAACATTGTTCTTTCAGATGAAAAACGCTCAATATCGTATGAATCGTTGTTATGATCACGTATTGAATTGAAAATCCATTCTTTTGGAACCAAAAAAGAATATTGTGACGTTAAACTTCCCGCGATACGAAGCGCTACATGCATGCTTCCCGAGATTTCTTTCGTCCTATCGTCCACATTTGCGGCAACGTCAAATGATAGAACATGCGATTCCGATTGTGCAAGAATTGTCAGCGGCAAAAAAAAAGTAAACAATAAGAACCGAATCATAGCTCGAACGGGCGGTCAATATCCATGTCAAAAATTTGTGAAGTATCGGCGTAAATGATTTTGCTACTGTTGGATGGCAATTGAATGAGCCAGTCTCCCTTGGTATTACGAACTACGGTACCGAACAATTTCCGCAAACGCAACTGCGAGAATTTTTCCCAGAAGATCCAGCCGAAGTACGCAGTGTTTTGATCGATATAGAACGCGGGAATTCGTTCTCCGGGTTCAATCTTCACGTCGGCGACCGTCAACGGTAAAAATTGATGTCGCCGGAGTGTTTCAATGAATAAAGACGAAACATTCCTGCCGTCAAAGATCAACTCATGTTTCGATCGTTTGACGATCTTTCCTTCGACGATATCTCTTAGTACTTCCGGAAGATGATCACTCATTGTTTAAGTAAATAGAACACGGATGACGCGGATTAGTACAGATACATCCGCGGATATCCGTTTTATCTGTGTTATCCGTGTTCTATAAATCGTAATATTGTTTCAAAAAATAGATCTGGTTCGTCCAGCCACGGAAAATGCCCGGAATGTTCCATCATTACTAATCGTGAATTTGAGATTTTCCCTGCCATGAATTCACTCCACTGTGGTGATACGTGAACATCATGCGTACCGCCAATGATTAGTGTTGGAACAGAAATCTCCTTCAATCGCTCCGTTACATTATACCGGTTCAACTCATTCATCACAAAATATTGATTGCGCTGGGAATTGAATTCTGCTTTTGCAAAAATACCATCAATGAGTTGTTTTGCGGCATCGTTCTGCACATCAAATTGATAGATGGCGCGATTAAATGCTTTTATCCGGTGATCGGCGGGAAGAGAACGGACTTCTTTTGAGATTCTTTCAAACTCCGGATAGAGCGGATGTGCGGGATCACGGAACGTTCTTTTATGAAATTTTCCCGTTGGGGCCGAACAGACAACGATCAATGACTGAACGCTCGATTGGTGAGCGAGTGTATATTCCAGCGCTGTCCACCCGCCGGCGGATTGTCCCATGATGTTCCACCGATCAATGCCAAGATGAATGCGCAGCGCTTCTATATCAATGACGAGTGTTGGAATTCCATATTCACTTTTTTCTTGCACGCTTCCGGATGTTCCCGTACCACGTGGATCAAGCCGGATCAGCGTAAAATGTTTTGCAAGTTCATCCAGCGTGGTCCATCGATGTCCGTCAACTCCCCATGAGACAGGAGCAATAAGTAGAGGTTCGCCATTCCCAACAATGGAATATCCAATTTGCGTTGATTGATGTTGAAGAGTAAACGTACCGTTTTGCATGAGGGAATATACTGAAGAATGATGAATTTTGAATAGAGAATATTACTTCATCATTTCTCCGGCATCAACAATGAACCACGGGACAAATTCTGGAAATTTGGATCGGGTGAGTACGAAAGGATTAAATGTTACTCGATATAGTAAGACTATGTGCTTGTGCAGGTATAACAAAAACCATCCGATTTTTTAATCTCTTAAGGGCTTAATTCCCCGCCGCTTGCGGCGTCATTCCGGCGAAAGCCGGAATCCAGGACGCTGGATGCCAGCGTACGCTGGCATGACAAGATATCTCGCGGCTTGCCGAGAGGACATTCATTAAATCGAATGGTGTCAATATTAAAACTTTGCCGTAATCCCCGCTATCGGTGTAATTCCAAAATCGGGTCTTGAAGTTTTGGTGATATTCCCATTCGCGTCCGCTTTGTATGAATAGGACATAACGTTATCTTGGTTATACACATTCCACAAATCGAGATACGCTGTCAACGCCCAGCCATTCAGGATGAACTGTTTGTCCACGCGAATATCCAGTTTATGGTAATCGGGATATCGTGCTGAGTTCATTGCTCCATCCACAAGATAGAATACTCCCCCTTTTTTCACAACCCCAACAACTGGTGTATACGGATTTCCTGATGCAAACTGGAACTTAGCACCAATTTGCCATCCTTCACCAATTTCCATTCCGGCGAGAAGATTGACGATATGCGGTCGATCATATTCAAAATCATATTCCGGTAATGTTGTTTTGTCCTGACGCCTTGAAACCGAATAGGAATAGGAAGCACTTCCGACAAATCCATCGGTGAATTTTTTCTGAAGTGAAAATTCAATTCCGCGAGCATATCCGCTGCCGGTATTGAACAGAAGATTCGTGCTGTCCGGATCGACAATGACATCGTGAATATCTTTTTGATATGCTTCGATTGTTACACGGGTATCATCGGCAAGACGATGTTCAATCCCGGCAACATAATGGATTGCTTTACTGCTTTTTAAGGAAAGATTTCTCGGGTCCGGCGAGATTTGATAACTTGCCGGAGTTTGAACGAATTTTCCCCACGCAAGATTAAACGATGTCGATTCAATAATTCTATACGAAAGTGCAAGTCTGGGGCTAAGATTGTTCTCGTTTGTTAGTGCATACCGCTCAAATCGTAACCCAGCAGAAAGTGTCAACGGTTGTATAATATTGTATGATGACTGAAGATAGATAGCGGATTTTGTTGTGGCATTCGGTTGAAACGAGATTGTTGTCGCCGGGATAATTGTTCCGGTACGAGTTGTGTCTTCCGGTGTCCAGGTGATGTTTTTAGAATCAATCGATTTTCCCATCACGCCAAGTTTTAGATCGAGCGCTGGGGAAAATTGGTATGTCAATTCGGATTTCACCATGAATTCACTTTCAAGAATATCTTCTCCGCGCAATGAATGATTTGTTTGGGTCCCTTGATTCGTTGTCCAGCCGTTTCCGGTAGATGAAATTGTTGTCAGCACAAATGCCTTTTGAGAAACTAGTGATCGCCAGTTTAATCCGAATGCAGAACCGAAATCATCGCGTGCAAGATAATCGTACTTGCTCATGGCAGATGATTCTTTCGTTGCTCCGATACGGTCGATCTGATCTATATAATAGAAACCGACAAGGCTGATCCTGTTGTTTTGATTGAGATCGTACGTGATCTTTCCAACAGCATCATAATATCGCGGTGCAGCGGGACGATCCATAATTTTTGTGAGAATATCGAAGAATCCACGTCGCAATGAGAAAATAACGGAACTATTATCGATCAGCGGACCGTCGATCATCACACCGAATCCTGCAATATTTGCATTCACATCGGAATTGTACAATTCCTTATTACCATCCTGAAGAGTCATATCAAACACGGAAGACATTTTGTCGCCGTACTTTGCCGGAAATCCGCCGGTGAGAAAATCTACTTTCTCAAGAAGTGCCGGATTCACAATACTAATGATTCCCATCGATTCTCCGGTGCGGGCAAAATGGATTGGATTATAAATTTCAATGTTGTCGAGTAACGTGAGATTTTCATTCGGGCTTCCGCCGCGGACGATGAGCTGCGCACTTTTTCCGCCCGCAGTCGCCACTCCGGGCATGGATTGCATTACGCGAAAAATATCTTCGGCGGACCCGGGAGAACGTCGAATTTCTTCGGGGGAGAGTGTTCTCATACTGACGACATTTTCTGTTGGGCGCGCAAAATAATCGCTTTGCACTTCCACGGCACTCATCTCGATAGTGGATGTTTTTAATTCAAAGGAGATTTTCTTATTCCGCTGTGGATTGATCGTTACGTCGGAATTTGTAGCTCCTTCATAACCGATTAAAGTTGCTTTTACTTGATATTTTCCCGGGGGAAGATTTTTAATAACGTAATATCCCTCTTCATTGCAAGCTGTACCAAATGAAGTTCCAGGAATCATGACATTTGCTCCCGGAAGAGGTTGTTTTGTTACCGCATCTCGAACTTCACCGGATAGCGATCCTGTGTTTGTTTGGGAAAAAGTAAATTGCAGTGATAAGAAGAAAAGAGTAAGTATCTTGAAATATTTCATAAACGCTGTCCAATCTGTCAAATAAGAGAATGTGGTGCTGTGGGTATGATGCCGTAAAATGTGAAACGGTTCGGATATATAGGCATTATTTTTTACAAAATTTGTTATATTCGAGCATAATCAATCTTAAACACATCTCCTTGCTTTCATGTCACAACTTATTCCAGCTGAAGTAATTGAACAGAGAATTCTTCTTATTCGAGGTCAAAAAGTAATGTTAGACCGAGATCTTGCAAAATTGTATGGTGTTCCAACGATGAGGCTGAATGAAGCGGTGAAAAGGAACATCAAACGGTTTCCAAATGATTTCATGTTTCAATTATCAATTGAAGAAAACAATCATTTGATATCGCAATTTGCGATATCAAAACACCGTGGTGGTTATCGCAGATTGCCATTTGTTTTCACAGAACAGGGTGTTGCAATGTTATCATCAGTATTGCGAAGTGAGCGAGCAATTGACGTAAACATTGCAATCATGCGTGCATTTGTGAAAGTAAGGGGAATATTATCAACACATAAAGATCTCATAAAAAAGCTAGAAGATTTAGAGCGAAAATATGAATCTCATGATAAACACATAAAAATTATTTTTAACGCAATTCGTCAATTGATGGCCGAACCCAAAAAGAAAAAATATAAAGTGGGATTCTAGCCGTTATGCACACGCTTATCACATCATCATACAAGTCCGCCTCTGAGTTCATTGCTCGCAACAATGTTGTCGCCTTCCCGACGGAAACAGTCTATGGACTCGGCGCAAATGCATTTGAATCCGATGCTGTCAAAAAAATATTTATTGCCAAAGGAAGACCATCCGATAATCCGCTGATTGTGCATGTTGGTTCGCTGGATCAAATTCCATCTGTGGTTTCTTCTATCCCACGGTATGCAGAAAAACTCATTCAAGCATTTTTCCCCGGACCGTTAACCCTTGTGTTACCAAAAAATAAAAAGATATCATCACTTGCCACTGCAGGACTCGCGACTGTGGGTGTGAGAATTCCAAAACATGCTGTGGCGCAAAAATTTTTGAAAGAATGCGGAGTTCCTGTAGCCGCACCTTCTGCGAATCTTTCGGGCTCGCCGAGTCCCACCACGTGGCAGGCAGTGAAACACGATCTGAACGGAAGGATTCCTTGCATCTTGAAAGGGGATCCGTCGCGCATTGGTGTCGAGTCAACCGTGTTGGACTGCACCGGGAGTTCACCGGTGATACTGCGCGCTGGCGGTGTAACGCTGGAACAATTGCGCACGATTATTCCGTCAACACGTCTGCAAAAGCAACAGACGAATGTTCCTAAGAGTCCGGGAGTGAAGTACCGCCACTATTCTCCATTAGCATACGTGTTTATTGTTAGCGGTCCCGATGAAACTGTTCCAATGAAAAGTTCTGCGTATATTGGAATGCGATCCGGCGGACGAAACAATTTTGGATTGAAAAAGATTTGTCGGAATGGAGAAGAATATGCCCGGTCATTGTTTCACTTCTTCCGGCTCTGTGATGCAAAAAAGATTGAGACGATTTATTGTGAACAAGTAAGTGAAGATGGAATTGGATTAGCATTGATGGATCGAATTCGAAAAGCTGCTGTTCAATAATGGAACACAGATGACGCGGATGAAACGGATTTGCACAGATTGCTGATACTTATTTACCCGCGTCAATCCGTTAGATCCGTTCAATCCGTGTTCTATTCAACATGAAAGGTGTCAAATTATGAAAACAGTGATTTTCTTTTTACTAATACTCGCTGCAGTTTTGCCGGCACAAGAGAAAAATTTGAGAGAAGAAGCAAAAGCTTTCGGTCCGCTTCTGCTGGTAAAAGACAAAGCGAAGAAAGAAGTAAAAGACGGCGAGATGAAGCAATATTTTCTCGTACTGTTAAAAAGAGGCCCAATTAGGAATCAGGATTCTACAACATCGGCGGAGTTGCAGAAAGGACATCTGGCAAACATTGAACGTCTCTATAAAGAAGGAAAGATTGATATGGCGGGACCGATGGGTCACGATGGTGATTTGCGCGGAATTTTTATTTTTAATTGCGACACATACGATGAAGTGATGATGCATTGTTCAACCGACCCTGCAATTAAAGCCGGAAGATTGATTTTTGAAATATATCCGTGGTGGGCAGAAAAAGGAATTAAATTACGGTAATGGTCACTCTGCTTGAACATATCCCGCTTAAGGATTATACAACAATACATCTCGGTGGTACAGCAAAATATTTTCTCTCGTGCGCGTCTGATCACGATGTAAAGGAAGCGCTGCAGTATGCTGCTTCGAAAGGGATTCGCGTCCATATTCTTGGTGGAGGAAGTAACACAATTTTTTCTGACGAAGGGTTCAACGGACTTATACTAAAAAACGATCTTAGAGGAATTTCATATGTCAATGACGGCGACCATATTCTAGCAAGTGCAAAGGCAGGTGAAAATTGGGAATCATTTGTTCGATCGTCTGTCGAAAAAGGATATGCTGGAGTTGAATGCCTATCCGGAATTCCTGGAAGTATCGGCGCAACACCCATACAAAATGTCGGTGCGTATGGACAGGAAGTGAAGGATACAATTGTATTGGTGAAAGTGATAGAGAGAGCATCATTAAAGGAAAGAGAGTTTAGAAATGCAGATTGCGGTTTTTCATATCGCACAAGCAGATTCAAGACGCAGGATGTAGGGAAATATATTGTCACCGAAGTGACATTTCGTCTGAAAAAGAATGGACGTCCCACAATTCATTACCCTGAAGTAAAAAAGATTATAGAATCATCCGTGAACCTTCCCGCTCTTTCCGACGGGAAAGAATCTCTGGAAGCAGTACGAAACGTTGTTCTTTCACTTCGGAAAAAAAAATCGATGGTGATTGATCCTACAGACTCAAATACCCGTTCTGTCGGCTCATTTTTTTTAAATCCAATCGTTGAAGAGGGTATTCTTTTGAAGATCATCGAAACATGGAAAAAAATTGGAGATGGATCGAGTGTTCCTACATTTCCTTTTGAAAACAAGAAAAAAATCCCCGCGGCGTGGCTCATAGAAAAATCGGGATTCAAAAAAGGATACAAGAAAAACGGAGTTGGTATTTCGGAGAACCATACTCTGGCGCTGGTGAATTATCATGGAACGACAAAAGCGCTATTGGATATTGCAGAAGAGATTCGCAACGGTGTACAATCCGTCTTTGGAATTTGTCTAGAATTAGAAGCAAATGTTGTTTCATAAATAGTCATATCAATTTGGAGAAAACATGAAGAAGATGTTCGTATTGGTAAGCGTATTCATCGTGATAACTGCTGCCGATGAAAAAAAATCGTGCTGCGGTCCTACAGCGACGGCAGAGTTTGCAGCATTTGGCAAAGATTTGGCTTTTGTTGCATTGCATGAAGCTCCCGAGCCATTCAACTTCAAACCAGCAAGTGGCGAAATGAAAAAAATTAAAACGTCGGATAGTGTGGATGCCAACATTTATGAAGTGAGATCATCGGAAATGACCGATAACTATCTTCTCGTTTTTCATGAATGGTGGGGATTGAATGATTACATCAAACAGGAAGCAGAACGATGGCTGATTGAACTCAGAAATGTAAATGTGATCGCTGTAGATTTGTATGATGGTAAGATTGCGGCAGTACCCGATTCGGCCAAAAAATATGTCGGTGAAGTAAATGAAGAACGCGCCCGCACAATCATCAAAGCAGTAAATGAATACGTAGGGAAAGAGGCAAAGATTGCAACGCTCGGCTGGTGTTTCGGCGGTGGCTGGTCCATGCAATCTGCATTACTGCTGGAAAAACAAGCTGTTGGTTGTGTGATCTATTACGGCATGCCGGAAAAAGATGTAAAGAAATTGAAGACGTTGAATTGTGACGTGCTTGGTATTTTTGCTACACAGGATGGTTATATCAATCCCGCAGTTGTTTCACAATTTCAAAAGAGCATGAAAGAAGCGAAAAAGAAACTCACAGTAAAAAATTATGATGCTGTTCACGCATTTGCAAATCCAAGTAACCCGAAATACGACAAGGAAAAATCAGCTGATGCGCATACGCTGACTTCAGAATTCTTACGATCGAAGTTTAAGTAGAGAGTGAATGTTTGACATGAAGAAAGCTCTTCTTTCAATCGCTTTATGTTGTAGTTTCTGCATTGCACAAACACCATATGATTCGCTCTATTTGAAAAGTTCGGTGTATAAGAATCTTACCGCAATGTTTGCTATGTCTAAAATTACTTCTACCGATATTGTTTTTCTCGGAAATTCCATCACTTTTGGCGGAAATTGGACTGATCTGCTTGGACGAGAACGCATAGCCAACAGAGGGATTGGTGGAGATAATACCATCGGAATGCTGCACAGGATGCAATATGTCTATCAATTAAAGCCGAAACTCTGCTTTATCATGGCAGGGATCAACGATATTTATGCCGATGCTCCTTTGGATGTTGTGTTTCAAAATTACGTTAAGATTATCGATACCCTCCGAATACATTCGATTATTCCGATTATACAATCGACGCTGCATGTCAATCCAAAATGGAAGCGGTCCGAAGAGAAAAATTCTGAAGTAACAAAGTTGAATCTGATGCTTCAAGAATTTGCCCAGAAGAATACGATACAGTTTGTTGATATCAACGCAGTTCTTTCGGAAAAGGGAATTCTGCGGGATGAATATACTTCTGATGGAGTCCATTTAACACCTGCTGCGTACGATCGTTGGAGAGAGCTGATTTTTCCCATTCTTAAAAAGCATGGTTTGTAATTCTTTCAAGTTTGCTTATATTTCTTCGGAAATTATAACTACTCGCGTTTATGAGTTTTTGCCATTAAAACACGAAAACACCAAATCCCACCAACCTTTTTGAGGCAATGGTTTAAATTCTTTTTGTGCACTTTCGTGTTTTTGTGATTTGGTGGCAGGTTTTTTTTGTAATCCTGCTGAGTAGTTACGGAAATTTTTAATCTTATATTTTAGGAGTAGTTGTAATGAAGCAATTATCTGTTTGTGTTATCGTGCTGTGCTTGTTCACGTTGAATGTATTTGCGCAGCAGTCTAAAACCAATCAAACAAAAACAAAAGCAAAACCAAAATCAAAATCATCAGTCCTTAAGACCAATGAGGATAAGATGAGTTATTTGAGCGGTTACGATCTTGGATTGAAAGTGACGAGCAATGTGAAAACAAATAATTTTCCGTTGCGAGTTTCCGCATTTGTCGTTGGGATTCAAGAAGCACTGGATGGAAAAGAAAACCAGCTTTCACCGGAAGAAATTCAACAGTGTGTCGAGATTTTCCAAAAGATGAATCCTCAGTCGAGCGATGAGCAAAAATTGCATGCATTAGCCGGCAAGTATAAAAAAGAGGGGGAAGAATTTCTTGCTGTAAATGCAAAAAAGGACAGCGTAAAAACAACCGCCAGCGGTTTACAATACAAGATCTTGCGTGAAGGAACCGGAAAAGCGCCTGCGGAAACAAGTACCGTTACAGTCCACTATCGTGGTCGATTGACTGACGGTGTTGTGTTTGATGAATCGTATGCACGAGGCGAGCCGACAACATTTCAATTAAATCAAGTGATTAAAGGATGGACGGAAGGTTTGCAATTGATGAAAGAGGGAGCAAAGTTTGAATTTTATATCCCAAACAATTTAGCGTACGGAGAACGTCCAGTAGGCCAGTTGATTCCTCCGGGATCCATGCTCATTTTTGAAGTTGAGTTGATTGCAGTAAAATAAATAATGAGAATTGCGTTCAACAATAAAAACCTCGGCACAACTGTCGAGGCTTTTTATTTCTTTTAATTCATTTTTTAATGTTGCGGGACGACATCACGCTCTCAAAACTTTTTCGAAGATCGGGAAGATTAGCAACGAGCGAGCGGAAATCGTTCTTGTTCAGGCAGAGCACATCCATTGCTTTAGTGCAGCGGATCGTTGCTCCTCTCGTATGTTCGTTTAGCAGCGCCATCTCCCCGAAAAATTCCCCAGCACTTAAGAGAGCCAATCGCTGTTCCAATCTGATTTCTTCCCGGATCACCTCTGCTTCGCCGTTTAATAGAATATAGAGCGTATCGCCTACATCTCCTTGCCGGAAGACCGTTTCTCCCGGTTCAAAATGTGATTGAGATACTCCACGTGTTGTTCCCAGTTTCAGTTGCACAAATTCGGTGGGAATAAGCAGATCCAGCGCCCAGGCTATTCCAACTTTGATCTTGCGTTCTAGTCCAGGAAGTTTGAACAAATAGACCGTCCGCCAAAGGAACCATGCAAGGAATCCTGAAAGTTTAATTCCTGCAAAAATTTCTGCAACGGCATTGCGGTGACCGAGCGCTCCCATTTTTCCGAGGCCTCGGAATGTGAAAGGTTTCAGAACTTCCCCTCGGATCGAAGCAATAATATTCTGAGCAGTCAATGTTCCTTCGCGAGATGCATACTGTGCGGTTGGGGGACACGAACCAGATCTGTCGACGGTTGGTATGAGTGCACAATCTCCAATAGCCCAAATGTTTGTTGTTCCTTCCACTTGAAGTGCTGTTGTCACTTTGATCTTTCCCTTTTCTTTGGGAAGATCGATCAAGTCCACAATGGGATTCGGAGATGAGGGAACGGTTGATACAAGAGTTTTGGTTGGGATACGCTCACCACTGTTCAGGATTGCGCTGTCCGGTGATGCAGATTGCAATCGAGAATTAAATTTGATCTCCACGCCACGCTGCTGCAGGATTTTTTGTGCATACAGAGAAAGTCCTTCACTCATTTCTTTGTCGAGTATCCGTTTGCCTGAATGAAGCAGGATTACTCTGATATTCATTTCATCGACACCGTGATAATGTCGCGCAGCTTTTCGCACAAAATCATTTAACTCTGCCGCCACTTCCACACCGGAAAATCCGCCGCCCGCTATCACAAATGTGAGCAGCTGCCGTTCCAAGTCCTGATCTTCTTCAATTGCAGCTTCCTCTAACAGGTGAATAACGTGATTTCTCAAATGGATCGCGTCGGCAAGGTTCTTGAACGGAAGTGCATGCTCCTTCAGTCCGGTCAATCCCCGGAAATCGGTCACATTTCCCACGGCAATAACGAGATGATCGAAACTGATCACGAGCGGCCGCGGTCGAAATCCGTGGCTCAATGTCACAGTCTTGTTCGCAATATCGACCATTTCTACATCGCGGACGTAGATCGTCGTTTTGGGCAATAGTCGCCGCAGAGGACTTACCGTATCAAGGATGCCAATGCTTCCTGAAATGATTTCCGGCAACATCGGTTGAAAAACGAAATAGTTTTCTTTATTAACCAGGATAACTTCAATTTCATTCGCCGAACTGTTTATTCGTTCCAGCTCCATTGCAGTATAAACACCGGCGAAGCCACCGCCAAGGATAACGATTCGAGTTTTCATAAAATATTCCCAAGTGAATGTAAAGTCAGTTTATCGAATCTCAATCTCGTCAATAAATAACCACGCTTTTCCTCCATTCCCTTTATGCCATACGGGACAGGTGCCGATATTTTTTGCACGCACACGAATATAACGAACCTGTTTGTTCACGCGTTGCTCAACTGATTGGATGATTGCGCCGTTCTGTTGAGGAGGGACCCCGGTTGTTCCGGAAAAGACATTCTCAAATGTGATTCCGTCGGATGAAATCTCATAGTCGATATGCGTGGGAAAAAAGATCCACGCATTGTTGTCCTGTAAAAATCGCGCATTGATCTCGTCGATTTTTTTTACACTTCCCAAATCAATGGTAGCATCAAGATCGGATTGTTCATATCCTTGCCAGTGACCGACTCGAAAATCTTCGACACCGAGTAGTCCGTCAATCAGCGCATCGTTACCCCCTGCAGTATATTGATCGCTGTAATGGGTTGCTAACGAAATTGTACCGACTGATTTTGTTTTTACAAATACCGCCTTCACAGGTGCACTGCTAATATTATTTCGCACTGCAACAGCCTGAATGATTGTGTTGTCCTTAATAGCGATCGGTGCATGATAAGGAATGGATGCAGTTGAGGGAATCGAACCATTGAGAGTATAAAATATCGACGCTTCTTTTTCTCCAGGAAATATTTCTACAGTAGTTGATTCTCGAAACGACAATCCTTTCGATGAAAAATAGGGAACGGTAGTAAATGGTAATTCTCTAATAGTTGGAACATTCTTTTGTTTATTAAATCGTTGAGAAGGATTTGGGCCGACAACAACATTAAGAATAGAACCATTTATTATATCGTTATGGGAAATGAATAATTCGTCAAGTTCTTTTCCGTTTTTCTGAATGGATTGAACGTAAAGATCGTTTGGCGATGATCTTTTGGTGGAGATAAGAAATTGTTTTCCGTTCTCGAGTTTTATACTGACAGAATCAAATAGTGAGGATGTCAGTACATATTCAGGATTTCCGGGAGTTACCTGATATAATCCCATTGCGCTCATCACATACCATGCAGACATTTGCCCGCAATCCTCATTTCCGGAAAGTCCGCCCGGCTTGTCATGATACATCTCGTCAAGAATTTGATGAACGCGTTCTTGAGTTTTTGCGGGTGCACCAGCATAGGTGAACAAATACGCCATATGGTGACTTGGTTCGTTTCCATGTGCGTATTGTCCGATCAATCCGGTAATGTCTGATTGTTGTCGTCCCTCAAGTTTACTTGATGTTGAGAAGAGTTCATCTAATTTATTGATGAACTCTGTCTGACCGCCGTACAATTCAATCATTCCGTTGATATCGTGAGGAATGAAGAAACTATACTGCCATGAATTTGCCTCTGTAAAATCGAGCGATACGGATGCGGGAGTAAAAGGTTCATTCCATATTCCATTCTTTTTTCCTCGCATAAATCCGACTCGCGGGTCGAAGACGTTTCGATAGTTTTGCGAGCGGACAAAATATTGTTGAGCGATATCATGCTTCCCTAACAACTCTGCGGTATAAGCAATACACCAATCATCATAAGCATATTCCAACGTTTTGGAGACCGATTCCGATTCTTTTTCACCTAGGACATAACCGTTTGTGCGGTACGAATTTAAACCGAAATGATCTTTCTCTGCACTGTTTACCATTGCCTTCAATGCTTTGTTTTTGTCAAAACCGGAAATATTCTTTGCGACCGCATCGGCAATCACCGAAACAGAATGATATCCAATCATGCAGTACGTTTCGTTTGAACAGAGTTCCCATACCGGAAGCAATCCGCTCTCATCATACTGCGCTAAAAAAGTGTTTATAAAATCGGTTACCCGTTTCGAGTTAATGGTCGAAAGAAGTGGATGTAACGCTCGAAACGTATCCCAAAGTGAAAAAACTGAATA
Source organism: Bacteroidota bacterium (assembly GCA_041658205.1). Lineage (NCBI taxonomy): Bacteria > Pseudomonadati > Bacteroidota > Bacteroidota bacterium. The sequence continues at coordinate 491,632 of JBBAAO010000002.1, forward strand.
ATGAGTTCTATCCTTTGCAGTTTGAATAACGCCATTCATCCCCCGATATTTCCCGTCAACATCGGAAAATGTATTGGGTGCAATCTTGCAATGATACAGTGCTGTGTAAAATGTTCGTTGCTGTGAAACTGTACCACCGCGAATGCTAATTTTGTTTAACTCATCATTCCATTGTTTTTTTGTTTTTGTCAAGATCGTTTCAAAATTCCACCCTTTTGCTTCCACCAAAAGATTTTTTCGTGCTCCTTCTACACTGACTGAGGAGAGAGCAACTTTAATGATGAGTTCCTTGTTTTTCTTGGTGTTAAACAACAATGCACCTTTTACGTTGTTTCCTTTTGTTGTTGTGCTATTCCAAGCGATCGAATCGTTATTGGTCATTGAAATGTTTTGGATTGGCAGAGAAAATTGTGCGACGAAGTAAAGATGTTGATCTTGAGCCCATCCTTTTGATCGTCGAAAGCCGGTAATTTCCGTTCTTCCATTCTTTTGCATCCATGAATCAATAACAACATCCGGTCCTAAACCATGATGAAGATCAATAATCACGTACGCAGAATCTCTCTTTGGAAATCTGTATCGATGAATACCAACTCGAGTTGTTGCTGTCAATTCCACATTGATGGAATCGTCTTGAAGAAGAACTCGATAGTATCCTGCCGAAGCGTTTTCGTTTTGGTGCGAAAATGAAGAACGATATTGATGCGGCTGAAGACTTGGTTGCTTCGACATCGGCATGAACAAAATATCTCCGTAATCAGGTACTCCTGTACCGCTGAGATGTGTATGAGTAAATCCAAGGATTGTGGAATCGGAATAATGATAACCACTGCACGCATCCCATCCTTCAACACGTGTGTCCGGACTGAGCTGCACCATTCCGAAGGGAGTTGTCGCCCCGGGAAATGTATGTCCATGTCCATCCGTTCCCACAAATGGATTAACAAGATCAGCAGAGCGTGTTTGTGCGAATAGAAATACTGAAGAAAGGAAAAAGGCGACAAGCAATTGCATGAGAATCCCCCATGAATATTCTGCACAAAATAGGAAATAGTTTCAGTAATCGCATGAAAATATCTTCTTCGGTGTTAAATACAATCAAGAATTAATGGAAATCTTCTTCCGTCCCTCAGCAAAATTTCATTATATTTCCCGCATTAAAATGTGAAAGGAAATGTATGTCCACAAAAGCGGTACTCATTACCGGAGCTAACGGTGAAATCGGTCACGGGCTTGTAGCACGACTGACAGAAAAAAATCCCGATGTGCGAATTGTTGCTATCGATGTCCATCCATTGAGCAAAACGCTTCAGGAAAAATGTCACGAAGTGATTGTCGGCGATATCATGGATTCGTCGCTGCTCGATCGTCTTGCAGCATTCTATGATTTTGGTACAATCTATCATCTTGCGGCGATTCTCTCCACAAAAGCAGAACGTGAGCCGGTGCTTGGCCATAGAGTGAATGTGGATGGAACATTGGGATTGTTAGAACTTGCAGCCCGGCAGGCGCGTGCGACAGGGGAGAATGTGAAATTTCTTTTTCCGAGCTCGATCGCTGCATACGGTCTACCGGATGTTCCGACGAAAATGAAAGCGGGAAAAGTAAAAGAATCCGAATGGCTCGATGCACGGACAATGTACGGCATCAATAAAAAATATTGTGAAGATCTCGGGCGCTACTATAATTGGTATTATCGTCAGATAGATCCTCAGCCGACCACTGCCCATGTCGATTTTCGCGGGATACGATTTCCGGGACTGATCAGCGCCGTCACACTCCCGACCGGGGGAACCAGCGATTATGGTCCCGAGATGATGCATTTTGCCGCGCAGGGAAAAGTGTATAACTGCTTCGTTCCCGAAAGTGCTACACTACCATTTATGGTGATGCCTGATGCGATCAATGCATTGTTACAGTTGGAGGCAGCTCCCGCGAAAAATCTAACACAAGTTGTCTATAATATCGGAGCATTTTCAGTTTCCGCGAAAGATTTTTACGAAGTCATTAAAAAAGCGTTTCCCCATGCTCAAGTGAGTTTTAAACCCGACACGCTTCGGCAGAAGATTGTTGATAGCTGGCCGGCGGATGTTGATGATTCACTTGCGCAAAAAGAATGGGGGTGGAAGGCGGAGTATGATTTCATTCGTTCGTTTGATGAGTATCTTATTCCCGCCGTTAAACAGAGGTATGAAAAAAAATGAAAAAAAGGCTTTCCATTTTTTTGTTTTTCACAATTTCAGCATTCGCTCAACAACATCCCTCCATCATATTTCTTTCCGATACCCAGCAGCCGATGTGGATTGAAACACTTCGATTAACAGAACATGAGAATGAAAAAGCCACCAAAACAATATTTCGTGCGATTCAATGTGAATCGACCGCCGTCGGAATTTTTCATCTCGGTGATGTTACATCAATAGGAATGACCGATTCGAATTGGAAATTGTTTGATGAATTCCATAAAGACCTCCATGTGCCCGTGTATCCCGTGATTGGCAACCACGATTACTATCTGTTTCAAGAACAGGCTCTCGAACAATTTAAAAAACGATTTCCAAAAATTCCCACCACATGGTATTCGGTGGTGATCAAATCTGTTGGTGTGATTGTATTAAATTCGAATTTCCCAAAATTATCGGACGATGAACATAATCAGCAACTACAATGGTACCACGAACAGCTCGCTCGATTTGAATATGACAGCACCATTACTTCCGTCATCGTTCTTTGTCATCATTCTCCATATACTAATAGTACGATTGTTTATCCTTCGCAGGATGTTCAGCAAAAATTTCTCGTACCGTTTTTTATGTATAACAAAACATCGGTGTTTATGTCCGGGCATGCACATGCGTATGAACATTTTCAAAAAATGGGGAAGGAACTGTTCGTTATCGGCGGGGGTGGCGGCCTGCTGCATCCCTTATTGACTGGTAAAAGACAACGATTTCCCGATCTGTTCAGCCAGCAATCAACAATGCGTTTTTTTCACTACATTGAATGTAGCATACAACCACATTCGCTCCTCTTTTCCGTCAGAAAACTACGAAATGATTTTTCTGGATTTGATACTGTTGATTCGATCTCTGTTAAATTTAAGCAGTAGCGTATCATGATGAGATTCGTTCTCATAGTTGCACTTCTGCTCTCTTTCTGTATTTCACAATTATGTAGCACTGAACGTAACGCAGGTCCGTATATCAGTTTTCCCTATCCGTTTCAACAATACACGCTCTGTTATTCCATCGGTGCCTCACTCACAATATTTCCGCGTTCGGTTGTGGAAGAAGAAATTCGCCAGATACCGATGGTGAATACTTCAGTACGGTACGGACTGCCGTACAATTTTTCTCTTATAACCCAATTCTCCACGGTCTATATTATCAATAGTGTTTCTGCTGGCGCTATGTGGTCTTATCCTCTGGGCGATGTATCCCTGGCTCTTTCCGATGAATTTACGTACTGGTTTGGTTTTGCAGATTTAGATGGTTTCGATACACAAGCAATGGGATTGTTGAATCGACCAGGAATCAGTGTCGGTATTGATATCGACGATTATAAAATAACAATGAAATCGGAAATGTTAATATTATTTTCACAGCATACGTATTTCGGTTCAGCATCCGTAGGTAAAGTAAAACCGGAAATTGCAGGCGTTGTTACCTCGGCAATACTTGAACAGGATATTTGGAAATCAACATTTATGTCTTTTGCACTGCGGGCACATTATGCACGGCCAAACTATCAGGTGTGGTTGGCTTTTGCTGTGCAGGATCGGTGGCTGTTGTATCCCGATGTTCAAATTTCTTTTGTCTTTTAACGTGTAATGAATCAACTATTTTTCATATTCCTTTTGGTGTTATTTTCTCTTGTAACATTATCGTGTTCACATGACACGGTAGTAAACGTTCCGGTATTTGTGGGAGGAGGAAAACTGATCAGTGCCCAGCCCATAAAACCACAGCAGCTGCAATTATTGAATGGGGTATACGATGTTATAGACGGTTCAGATCAATTCGGAAAAAAAGTGGTTGTAAAACGTACCGGAAAAACATTGTCGATCTTTACGGGAAAAAATGCCGGACTGTTTGTCTTTCAATGCGGAAGAATAGACTCCACACTTATTTTTGAGGGATATTGGCGATACACGCAGGGGGGTGAAACAGGTTTAGCTCAATTTGAAATCCCTGCCGAAAACAATGGAAAGCCATTGTTGCAAGGAATCCTGCCGACACCGTCATTTTTTTTCCAAGGAAAAATTGGAAATGGGTCTGCCGAACCCACGATCAATATTACCTTGCAATACAACAGTCCGCTGAAGGATACGACGTTTGTTATTCTTGCTCATCGTGGAGGAGGAAGGAATTCAGATCGATTGCCGGAATCAGAGAATAGTCTTGGAATGATACAACTCGCTGAAAGCTTTGGTGCAAATGGAATCGAGATCGATGTGCGATTGACAAAAGACGGGATCCCAATTCTTTTTCATGACGAGAATTTCAGTCCTCGCTTAGTAAACGGGGATTATTGTGTCGGACCGGTTTCGAATTATACATTTGCTGCTATTCGAACACTGTGTACCTTAAAGAATAAAGAACTTGTCCCAACGCTGAAAGAAGCACTCGAAGTGGTTGTCAACAAAACAACATTGACCTATGTCTGGCTGGATATAAAATCACCGGAGGCAATCGCATCCGCAGCTGCACTGCAGCAGGAGTATCAAAAAAAGGCATTTGCTGCCGGGCGAAAATTGGATATTTATATCGGACTGTCCAACGATGAACTGGTGGACAGGTATAAAAAAGAAAACATGGTATCCTCCGCTGATGCATTATGTGAATTATCGATGGAAGATGTCCGTGCGGTTAACGCAAAGGTGTGGGCGCCGCGCTGGACACTTGGTCCGTTGGGAAGCAATGCGCAAGCGATGCATTCCGAAAATCGTAAAATATTTGTCTGGACTCTCGATCAACGAGAATTCATTCTTCCTTTTCTGACACAAGGGAATATTGATGGAATCCTCACAAACTACCCCGCTTTGATAGCTTTTGAATATTATGTATTCCAATAATAGAACATATTTGTTTCTTTTGTTATTGTTCGCTTCGATGCTTGCTTCTGCACAGGATCAGAGTGTCGACCGAACGACATTTCGATTAGTTGGAGAAATTGGAGGGGGATATTCCTATAAACTCACGCCACCAAAAATCATTCTGGGAAACTCTACGCGCGATGGAATTACAGGCGCGTTTCGTTTAAAATGGGGCTCGAGCAATCTTCTGGGTGTTGGTGTTGAAACCGGATATATTCCTATATCAACAATGGCAATGAATAGTCTCGCATCAGAATTCGGATCAGTAGATGTTTCTGCATCCCTCTCAGCAATTCCCGTTTTGGCAATTTTCACAATTCAGCGGTTGGGGATTCAAATGCATACGGGAATAGGATATTATCGAATGACGGCGAAAGCAACTGTTATGGGGAAAACAATGGAGAGCTCAGAATGGAATATGGGATATATGCTATCATTTGGATTTACCCGTCCATTAATCTCAGATCTTTTCATCGGGACAGAATTGAAATGGAACAATATCGTTGAACAGCGGATTTCAATCCTTTCTTTGCAAGTACGGTTTTTATATTTTTTGTACGGAAAATAACAATCGGAATCAATTGAAGATTCTTTAATCCATGCTCCGCTGAAGTGAAAGTAGCTCAGATGTTTTTAAAATAGAAACGCCAGCCATTCGGCTGGCGTTTTGCATTATTGGAAAAGTGAAATATTATAGTTTTGTACGTAAATTAATCGTCCCGACATTAGTCACTTGACCAGAAACAACAGAAATATTTGTTAATGTCGAATCATTGTACATTGCATCGGCAGAAACGATAGTGAGACTGTATGTTCCAGGTTTTGCATACATGATCTTAAACGAGTTATTTGCTCCCGTAAGTGTGGATAGTGTGTCTCCATTTCCGTACGCCGAGACGGACGATTTAATGTTGACGCTTCCCTGAATATATCCGGTAGAAGATGTTGTCAACACTTTAATAACCGGTTTCATTACTAATCCAGTCGGAGTGGTGACAAGCGATTTTGTTGCATCAAAATCGAGAACAAGCTTATAGGTAACATTTGCAACAATCTCCACATTTAAGTTGAGTTTGATCTCTGCACTCGGAACTTTCAAGGCGATCTTTACACCCGATGCGTATACCCAGCAGGAATCACCCAACGTCAATCGCAGTTGTGAATATGTGCCGGCAGAAAGCTGCGTCTGCCCCATCACTGCTTCAACACCGTTCACCAAGGCAAGAAGGTTGTATGTTTTTGTTCCGCTGCTCAACGTGATCCAGCTTTCCGATGAAGCATTACTGTGCACTGAAACTTCCGTGACGACAACAATAATTGAATCATATGTGGTTGCTGGTGCATCGACCATTGAGACTTGCATCGTTCCTTTTCCACCCGTCGTCGATGGATTTTCATCGGACGCACATCCTCCAAATGCCAAGAATGCAAGTAACGCAAGAACTAAAATATTCTTCATGTGTGAACCCTTTCCGTTGTTTGTAAATAGTTCCGGCTATTCCGGACTCTTCACATACAAGTAACACTTTTTGGGATTGGAATGCAGTGACGCAGTATATCAATTTCGTGCATACCACTGTGCAAATTTTGCACATTTATTTTTATGTTAAACAAATGCAAAACGACGGATTTTTTTATGAGTATTGTTTCTGGATACTACGAATACACAAAGGTTGTGTAAACATGACGGATAATTCCAAAATGGCTTGGCTGGTAGTTCCGCAAACAGAAATAATCAATTCACCAGAATCGAATTTATTTTCATCAATTTGTTGTATCTTACAGGAGATGGAATCAATGAACAGAAATTGAACAGAAGAAGGTACACATTATGAAAGACCAACAGACGATAGAATTACGCTGCAGTAAAAACCCCGATGGGAAATATAACGCCAAGACCTTTGTGAACGGAAAAGAACTGAAAGGGAAAGAATATAATATTAACCGCGGAGATCAATTCTCTCTCGTTTTGGTTTATCACCAAATAAAGAAACAATATCCAGCCGGCGAAGTGCATATAAAAGGATTGGATAAGAACGCAGAACAGAATATCCTTCACTCGGAGTTGTAATAATAGAGGGATGATTATCCTGTAACAGGCTGTTACAGGATAGCACTATCGATTTAGCTGTTGCCCGGAGGGTTGTAATTACCCACGAGATCGGATTCGATCTTTAATCGTGTCTTTTTATCATCTTCAAGATGAACACAAACACAGTTCGCGTTATATCGGTTGAAGAACTGATCCTTTAATCCGTCGAACTGTTTACCAAGATTGTCAGTCTCGCCGACAAAGATGTGTTTATGCGAAACCTTATTCATCTCATCCGTTGCCCGGTGCGTAATAACATATACTGCTGCCGTCTGCTTGAATAATGTCGTCATCGGATGGATGGCGAATGAATACTTCTTTCCGGACTCTCCCCGAAATGCAATTTGTGCCATATTTCTCTCCTAAGATGCGTACTGCTTATAATACAATATCGTTAAAATTAGGTCTATATCCTACCAACGGCAGATTATATTCTCTTAACCATGGAAATAAAAAAACGAAACCCGAATCATACAAACTTCGGGTTTGTTGTGGGAGGATGGGGTGAAGACTATTATTGCGTGTTTGTTGTCAGCAACTCTTCCTGCATGCGCACAGACGCGGTTTTGAAAAATGTTTCATCGGTTGCAGTAGTAATTTCAGATTCACTCACATACCATTCCGGATTTTTTATTACCGAGAGTGCAATGTATGCTTTGTATCGTGTCGAGCCCGAAGGGTTTTTTAACCATACATCGTTGATGGCATCCACCAATTCTGAAACTTCAACAGCGGGAAAACGCATTTTTATTTGCGCAGTCACTCTCATTGCGGACTCAATAACACCTGGATTATTTGTATGCAAACCGGAGTGTAAATTCTTAATTGCATAAGTGATCTTTTTTTCTTCTGTGGGGAATTTTTTGGTGGGTTTTTCTGCCATTGCTGATTGTATAGTTATTATTGCAATTGCGATCAATATTGCTGCTCTCGTTTTCATAACATCCTCCTGTTTGGTTCGTTTATTGTTGTAATGTTAGTGTAGCACACTTTACGCGGAAGAATTTGCTAAAGATGTGTTTGTTGGGTCAGGAAATGTAAAAAAATGTCACGTAGGGAAAAAAAATACCACGGGGGTAACGGAGCGCACAGAGAAGAAATAAGTAATAATACCATGCCATGACTCAAAGTCATGGCATGGTATTATTACTATTTTATTGAACGATCAATTGATCGACAGAATATTTTCCCGCTCCGCCGATCAATAATGCGAATGCAAGGCCGATAATCAGCAAATGGTATTCAAATCCTTCGCCGGACTGGTTGCTAAACCAGTTCATAAAAAATCCATTCTGCAGATGTGATGTAAAAATAATGCCGATCATCAATCCGATAAATCCAAGGGCGATGAGTCGTGTTCCTAATCCTGCAACCAGCAGCAACGATCCAACGAACTCTAACAGAATAACCGAGAGGCCGATAATATACGGCAGTTTTGCGGTACCGGTGAAGAATCCCATTGTCCCCGTAAAACCATATCCGCCAAACCAGCCGAGCATTTTTTGTGCGCCGTGTGGAAAAATGATAAAGCCAACGGTCATTCGCAGAATTAATCCGATAACATCATTGTTTGTGGAAAAAAGTGTTGTAAGCATAATAACTCCCTTTAATATGTTGTAGATGTTTGTTTCAAAAACTGATACAAACATACTGAGAAGAGCATGGCGATGGTGATGAAGAAGGTCAAGAAATTCCCTTGATGTAGATCAATAAGGGAAATGATCACTAAAGAGTAATACCAAAAAAATTATTTCTTTTTTGACAATTTTTTTCTCATACGGCTAAGGAATTCCGGAGTGACGCCAAGATATGAAGCGATATGGCGCAGAGGAATGCGCTGTTCAAACGCAGGATATTTTGAGCGGAGTTCAAGATACCGTTCCTTCGCACTTCCCGTAAGATGGGAAAGGACGCGGCGCTGGTGTGCAATATGCGCATTGGTGAGCAAGATACGAAAGAACCGTTCGAACTTCGGTACTTTTTCCAACAACGTATCAAAATCGTTTCTGTCGATCTGAAACAATTCTGAATCTTCCATTGCTTCGATAGTTAGCGTTGCGGGTTGTCCGCTGTAGAAGCTGGCCATGTCACCGATCCACCAACCTTCAAGTGCAAATTGTACAATCCGTTCGTGTCCCTTTTCATCTAGATAGTAAGCTCGGAGAGCCCCTTTGCTCACGAACTGTTCAAATCGTGAAACGTCTCCTGCCTGGAGCAGATACTGTCGCTTTCGGAGTTTTTTTACGCGGAGGAGGGAGCAAAATATTTTCTTCTCTTCCGATGAGAGTGTAATATAATGTGTGACGCTTTTGAGAATGGAATCGAATGGTATTGTCTGTGTTTTCATATACTGACTGTAATATACTATTCGGAGAGGAAGATTAAAATACTACGACGGCAAAAAAAGCTTTTACCACAGAGACACAGATGCACAGAAAAAAATATTAGTGATGCATTGACTCAAAGTTGTGGCATCACTAAACTAAATAACAGAGCCGTCACATGGACGGCTCTGTATTTCATAAAGAGTGGTGGAATGTTACGCTATATTCCGTGTTCGTCGCACATGTTTCAAAGCGCGGAAACCGACAAGCCTGCGTTGTTCTTCGTCCCACAGCCGAAGAACAAGAAAACGAAAACTGGAAAAAAACGTGACTGGTTTCACCGAACTGAACACCGGAACTTCCTTCTGCACTTTTTCTAATCGATAATTCGGAATGCGAGGACTTAGATGATGGATGTGGTGAAAACCGATATTCCCGCTGAAGAATTGCAGCACCTTCGGAAGTTTATAAAATGAACTTCCTTTTAAAGCAGATTCGAAAAAATCCCATTCTTGATGATGTTCCCAATACGTCTCATCAAACTGATGCTGCACATAAAAGAGCCATAAACCGAACATACCGGAAAGCCAAATAACAGGCAGCACAATCATGACGAACGGAAAAAACCCAATCAGGTAACTCATCGCCGCCGTGATAACAGCCAACGTGACGCTTGTCCAATGCACGCTCTTTTTTTCGCGCGGGCCGGATTGTTCTGTTGTAAAGCGATGTGCAATGATGAACATGATCGGTGGGCCAATCAAGAGCATGGCGAAAGGATTTCGATACAGTCGATATTTAATTCGTCCCCAGGTTGAGAGAGCGAGATATTCTTTTACGGTGAGCATCCAAATATCGCCGGTGCCACGATTGTCCAGGTCGCTGCCGGTGGCATGATGAATGGAATGATTGTGCCGCCATTCATGATAGGGTGTAAACGTGAGAAGTCCGCTGATGATTCCGACAATGTCATTCGCTTTTTGAGATTTGAAGAATGATCCGTGTGTGCAGTCGTGGAAGATAATGAAGATCCGCACCTGAAATCCGGCAGCCGGGATTGCCAGCGCCAAAGTGATCCAGTATGAATATTCCAGGGCGAAATACATTGCCACAAGCAGAATAAAAAATGGTGCATACGAGTTAACAATCTGCCAAATACTTTTTCGCAGATCGGATTGCTGATATTTGGCGATCATCATTCGCCATGATTCCGGAAGGGAATCGGAAGATTGTTGTTGGGCCATACGGCGTTCCTATTGTTGATGGGTAAAATGTGAGGCGCCGAAAAAGTTGTTGAGAGGAGCGATCGTCTCTATTCATTACAAATAAGATAGGGTATTGGAAAGTAAGACACAAACGGTGGTGCGGTATAGTTGTTTGTTATAGAGTAGTGAGAGAGCATAATGGCGATTATTCTACCGATGATATACAATTATTGAAACCTTGAATCCCTTTCACCAGTCCAAGAAGCAACACTATATTAGGAGTATGTATGCGCTCAACACTATACGCAATACTTTTTATTTTGATCACTGCAGGTTGCGATCGTCAGCAGCCAGATCCGGACTTTAATGCTGTTGTTTCGAATCCCGCATTTACATCCAAGAGTCCCCGCATTCTGTTTGACCATGCACATCAAAATCTTCACACAATGAATGGGACATATCATCCGTTTGTTGATTTGTTGGTCAATGACGGATTCAGCGTCTATTCCAACGAAAAAGTATTTTCGCAGGAATCGCTGCATGGTTATGATATTCTTGTCATTGTCAATCCAAAAGGGAAAGAGAAAAAATATGATCCTGCTTTTACTGATGCAGAATGCTCAGCGGTGGAAGCATGGGTCCGTAATGGCGGGAGTCTTCTATTCATCGCCGATCATCATCCCATCGGTTCAGCTTCAGAGATTCTCAGCAAACACTTTGGCATTGCGATGACGAAAGGATTTACGAACGATTCGGTCTATTTCGATTCTTCAAGTTTTACCGCTTCACAGATTGACGGAAAATCGCAGCTGATCTTTTCCCGTGCTCATGGACTTATTTCAAATCATCCAATTACGCTGGGACGAGATTCAAGTGAACGAATTAATACCATCATCACATTTACCGGACAATCGTTACGCGGCGCCGGTAATTCATTTCTCAATCTCTCCGCTCACGCTGTGGATGTTATTCCTGATTCGATCTGGGAGACGAAAGGATTTTTGGATACTGATACACATACACGATTTGCCGATCCGGTTTCTGCGGCAGGAAAGTCACAGGGGATGGCACTTGAATTTGGGAAAGGGCGTGTTGTAGTACTTGGAGAAGCTGCAATGCTGACCGCACAGCGATTGAAGAATGAAAAATTCGGAATGCAGCTTCCGGGAATTGATAACCGTCAGCTTACGTTGAACATTATGCGGTGGTTAGGGAGGGCGTTATAATATTTCACATAAAATAATCCCAATTTAAGATTTTGTCTGTTGTCTTTTAATCGCTATGATCGTACGTTTAATAACAATACAAAAAAAACCAAGTGTCATTGCGAGAAGTGGCGCGTTTCGCGCACGACGTGGCAATCTGGTAGTGGCGTTTGAAGTTTTAAAAAAGCAGATTTCTTTGGTGCATCCAACAAACAGAAGGCGGACGAGCAGAACATCTAGGAATATAATGACGCGGGAACAATTTGAGCATATAGCACAGGAGGCGTTTGACAGTCTGCCCGCCGATTTTCGCGACCGTGTGGAAAATGTGCAGATTGTGGTCGAAGATTACCCTTCCGACGATGCGCTCGGCAAAGTGAAGGCCGATCGCACTTCATTGTTGGGGTTGTATCAAGGCATTCCGCTGACACATCGAGGACAATGGTACGGAATGAGCGCAACGGTACCGGACAAGATTTCTTTGTATCAAAAAAACATTGAGTCTGTCTGCCCGAACGAAGAGGAGATTGAGCTGAGAATCCGAGAAGTACTCTTTCATGAGCTTGGACATTATTTTGGGATGAATGAAGCGCAAGTGCGTAGTGCGATGAGACGATTTATGTAAACTACTAAGGCGTTTTATATGAAGTTCATGGATTATTATCATCACTAGAACTCATCTCAAGAATACTAAAACAACGGTCATTTTGAACCCTGATGCCACACTGAGCGAAGGGGATTGGGCTGTGGGAATTGAACATAGTATCAGATTTACCGTTATCATTTTGTATTATGCGGCACTACAAACAACGGGCCTTCGCCGTGCTAAGTAAAAAATATCCAAGGCTTCCGCCAAAAAGAAGGCAGACAAGTGCTCAGATCCTTCCCTCCGTTCCGGATCGCAATAGTCCCATTTTAAAAAATGGCGTCTAAAAACAATTCTATCAAAATTCAATTCTATCATTACCTTTCCACCCCACCTAAACTTTTCGTATATTACAGTGCAATTGTAAGGATTCCCCGACAGCGACCGGAAATGTTACAGAGCCGCGCGGGGAATGATGTTTTTTAGCGGGATTTGCCCTTTTCTATGTGCCTATGTGGTTTGCTTTTTAAAAATAATTCAAGTTTTTATTGTTATCTGTAATCTCACAATCTGAAATCTGTCGTCTGTTAATCGATGCTCTCTCTTAATAATCTTACCGTAAACTTTGGCGAACGTTACTTGTTCGACGATATCTCTTTCACCATCAATCCTCACGATCGCATTGGTCTTGTCGGCAGCAACGGCGCAGGCAAATCCACACTGATGAAAATCATTGCCGGAATCAATCCGCCGATGGAAGGAAGCGTGAACAAAGCGCGATTTGTCTCGGTCGGCTACCTTCCGCAGGATGCCGTGGTTGATTCGGACGCCTCTCTTTATAAAGAGGTGGAGTCTGCATTTGAAGATGTGTTACTGATTGAGCAGGAACTGGGCGAAGCATACGAAAAACTTGCGGTAACAGACCATACTTCTGAAGAATATTTGGAACTGCTTGAAATTATCGGTGAACTACAGCACAAACAGGAAGAAGCAGATGCTTACCGTTTGAAGTCGAAAATCGAAACCGTTTTGATGGGTCTTGGATTTACGATGCAGGATATGGAGAAGAACGTCCGCGCTTTCAGCGGTGGCTGGCAAATGCGTATTGCGCTGGCAAAATTATTATTAAAAGAGCCTTCCGTTTTGCTATTGGACGAACCGACCAACCATTTGGATATCGAATCCTTACAATGGCTGGAAGACTATCTCCGCAATTATAACGGCGCTATTATGCTTATTTCGCATGATCGTGCATTCCTCGATTCACTTACGAAAAAAACCTGTGCTCTTTCGCTTGGTAATATGGAGATCTATTCGGGCAATTATTCATTCTATGAAAAAGAACGAGTAATCCGCAAAGAGCTCGCAATGAACCAGAAAAAGAATCAAGAATCCCAATTAAAGCAGACGCAGGAGTTCATTGATCGCTTTCGTTACAAAGCAAGTAAAGCAAGACAGGTTCAAAGTCGTGTGAAGCAATTGGAGAAAGTGGAACTGATTGAGATCGAAGATGAAGAGGATGAGATCCATTTCCATTTTCCGCAGGCGCAATCCAGCGGCCGTGTGGTGATGGAACTGAAGAATATTCACAAAACATATCCATCATCGGATGGACAAGTGGGTGTGGAGAAAGTTGTGTATGAAGATCTCACCTATACAATTGAACGGGGAGACCGCATTGCTATCGTTGGCGTGAACGGGGCAGGAAAGTCTACCATTTCCAAGATTGCTGCGGGAGTGGAGCCATTTCAGTCGGGCGAGCGGGTAGAAGGATACAATGTAATCGTCTCGTACTTCGCGCAGCATCAGGCGGATGAATTGAGTCCGAACAAAGAGGTGCTGCAGACAGTGGATGAAGTTGCAGATGGGGAAATTCGTATGAGATTGCGGACTATTCTGGGATCATTCCTTTTTAAGGGAGATGATGTCTTCAAAAAAGTGAAAGTTCTTTCCGGCGGAGAAAAGAGTCGTTTGGCATTGGCGAAAATGCTTCTTGCTCCAGCCAATTTCCTGATTATGGACGAACCGACGAACCATTTGGACATGCGTTCCAAAAAAGTGTTGCAGGAAGCTCTCAAAGAATTCGATGGAACGTATCTGATCGTTTCGCATGATCGCGCATTTTTGGATACGATCGTTAACAAAGTGCTGGAGATTTCTCCGAATGGCGGTGTCCGTACATACCTCGGTAACGTGAGCGATTATATCGCGAAGAAAAAAGTGGAAAAGAAACAACTGTCAATTGACAATGGACAATTGAAGGCGGAGAAGAGAAATGCTGAAAAGGTCGCGGTCAATGCAAAGAGTGAAGAAAATCAGAAGTCAAAAGTTAAAAGTGAAACAGAGCATTCGAGGAAAAATTTACATCAGTTAAAGAAAAAATTAGAACAAGTGGAAAAAGATATCGCTGCTGTTGAAGAGCAGAAAGCAATGTTGGAAAAGAAAATGGCGGGCGAAGAGTACATTAAGTATCCGTTGAAAGCAAAAACCATTTCGGCAGAATATGATGCTGTCACGAAAAAACTGAATGTGTTGATGGAAGAGTGGGAAAAAGTTTCTTCAGAAATAGAATAAATGATAATGCAGAATGAAGAATGTAGAATGATGAATGGAAGCCAAAAAAGTTTGATTGTGATTCTTCATTCTCCACTATCCATTCTCCATTGATCGAATGATTAACCCCAAAAATATTTCTGCTCTTGGTTGGATGCTCTTCAGTGCGTTTTGCTTTGCGTTGATGGGAGCGTTTACACATTCACTGAAAGATACGTTCGACTGGCGCATAACCGGATTTGCACGCGCGTTTATCAATTTTATCTTCGTCCTCATCCTTGCCTATTTGACAAAAAAACCGTTAATGTTCTTCGATGTTCCCTCGTCGTTATGGTGGAGAAGTATTGTCGGCTCGCTCTCTATTCTTTGTACTTTCTACGTTTTTGCAAATCTTCCCCTGGCCGAAGCAACGTCTCTTGTGAACCTTGTTCCAATTTGGATGGCGCTCATTATTGCTTTTGTGGCGAATCAACCGATCCATCGTTCGGTGCTTATTTCTATCTTATGTGGAATCGCCGGTGTCTATTTTATTCAGCAGCCGCATTTCGATCAGGGAAACTTTGCTATTGTTGTGGGAATTTTTCAAGCACTGTTTGCAGCGGTTGCTGTTTATAATTTGCATCGCACAAAAGGACTTCATCCCACAACCGTTGTTGCACATTTTACCGGGGTCGCAAGCGTTATCACATTTGTTGTTTTGATTCCCTCGCTCCCTCATTTATTCGAAGGGGAGAAATATACCTTACCGGTGATTGGTGAATTGCTTGGGATCGGATTAACGGGAACAGCCGCACAGCTTGCTATGACGCGAGCGTATATGCTTGGAAATCCTGCACAAAATTCCACCGTCGGCTTGGCGCAGGTTGCATTTGCAACGGTGTTTGATGTTATAATTTGGGATCGATCATTCAGCCTTGAAACGATCATCGGCATTTTATTGATTACCATTCCAACCACATTTTTTGTCGCAAGAATTCAATTGCGGAACAGGGCGCAAGGAGTGTAGGAAAAGCGGCTGTTAGCAGTTGGCTATTAGCTTTTGTATGTATGCTAATAGCTAAAAGCCAAGAGCTAATAGCTCCATATTTTTTTAATTATGAACAACACATTTTACAATTCATTCGACACGCAATGCCGCGAAGATGAACGGAAGAACGACTATCGGACACCGTTTGAACAAGATCGGGATCGGATCATTCACACTGCTTCGTTTCGTAGACTGCAAGCAAAGACACAAGTATTTCTTTCCGGAGAATACGATTTTTACCGGACGCGGCTCACGCACTCATTAGAAGTTGCGCAGATTGGTAGAGCTATCTGTTCATACTTGCAGCGGAAGAGTCCATTCTTTTCTGATACATTTTATATCGATTCTCATCTTGTGGAAGCAATCTGTCTTTCTCACGATCTTGGCCATCCGCCGTTCGGACATGCGGGAGAACGGACACTGCACAACGTGATGAGACAATATGGAGGATTTGAAGGGAATGCACAAACGCTTCGGTTGCTTACGGAAACAGTTTATTCCGATAAAGTTTCGCGCAAGGGAATGAATCCTACTCGGTCATTTTTGGATGGCGTGTTGAAATATAAAACGTTCTACGGTGAATTGAACAATCCGAAAAATCACTTCATCTATAATGAGCAAAAACAGTTTCTCGATTTTGTTTTTGAAGGCGTTGATATCACAAAAGAAATTGAAGCAGGAAAGACAAGGGATTATTTTCGCAGCATTGAATGTCAGATTATGGACTGGTCGGACGACGTCGCCTATTCATTGAATGATGTTGCCGACGGGATTCATTCCGGATTTATCACACAGCAGAAGATTGAACGCTGGGCGGAATCACAGAAGTTCGACGAGGATCTGCAGTTGAGTTTGAAGAAACTGTTTGATGCTATGAAGGAGGGACGCGTTGAACGTTCGCTCTCCAGCAAAATCGGAAAATATATTGAATCGTGCAGCGTTGTGGAAACAATAAATGTGATGAGTGGAAAAACGAATCGGTACCGTTTTAATCTTGTGATCGATGAAAAAGCAAAAAAAGAATCGCAAATGTTCAAACAACTTTCGCTCGATCTGGTTTTTCTTTCCCCACAGCTTCACCAGTTGGAAAAAAAGGGGGATTACCTCTTAAAGAGAATCTTCGACACGTTTGCGGATAATTATCTTGGAAAAGAAAAATTTGAATTGAACCTGCTCCCAAAATATGTGGAGCAAAATTTCAGCACTGCATCGGACACCAACCACCGTGCTCGATTGCTCTGCGATTATATCGCCGGAATGACCGATGGTTTTGCTATTAGAACATACAAACGCTTATTCGATCCAGAGTTTGGTTCGATGGTAGATTTGATTTAAAAAACAAACCACAAAGACACTAAGGTCACAGAGAAAAAATTGTATAAGGCTTTATCATGGGAAATGAACAATGGTATAACATTAGCAATGTCGAAAGTATTGATTCTCCATCGTTGATCTTATACAAAGAACGGGTCAAAAATAATATCCGGCAATGTGTCCGTACGGTGAAAGATGTTTCACTGCTTCGACCTCATGTGAAGACGAATAAAATTGCGGAAGTGTGCAGAATGATGATGGAGGAGGGGATCTCGAAATTCAAATGTGCCACTATTGCTGAAGCCGAAATGCTCGGCTCGATTGAAGCCCACGATATTCTTCTTGCCTATCAACCAGTCGGCCCTAAAATCAATCGTTTACTGAAGATTGTGAAGCGATATCCCAATTCTCAGTTTTCTTGTTTGATTGATCATGTTCAGGCAGCGGAACATATTTCAAAAATCTTTCACGCATTCTCTTCAATTATCAATGTGTATATTGATTTGAATGTTGGTATGAACCGTACGGGAATTACACCTGCAAATGCCGAAGCGCTAATCAATTCACTCAAGAAATTTCCAGAAATTCATGTCGCAGGATTTCATGTGTATGACGGACAGATTAATAATCCCGATCCGGTGGTGAGAAAAAAAAGAAGTGATGAAGGATTCGCGCAAGTGACCGAGCTTTTAAATCTGGTACAGGAAAAATATCATCAAAAAATGACGATCATTGCGGGAGGTTCGACAACTTTTTCTGCGCATGCTGTTAGGGAAGGTGTTGAATGCAGTCCCGGAACATTTGTTTTTTGGGATTTCGGATACAAACAGATGATGCCGGAAGCGCCGTTCGATTATGCAGTGTTGATCTTGACAAGAGTAATCTCCATTGTCGATGATAAAACAATTACGGTTGATCTTGGCTACAAATCTGTTTCATCGGAAAATCCACAGCCGCGGGTCCACTTTTTGAACGCTCCGGATGCTGTTCCGGCAGCACATAGCGAAGAACATTTAGTGTTGGAAGTTCCGGATTCCAAAAGGTATTCACCGGGCGATGTGTTATACGGAGTGCCAAGACATATTTGTCCGACTGTTGCGTTGTACGAACGCATTACTGTAGCCGAAGGAAATTCGATCGTCGGTGAGTGGAAAATTATTGCAAGGGATAAAAAATTAGAATTTTAATAGCACTACCACATAGGCACATAGGACACAGAGAAAATCAATAGATCTGCCTTGTGTTTCAATCATTGAAAGAAATTATGGAAATTAAAAAAGACGACATTATTGAAGTGACCATCGAATCGACAGGATTTGAAGGGAAGAGTGTTGCCCGCATTGATGGGATGGTCGTCTTTGTTGACGGCGCCATAGCCGGCGATGTGGTAAAAGCAAAAGTTTATAAATCCAAAAAGAAATATGCCGAAGCGAAGTTAGTCGAACTTGTCACTCCTTCTCCTCAACGGACTGCCGCCCGCTGCAAATATTTTGGCGTGTGCGGTGGCTGTAAGTGGCAGCATGTTGAATACGCGACACAGTTGGGATATAAGCAGCAGCATGTTGCCGATGCGCTTGAACGGATTGGTGGATTCAAAGGATTGCAGATTGAACCAATTATCGGTTCAGATGATATCTTCTACTATCGGAACAAATTGGAGTTTTCGTTCAGCGACAAACCGTGGTGGACCGAAAAGGATATTGCCGATCTACAGGTTCGCGAAGGTATTGAAAATAATTTTGCGGTTGGTTTTCATGTGCCTCAGCGTTGGGATAAAGTGTTGAACATCGACGAATGTTTTCTGCAATCTGAACTGAGCACTGGAATTTTGAATGAGGTTAGAGCGTTTGCATTGAAGAACACTATTCCCGCCTTTTCACCTGACTCTGAAACCGGATATTTCCGTAATCTTGTTATCCGTGAAGGGAAGAATACCGGCGATGTAATGGTAAACGTAGTTTCGTTTGAAGATTCCCCTGAAGTGATGGAACGACTCTCTGCCGAATTACAAAAACAATTCCCCGAGATTACTACCATCATCAACAATATAACGAAGAAAAAATCGCAAGTGGCGGTCGGTGAATATGAAAAACATTATTATGGCGATGGGATTATTCACGATAAACTGGGAAAACATCTGTTTCAGATTTCAGCGAATTCCTTTTTTCAGACAAATACAAAACAGGCGGAACGGCTTTATTCCATTGCAAAAGATTTTGCTGCATTCAAACCGACTGATGTTGTGTACGATCTCTATTGCGGAACAGGAAGTATCGGAATTTATATTTCCGATTTTGTCCAGCAGGTGATTGGGATTGAATTGGTAGAAAGTTCCATCCAAAATGCCCGAAAAAATGCCGAGTTAAACGGTATCACCAATTGCGAATTTATCGCCGGAGATTTGAAAGATTTATTGACAAAAGATGTCGAGTGGAGAAAACGATATGCACAACCCGACGTGATTATTGTCGACCCGCCCCGCAACGGTATGCATCCGAAAGCGGTGGAAGAATTGGGAAGAATGAAAGTGCCAACAATCGTCTACGTCAGCTGCAATCCCGCGACACTTGCTCGAGACTTACAAATGCTTGCCAAGGACGGATATAAGATTGAGAAAGTGCAGCCGGTGGATATGTTCCCACACACATATCATATAGAATGTGTGGTGAAATTAGTCTTGGCTTGATAATTCTAAAATCCGATGGCGAGTCCGCTGTGAAAGAACACTCCGCCTGCCGAAAAATCTAGACCGACATTTTTATCGGTAACGGTGTTTGCAAATCCGTTAAATCCTAATACTCGATACCCCCCTTCAAGATGCACTGACACTGTTGGTAGAAAATGAATGTTCAACTGTGCGCTGAACCGATATCCCATTGTCTCCGAATGATAGTTGTTCGAAGATGTTGTCCGGATTTTGTTTGAGTTTGTGACTGCAAATTCTTCGTTCATATAACCGAGCGCGTAGATAAATTCTGCTTGAATCTGCGCAACATGATTATGGGTGGCCACACCAAAACCGAATGATAACGGATAAACGGTGTATTGTTCAGTAATTTCAGTTCGCAGCGATCCGACAACTGTTGATGAACTATTCACTTCCTCAGAGATATACGTGTATTTATAATCATTTTGCATCCTGCCGACACGCAGGATCAATAATTTATAATCGTTCAATGGTCGGGCCGTAAATGTGATTGTTAACTCTTCGAACGGTTTTGTCACGTCGGAAAATTGCTGATACTGATTGCCGTTTTGGGCGACTCCTTGATTGTCTACATCATTGACTTGTGTATGACTGTCGATATTCTCTTTCTGCAAATTATCATTAGAGATGCCATAGATGAACGCAAGTCTAAACTGTGGATATGTTTTTGTTGTATCCTTCAATGCCTGTGCAACGGAGTTTGAGACAAACATCATAAGCATGAAAACAATAACGAGGAGAGTGTTTCTCATGGAATTAATTCTTTAATGTTGCAATTCGTTTCAAGACGACATTTTTTTGAAAGATACCGGTGATTTGCTGAAGTTCTACGTAGTACATTCCCGAGGGATGATTATTGTACGGTTTCCATCCAATCAAAAAGGCACCGGCAGGATGACTGATGCTGTCTCGTAACACTGTAACTCGATCATGAAAACGATTATAAACACAAATTCGAATGTGTGGTGGAGAAGATTCAAGCGGCGGAATGACATATTCGATCAATGTGGTATCGATGAAAGGATTTGGACGGTTCTGTTTCAATTCACAAGAATTGGAAGGAATATTTTCGATTTCATTTAATCCACATGATCCGAACAGCACGGATACCAAAAGAATCATTATTTTCTGGTTCATAAAATTTCCGGAAAAAGTTCTACAATAAAAAAAAGAATATTACTATCAAGATCAACAACGGAAGTATAAACAGATGAAGAGTGTGAGTGGAAACACATAGAACAAGAAGGGCTTTTAACAAAGATATTTTGTAAAGAATTTCACAATGCGGTCTTCATACTCTTTTTTACCGATATCATGCACATCACTGTGTCTTGCTGACGCAACGAACCATAATTCTTTAGGCTCATTGGCAGCGATATATAATTCTTGTGTGTACTGATATTTGATAAACTTGTCTTCAATGCCGTGAATAAAAAAGATCGGTGCGTGAATTTTGGAAACTGCAGCTAGAGGAGAAACCTCACGGTGTTTAAAATGGGCGATCACTTCGCTCCGCTTCATAGAAATGTTGCGCAAAAAATGCCACGGCAGACGCATCAATCGCTTTTGATAGTCAACGGTGATCTGACGAAGCGTTGCAAATGCTGCTTCGGCTACAATCGCTCTAATGCGTGGTTCAATACTTGCAGCTTGTAATGCGATGGCCGCTCCCATGGAGGTCCCAAAGACACCGATGTTTCCCACAACAATTTTTTTCTCTGCACCAATCTTCCTCACTTCATCGATTGCTTTTTGCACGTCGTATTTTTCATGATAGCCATACGTACAATATCGTCCTCCGCTTTCGCCGTGTGCTCGTGAATCATAGATCAAGACATGGAAATGATTGTCGTGGAATACTTTTGCCAGCAACAAATCGCTCATTTTATTATCTGCAACGCCGTGCAGGTAAATAATTGTTCCGACAGGTTTTTCTGCGGCAATAAACCATGCACTCAATTGAGATTCGCCATCGCTTGCCGTAAATCGAAAATCATCGAACGTAAGTCCAAGTTGGGACGGAGAGATCGGTAATCCTTTGCTCAGATAAAAATTTTCACCGCGTCTTCTAGGATGCAGCAACATAATCGGACCGATCACGAAGACCAGAGCAGAACAGGTCAGCAAAAACGTCAGAAGAGCAAAGATGATAATAAGAAGAATACTCATGTTGATAAAAACAATACAAAGAAAAAAATATGATGGATCTGTCCGCTTTTTTACGGATTTTCTCAGGTGCGACACGAAGCGTCCCTTTGGGAAGGACTCATGTGAAGATGATTGTTCATTCTGCTCGAAGCCACTTTTTTATAAAATAATATGTTTAATCGCTTCGCAAACTCTTTCTATGTCGCCGGTTGTATTGTAAAAATGAGGCGAGATTCTGATCTTTCCTTCACGCAATGAAACGATAATGTTTCGAAGATTCAATTCTTGAAATACTTTTTCAGCGTTCGGTATTTTCAATGTTACGATTCCTGTTCGTTTGCGATGTTCCCTCGGAGTTATAGGTTCAATGCGATGGCGATCAGCAAAGTCCATCACCATATCGGTAAGGGAGAGAAGATGAGAATGAATATTTTTTATTCCTGCTTCGTTCAACAACGCTGCTGATTCACCCAGAGCAACAATTCCTGCGTTGTTTTGTGCACCATTCTCGTATCGTCTTGCAGAGTCGTCGAAATCCAAGCGATAGTCAAAAAGATTCGTAAAATAATCCTTGTTGCTAGTCCATCCCGCATACTGTTGTTGGATTCGCGACTGCATCTCTTCTGTGAGATAAATAAACCCTATTCCCATCATGGAAAGCATCCACTTGTGCCCGCCGCACGAGAGGAAATCGATGTGCGATTCAATCACGTCAATGGGTGTTGATCCGACTCCCTGAATGGCATCAACGCAGAAGATGACATTCTTTCGTTTACACAGCGCACCAATGTTCGGAAGATCGCATTTGAATCCGGAAAGAAATTGAACAAAACTGATCGATAACACTTTCGTTCGCGGAGTGATTGCTGCTTCAATATCATCCAAAGAAATTTCACCATCGTGATTTTTAATAAAATCAATTTCTACACCAATCCGTTTCAGGTTCAGGAATGGAACGACATTCGATGGGAATTCCATATCATTTAAAAGAATTCTATCGCCACTCTTCCAGTCGATTCCGTTGGCTAAAATGTTGAGTCCATCGGATGTATTGTTTACGAACCCAATCCGTTTCGGTGATGCATGAATGATTGTTCCGATCTGTTGTTTTGTATTATTGCTGATCTGGACAATCTGCGGAAAATCGTCGACGGTTCCTTCGGAACGGTTTTTTAGATACTGATCGATTGCATTTTTTGTACGGCTGTTTAATGGACTAATTGCGGCGTGGTTCAGCCAGAGTTTTCCCGTTTTCAGATGGGGAAATAACGATCGGTATTTTTCGGGGAGGTTTATCATTCTTTTTAATATAAACAGCAGTCAAAAGTGATGCAAGGTGCTGAATCAAAAACTATTTTTGTCCGCGCATCAAGTTTTGTATATTAATGCATGAAAGTTGCCTTAGTCCATGATTGGCTGACCGGAATGCGTGGGGGGGAAAAATGTCTTGAAGTGTTGTGCGAATTGTATCCTGATGCCCCGATTTATACGTTGCTCCATAATAAAGGATCAATGTCTCCGGCTATTGAATCAAAACGGATCATCACCTCGTTTATCGATCAACTTCCAGCGAAGCAGAAACAATACAGAAAATACCTTCCGCTGTTTCCATTTGCCGTTGCGCAATTTGATTTTTCGGAGTATGATCTTATCATTTCCACCAGTCATGCCGTTGTAAAAAACGCTCGTGTTAGAAACGGTGCGCTGCACATCTGTTATTGTTTTACACCGATGCGATACGTGTGGGATATGTATGATCAGTATTTCGGAAAAGGGAAAGCGGGAATGGTTACGCGAATGGCAATGATGATGATTGCCCCGATGCTTCGCTGGTGGGATGTGAAGACATCGTCAAACGTAACGCATTTTATTGCAATTTCCGAAGAAGTCCGTAAAAGAATTCACCGTCATTATTCCCGCGACGCCGAAATGATCTATCCACCGGTTGATACAGAACAATTTCAGCTTTCCTCAGTACAAGAAGATTTTTATTTAATTGTGAGCGCTCTTGTTCCATATAAACGTGTTGATCTTGCCGTGGAAGCATTTAATGAGAATGGAAAAAGATTGGTCATAGCCGGTACAGGTCCGGAAAGTGAAAAATTACGATCAGTTGCAAACCCAAACATCGAATTTCTCGGCTGGCAAAGCGATGATGAACTTGCTCAATTATATGCACGATGTACCGCGTTGATTTTTCCGGGAGTTGAAGATTTCGGTATTGTTCCATTGGAAGCACAGGCGAGCGGTAAACCTGTTGTTGCGTTCGGTCGGGGTGGAGCGTTGGAGACAATCGTTGATGGTAAAACGGGCCTCTTTTTTAATCAGCAAACGAAGGATTCGCTCCAAGATGCATTACAAAGAATTTCATTAATCAAATTTAATCCTTCCGATATCCGCCGCCACGCCCTTCAGTTTTCCCGCAGCAATTTCAGGCAGAAAATAAAGCAATCTATTGACGAAAAAGTACGGCAACATCTTAACAGACAATAACTTGCCGTTACCACACCCGTAAAATTCCGTTGCATTTCTACCACTTTTTTTTTACATTTGAAGTCCAATTTAGTATCAAGTCACATGCTTTGTGGGAGGGCGAATGCCATCTGAGCGCGATCATCACACATCAAAGGAAAATGCGTTTGAAATTGTGGTGATTCCGCAGGGAGATACCGGTTCGACTAAATCCTTCAAAGCCTCTGTATTGACGATAGTGCTCGTGTGTGTAGGAATAGTTGTGTTGATCGCATCGCTGACGGTAGCGACGATCGTATATACACCCGCGGGATTGCTCCTTCCGATGTCGGAAGAACAGTTGCAGAAGCGTTATGGTTCTGATCTGTTCGAAGTTCAAAAGCGATTGAACAGAATTTCCAGCGAAGTTCTCGTTCTGCGCGAATATAATAACAAGTTACGCAATGCATTAGGTCAGCAAAAGGTACCCGATGACAGCACCTTTGATGTTGGTGCTGTCAATTCATTATTGTCGGAAAATGATAAAGCGGTTACGAACATTTTAGAGACAAAACAAAATGTTCCCGTTCAATCTGTTCCATCCACCGAAATAACGTATCGTCCTGCGCTCAATGTAAAAAACGAAGCGACATTTCGTGCGGAGTTTCCGATCATCGCTCCTGCCGTTGGATATGTTTCACGGAGATTCGAATCAGAAAAAGGACATTTGGGGATTGATTATGCGGGGAAGATCGGATCGTTGATCGTGGCTGCGGCGGATGGATATGTAGTATTTTCAGGATACACTGCCGATGATGGACATACTCTGATGGTTTCACACGGCGGCGGATATTTGACAATGTATAAACACAATCAAAGTGTTTTAAAGACAGTAGGGGAGTTTGTAAAACGGGGGGAACCAGTTGCACTGTTGGGAAATTCCGGGAGGACAAGTTTTGGTCCCCATTTGCATTTTGAAGTATGGAATAACGGCAAAGCACAAAACCCAAACGATTATTTGATTGCGAGCGAACTCTAATGGCAGACAACACTTCGTTAAAAAATTTGAACCTCATCGGTGCAGGAACTACCGTTGAAGGAAAAATCCGGACCCAAGGAAGTATCCGTATAGACGGAAAATTGACCGGTGAAGTGCACGCGGCGGAAAATCTTGCCATTGGAGTGACAGGTGAAGTTGAAGGAGTTGTTACCGGACGAAGTGTTACCATCGGCGGCAAAGTGAAAGGGAATATCACATCGGTAGATAAATTAGTGCTGGAAGGAAAAGCGGTTGTGCGCGGCGATGTGAAAGCATCGAAGCTTGTTATTGATGAAGGGGCGGTGTTCGACGGGAAAGTGACGATGACGGAAATCCGTCCGACAGGACAGAATTACTAATGACACCGCAATCTCTTCTATGAAAACCGAAGAGGAAAAAATAAGCGGAATTTTGCAGACTGCCGCGCCATATATGACGCTCGGGCTGCAGATAGCGGCAGCGGTTGTGCTGTTTCTCTTTATCGGAAAATTTGCCGATGAACAATTTGGAACAAAGCCGTGGTTGATGGTTGCAGGAATTGTGATCGGCTTTACGGGAGGGATGATCCATTTTTTCCGCGAGGTAATAGCATTAAGCAATAAAGAGGAACATGAGCGCCGCAATAAAGTTTGATCTGAAATTTCTTGTGCAAATTTTCGCGGTGCTTGTTCTGGTTGGCGGACTCGGTTACTATCCGTTGATGAAGTTTGGATCGGAACAGGTGATTGTTGGGGTGGTAGCGGGAGTTGTTCTCAGTCTTGTCAATGTGCTGATCGGTTATATTGTGATACAGTTTTCGCTGAATAAATCGTACACCACATTTATTCAAATTGTGTTGGGCGGGATTGTGTTGAGATTGTTCGTGATGGTGGGATTGCTGCTGATTTGTGTTGGTTTATTAAAACTTCATTCGATCTCGGTAGTTGGTTCGTTGTTCGTCATGTATATCATTTTTTTGACAATGGAAGTATTATACATTCATAAAAAAGTTCAGAATTCATAATTTAGCTATTGCAGGTGCAACGTGTTTTCTTGGATCCTCTTATCAGAAAAAAAAGTTCATCAAGCAGCTGTTGACACTGTTCACGCAGTCGCAGATTCATCCGCCCACGCCGGTGGCGCAGTCCACGGTGGCGACGAAAATCTGTTTACTCAGTTGCTTCATCACATCTACGATTCCCGCGAGATAGAATATCCGACGTTTGATCTGCAACACCCGATCAGCCATCTGGAACTTCCGCATTTCGACCTGTTCGGCATGGACCTATCGCTGACGAAACATGTTGTGTTTTTATGGCTTGCAGCTGTACTTCTGGTGGTGACATTGACACTGGTCGCACGAAAAAATCTGAAGAACAAAGTCCCGAAAGGATTTGGCAACCTTATTGAAGTTTTTGTTGTCTTCGTCCGCGACGAGATCGTTGTGCCCAATATGGGCAAAGGGGGATTGAAGTATCTTCCATATCTACTCACAAATTTTTTCTTCATTTTGGTGATGAATCTGCTTGGGCTTATTCCGTTTGGCGCATCGGCAACAGGTAATGTCAGCGTAACTGCGGGATTAGCGATTATTGCATTTTTTATGATTCAGATTTCAGCGATCCGTGCGCAAGGTTTTGGTCACTATCTGGCGCATCTTACCGGCGGCGTCCATTGGGCATTGTGGCCGATCATGATACCAATTGAAGTGTTGGGTCTCTTTACAAAACCGTTTGCACTTTGCATTCGTCTTTTTGCCAATATGACCGGCGGGCACATTGTTATTCTTGCACTCATTGGATTGATTTTTGTCTTTAAGTCACTGGCGGTTGCACCGGTCTCGGTCGTTTTTGCGCTCGGAATTTACATGCTGGAATTATTCGTCGCATTCCTGCAAGCATACATTTTTACAATGCTGACGTCGCTGTTTATGGGACTTGGCATGCAGACGGAATCACACGGTCACGAACATTAATTCAATTAAATAAGCACATACTTCATTCATCTACAAAACATTAACAGGAGATATAACAATGGAATCACTCGGTCTTGGATACTTAGCGGCAGGAATTGGTGCTGGCGTTTCTATCATCGGCGCAGGTCTCGGTATCGGTAAACTTGCAGCAGCAGCAATGGAAGCAAGCGGACGTCAACCCGAAGCAGCAGGTCAAGTTCGTACATCAATGTTGATCGCAGCAGCGCTCATCGAAGGTGCGACATTTTTCGCTTTGGCAATCTGCATTATTCTTGCAACAAAGTAATTTTTAACGCAGGACGGGGTATCTCCCGTCCTGCATTCATTATTGAGTAGAAGAGAATCCTATGTTAGATATTAATCCCGGATTAATCATTTGGACCATGATCACCTTTGCGTTGCTGGTTATGGTACTTGGAAAATTTGCCTGGAAACCAATCCTGCAGGCGCTTCAAGCGCGTGAACAAGAGATCGCCGGTGCGCTCAAAAAAGCGGAAGAAGCAAAAAAAGATGCTGAGCGTATGATGCAGGAAAATAAGATTGCGATGGAAAAAGCGAGCACTGAAACGGCACGCTTGATCGCCGAAGGCCGTGCCATGGCAGAACAATTGAAGAACGATATTGTTGCCAAGGCAAACGAAAGTGCAAAGAAGATGATGGATCAAGCCAAAGATGAGATCGGTCGTGAAAAAGAATCGGCGATGGCGCAATTACGTTCCGAAGTTGCCGATCTTTCAATCAGCGTTGCAGAAAAAATTCTTGATGAATCGCTCGACGGAGCGAAACAGAAGAAAATGGTTGATAAGGTGCTTCAACAATTACAGAATAACTAATGAGCAATCTACGAATAGCAGCACGGTATGCCTCCGCTTTGATGGAGCTGACCAATGAACAGAAAAAATCCGATGCAATCGCCGACGATCTAATGGTGGTGAAGAATGCGATTGACGCATCAAAAGAATTACGCAACGTTCTAGCGAGTCCGGTTGTACCGAAAGTGAAAAAGAAGGCAATTCTGCGGGATGTGTTCAAGAAGAAAGTCGGTGAACTGGTCATGGGATATCTTGATCAGATCGTCGTCAAAGGGAGAGAAAATGTTCTCGGGGAAATTCTTGCACAGTATTTTGTCCAGCGCGATGAACAACTGGGAATTGTCCGTGTGAGTGTGAAGACCAGCATAGAATTTTCCACAAAACAGGAAAAAGATCTGGTAAAGCAGCTGGAAACAATGACAAAGAAAAAAGTTGAGATCACGTTCAGTCTCGACAAGTCGATCAAAGGCGGGTTCGTGGCGCGTGTCGGCGACACGGTGCTCGATGGCAGCGTAAAGCGCCAGTTGGAAATTTTAAAAATGAAATTAAAACAAGGTTCGTTAAATAATTGATAAGGAACAACGACAATGGCTGAAGTTCGACCTGATGAAATAACCTCGATACTCCGCAAACAATTAGCAGGATACGAAAAAGAAGTAGATATATATGATGTTGGAACCGTGCTCCAAGTGGGTGACGGTATTGCTCGCGTGTATGGACTTTCCAAATGTATGGCAGGCGAACTCGTTGAGTTCCCGAACGATGTTTTTGGAATGGTGCTCAATCTTGAAGAAGATAACGTTGGATGTATTTTATTCGGCGACGACACACAGATTAAAGAAGGCGATACAGTAAAACGTACAAACCGTGTTGCTTCAATGCCTGTTGGCGATGCAATGCTTGGTCGAGTTATCAATCCACTTGGTCAACCGATCGATGGACGGGGCCCGATTAAGACAGATAAATTTTCTCCGATCGAACGGAAAGCACTCGGCGTTATTCAGCGCGCACCGGTGAAGGTTGCATTACAGACCGGACTCAAATCTGTGGATGGTATGATTCCGATCGGACGCGGACAGCGTCAGTTGATTATTGGCGATCGCCAGACGGGAAAAACCGCGGTTGCACTCGATGCCATCATCAATCAAAAATACACACACACCGAAGAGGCAAAGAAACAAGGTGTTAAACCTGTCTATTGTATCTATGTTGCGGTGGGACAAAAAGGTTCAACAGTTGCTCAAGTGGTTGGTAAATTGGAAGAAGAAGGAGCAATGGCTTACACGACTGTGATCGCGGCAAATGCCAGCGATCCGGCGCCGATGCAGTTCGTCGCACCATATTCCGGTGCAACGTTGGGAGAATTTTTCCGCGATAACGGCCGTGATGCATTGGTGGTGTATGATGATCTTTCAAAACAGGCTGCAGCATATCGACAGGTTTCATTATTGTTACGTCGTCCGCCAGGACGCGAAGCGTATCCCGGTGACGTGTTCTATCTTCACTCACGCTTGTTAGAACGTGCGTCAAAATTGAGCGATGAAGAAGGAGGCGGAAGTTTAACAGCACTGCCAATTATTGAAACACAAGCTGGTGACGTTTCTGCTTATATTCCGACAAACGTTATCTCTATTACAGACGGTCAAATTTATCTTGAACCAAACTTGTTTAACGCTGGTGTGCGTCCCGCTATCAACGTCGGTATCTCGGTATCCCGCGTCGGTGGTAATGCACAGATTAAAGCGATGAAAAAAGTTGCCGGACGTCTGCGTCTGGAACTGGCGCAATACCGCGAGCTGGAAGCATTCGCAAAATTCGGTTCCGATCTGGATAAATCAACTCAACAGCAGTTGCGTCGCGGTGCTCGCCTTGTGGAATTATTGAAACAGGGACAGTACGTTCCGTTGCCGGTTGAGAAACAGGTCGTGATGATCTATCTCGGAACAAACGGATTGTTAGATGAATTGCCGGTGAACAGCATTCAACAGTTTGAAAAAGAATTCCTACAGATGTTCGAATTGAAACACAAAGCGCTGCTGACGTCGATTGCCGAGAAAAAAGACCTTGCGGACGATGTGGCAAAACAAATTCAATCCATCACAAAAGAATTCATGTCAACGTTTAAAGCGGCATAATCCTCATGGCGACACTACGAGAAATACGCCAGCGGATCAGCGGCGTTAAAAGTACACAGAAGATCACCAAAGCAATGAAGATGGTGGCTGCGGCAAAACTCCGCCGCGCGACTGATGCAATTATTGCTGCCCGGCCATATGCACGGAAGATGCAGGAGCTTCTTTCTTATCTTTCCGGCCAAGTGGATGTGACGAAGTATCCGCAGTTTGAAGCACGTGAAGTAAAATCCGTTGCCATTGTTATTGTTACGGCAGATCGCGGATTGTGCGGTGCATTCAACAGCAATATTATCAAAGCGGCGGTGAATCATATTAAGACCAACTACGCAGAGATGAACAAAGCGGGAAAAGTAAAATTGATTTGCGTCGGTAAAAAGGGATTTGATTTTTTCAGCAAGCGTGATTATGAAGTGATCGGCAAGCATATCGGCGTATACAATCAGATGAATTTTAATACAGCAAAGACGATCGTCGGCGAAATTGTCAACGGATTTGTGAAGGGTGAATATGACAAAGTTGAAATCATCTCGAACGAATTTAAGAATGCGGTGCAGCAAAAATTGACTATCGGACAGTTCCTGCCGATTGTACAACAGCAAACAGTCGATAAAAAATTGCAGTCAACCGACTATATTTTTGAACCGACAAGTGATGAGATCGTATCGTCGTTGATACCGAAACATCTAAATTTTCAAGTGTGGCGCGTACTGCTCGATTCGAACGCTGCGGAACACGGCGCGCGAATGTCGGCAATGGAAAACGCTTCAACGAATGCACGCGACTTGATTAAAGTATTACAATTGAACTATAACAAAGCCCGTCAAGCGGCAATTACGAAAGAATTGCTCGAGATTGTTGCCGGCGCTGAAGCACTTAAGAAAGCCAGTTAATATTTTTTGATGGATGATTATCCATTATTCATTCTCCATTATCCATTGTTTTTAGATGTTTGAAACACTTACAGAAAAATTAGACGGAGCGTTAAAGAAACTTCGTGGTCAGCATCGTATCTCCGAGGAGAATACGGCTGAAGCGTTGAGTGAAGTTCGTCGAGTATTGCTAGACGCCGACGTCAATTTCAATGTTGTAAAATCGTTCATTGACAATGTTCAAAAGAAAGCAGTTGGTCAAGACGTCATCACCAACGTTGCACCTGGTCAACTGATCATCAAGATCATCTTTGATGAACTTGTAGAGTTGATGGGAAGCGCGAAAGCGGAGATTACGATTTCGTCTGAAATTCCTTCTGTGATTATGGTTGCGGGTTTGCAAGGTTCCGGTAAGACGACATTCAGCGGAAAACTTGCATACTATCTGAAAAGTAAAGGAAAATTGCCGCTGCTTGTTGCGGCGGACACGTATCGGCCTGCGGCTATTGATCAATTGATCGCATTAGGACAGCAGATTGACGTTCCGGTCTTCAGCAGTAGAACGAACACAGCTCTCGAGATCGCGAAAAAAGCGATCCCATACGCTAAAGAAAATGCACGTGATGTGGTCATTATCGATACTGCCGGTCGATTAGCAATCGACGAAGAGATGATGAACGAGGTTGCGAACATCAAGGCGGCAGTGAAACCGCACGAGATCTTGTTTGTTGTCGATTCAATGATCGGACAGGATGCCGTCAACACGGCAAAAGCATTTCACGACCGGTTGGATTATGACGGCGTAGTGCTGACAAAGCTTGATGGCGATACACGAGGCGGTGCAGCACTTTCCATTAGAACTGTAGTCGGCAAACCGATTAAATTTGTCGGTGTCGGCGAAAAGATGGATGCGCTTGAGCAATTCTATCCCGACCGGATGGCGTCACGCATTCTCGGCATGGGCGATATTGTTTCGCTCGTAGAAAAAGCTCAGCAGACCTTCGATCAGAAACAGGCAGAAAAGATGCAAGAGAAGATCGTGAAAGCGACCTTTACCTTGCAGGATTTTTACGAGCAGTTGCAGCAGATTAAAAAAATGGGTCCACTCTCGCAAGTGATGTCGATGATTCCGGGAGCAAGCAAGCTGGGAAACCTGAATGATGTTGATGATAAAGAATTAAAATATGTTGAAGCGATCATCCTTTCAATGACGAAAGAGGAACGCGACAATCCAGGTATCATCAACGGTTCACGTCGGAAAAGAATTGCAAACGGAAGCGGGACAACAATTCAGGAAGTGAATAAATTGCTGACTCAGTTTACGGAGATGCAGAAGATGATGCGGAATTTTTCTAAAGGAAAGAGTTTTGCAAAGATGATGGGTCAGAGACTGGGACGATAAGCAATGCTTCACGACAAAAAAAGAATTTGTAAATAAATAAAAAATACATAACCAAACAGCAGTAAAAAAGGAGTAACAACTCGTGGCAGTAAAAATCAGATTACAACGCGGTGGCAAAAAGAAACAGCCGATTTACCGCATCGTGGCAGCAGATTCACGGTACAAACGTGACGGACGATTCCTCGAAAAACTGGGTCAATACAATCCTACTACCGATCCGATGACGATCGACCTGAAGGAAACCCGCATCATGTATTGGCTCGGTGTTGGCGCAACACCGACCGACACGGTGAAGAATCTTCTCAGCCGAAAAGGGATCATGTTAAAATGGACGTTGAAGAAAAAAGGGAAAGATGAAGCAACGATCGCAGCGGAATTTGAAAAATGGTCAGCTTCGCAATCCTTAAAACGTGAAAAAGAGCTTGCAAAAAAAGTACGTCGTAAAGCTGCGAAGAAAAAAGCGTCTGCACCGGCAGCAACAACGGAAGCAGCACCGGCTCAGGCATAAATAAGGTATCATCGTAGATAACGTCGTCTTCTCGAACAAACACAGGAGGCAGATATGCGCGAATTCCTTGAATATGTTGCGAAGCAACTTGTTGACAATCCTGATTCTGTCCAAATTACGGAAGAGGAGAAAGACAACAAGGTTATCTTTAAGATCAAAGTTGCTCAAGTCGATATCGGCAAGATCATCGGCAAGCAGGGCCGCACGGCGCAATCAATGCGAGTGCTGCTCAGTGCTGTAGCGGCAAAATCGGGCAAGAGGGCTATCCTAGAAGTTGAAGACTAAACAGCATCAGCAGCCGCTTCGTGCGGTTGCACAGATCCGAAAGATTTTCGGAGTACGCGGCGAGATGAAAATCGAGTCGTTTTCGCGTACCATCGATGAGTTTGAACGATTGGAAAATGTATTGCTCGGTACAAATGAGAGCGATGTCGTTCCTTGCGAGATCGAATCGGTGAAGATGCGCGGTGATGATATTTATCTGAAGCTGCGTGGGGTCGATGACAAAACAGCAGCTGACCAGATCCGTGGTAAGTATCTCTTCGTCGAAGAATCGTTTAGAAAAGAACTTCCGAAGGAAAAATTCTTTATTGATGAATTGATTGGCTGTGCAGTGCTTAGTGAAGGAGGAAAGAAATTCGGAACGGTGACTTCGGTTGATGCGTATCCCGCACAGATGGTGTACACGGTGAAGACGAGGCAGGGATATGTGATGCTGCCGGCAGTGCGTGAGTTTATTGTGAATGTGGATGTGGAAAAGAAAGAAATAGTTGTTCGTCCGCCGGATGGATTGTTTACAGGTGAAATGTTGTGAGTGAGCGTATGAGAATCGATATCATTTCGGCGGTTCCGCAGTTGTTAAAAAGTCCGCTGTCGGAAAGTATTCTCAAGCGAGCGCAGGAAAAGAAACTCGCGGAGATTGTTGTGCACGATCTTCGTTCCTATGCGCACGACAAGCATAAGATTATCGATCTTCCTCCGTACGGCGGAGGAGCGGGAATGATCCTAAAACCCGAACCGATCTTTGAATGTGTGGAAAAGCTACAGTCCGAACGGACGTATGATGAAATCATATATGTAACGGCGGATGGTGAGAAGTTCAACCAGAAAATGGCGAATGATCTCTCGCTGAAAAAAAATCTGATCATTCTCTGCGGACATTATAAGGGGATCGACCAGAGAGTTCGTGAGATATTAATTACCAAGGAAATTTCGATCGGGGATTATGTGCTGACGGGAGGAGAACTTGCGGCGATGGTGATTTCCGATGCTCTTATACGATTAATTCCGGGTGCAATTGGTGATGGAGAATCAGCGTTAACAGATTCGTTTCAGGACGGAATGCTCGATGCACCTAGTTATACTCGACCTCCGGAATTCCGGGGAATGAAAGTGCCGGAGATTCTGCTTGGAGGAAACCACAAAGAAGTGGCGAAGTGGAAAGAGAAACAACGGACATTGAAAACGCATCATCGGAGAAAAGATTTGTTATAAATTGGTGAACATTGCAACAATAAAATTGAAAAAGTAAAATACATTATTCAATCATCGTCCTGAAACATCGGGACAAATTAACGAGGTAGGTATGGACAAAATCAAATTAGTGGAAGCAGCGTTCTTGAAGTCCGAAATTCCGGCTTTCAAAGTGGGAGATTCACTGAACGTGCACGTGCGCGTTGTTGAAGGGGATAAAGAACGTATTCAGCAGTATCAAGGTGTTGTTATTGGACGCCGCGGTGAAGGAATGGGAGCAACATTCACTGTTCGCAAAATTTCCGACGGTGTCGGTGTGGAAAGAATCTTCCCGCTTCATTCACCCCGTATTGCAAAAATCGAACGGGTAAAAGAAGGTCACGCGCGCCGTGCAAAACTCTATTATCTGCGCGGAATGGCTGCGAAACAGATTCGTCAAAAGACAGGTTCAAATTAGTGGGTAGATTGGTTCGAGTTGGAGCGCTTCGCGAACTCTTCACACAACCTTTGTATCGAACACTCAAACGTTCCTCCGATTTTTCGGGGGAACTTTTGTTTGATACACCTTCCGCACATATCGATGGATTGATGAGCAACGAACGGAATGTTGCATTTGTTCCTCCGATCGATTTTGCACAGAACAGTTCGGGTATGATTCTGTACCCTGGCATCGGTGTTGCATCATCCGGTGAGAGCAGTGTGGCGCGACTCTACTTGCGGAGAAATCTACCGCTGATTCGCACGCTTGCCGTTGGTAACGTGTCGACTACGGATGTTGTCCTTTCGCGTATCGTCCTCGGAGAAAAATATGATTCCGAACCGGCGATTATTCCAGTGATCGGATCGATCGATGAAATGCTTGCAAAGGCGGATTGTGCACTTGTTTCCGGTGATTCGTTGTTGACAGTGAACAGCAATCATCCGTTTATCGACATTGTCGACGAATGGAATGATATTACCGAACTCCCGTTTGTTCATACCATCTGCATTGCTCGGAGTGAAATATTCTCCAAAAATATCAGTGCATTACTTCTTGCTTCGCAGGAAGCGGGAAGGAACTCGCTCGAATCCATTGCTCAAGAAACGTCTGCAGAAGCCAAACTTCCGGCTGATCTGCTCCAAAACTATCTCTCGCACTTTTTCTATGGATTTGACGATCTGTCCAAGACTTCTCTGGATGAGTTTTTTAGAATGGCATTTTATTATGGTATGCTTCCGGACATCCCTGAAATCAACTTTGCTGAATAGATCAATTGAATTCCTTCATCTTTGTTATTCAAATTGTAAATCTTCGTTGAAACTGATCGTTTTTCAGTGTAATTTGGGTCAATGCTGAAAAACCTCCTCATCAAAAACTACGCGCTTATCGAAGAAATCTCCGTCGATTTTTCTTCCGGATTAACCATCATTACCGGCGAAACAGGTGCCGGAAAATCCATTTTGATTGATGCGCTGGGATTGCTGTTGGGTGAACGTGCCAGTACGGAGATGATCCGCACCGGTGCAGAAAAAGCAATCGTGGAGGGACTCTTCGATATCAAAATGAATCCTCAAGTCGCAGAGATTCTCCGTTCCAGTGAGAATGATATCACGGAAGAATTGATTATTCGCCGCGAATTGACCGGCAAAGGACAAAGCCGTTGTTTTGTGAATGACTCTCCAGTATCTGTTTCCCTTTTGAAAGAAATCGGTGATGCTCTTGTGGATCTCCATGGACAGCACGAACATCAATCACTACTACATCCGGAAACGCATATCGATTTTCTTGATGATTTTGGGGGACATGAAACAACGATTGAAGATTATCGCAACACCTATCGATTACTTTCGGAATTAACTTCAAAGAAAAGAGAGTTACAGGCGCAAGAGTCTCAATTAAAGGCAAAAAAATCTCTCTATGAATTTCAGATCAAAGAAATCGATGCGGTGAATCCGCAGCCGAGCGAAGAAGAGCATCTCGAATCCGAACTGAAGATTTTGGAGAATACAGAAAAGCTGAGCGAGTTGACGAACGGTATTTACCAATTATTGTATGAAGCAGAAAATTCTGCACGGGATAGTTTGGTAAAAGCACGGAAGATGGTAGAGCAATTGGCGGAGATCGATCAATCATTTGCCGAATCGGTGAATGAAGCGCGTTCCGCCGAAGTGATTGTTGATGAACTTTCAAAACACGTTCAACATTATTCTTCACGGATTGAATTTAATCCGGATCGTCTTGAAAAAATTCGCGAACGACTTGGTGCATTATCGCTCTTGAAGAAAAAATATGGCGGTACAATTGATCTGTTGATAGAGTTTCGATCAAAGATTGGAGATGAGTTTAAGTTTGCGGAGAATTTTGAAGGTGAAATTGCCAAGCTGGAAAAAGACATTGATGCATTGCGAAAGACATGCGGTGAAAAAGCAAATGTTCTTACAACGCGTCGCAAAGAATCTGCAAAGAAATTTGAAAAAGCGATTCTCTCTTCAATTGGCGAACTGGGAATTCCAAAAGCACAGTTTGTTACTTCCATTCAGCAACGGATTGCCGATTCATCTAATCACATGTTGGCAGTGAAAATCGGTTCACAATTGTTTGAAGCAAGCACAAACGGAGTGGATCAGGTAGAATTTTTTATATCAACCAATGTCGGCGAAGATCCCAAGGCGTTGGTGAAAGTGGCATCCGGCGGCGAAGTTTCCCGCATTATGCTTGCTTTAAAAGGAGCACTGGCAAGTTCGGACAAAACTCCGTTACTCATTTTTGACGAAATTGACACCGGCGTCAGTGGTAGAATCGGTCAGGCGGTCGGATTAGGATTGAAAAAACTCTCTACGCATCACCAGGTAATTGCAATCACCCATTTACCTCAGATAGCCGGCCTTGCCGACACGCATTTTGCCGTGGAAAAAATTGAAGCGAATAAAAAAACCTCTACGCGATTGCGAAAACTGGAAACAGAAGAACGTATCCGCGAAGTTGCCAAGTTAATGAGCGGAGCAGAAGTGACGGAAGCTGGATTGAAAAGTGCGCGTGAGCTGATGGGGATCAAGTAACAAAGAGTTAATAGCTGTTGGCTGTTAGTCATTAGCTATTGGCAGTAAGGCATTCGTAATTGCAAGATGAAATCTATATTTGCTCATGAGAGATTTCAGAAAATTAAATATTTGGATCCAGGCTGTAGAAATTGTTACGAAAATCTATGAGCTGTCAACGTTATTGCCTGATTCTGAGAAATATGGTTTACGTTCTCAAATTCAGCGAGCGGCTGTCTCGATACCATCTAATATTGCCGAAGGGGCTAGTCGTAACAGCGAAGTTGAATTCAAACGGTATCTTGAAATTGCTATAGGATCATCCTTCGAATTGGAAACACAATTAATTCTAATTCAAAATTTGAAAATGGTGCCCAGCGAAGTAATTAAAGATGTTTTTGCATTGATTTCTTCTGAACAAAAAATGGTAAACACTTTAATCTCTAAAATTAATTCGAACAAACATTTAAATGACTAGTTTCCATACGCTAGCAGCTAAGAGCCAAAAGCTAAAAGCCAATATTATTTTTCTCTTTCAAAAAAATCAACTATACATCTAATGCCTTTAATTATTACCAACTCTCTCACTCGTACAAAAGAAGAATTCAAACCTCTCACTGAAGGCGTTGTGCGCATGTATGTCTGCGGACCGACAGTGTATGGACTTTCGCATCTTGGCCATGCAAAAAGTTATGTATCATTCGATATTGTTGTTCGATATTTACGCTACCTTGGATATAAAGTAACGTATGTGCAAAATATTACCGACGTGGGACACTTGACGGATGATGCGGACGAGGGGGAAGATAAAATTGCAAAACAAGCTCGCAAAGATAAACTCCATCCCATGCAGGTGGTGGAATTGTACACCAAAGAATATTTCGAGGATATGGACGCGATGAATATTCTTCGTCCCGATATCTCTCCCCGCGCTACGGGACATATTCCGGAACAGTTGGCGATGACGGAGCAATTGCTGGATAAGGGTTTTGCATACGAAGTAAATGGTTCCGTCTATTTTGATGTGAGCAAAGATCCGGAATACGGAAAACTCTCCGGAAGAATTCTTGAAGATGCCGAAAGCGGAACGCGCGTTGATATTAAGTCAGAAAAAAAACACCCGGCAGACTTTGCACTCTGGAAAAAAGCGGAACAGAATCACATTATGCAATGGAATTCACGATGGGGATTAGGTTTTCCCGGATGGCATGTTGAGTGCTCTGCGATGTCGATGAAGTATCTTGGTGAGACATTCGATATTCATGGCGGAGGAATGGATAATCAATTCCCTCATCACGAGTGCGAGATTGCCCAAAGCGAGAGTCTTACAAAAAAACCGTTCGTAAAATACTGGATGCATAATAATTTGGTAACGGTCAACGGTCAGAAGATGGGGAAATCGCTCGGGAATTTTACCACATTGAAGGATGCATTCAAAAAATTCGAACCGGGGGTTATACGATTTTTCATTCTGCAAAGTCATTATCGAAGCACGCTTGATTACAGTGAGCAGGCTGTGGAAGGAGCAGCGAAAGGTTTGGAAAAATTACGCAGCACCGTTGCCCGTTTGCGTACAGAAATCGGAAAGAAACGAACAGGATCAAGCGATTTCAAAGAACGATTGAAGGATTACAAGAAACGCTTCTTTGAAGCAATGAATGACGATTTCAATGCTCCGGCCGCTATCGGCGTTTTATTTGAACTTGTTCGAGAAACGAATGAACTGCTTACCGACGGACAAAATGCGTCTCACGAATTTTTAATAACGCTCGATGAATTCTTTTCTTCTGCTTCTGAGATAGTGCTTGGTATTAGGCTCTCGGTTAATGCGAAAGAGTCAGGTGAATTAGAAGAAAAACTATTAGATTTGCACATTCAAGCACGTCAAAGAGCTAAACGATTACAAGCATGGGAAGTTGCTGATTTTATTAGAAAAGGGTTAGAAGAAATGAAAATTAAGATTGAAGATACAAAAGAAGGTACTACGTGGAAGAAATTCTGAAATTTGAATGGAGTAACAACAAAGCCAGTTTGAATTTGAAGCAGCATAATGTTACTTTTGAAGAGGCATCCACTGTGTTCTACAACCCTCTTGCGAAGATATTTGATGACTCTCGTCATTCTCTTAGTGAGGTAAGAGAGATAATTATAGGGAATTCTATAAGAGGAAGATTATTATTTGTTGCATTTACCGAAAGAAAAAATAGTATCCGAATTTTTAGTGCACGTAAAGTGACAAAACGTGAAAGGAAAGAATATGAAGAAAACAACCGTAATGAAATCAAATGATGATTTTGAATTAATGCCCGAATATAAACTCGATTATAGCATTGCAAAACCGAACCGATTTGCACAAAAACTCGGCAAACGCAAAATTATTTTACTTGACGCGGACGTTGCAAAGATTTTTCCGAATGGAAAACTTGTGAATGATACATTGCGCGCTATTCTTAAAATTGTCCCAAGACAATCTCTGCATCGTAAAGTGAG
The DNA here is from genome assembly GCA_041658205.1 of Bacteroidota bacterium. Classification (NCBI taxonomy): domain Bacteria; kingdom Pseudomonadati; phylum Bacteroidota; species Bacteroidota bacterium. The sequence goes on from JBBAAO010000002.1 coordinate 532,039, forward strand.
CGTGCGATGAAAAAATATTTATTTTCAATGCTATTCATAGTAATTCCTGTTATCGCACAAAACTCCGCTGGTGATGCGGCGAATGTTGAACCGCGTTATCTCATTGATACTCCAACGGCGGGTCTCCTTAAACGCGGAGCGTTCTCGCTTGAATCGAACTTCTTTCAGGATGGGGGATTGATGTTCGGATTGTATGCCGGCGCGCTCGATCGTTTAACGTTTGGTATTTCGTATGGCGGAGTCGGTGTTATCGGGAAATCAAATGTTCAGATGCAAAAACTTCCGGGTGTGATGCTGAAGTATCGCCTGTTTGATGAAAGTGAATCAATGCCGGCGATAGCATTTGGTTTCGATTCACAGGGAAAAGAAACATACATTGATTCACTCGAACGATTTACGATTAAGTCGCGCGGAATTTTCATTGCTGCCAGCAAAAATTATTCATTCATGGGCTTTCTCTCATTTCACGGTGGGGTGAATTGGTCGATGGAAAAGAAAGATGGTGATAAAGACATGGATGTTTTTGCCGGAGTGGAAAAATCATTCGGACAGGAACTCTCGCTTTTAGCAGAATACGATTTTGCATTTAACGACAGCCATGCCAGAGCAATTGGTCAGGGAAAAGGATATTTGAACACCGGAATTCGGTGGTCGCTTGCAAACGGATTGACTCTTGGTTTTGATTTGAAAAATGTTGTGAAAAATCAAAAAAATGTCACATTTGCAAATCGGACATTAAAAGTAGAATATGTAAGGACATTTTAGAAAATTTCTGAAATTTCGATAATTTCAGCTGTTTGTTAAGCACCTTTGACTTTTCTGATTCATTTCAGTACAATTATCAAGAAGTTATTCATTCACAACCTGCTTATCTATTAAACCTTCGCTACTGATTCTTCATCTACATTGATAACCTTACGGTTTTGTGGTACATTGTATTGTAAGGAATGATTTTCCGTTCCCGGCTGTTCATTTAAACAGTTAAACATCAAGAGGTGCGATATGAAATCCGTGCTGAGATTATTCGTTTCTGCAATTGTTGTTTTTTCACTTGCAGGATGTTATACAGAACTTGCTACGGTGGAGCGTCAGGAAAGCGATATTGCCTATGATTCCGATACATCGTATGATGAAGGCAACACGACGATCAATAATCACTATTACCTCGACGATGATTATCGCCAATCTCGCCTTCGCGTGTCGTTCAATTATTATTATCCTACTTACTCATCCTGGATAAGCTCGTATTATCATTCCTATTTCAATGACTATTATTGGGGAATGTCCTACCGGCCATCATGGTATTACGATCCATTTTATACCTATTATCCGCCGTATGGTTGGTGCTATTATCCATCACCATATTATCATCCGTGGTATCCATATTATCCTCCAATCGCCTACTACCCTGGATATTATTCAATGCCAGTATATGCAAATAATCCGGCAACGCCGAATCGTCCAAGAACGGATGGACCGACGAGAGATCCGCAACCGGAAGATCGACTTCGACCGATCCCCGGAACTACACCAACAACAGAACCGCCTATAACAAGTACTGACGTTCGTCCAACCACTGGCGAAGCACGCCCGATAGAAACGTCCGGAAGAAAACCAGAACAACCATGGTGGGAACGATTAAATACAGAACGTCCTACAAAATTGGCAGATGAAGCACGGCCGATTGACAATGACAAAGGAAATAAACCACCTCGCGAAAATGTTCCTGGATACAATCCTCCAACACATAATCGTCCGAATTCGGATGGAGAAGCACGACCAACCGAGCATCCAAAGAATAATCAACCGACATATACACCACCAAAAAATAAACGTCCAGGTAGTGAAGATCGTCCAGTGGAAAGACCGAAACGAGGTGAGCCGAAATATTCACCTCCGGTCAAACAATCAGTGCCAAAAGATGAAGCGCGTCCTGTTGAACGCCCGCGAGAGACACGACAGCCGTCGTACAATCCTCCTACGCAATCAACGCCGCCGCAATCTGCTCCACCCAGAAGCAGTGGTGGAGGTTCTTCGTCGGGTGGAAGCGGAAGGAAACGAGACTAATATGCATGCAAAATTAACATTGATGATGACTATTGTTGTGATGTTCGCATTTTCTCAAAGTGGATGTTATACAAAACTAATGACACCGCAGGAATTTGTACACACACAGCGTTATCAACCGAAGAAAAATTTTACGGATAATTCTTATTCTATCAATTACAATCAATCATGCGTTACGTGTCATAGCGTCACGGAATTAAACGAACGCACTGAAGATTTGGAGTATTATGGAGTTCGAACAGTTCATGATGGAATTACATTGTCGTCACGGTTGTGGATTGATGGATCCGTTCTTCAACCGAGTATTCTTGTTCCAAGCCCCTCACCTTATTGGCCGAGCCCATATGACCCCGTGACTCCTTGGTGGACACCTTTGGGAACGACAGTAACAACAACGACGAATCTTCCTTCCGGCGATGGGAACAGAATTCGAAATGGTGGATCAACGCGTGATGAAAATAAAGAGGGTGAACGAAACGCACCGATTTCTTCACCGACTTACACACAGCCGCAAGCTCCGGTGGGTGGAACAACACCGGTACCATCTACTCCAGCTCCGGCAGTACAAGTGGCACCATCGACACCGCCGGCACAAACAAATGACAGCGGTAGAACAAGAGAATCAAATGAAAATACCAATTCATCCAACCGTACTCGAAGCGACGGAGCAACAAGGGATGATAATGGCAACAGACCGAGATAATTAGTGAGAAAAACCATGATGCGTTTTATTTTGTTTATGACAACAATGTTGTTGATGCATACAATTGTATTTGCTCAATCTTCCGAAGATGCCTTACGATATTCAGCAAGAGGGAATGGTTCCGGTTCGCGCGCCCTCGGAATGGGAAATGCGTATATCGGCGTATCGGATGATTACAGCGCTGCTGTGTGGAATCCCGCAGGACTTGCGCAGATGCGAAGATTAGAAATGATGGGAGGGATATCAAGCACTGGCCTTTCCAATGATGCAACATTCTTTTCTGCAAAACAAAATGCAAGCACTTCTGCAACATCACTGGACAATATTGGATTTGTCTTTCCGTTCCCGACTGTTCAAGGGAGTCTTGTATTTGCGTTTGGATACAGCCGAATCGCCGATTATGCATCGACAGTGAAGTTTGAAGGATTCAACAGTGGAAGTTCCATTATTTCATCGTTGTACGATTCCGATGTTCAATATGACATTCCCTTCAATACGTATTTGACTAATTCTGCAGGATACAGTGCTGTTCAAAATAATGTCAATCAACGCGGAGTAATTAAAGAAGGAGGAAATCTTGGTCAATGGTCATTTGCCGGCGCAGTTGATATCGAAGAAAATATTTCGTTCGGTGTTTCTTTGAATGTCTATTCTGGGATGTATGATTACACACGAAACTATGTGGAGGAGGATACTCGCAACATCTATAATAACACTGCCGCAAGTCTTCTGAAAGATTCTGCCTATTTACGGTTCAACAAATTTTATTATGATAGTTTTTTAAGCAGCGAATTGAGCGGCGGCAATATTACCCTGGGAATGATGTATCGATCAGAACTTTATCGGGTAGGATTGATTGCAAAAGGACCGACATCAATTAAAGTGCAGGAGACGTACATAAACGAAGGTGAAAGTGTATTCGATAATAATGGCGGCTCATGGAATACAACAAATCCAGCAAAAAAATATTCTGCCCCCAATTCCAATAACGAATACGGTGTTAGTTCACCGTGGACATTTGGTGCGGGAGGATCATTGTACATTCAACCGGAATTGTTGCTTGCTGTGGATGTTGACTATGTCGATTGGGCGCAGATTGAGTGGACAGATAGTCCGGCGATGGAAAAAAAGAACACACAATTACAATCGCTTTTCCGGTCAACTGTCAGTTACCGGATAGGTGCAGAGTTCGACATCCCGACTACCGAAATGCGAGTCCGCGGGGGATATTCGGTGACTCCATCGCCGTATAAAAATGATCCAAGCACTTTTGATCAGACCATGTTCACCGGAGGAATCGGTATTTTCCTTCAACGGAATGTTGTGTTGGATGGTGCATTCGCATATGGTTCTTATAAATCATTTCGCAATCAATACTCTATCCCGGGTTTGGCAAACGCTTCCAGAACCGACGAATCGATCACGACAACATTGGTGAATTTTACCGTCAGCTATCGTTTTTAGACCAGGACACTTCTAAAATTGATTGTTATTATGCACGCCGCTTCCCAGCGGCGTTCGTATTTTAAAGTTGAGTTTCGTTCAGACTTTCAATAAGTTATATTATTGTATAGCAGTTTTACCTGGGGGGACACTTCACTATGTTTGGAAATAAACCGACCGTCATATCTAACGACCAGCAACGAGATCTCATTTCAAAGCATCTTCGTTATGCGGATGAATTGGTGCGCGCAAAAAATTTTGAAGCAGCAATTGAAGAAATTAAAAAAGCGCTCCAGATCGATCCGAAACATTCTCTCGCCCGCTCTTTTCAACAGCGAATACTCTTGATTCAAAAGCAAAACGCCTCGCCGGATGACCTTTTAGCAAAGGGACCGAGCCAGGAAGAGATCACGCAGATGATTGCGCAAATGTTTGCCGTTGCGGAACAAATGATTGGCAAGCGGATGTATCAGGAAGCATTAAAAAAGATCGCTGAGGTGTACACACTCGATCCGGGAAATCATTTTGCGAAGGCCTATTCCGATAGGATTGAACAATTGATCATGGAGCAGGAACAGGTCGGTCGTCAGGTCTTTAAAGAAGCGATCCAACAGAAGAAGCCGGAACCGACCGTTGATACGCCTATCGACATGGAACGGGGAAGTTTGATGATGTACGATGAGATGATGAAAGAGGTCTGGTTCGATGGAAAAGTAACACCGGAAGAAGAGCAGGAACTTCAAGTCGTACGGGAGATCTTCAACATCACCATGGAAGAGCATACCGTTATTGAGCGAAAGGTGAAACACAAAGCGTATATTGATGCGCTTAAACTTGCTTGGAAAGATGGAGTCATCACGGATATGGAACGTCAGGTGTTGGATATGATGCGCCGCCGGTACGCCATCACGGAAGAGGAACATGCTTCACTGGAACGGGCAGTGCAGGATGCGAAGAAGGGGACGCAACCAAAAGCGAGAATTCTTATTGTCGAACCGGATAAGAATCAATTAGTCACGTTGATGCGTGCACTTCAGTCTCGGAATTTTGAAGTAGTTATTGCTGCAAGAGCTGAAGATGCGCTGCAAGTGATGATTAAACAACATCCGAAATTGATTATTACCGAGGCGGTATTTCCGCTAGGCCATTTAGATGGATTCGGTTTTTACCAAAAAGTACAGGAACATCCGGCACTTAAAGGAACACCATTCTTTTTTGTGAGTGATGCAAAAAGTCAAAAAGTGTTTCATGCCGCCCTGCGGCTTGGATTTGATGCATGTATGACGAAACCGATCGATATGGATCTGCTGTTTGCTGCGATTGATGGAAGATTACTGCTGAGATAACGTTTACCATCGTACTAAAAATACAATATCTCATCCAATTGAAAATGGATGTCAGAATGAACTCCAATCTGAATGTATCCTTTCTGACGTTTTTGAATTAACATAAATCAAAATAGATACAGCTGAATTGTATTGACCAGAGGACAATACTATGAAACAATCGTCAATCATTGATGCTCTTGTTCAACAACTTGAAGAATCATATCACACACGTGCCTGGCATGGTACGAATCTTCGTGGCTCCATCCGCGGACTCTCCCTTGATCAGATCTGCTGGCGCCCATCCGCGAAACGGCATAACATTTGGGAAGTTGTTGTTCATTGCGCGTATTGGAAATATATTGTGCGCCGCCGGTTGACCGGCGAAAAACATGGATCGTTTCCGTTAAAAGGAAGTAATTTTTTTCAACGCCCCGAAAATCGAATAGCATCCGCTTGGAAAAAAGACATTCAACTTCTCGAAGAAATGCACCAGTTACTTGTTGACGAGGTTAAAAAAATCTCGACGGAAGATTTAGGTAAATATCCTCATGGGAGCAAATTCAGCAACCTCCAAACCATCACAGGTATTGCAATGCACGACGTGTATCACGCAGGACAGATACAATTGTTAAAGAGACTGCAAAAGTGAAATTCGAACTTCCAAATTCCAAATAACAAATTTAAAATCAAAACGATAAACTCTGAATTCAGGATCTTGCATCCAGTATGCTGAATCTTTAACCTTATTTCGCCTCCTTTATGAATCGATTCTTCAAACCCTCTCTTGATTGGTTATTACTTTTTGTTCCATTGACGATCCTTGGTGAGTATGCGTTTCATTTTTCAGAAACGACATTGTTTCTTTTTTCGTGTATTTCTATTGTTCCTTTGGCAGGCTGGCTTGGAAAAGCAACGGAACATCTTGCAGAAAAAACCGGTGAAGGGATCGGCGGATTGTTGAATGCTACTTTTGGCAACGCTGCAGAATTGATTATTGCGTTAATGGCTTTGCAGGCGGGACTGTATGATGTTGTGAAAGCCTCCATTACCGGATCGATTATCGGAAATATTCTGTTGGTTCTTGGTGCATCGCTGTTAGCAGGGGGATTGAAGCATAAAACATTGACGTTCAGTGCTGCAGGAGCGCGTGCTCTTTCGACCATGCTTACACTGGCATCCATTGGATTGATTGGTCCCGCAGTGTTTCACTATTTTGGCGGGAAAGATATTGCTGATCGTGAAGCTGATCTCAGTATGGAGATTGCTGTTGTTCTTGTTGTTACGTACGGGTTGAGTCTTCTTTTTTCCTTAAAGACTCATAAACAACTCTTTATCGGCGAAGCAGCAGAGGCGGCAAAGATTGAAAATGAACATCGCAAAGCATGGAGTTTAGCACGATCGTTTACTGTATTAGCGGTTGCAACATTTTTTATTGCGTGGATGAGTGAAATTCTTGTGGCTTCAGTTTCGCATGCGGCCGAGGCAATGGGAATGACGAGTATTTTTGTGGGAGTGATTGTTGTTGCCATTATTGGAAATGCGGCAGAACACAGCACAGCGATCCTTGTTGCTATGAAGAACCGAATGGATCTCAGTTTGGGAATTGCAATCGGGAGCAGCATTCAAGTGGCGCTTTTCGTCTCTCCGGTACTTGTTTTTGCAAGTTATTTTTTGGGACCGAAACCGATGGATCTTGTCTTTACGCCGATTGAATTACTTGCCATTGCGCTTTCAGCATTGATCACAGAACAAATTGCCAGCGATGGAGAAAGTAATTGGCTGGAGGGTGTGCAGTTGATCTCTGTCTATATCATTTTTGCGTTGGTGTTTTACTTTTTACCGGGATAGATTTAGAGAGAATTGCAAGCATAACAGAAAAAGGTTACATTTACAGAGAATGAATCCGCAGAGGTGGCATTTAAGGCTTACTGCGGATTTTTTGTATTGATGAATATGGAAAACATTAATAAAAAAGAACTTTCTGAGCGCGATATTTGCTCTCTCTATATTCGACCTGCTGTTGCAGATGCGGGCTGGGATAGTTTTACTCAAATCCGTGAAGAAGTTAATTTTACTAAGGGAAAAGTTGTTGTCCGCGGCAATGCTGTCTTTCGTGAAAAACCATTGCGAGCAGATTTCATCTTGTATTATAAATCGAACGTACCATTGGCAATTATTGAAGCAAAAGACAATACGCATGGCGTTGGTGATGGAATGCAACAAGCACTTCGGTATGCAGAAAAACTACAAGTTCCTTTCGTCTTTAGTTCCAACGGTGATTCGTTTTTAGAACACGATAGATTAGTTACAAACGGTGTTGTTGAACGTGAAATATCACTGAATCAATTCCCATCGCCAGAAGAATTATGGAAGAAATATTGTAATGCTAAAAATATTTCATCTGAGATTCAATCTGTAGTTACTCAAGATTATTATTCTGATGGTAGCAAAAAAGAACCACGATATTTTCAGATGAGTGCAATCAACAAAACGATTGAAGCTATTGCAAAGGGACAAAATCGAATTTTGTTGGTTATGGCGACTGGAACTGGTAAAACCTACACGGCTTTTCAGATTATTTGGCGTTTATGGAAAGCAAAAAAGAAAAAACGAATTCTCTTTTTAGCAGATCGAAATATTCTTGTTGACCAAACTATGGTGAATGATTTTAAACCGTTTGGTGGCGTAATGACAAAAATTACCGATCGTACGATTGACAAGTCGTACGAGGTATATATGTCGTTGTATCAAGCGATTACCGGTCCGAAGGAAGAACAAAAAGTTTACAAAGAATTTTCTCCTGATTTTTTTGACCTTATTGTTATCGATGAATGTCATCGTGGTAGTGCCGATGAAGACAGTGCTTGGAGAGAGATACTTGAATATTTTAGCTCTGCAACTCATATTGGATTAACTGCTACGCCAAAAGAAACTGAATATATCTCAAACATTGATTATTTCGGTGACCCCGTATTTTTCTATTCATTAAAAGAAGGAATAGAAGACGGTTTTCTTGCTCCCTACAAAGTTATTCGCATTGATCTCGACAAAGATTTATTAGGTTGGAGACCAACAAAAGGACAAAGGGATAAATTAGGTCAAGAAATTGAGGATAGGATTTATAATCAAATAGATTTTGACAAAACACTTGTCCTCGAAAAGCGAACAGAACTTGTTGCTCAAAAAATTACTGATTTTTTAACTCGAACAAACCGTTTTGATAAAACCATTGTCTTTTGTGAAGATATTGATCACGCAGAACGAATGAGACAACAATTGGTGAATTGTAATTCTGATCTTGTTAACGAAAACAGAAAATATGTAATGAAAATAACCGGAGATGATCTTGTTGGTAAAATGGAACTTGATAATTTTATTTTACCCGACAGTAAATATCCTGTCATTGCTACAACCTCAAAATTAATGTCAACGGGAATCGATGCACAAACGTGTAAGCTGATTGTTATTGATCAGAACATCCAATCTGTCTCGCTCTTTAAGCAAATAATCGGACGCGGGACGCGAATTAATGAAGATTATCAGAAATTATTTTTTACGATAATGGATTTCCGCAAGGCAACGGAGCATTTTTCAGATCCCGATTTTGATGGTATTCCTATTCCCATAGATGGGGACGGCGATGGAAACAACGGTGGAAATAATTCGGGTGGAGGAGGAGGTGGTGGGGGTGTGGGTGGAGAAGGTGAACCAAGACCGAAATATTATGTGAATAACGTTTCTGTTTTTGTTGTTGCAGAACGAGTACAATTTTATGACAAAGATGGAAAACTTGTTACTGAATCTTTGAAAGATTACACAAGGAAGAATATTCTTAAGGAATATTCTTCCCTTGATCAATTCCTTATTCTTTGGAATAAATCCTCGCAAAAAAGCGCAATTATAGAAGAAATGAAAGAGCATGGAATTTTTATTGAGGCTATGGAAGAAGAAGTCAGTAGAAATATTGATCCATTTGATTTAGTCTGCCACGTTGCATTCGATCAACCTCCGCTCACCCGTAAAGAACGTGCGAACAATGTAAAAAAAAGAAATTATTTCACAAAATATGGTGGTAAAGCGAGAGAAATTCTTTCTGCACTAATAGATAAATATGCCGATGAAGGAATTGAAAATATTGAAGATATTCGAATTCTGAGAGTAAAACCGATTAAAGATTTTGGTACCCCGTATGAGATTTTTGAAGCATTTGGAAGTAAAGAGCAATACGAACAAGCAGTTTTAGAATTAGAACAACAACTTTATCAAGCAGCATAAAACTATGTCAATCAGTGGTGTAATAAAAAGCATTCAAGATATAATGTGGAAAGATGTCGGCCTTGACGGCGATGCACAGCGTATCAGTCAATTAGGATGGATGCTCTTCTTAAAAATTCTTGATGATCAGGAAAAACAATTTGAATTACTGAATAGTAAATACAAATCCGTCATTCCTCAAAAGTACCGATGGAGAACGTGGGCGGAAAATCCGGAAGGACTGACCGGCGAAGATTTAATTGAGTTTGTGAACAACGAATTATTCAGAAGATTGAAAGAACTCCCTTCAAATGGAAATCCTGAACGAACATATATTGTTCGTTCGGTTTTTGAAGATACGTTTAATTATATGAAGTCCGGCACGTTAATGCGTCAGGTGATCAATAAAATTAACGGTGCAATCGATTTTAAAAAATCGGAAGATCGTCACATCCTTGGTGATATTTACGAACAAATTCTTAAAGACTTGCAAAGCGCAGGTAATGCCGGAGAGTATTATACTCCACGCCCAATTACGCAATTTATGGTTGAAATGATTGATCCGCAACTCGGAGAAAAAGTGTTTGACCCTGCTTGCGGGACAGGCGGTTTTCTTACTTGCACAATCGAACATGTTCGAAAGGAATATGTTCGCACTACAAAACAAGAGGACAAATTACAAAAAAGTATTTATGGTGTTGAGAAAAAGCCTCTTCCGCATTTGTTGTGTATGACCAATATGTTGTTGCATGAGGTTGAGGTTCCATCCAATATCCTTCACGACAATACTCTTGCTAAACCATTTAGTGATTATAAAAAAGAAGATGAAGTGGACATCGTGCTTACAAACCCGCCGTTTGGCGGAATGGAAGAAGACGGCATTGCTGGTAACTTTCCAGCAGCGTATCGCACAAAAGAGACTGCGGATCTTTTTCTTGTGCTTATAACAAAAATATTAAAAGAAGGCGGAAGAGCGGCGATTGTATTGCCGGACGGATCGTTGACCGGAGACGGTTTAAAGCTTCGTATTCGTCAAAAATTGCTGGAAGAGTGTAATGTGCATACAATTGTGCGGTTGCCAAATTCTGTTTTTCAGCCATACGCTTCAGTGGCAACAAATTTGATTTTTTTTGAGAAAGGAAAACCGACTAAAGAGATTTGGTATTACGAACATCGTTTGCCCGAAACGCAAAAGGCATACAGCAAAACAAGACCGATCCAATTAAAAGAATTTGAACCAATCCGTAAATGGTGGAAAAAACGAAAAGAAAGTGAAATCAGTTGGAAGTTAAATATCGGGCAAAAAATTACCGAAGCCAAAAAAGAGGCAAAACAGTATTGGGAAGCAGCAATAAACGCGCAAAGTATTATTGATGCCCATAAAAAAAGGATTACAAGAATTGATGATGACCTAAAAGGAAAAGAAGAGAAACAACCATTACTTGAAGAAAGACAAAGACTTCAAAGTGAGATTGGTGCGCAGGAAAAAATTGTTAAAGAACAACAGCAAAATGGTGATTCAATTTATGGTGCGGCATTTGAATTGGATATAAAAAACCCGGTAGCTCAGAAAGAAAGTGTAGAATATACAAGTAAAGAAATTATTGAAAAGTTGAATAAATCATTTGCAAAGAGTTTAGAATTAATTGAACACATTAAATCAGAATTGTAGAACTTCATAAATGCCATCCAAGATCACCTCATTCAGAGATTTCTTACTACCAAGAGAAGAGCGATTTAAACCAGACGATGCTGCAATAAATGGTCTAAAAAGAATCGATAAAATTGATTTTTCTGGCGCAATTTACCTTTCTGAGAAAACATCGAACACCGATATGATTTTGATAAAGAAGGGTGATTTGGTGATCTCCGGAATAAATGTTGCCAAAGGTGCCGTTGCTATTTACGAAGGGGACGAAGATATAACCGCAACCATCCATTACTCATCATATTCGTATGATGAACAACAGATCAATAAAGATTACTTGAAATGGTTTTTAAAAAGTGCTGCTTTTATTAATTTAATTAAAGCAAAAATTCCTGGCGGAATAAAGACCGAAATAAAACCTAAACACTTTTTACCACTTGAGATATTATTGCCGGGATTAAATTCTCAAAAACAAATTGTAAATAAAATATTAGAAACTGAATTAGAATATAAACAACTCCAAATTGAAATCGAGAATCAACAACAATTCCTCAAGCAATTGCGCCAGCAAATTTTACAGGATGCAATACAAGGTAAACTGGTATCTCATAATCCGAATGCTGAACCTGCAACCAATCTTCTTGCACGAATAAAAGAAGAAAAACAAAAACTTCTTTCGGCTGGGGAAATAAAAAAAGAAAAGCCGTTACCCCTGATTAAACCTGAAGAAATCCCTTTTGATCTACCAAAAGGTTGGATGTGGTGTAGATTAGGAGAAGTAATTGATTTAATTTCTGGGCAACATATTGAAGTACAAGACTATAACTTAAAAGGTGAAGGAAATCCATATCTAACAGGCCCGTCTGATTTTGGCGAAATACATCCAAAGTTTTCAAAATGGTCAACAAAACCCAAGGTTATCGCAATGAAAAATGATATCCTCATTACAGTGAAAGGATCAGGAGTCGGGAAAACAAATATTCTTCATGAAGACAATATTGCAATTTCAAGACAGCTTATGGCTGTTCGAAATATGGGTGTTAATCTAAAATTCTTAAACTTTTATCTGCAAACAAAATTTGAACAATTTCAATCTCAAAAAGATGGTCTTATACCTGGGATAAATCGAGACACTGTTTTGCTCAAATGTTTTCCGCTTCCACCATTCACTGAACAAAAACGTATTACTGATGCTATCGAAAAAATTATGCAATTTAGTGCACAACTAGATAATCAAATCACTTCATCAGAAACTCTTTCCAAACAGTTAAAAAATGTAGTTTTGAGAGATGCATTTGAGAGTAAAAAAAACTATAAAAACCCACCTCTCGGATATCAAATCGCTGCCGAGCCTAAAGTAAAATATAAATCATCTAATGCTTAACTTTAGTATAAATCATCAATCGTTTGGTCAACTTGCACTGTTCAAAAAACAAATTGAACAGTGCAAACGTGAACTATTTATTGCTAAAGTAAATTTTCTCCGTCCATATTGTGTAGTCTATTTAGATCAATTGTTATTGTTACAAAACAAACAGAAGAAAATACAATTTCAATCTATTTACGATGGAGCAAATCAATACCTGAAACAAGTTGGTTTTGAATTTATTCATCCAAACAGCAAAGGGTGCGATAGTTTTAATCAAACAGAGATTATTTGTTTAAAAAGGTTTTCTGGCACATTAAGTGTGATAGAAGAACAAGTAGTGCAATGGATATTAAATGACATTGTCCCATTTTTACCAACGATTGAAGAAAAATTGCGTAAAAAAATAGTAAAGAACTTATGGGAAATAGTTAATAATGGGTTATCTCACGGTGAAGGTGAGTTCGGCGTTTCTGCATGTGGCCAATTTTATCCACTGAAAGGTTATTTTGAGGTGGCATTTTATGACTCAGGGTATGGAATACCAACATTGACAAGAAATTATTTAAAAGATAAAGCTCCTGCAAGTGATTCAGAGTGCATCACTTGGGCGGTTCAGGAGGGTAATTCAACCCGCCCATTTGAGGAGTCTGCCGGTATGGGGTTGCATCTTTTGCGGAGATTCCTTACTGTTAATCACGGAACTTTTCAAATCGCGTCTGGTGTTGGTTATTATGCTGATGATAGTGTGACCCCTGCCGTTAAGCTCAGAAATTATATTGATGGAACATTGGTCAATATTCGTGTTATCTATGACAATTATACATATCAATTAAAAGGCGAGAACAATGAAGACAATTAAAGTTGTTTCGCTCGTAGGAAATCCTTGTTTACTCTCTCCCGATAAAGGAACATCGTTATATCAATCGATTAACGATGGTTTGCAGGAAGCATCTCCCGTAGTGGTAGATTTTGCGGGGTATGAGTTCCTTTCGAGTACATTTCTTAATCACTCATTCGGTCAGTTATGTATTGATAATGATTGGGATGATACCGCATTTAAGGAAAAAGTTTCCATCGTGGGAATGGAAGAAGACGATGTTGATGAGGTTGCAATTACTGTGCATAATGCACAGTTGCGTCGCACGTTGAAACTACAACACATTTCACCCGCAGAATATTATTCGCAACGACTTCCCGCGTAAACAATGGCTACAGTTATAGACGCATTGAGTATTGTTGAAAATAAAAAGAGGCTTCCGTGTGGAGCCTTTTTTGTTGATACGAATATTATCATTGATTATAAAGATCCGTTTTCAACGTCACTTGAAGATAGAAGGATTGCTTTGTTGAATGCTGATCTCGGTAAAGTTTTACATTATTTAAAATCCTTATCGCTGGTTTCCCATACTACGGTGAGTGTTGCTGTAGAGTATTATAAACATTTGCAAGTCGGTTATTACCGTACGCAAACGGGGTCATTAAAATTTGAAACAAATGAATTTAAAAAACAGAGAGCTAACGACATTGCTTTTTTTACTGGATGGGATTTACAAATTAAAACTTTCAAAAAACTATTTAAAAAAAACTTTCCCATACATTTTGATTCTACATTCACACCGGATATCTTAGAAACTTTTGAGGGAAGTAAAGTCGATTTTGGAGATCATCTATTATATAACTATATGATTTCCTGTCCCGAAGCATTACGATGTATCTTTACGAATGACAGTGACTTTTATTCGTATGAAGGTGAGTTTTACTTGTTGACGACTAATAAAAAGATTATTTCACAAGCTAAAGACGATAAGAAACTTTTCACGATATAGTTCCAAAAAACTCATCTAACCAAGTATTTCATCGTTCCAACAACTTGCGAATAATATCCTTTTCCGAACAGATTCAAATGATTAAAGAGATGATAGAGTTTGTACAACTCGCATCTTCTTCTCCATTCATCATTCAGTGGATACGTTTCATGATATGATGCATAGAACGCTTCACTAAACCCACCAAACAACATTGTCATAGCAAGGTCGGCTTCGCGATGTCCGTAATAGACGGCAGGATCGATCAATGCCGGAGTATTATTTTCCACGCACAAAAAATTTCCATTCCATAAATCGCCATGAAGCAGGGTTGGCGGCTCACCATCATTTGGTATTAATCGGTCAATCTGTTTTTCTAGTTTAGTGAAAAGCGAAATGATTTCTTTATCGTTGTAACCATTCTGTTCTGCAAGACGAAATTGGAACTCCAATCGGTGTTCCACGAAAAAGTCTTTCCATGAATTGGTCTGAGGCAAATTCTCTTGGAGGTTCGATCCGATGTAATTATTCTCGATGAAACCAAATTGTGTTGCTGAGTGCCGATGCAGTTGAGCGAAATGTTTTCCAAACTGTTCAAAGAATTGGGTTCGCTGCGTGGGGGTCGTGACCGGAAGATATTCCAGAATTAAAAGTTCTTCGCTTGCAAGAATGACTTCTGGGATACGAAGTACATTTGCTTTTGCCAACTCCCGTAATCCATTCGCTTCTTTTACAAACATATCGTGATGCTGAGGAGAACTTTTTACAAAGAGTGATTGCCCGTCACTCATCTCTACGCGATACGCAGAGGCAATGGAGCCGCCGCTTGACTGGGAAAGAGAAAGAACATTTTTGTTCAGAGCTGATTGGATGTGAGGAATGATTGATGAATTCATAGTAATTTAGTTGACCGTCACCTATAAGGTGACGGTCAACTCCCTTGTGCTTTCAATTGTTTCAACAATCCTACGCACGCATCTTCAAGAATATCCAGTACATGTTCGAATCCTTCGGGACCGCCGTAATATGGATCAGGTACCCCGGTTACATCCATCTTCTGTGAATAATCGCTCATTAACGAAAGTTTGTGATGAAACTGTTTTGTTCTATCCATCGATTTCAAGTCGCGGAGATTATTTTCATCCATTGCGATAATATAATCGAATTGTTCAAAATGAAATGCTGGATTGAATTGTTGCGCCCGGCTGGTAAGATTATACCCCCGTTTTTGTGCGTGCGATCGCATGCGAGTATCCGGAAGTTCACCAATGTGATATCCGGCTGTTCCAGCAGATTGAATCTCAATCGGGAGTCCTTTTCCAAGCATTTTCATGACTCCTTCGGCGGCTGGGGAGCGGCAGATGTTTCCGAGGCAAACAAAAAGAATTTTGGTTGATTTCACGTCGTTTTCCTGTTAAAAATTGTGTAAAATAATAGGGAGTTTTTTCTGTAAATCAAACTGTTGTCACACATCAATCCGCTTCCATACTGTGTGCCTCATAACACACCGTTTTCTTGACTATTCCCTCCATGCTTTCTATTTTCAACTGTATCTACCCTCCAAAACTCGGCGAAAAAACCGAGGAAATTCGCACACAGGGGCTACAAAATCCGTGCGATTGTCCCATTACTTATTGCAAATGCTTTAGGAATGTTGATGCGCAGTTTTAAGATAATTCTATCTTTTTTTCTTTTTTCATTTCTTTTATCCAATTCATTATTGGCAGTGGGATTTACGTACTATTCAAAATCTGGACAGTCAAATCCAACACTTCTCTCCAATTGGTCGTTAACAACAGATGGTCTTGGTAATTCTCCAACATCATTTGATTCTGTTGGCAATGTTTTTGTCATTCAAAATGGACATACCATGTCTTTACCGGTTGGTCCCGCATGGATTATTTCCGGAACAAATTCTGAATTACGCATAGATGGAAAATTAATTTTGAATTCGTCTAGCTCAGTAACTGTTGAACGTTGTCAAATTTTTATTGGTGACTCATTGGCAATAAATAGCGGGGCGTCATTTACTGTGAATAATGGTAATACAGTGGGGTATGATCTAATTGTCCAAGGAAAATTAGTAAATTATGGCACTTTAAATTATGGTGTTTCAGCAACAGGCGAGGTACAAACTGATGGAAAGTATTATCATAGAGTCGATGGTGGAACAATTCCAGCATTTACTTGGACAGGGAATGCGCTTTGTGTAGTAGACAATATTACAAATTCTACAACTTTATTTGGACTCAATCAAAATTTTGGAAGTCTGTACTATGACTGTGTCACACAATCATCAAACGTAACAATAAACTCAGCACCGATATCACTTACAAATTTTACAATTAATTCCACCGGTACGACAGGTAGTCTAACATTGGGAGTGAATATTTCTCCAGCAGGCGATCTCATTGTTAATACAGGAATTCTAGATCTTTCGACATTTACCATTAATCGTGCAGCTTTTGGAGGGACAATCAGTCTCGGAACCGGAGCAAAACTGAGAATTGCGGGGACAAATAGTTTTCCTCTCGACTATTCAATACAAATACTTAATACATCAAGTACGGTTGAATATTACGGTACCGGTTCCCAAATTATTGCGGCAAAGAAATATGGAAACATAAACATTAGCGGAACTCGTGGTACGAACAACATCACTTTTGCAAGCTTTGATACCATTCTCATTGCCGGAACATTTTCTCCAACCGCAACATTTTCCGGAGGAGCGTACGTTACATCAAACTCTGTATTAAGATTTAATGGATTGAATCCTCAAACTCTTTCTGCGCTTCCCGACGGGACCCCATTTCATTCTTTGGTGATAGATAAAGTGTCAAATGTTTTGACACTTTCCTCAAATATTACATTGACGGGTAATCTTGATTTGATGAACGGTACGCTTAATGACAGTGGAAATACCATTACCGTAAATGGTCATATTCATGGTTCGTTAGGTCAACATAGCAGTACCGCAAGTGGTAAGATTCTTCTTAGTGGTGGAGCAGCGCAGCATCAAATCGGTGATGTGGATTTAGGACGTGTAGAATTGAATGATGTTAATGGAGCAACAATAACAGCCAGTCCCGCCATAAAGGATCTTATTCTCACAAGTGGGATACTCAATCTCGGAAGCGGATTGTATATCCTTTCGGGCGGTTCCATCACAAAATCTTCCGGCAATATCTCAGCAACGGGAAACATTTATTTCAATGGATCGGGTACAGTTAGTGGAGGTATAACATTTGATCTTGTCCGCGTAGCCGGTGCAGTTGATTTGGGAGTCGGATCAATAGTAAACGGAACTTTGCAAATTGATTCAGGCGGATCGGTGATCAATAATGCTCCATCATATGGAGTAACATCACTTCTGAAATATAATACAACAGGTATTTTTGCAAGAGGCTTAGAATGGAGTAGTATGAGTGGGGCCGGATATCCTTTTCATGTTCAAATATCCAATAATACCGAGGTCAATTTAGGAGCAAATGGCGGTACTGCGATAGAACGGAAGATTGCCGGGAATTTGACCATTGATTCTGCATCGACACTGCGAATGAATCAGGCGGGATTTATTATGACTCAACCACTAACAGTGTTAGGAAATCTAACGTTAAATGGTGCGCTGATCCAATCGAGTCTCGCAGGAAACGATTTTTATCTCGGAGGAAATTGGTTGCAGGGAGGTGCGAGCAGTGGGTTTTTTTCGAGTGGGAGAACAGTCCATTTTATTGGTAGTGGAAATCAGACTATCTCGAGAGCAAATTTCTACTCGGTTGATTTTAGTTCACTTACCATCAACAAACCAACAGGTGCTCTTATCATTGATTCAGTGCTGGCGACAAGTCTCACCATCGATGATACACTTTCACTTATTTCCGGTGATATAAATCTTAAAGATCGATACATCAACTTTCAATTTTCAGCTTCTCCGTTAATTGTAACCAATGTTCCGCATACGATTTTTGGATCGGCTGGTTCGGAATTCCAATTCAATGCAACCAAAACAGTGAATTCTATCGGCGGTGGAACGCTGTCATTCAATAACAATGTGCTCGTTACCGTAAACGGAAGCGACGTACATTTTGGAAGTGGAATAACAACGATTAATGGTGTATTGAAAATAATCGGCGGAACAATCGCTGCTGGCGGTGCTCCGGTATACAGTCCTTCCTCAACTTTAAGATATGAAATAGACGGATTATATAACCGGGGACCGGAATGGAGTTCATTATCTGGAGCCGGTTATCCAAATCACGTAATGGTAAGCGGATCAACAGTATTGAATTTAGGTTTTGGAGGCAACGGTGTTGCGCGGCAGTTGGCGGGAGATTTAACGGTTGAATCCGGTTCGGAACTGACCATGAATAACGCTGAATCTCAAATGACAGCGTCATTGTCAGTGACCGGAAATGTTTTAATCGATGGAACCCTAACACTTTCCTCATTTTCAGGAGGGGATCTCTTCCTGGGAGGAAATTGGACATTAAATGGTACGTTTACACCTAACGGAAGACTTGTAACATTTAACGGAAGCAGTCAAAATATTTCCGGGCCAACAACATTTGACGTCATGACGCTGAATAATGGAACGATCGTTAATCTTAACAATGACATTCACATTTCGAAAGGACTGAATTTTGCCAATGGAAAAATCTCTACCGGTATCAACGCCGTTATTATTGTTGATACGGCAAGCGTTTCACGGACAAACGGTCATGTGATCGGCAATTTGAAGAAATATTTTCCGGGTGGAGCCAATATTTCTAAGTTTTTTGAAATTGGTGACTCAAATTTTTATACGCCCGTCAATATTACTCTTGCAAATGTTTCGATAGCCGGATATCTCGGCGCTTCAACATCTATCGCCGGTCCGGATCTTACAGGAAGTTCATTTAATTTTTCCAAAAATGTCAATCGTTTCTGGAAACTGACGAATATAGAAACAGTGTTCGATACATGTAATGCAACCTTCACATTCAATACTGCGGATATTGACAGCGGCGCCAATACGAATAATTTTGTCGTAAAAAGAAATCAAGCTGCTTCATGGAGCAATACTGTTACCGGTACAAAGAACAGCACGTCAACGCAGGCGATTGGATTGACAGCATTGGGTGAATTTGCCGTCGGTGAACTTGTTGGCTTTGCAATTGCAACGAATTCGTTCGGAAGCGGAGGTATTGCCCCAAATAATCCATCGCTTTCGCAAGGGTCCAATCAAACGTTTAACTTCAATCCCAACATCAATTATCATGTCGACTCTGTAGTGGTGGATGGAAATAATATCGGTGCTGTAATAACGTACAATCTGAATAATGTTGACTCCGTTCACACGATCAATGCATATTTTTCCATTAATCAATATGCAATCACTTCTTCCGTTGTTGGCAATGGCACGATCGCTCCGATAGGTTCAATCAACATCAGCCACGGAACAAATCAGTCTTATACCATTCTGCCGAATCTTGGATATCACATTGACAGCATTCGGGTAGATAGTACAAATGTTGGTATCGGAAAATCTTTCACATTCAATACCGTTACAGGTGTGCATTCAATTACCGCGTATATTAGTCCAAACATCCAACTCTACTCAGAATATTCAGCTGATGTTTCTACGGGATTGTTGCTGCATTTCAATGAATTAAGCGGTTCAACTTTGGCGGATTATTCTTCGAACGTGAATAATGCTGTTTCATTCGGGACGGTTCCAGCTAATGGGAAACTTGGAAATGCCAGAGGGTTGTCCGGACTGTCCACTTATATTAACGTTCCACACGATAATACGATCAATTTTTCTACAGGTGATTTTACCATTGAGGCGTGGATTAAAACCGATACAATCTATGCTGCACGGACGCAGTATATTTTTGATAAACGGGCAAACAGTTCTACCCCGGGTTATGCATTGACGATACAACCTGGTGGTGCAATATCGATGGCGACATGGAGTCCTACGCAAAAAAGTATCGGTTCCGATGTGAAGATCAAATCGGGAAAATCATATCATGTTGCCGGTGTGCGAAAGAACGATACGCTCCGCATATATGTAAACGGAATTGCGGGAAGTCAATTTTTACCGATCACCGGTGACAATCTGAATAATATCGGGGATCTTAAAATCGGTGCGCGAAATGACACGAATTCAACATTTAATTTTAGCGGGATGATCGATGAAGTTCGAATCTCATCCATTGCTCGATCGTCAAATGAATTTAATGTTCAACCAACTCCGGTCAATCTCGCTTCATCGGCGGTGAGTCAGACCGAATCGTCTTTGAATTGGGTAAACGGCAACGGCGCAGTAGGACGGAGAAAAAACTTCATCTATCGGGGAAATTCTTCTCAGTCACTTGCATTGATTGATTCAACCGATGCGTCTACATATTCCCAATCGGGACTCACAGTAGGAACACCGTACATTTATGGAGTGAGTACGGTCGACAGTACGGGATATGAAGGAATCACGAATACTGTAGGATTCTTTAGCGCTATTCCCTTGACTGGTGAATATGCGGCTGATGCTAATACGGTTTTGCTTCTGCATATGAATGAACCCGCCGGCAGCGATGCGCATGATGCCAGCAGAAAGGGAAATTATGGTGTGGCAAAAGGGTCGACGATTGTTCCAGGAAAATTGAGCAACGCCAGAAAGTTCAATGGAACGAGTGAGTTCATAGAAGTTTCCCACAGAACAAATTTAAATACAGGCTCTTCCAACTTTACCGTAGAAGCATGGGTGAATCTCGACACACTGAACAAACGTCATTACATCGTACAAAAACGGTCTGGCAGCGGTTTTATTTTCCTTGTGGATACAACCAATTCGCTTCGGTTTTATGCGCTCGATCAGATTGGAAATACTTACGGTGTTTCAAATGGATCCATCATCCTGAATTCAGGAACATGGTATCATGTTGCCGGCGTACGAACCGGCGATGTGCTTTCGATCTATGTGAACGGAAAGTTCGACCAGTCAGCAACCATCCCGTCCAATATGAATCTGGACAATAGTGGATCGCTCACCGTCGGCACATACTTTAATTTTGATCCGACACGGTTGTTGAAGGGTTCTATCGACGAAGTACGCCTTTCAACCATCAATCGTACACCGAATGAATTTAATCTTCAGCTCACACCAAACTTTATCAGTGCTTCAGCTTCCGGAACAACGATCAATCTTGCATGGACGAACGGAGGCGGATCAGCACCATTTATGCGGTATAGAATCTACCGCGGCAGCGATTCCACCACAATGAGTTTGATAGATTCCACAATCAACACAAATTATACTAATTCCGGTTTGACGAATGCTTCAACGTATTTTTATCGGATCAGTACTGTTGATTCAACAGGATTTGAAAGTGAAAAAAGTTTTGCACAGTACGACACTGCACTTGATACAACTCCACCCGCCGTACCGCAAAATCTTGTTGCATCAGCCGGTGATCAACAGGTGATAATTAGCTGGAAACCTAATAACGAAGCAGATTTCCAGAAATATTATGTCTATCGCGGTACTTCACCAAATCCCACAATAATTATTGACTCAATCATCAATATCGTGGACACACTGAAAACGTACGGCGGATTGGTAAATTATCAACAATATTATTTCAGAGTGACAGCGAAAGACGTATACGGAAATATCAGCGGTTATTCGAATGAAGTATTGGCGACGCCGATTGATCAAACAGGATTGTCTGCTCCAACCGTTCTTTCCGTTATTGATTCTCTGCAAACGAATTTTACACTACGATGGAATTCCACGATCGGCGGTGACTTCAGGGCATATTATATCTATGGCGGACTTACACCATCACCGGAAAGTATCATTGATTCTACGACAAGTCTTACTGATACAATAAAAATTCTTACGAAACTGAGTATCGGGAAAAATTATTATTTCTTTGTGACAGCCATTGATTCCAACGGCAATGAAAGCGGTGGATCAGTTCAGGTAAACGCTTCTCCCGATGCTTCGGCACCTATGCTCGGTGAATATGCACCTGATATTTATACCATGGCGTACCTTCGATTCAATGAGATGACTGGTGACAGTCTGTACGATGTTAGTGGAAACGCCAATAACGGTGAGTTGTTCGGAACGGCGGTAACGAACGGAAAAGCTGGGAAGGGGAGGAATTTTGACGGCGTTGATGATTATGTCGCAATAAAAAATTCTGCAACAATGCAGCCGCAGGATATTACCATTGAAGGGTGGTTCAAATTTGCCAGCACAACCGGTACGAAAGTGTTGATTTCAAAAACTGTCGGCTCAGGGATTTCTGAATCGTTTATGATGAAATATATTTCGGGAAATCTTACAGCATCAATTGGTACATCATCAGGTCAAGGCCCGCTGTTGACAGCTGCTTGGACTCCTGAAACGGGCCGATGGTATCATATTGCATATACATTTGATGAAGTGGGTGATCTTCACGCTTTGTATGTGAACGGAAAGCAGATTGCATCGGGAATTAATACCACAAGTATCGGATATGATACTCATCCAATACTGATTGGAGCTGAGTACGAAAATGAAACATTGACGAATTATTTTGACGGAGTAGTTGATGAAGTCCGTGTAACAAATCGCGTTCGCTACGCTTACGAGTTCAGTCTACCTGTTCCACCATATTTTCTCAGCGCCAGTCCTGCAGTGAATTCGATCAATTTATCTTGGGTTTTTGATGGTGGATATACGCCGTTACGGCAATTCTATGTTTACCGTGGTGCCGATTCTACCACCATGACACTGCACGATTCCACACAGAATACCTTTTACGCGGATATAGAACTCCCAGAATTTTCCACGTACTATTACCGGGTAATAGCGACCGATTCCACAGGATTTACTTCGGATTCGACGTACGCGGCTGGTTTAACCGTTCCGGATCTCACTCCTCCGACGGCACCCGTCATTCTTTCCGCTATTGGAGGGAATAGCGTAATCGACGTTGTGTGGTCTAAACCTTCATCCAATGATATTGCGAAATACATCGTCTATGTGGACGGCATTGGACTAGATACCACATTTTCATCGACGGATACCTCGGTGACTCTCACAGGAATCACTAATGGAGCAAGTTATCAAATTACAGTCTGTGCTTTCGATAACAGTGATAATATCAGTACCAGTTCGAATGCGTATTATGCCACAGCAAATCCCGCGATGACAAGCGGTTACACTCCGGATGCCAATACTGTTCTGCTGCTCCACTTCGATGAATCGACAGGATCCGTCGTTTCGGATCTTTCCGGAAATAATAATTATGCCTCTACCGGGAGTAGCATCTCCGCTGGACGATACGGCAATGGACGCGATGTTATTTCCAGCAATATCTCCATCAGCGATGCTGCAACCATGAAAGTCACCGAAGGATCGTTTACGATCGATGCATGGATTAATGTGAATGATTCCAGCAAAGACTTCATCATCTTCAAAAAACAATCAGGAGCGGTTGGATTTCAGGCGAAGATGGTGATCGATACCGGGACCATTGCCATTTTCGTTTCAGATAATTTAGCAAACAGCATCTCGTTCACCAGCAACAAAAAAATCTCTGATGGAAAGTGGCATCACATTGCCTTGACGTTCCTTCACGGTTCGAAATTGTTCACACTTTATATAGATGGTGTATCGGATGTGGCTACAAGCGCTGCAGCACTGTCGGGATCCTTTGATTCCAATAACCCTCTGCAGATTGGTCCAGATGCAATGCTGGTAGAATCCGGTATCAATAGCAAACGTTTTTCGAAATTGAAAAAAATTCGTTTCGCAGAAATCGATATGATGGCAACGGAGGTAAGTAGGACGGTAGTTGATGAGTTTAGAGTTTCGACAACAGTGAGAACTCCGAGCGAATTTAGCTTGCTGCTTCCTCCATCATCGTTATCAGCAACGGCACAGAGTTCTACATCAATTGGTCTCACTTGGTTGTCCGGAGGGGGTACAGCTCCGTTCATGAGATATTACATTTATCGCGGATCGGATTCCACTTTGATGAATCTTATCGATTCCGTGGTGAATGCAACATATCAGAATACAGGCCTTACTTCCAATACAGAATACTTTTATCGAATCAGTGCCGTCGATTCTACAGGATTTGAAGGAGAGAAAAGTTTCGCAAAAGGAGTCACTACTCTCACATCGTACGCAGTATCGGCTTCTGTTGTCGGGAATGGTGCAATTTCTCCCTCCGGAACCATTACTATTCTTCAAGGGACAAACCAACTATTTGTTGTCACGGCAGATCCCTATCATCACGCAGATAGTATTTTGGTTGATGGAATTAAAGTCGATTCCCTGTTGAGCTACACATTTATTAACGTCGCGACTACACACACGATCGCTGCGTATTTTAGTCCGAATGTATTGCATCATTTCAAAATCGAAGCAAGCGGAGGGGGACCGATCATCGATCCGACGGCAGGACAAACATTCAATATCACAACAACTGCAGTGGATACGTTCGGGAATGCAGTGTCGACATTTACGGGAAATGTTTGGTTCTCATCTTCCGACACGACAATCTCTCTCTTGGGAGGATTGTATTCAGTTCCATTTACTGCAGGGCAACATGGGCCGCAAAATGTTACCATGTTTACTTCCGGATATCACACCATTTCTGTGATCGATTCTGTCAGCGGAAAAATTGGTATCAGTGATAGTTTTTTTGTTCATCCGGGAGACCTCAATCATTTTACAGTGAAAGATACTTTTGGATTGGATATACCGACTCAAATCCAAAATATTCCCTTTAATATTCGGATTACGGCGTTTGATAATTTTAGCAATATTAAAACTGATTTTGTTAGAGCGGTCTTGATCTCTGTACCCGGTGCAACGGTTACAACGGGTAGCGGACCGACCTCTAATTTTGTCAATGGAATTCTGAACTCGCATCAATTGGAACTGTCAAGCAGCGGATCATTCTCCGTACTGGTTAACGATAGTGTGTCGGAAACAACAAATTCCAGCAATTCGTTTACTGTTCTTCCAGATACGTACAATATTACGTCAACGGCTTTTAGTGGATTATTTTCGCCGTCAGGAGTTCAATCAGTGAGTTATGGCGACACAATTGTTTTTACATTTACTCCAAATTTCAAACACCACTTTGACAGTCTTTATGTTGATGGTCTAAGAGTGATGGATTCAACATCGCGTTATACCTTTGTTGATGTTATTTCTGCACACACCATTAATGCATATTTTTCGCCGACGTTGAATGTTCCACCATTTTTCACCACGGTTTTGTCGGATACTGCAATTGCACGATTTGATACATTACAATACGCGTATGCTGCGAATGATCCGGACAGCGGGGTATTACATTATGCGATCGTTTCAGCACCATCCGGAGTTTCCATTGACTCTGTAACAGGAGCGTTAAAGTATATTCCTATAACAAGTGCAAAGGGGCAATATACCATTGTGTTAAAGGTGTTTGATGACAGTCTTGCTGCGGTGAATGATACGGTATTGGTTCGTGTGAATATCTACGGCGATGTAAGTGGTAATGGAGTGATTTCTGCGTTTGATGGAGCACTTGTTCTTCAGAACACAGTCGGTGCCAACATATTCTCTTCATTGCAGCAGCGTGTCGGTGATGTTACCGGTAACGGATCAATCAGTTCGCTGGATGCATCGTACATTCTGCAGCGTGCAGTGGGATTAATATCATCCTTCCCCGGCGGACTGGAAAAAGAATCGCGTGCCGAGGCGGTTCTTTCTGCATTTTCTTTCAGGATTCTGCGCGGAGAAAAACAGGATGAATATGATCTTATAATCTCGGTCAACAAACCATCGCAGGTCTTTGGTATTGCGATGAGTGTCAGTTACGATACGACTATTGTAAAAGCTTTAAAGATGAGCAAGACGGCTTTAACTGATAGTATGTCCATGGCATATTATTTTCCTGAGAGAAAAGCGAATCTTGCGCTTGCAGGAGTTACACCATTGAACAAAGCAGGAGATATTATGAGATTCTCCTTTAACCTGAAAGATCCGAATTATCCGAAGAATGCCGTTCTGTTTACAATGAAGAAATTCATGTTGAATGAAACCGATCATACAAACGATATTGGTGGTATTACATTGAACGTAAGAGATCTTGCTCAACTGCCGACAGTCTATAAATTGGAGCAGAATTTCCCGAATCCATTTAATCCTTCTACGACGGTCAATTATCAATTGCCGGAAGCAAGTACTGTAAAGATTGTAGTATATAATATGCTTGGTCAAGAAGTGAAAACACTCGTGAGCGAAGACCAACTTGCCGGTTACTATTCAATGGTATGGAATGGAACGGATAATACAAATAGAAAAGTTTCGTCCGGTGTATATATTTATCGGATTATTGCGATAGGTCCGCAGAAGAAACAATATACCGAAGTGAAAAAAATGTTGATGATTAAATAATTTACACTCTGACCAGTGTCCAAAGGGAGCGGCGTCAATGAAACAGGTTTTTAAAAAAATACTTCTCTCTTTAAAATTATTAGACTCTTTGAGATATTTACAATCGTTGTTCTCAAAAATATCATTGTCAAATCTTCAAAAGGAAATTGCGTATCGAAAAAATGGATTGCCCGATAGATTTCCAACACCTCCATCAAAACTGATATTCCTGATAATACGATCCGTATGGTCGTTTGAATATTGGCACTCAGGTCTAGCAATTATTAACGATCTTCAATCACATTGTGAACGGCTTAATCTAAACTCGAAACAGTTCAAAAGAATATTGGACTTTGGTTGTGGTTGTGGAAGACTTACACGACAATTGACACGATTCAAAAATGCAGAAGTATATGGCACGGATTACAATGAACATCTTATCGCATGGAGTTCAAAGTACCTCACGAATAGTCATTATACTTGCAATAATCTTAAACCTCCGTTGGCGTATCAGACGGAGTATTTCGATCTGGTAGTTGCTCGTTCTGTCTTTACACATCTTGATTACCAATTACAATTTGATTGGATTGACGAGCTTTATCGGATCATTACGCCCGGCGGGTACCTGTATTTTACAACACACAGTGAATTGTCAACCCTTAGTCTTGGAGAACACCTTATCCATCGTTTTAAAAAAGAAGGATTTGTTTCTCAAAACTCAGACCTTCAAGGGGATAACAAATGTGCCGTGTATCAATCCAAAGACTGGGTATATACTAATTTAGCAAAAAAGTTTTCCGTTGTTGAATATATTCCCGGCAGACTCGAAGAACATCTTGGTCAGGATATATATATATTCCAAAAACCAAAGTAACTCAATCTAATGTAATAACACAGATTTCTATAGCGGGATTCTTTGGAATCCGTTCCGGTCAGTTGGCAAAAAAAGAAAGGCTAAACAATGAAATCGGTTATGGTAACTATTTTTCTATCGTTTATTCTCCATAGCATATCTTCAGCCCAAATTCTTCCAAAGAAGTTCTGGAATTTATTACAAGAAAATAAAATGGTGTATTCTATCCCTCGCAATTATTCGCAAACTCCGGTTCTAAAAAATGATGATGTTGAGTATGATTTTGCAATAAAGTCCAAAGATAATACATTGGAAATACGTTATAGGATATGGCCCATTATACGGCTTCAGCAAAACAGTAATACTCTATCTGACGGAATGTTGTTAACAATGGCGTTGAACATTTCCGGCGGCAAAATGGTAAATCCACAACCATTTCCGAAAGAAAATGTTGAAGAAGAGTTTGGTGCTGATAAAGGGTTTACGGCAATGGTTCCCACGAACTCAGAATTTGGCAAAGGGTATAAAATGTGTATGATCAATGTTATTCACAAAGAAAATGTTGCCGATGCCTATACGTTTTATTTGTTTGATGATCCACAATCCCTTATGCAGGTTCTTGGAAATAGTGAAGTATTTCATGCGCTTAAATTTAAATAACTCATGTTAGCAGATGGAAAAAACATGAATTATATCACCCCTACGGGGCTTGACTGATGATGCTTGTTCATTACTACAAATATTTCGCTCCTAACGGAGCTTTGGTAATACGCATTTTCCTCTCAAAGTTCATAAGTTAATAGTCCCGAAGGGACGAAATATTTATAGATCGAATGATCCACCTGAAGTCAAGCTCCGTAGGAGCGACATATTAAACCATTGTAGCTGCGTTCTTGCGTAACATGAGTTAAATAATATATTTTTACTGTGAACAAGAAAGATATGAAATTGTGGAGGTCAACAAAATCTTTTTAACAAAATAAAACAACCTGACCAATTACTATTCGACTGTATCTAAATACTTCAAATAATTCTTCGAAAAGGCACTTACTATTGGGAAGACAAACAAATCTTCAGGCATACCGTATTCACGGGATTGCGGCAAACCCTTCAAATGTTTACTTTCAGTTAACACAACTCATCGATAAATATTTACCAATACACGAAAAACGGTTATATGCTTATTGGTTCCAAGCAGTAAACGTTCTCAGTGTTTTACATAGTCGGGAATACTCACAATGCCGTGGAACATTAAAATAAATGATACACATAAAATAATAGAACTGATGTATTCTGGATCAGTCTCTCCAGAAGAGTTGAAGGATGCGTTTATAGCGGCGGTAATACTCTCCAAAAAAGAAAACACAACGATGTTTTTGGCAGACTGTACTAAAATGGCTGGCGGGCATTCTCTTATTGATCTCTATTCTTTGATTACATTGTTAGAATCAATCGGTATTGGTAGAAAAATGAAAGAAGCGCTCATATTGCCATTCTTGAAATCGTCCGTAAAAGATGTGAATTACTATGAAACAGCTTGTCTCAATAGAGGCTTCAACGTTAAAATATTTCAGAATAGTCAGGATGCCATCGCCTGGCTATTGAATTAGATGTGAAACACCCTACCAACGTGGAGATCATAAAATAGGATCCGATAACATCTATTGAATACGGACTTCTTTCTCTTGTCATCCGCCTTCCTTACTGATATTGAAAACAAATATTTGTAAACTACCCGAGGCGATTGTTTTTCCTACGCATCAAAAAATATGAGCATTCGCGAATGCAATAGACTTCCGCAAATGTTTATATACTTCATTAACAACAATAATATCCTAACAGTGAATCATATGAAAACAAGACATAGCAATTCAACTCAACAAACAAGACAACAGTTTATTTATTTCTGTTCTCTTATCCTCATCATTGCCGGAAATCTTTACTCTCAAACGCACTTATTTCGAACGGCTCCGTTGTTTCAAGATAATATGGTGTTGCAGCAACAAAGTAATGTGCCAATCTGGGGAAAAGGTATTCCCGGAACAACGGTGTCCATCCGAACTTCCTGGGGAAAAACTGTTTCTACTGAAGTGAACACGGATAGTTCGTGGATGACAAGACTCTCTACGCCAAAAGCGGGTGGACCGTTTCAGATTACTCTTAAACACGGTACCACTTTATCGATCATTAAAAATATTCTCATCGGCGAAGTATGGTTATGTTCCGGACAATCCAATATGGAGATGCCGCTGCAGGGATGGCCGCCAAACGATACGATTATGAATAGCTCCAACGAAATTGAACAGGCGCTCTATCCTACCATCCGATTGTTTACAGTAGCCCGTTCGTTTGAGTCTTTACCAATGGAACAGTGTGTCGGAACATGGACGGAATGTTCGCCGGCGGACGTTCAGAGTTTCAGTGCAACGGCATTTCATTTTGGCAAAACGATTCACAATACGCTAAAGGTTCCGGTCGGATTGATCAATGCAAGTTTCGGAGGAACAGCAGTGGAAGCATGGATGGACAAACCATCAATAAGCGCAATAGAAGGGTATGCAGGGATTATAAAAAGACTAGAAGAAAGCCGCGATAGTATTCGTATGTTGGATGAATGGGTTGAAAAACATCTGTCTGTAAGCATTGATGAAAAAGACCCTCTCCGGAAATATGTTGGACTGAAATTTCAGGATGAGCAATGCTCGCTTCAAAATTATAATGACAAGAATTGGCAGGAGATCAATCTGCCGCTATCCTGGGAAAAAGGATCTCTTGGAAAATTTGATGGAGTTGTTTGGTTCAGAAAACAGATTGTTATTCCATCCGCATGGATCGGAAAAGATCTCAAAGTATATCTCGGCCCAATCGACGATATGGATGAAACGTATGTGAACGGACAAAAAATTGGCGAGAATCTACGTGAAGGTGTTTGGAATATTGATCGGGTGTATACAATTCCGGGTACGCTGGTTCAAGATTCACTTATACAATTGGCGATCCGCGTGATTGATCTTCGAGGAGGAGGAGGGCTTTGGGGAAATCAAACAAAAATGGTTCTGACTTCCACCACTGAGCCGTTTACAGTTTCTCTTGAAGGGAATTGGAAATACCTTCCTGTTGCTGAGTACAGATCTAACAAGTTTGCTCTGTATGGAATAACCGGAAACGAACTTGCTCAGCGTCCGAAAGTAGCGTTCGAACTTACACAAGATACGCCGACATCGTTGTTCAATGGTATGATCAATCCTCTTATTCCATTTACGATTAAAGGGACAATTTGGTACCAGGGAGAAAGTAATGTTTGGAATTACACAACCTATCATACACTATTCACTTCACTCATTACAGGCTGGAGAAAAGATTTTCAATCCGGCGATTTTCCATTTTATTATGTGCAATTGGCGCCGTTTCAATACTGGACAGGTGCAAAATTAGCTTGTTTGCGTGAAGCACAGTTGCAAACTTTATCATTGAAGAATACCGGAATGGCGGTAACGCTCGATATCGGAAATCCGACAAATGTTCATCCCACGAATAAAGAGGATGTAGGAAAACGTCTTGCTGCGTGGGCATTAGCAAAGACCTATGGGAAGAAAATGCCATATACCGGTCCCCTCTATAAGAGCTTGAAAAATGTAAAAAGAAAAATTATTCTCTCATTCGATGGAGTGGGGAAGGGGTTGCTATTGAAAGAACGAAACGGAGAACATTATTTTACAGTGGCCGGTGAGGATAAAGTGTTCAAGAAAGCAGCAGTCAAAATCGAAGGACGGAATATTGTTGTTTCCCATCCGGAAGTATTGCATCCTGTTGCTGTTCGATATTTGTGGAGCAATACTGAAGAAGCGACACTGTTCAATAATGACGGATTTCCCGCATCATCGTTTAGAACAGATGATTGGCCAGAATAAATCTGTTGGCAATGACTTTCGGTGTTTTTAATGTAAGATTGTAGTGTGTTCTTGTGATAAGGGAAAGGATCGTAATGTGATGCAAAAATATTTTTACCTTCTTCTGCTTGTATGGTTGTTTTGCTTTCCGTCGATGATGTTGGCGCAAAATTATCAACTTGTATGGTCAGATGAATTTGACAGCACACAAATTAATTTATCCGAATGGGAATACGAAGTGAATGGGAACGGCGGTGGAAACAATGAACTTCAATATTACACCAGTAGATCGGTAAACAGTTTTGTCAAAGACGGTAATTTTTCCATTACGGCTTTAAAAGAGTCGTATTCAGGGAAAGCCTATACATCTGCACGGCTCCATACAAAAAAATCATGGCAATATGGCAAGATTGAAGCACGGATCAAACTTCCTTATGGTAAAGGAATCTGGCCGGCATTTTGGATGCTCGGAACAAATATTTCCTCCGTCGGTTGGCCAAAGTGCGGCGAGATTGATATTATGGAGATGATCGGAGGAACCGCAAGCTCTACCGGCGGGGACAGAAGAGTATTTGGCACCGTGCATTGGGATCAAGGAGGACATGCAAGTTATGGATTAAATTACTCCTTAACTTCCGGTAAACTGAATGATGATTTTCACACATTCTTTATTCTTTGGGATGCGGAAAGAATAGCGTGGTACTTCGATAATTTTCAATATTGCGTTATTAACACACAACCGGCGGGATTAAATGCATTTCGCGCTCCATTCTTTATCATTCTCAATCTAGCGGTCGGCGGTAATTGGCCCGGTTCCCCGGATGCCAGTACAATTTTTCCTCAAACCATGGAGTTTGATTATATTCGAGTCTACCAAAATATTCCTACCGGTGTTCAACACTCTTCGCCGCCGCAGGTCTATTTTGAATTGGCTCAAAACTATCCTAATCCTTTTAATCCTACCACAACAATTCAATATCAAATTCCGGCATCAGGATTAGTGAGTTTAAAAGTATTTGATGTTCTTGGAAAAGAAATTGCAGTTCTTGTGAATTCACCTCAAGAATCTGGGAAACATTCCGTTCCGTTTAATGCATCGCACCTTACGAGCGGAGTATATTATTATAAACTTCAGTCCGGAATGTATACGCAGGTGAAGAAAATGCAGATTGTACAATAAGTGTTGCTGAAAGAGTTAACTCGCGCTAAATTTTGTGATCAGTTCAATAGAAGGATGTGCTGTATTAAAAAATATACAGCGCAAACGTAAAACTGAAAACCCCCAATGCAAATCCCATCAACACATCCGTAGGATAATGCACTCCGAGATATATCCGAGAAAGACCGATCAACATAACCGATACAATAAATAGCGGGATCAATACGGGAACGGCAACGCTGAATAATAATGCTGCCACTGTGGCGGCAGCAGTGTGTCCCGAAGGAAAACTATATTGATCTTGCGGCTCGACAAGATTCTGAATGTTGGCATGTGCATGACACGGTCTTTTACGCGTTGTTGACTGTTTGATAATTTTATAACAAATCAGTTCGGCAGCAAATGCCGTAATGCCAACGAACAGCCAAGTCGTTGATACATCGGTGAGAATATAAAAGACAACTGCTAACACGATCCACGCATATCCATCTCCCATTGCAGAGAAAAATTTCATGAGCTTCGTGAGCGTTAATCCTCGTCGTGCAATAATGCTGAGAATAGTCCGTTCATCCCATAATTGTATTTGATGCTTAAATTGGCCCATACCATCACTCTTTGTTGGTATCAAGATCGTCAAATGGTATGTTATCTGTATTAGGACTGTGTTACGGTATTATTACTTCTTTGTTGAATAACCGTAACTACTCAGCAGAATTACATAAAAATTCAAAACCATGCCTCCAAAACACGAAAACACGAAAGTGCACAAAAAGAATTTGAACCATTACCTCAAAAAGTTTGGTGCCAAAAAATCATAAACGTTGAATAGTTACGAAAAACCTTAATAATTGGGCATGATATATCACACTTGTCCAAAATACACTGACAAAAACAAAAAGATTCTTCACTCTCTTCTTTTCTTGACGGAGCAAGAAAAGAAGTCCGCCAAAGGCGGACGAAATTTAACGCGCGCGATGAATCCCGTTCGCTCATGCCCGTTGATGGCGCGAATCGCGCCATCAAAAGTCCCGTCATTCATCGCTTTCCCATTCGCTCAATCCTCCTAAATTTCGCGCCCACGCACTTTTTTACGATCTCTACAATACAACAATGGGGGCTTACTACTGAAATCAAAATATATTTGCCCCATTTGAGTTACTATTGCCAATTTTGTATTCACTTACAATATATTTTGCACAGTTATTATTATATATTCAGACAAATAAATCTTGAAATGCATGCTTCACAAAATATCTGCTGAACATTCCCTTGCTTTACCATGAAAGTAGTAATATTTTTCACATACCACTCTACCGGTTGCGAACGAAATCTTCTCACATTCTAGTTGAAGGGGCCTTTGTGAATTTCCTGTGCGAAAGTTTGCAGCTATTTCTTTTTCAGCAATAGACGAAATACTTCGTCTTCTCTTTCGCCTCTCCTTCGTCGTTCTCCACCCTTATATATATTTGGGAGGCCACTTCCATGAAAAAGACAGATACGAAAAAAAATCAGTCTTATTTCCTCCGCCTATACGCTACCATCAGTCAAATCAATCAAATTATTGTGCGGGCAAAAGACCGCGACGCATTGTTTTCCCAAATTTGTCATGCTGCCGTTGAAAAGGGGAAATTCAGGATGGCGTGGATTGGCTTGATTGATGAAACAAGCGGGAAAATCAATCCGATCGTTTTTGCTGGTTATGAACACGGGTATTTATCGAACATCAATATCGAGATTCATAATACAAAACTCGGAAAGTGTCCTACCGCGGCTGCCGTTCGCGACCGGCATTGTATAATTTGCCAGGATATTTCTACCGATCCCCGTATGCTTTCTTGCCGAGAACCAGCATTAGAGCGTGGTTATTCTTCATCTGCCGCAGTTTCCTTCCGAAAAAAAGGACATACCATTGGCGTACTCACAGTGTATGCCTCCGAAGCATTAAGTTTTAGTAAAGATGACCAAACGTTGCTTAATGATATAGGGAAAGATATTTCTTTTGCATTGGATTCGATGGATGCCACTCGTGAACGCCAAATTGCAGAAGAGGCATTGCGAAGAGAATTGGAAGTGAATAAAGCAATGACCGATCTTTCGAGAGCCTTAATTTCCAGTGAGTCAGACATTCAATGTGTAGCAGAATCTACGCTTGAATTTGCACGATCGTTGACGGGAAGTACTCACGGTTTCGTTTCGTACATCGATCCGCTGACTGGTAATTCAATAGCCTATACGCTTACTTCGATGATGAAGAGTGAATGTCAATTGACCGGGAACGATCGAAGGATGGTGTTTCCAGTCGGTCCGGACGGGCGTTACCCAAAACTGTGGGGCCACGCATTGAATACTCGTCAAGGATTCTTTACAAATGATCCTGTCTCTCATCCCGCCTCCAGTGGTATACCTGTTAACCATATACCATTAAAAAATTTCCTCGCCGTTCCATCATTGATCAACGATACGCTTGTTGGCGAAGTGGTAGTGGCAAATGCTCCTCACGATTATACAAATGACGATTTAACTGTTGTTGCAAATTTGAGCAGTCTCTATGCGATGATGGTGGAGCGGAATGCAACGGAAAAAAAAATGCGCGAGAGCGAGCATCAATATCGGACACTCATGCAGAAACTTCAAGTTGCTGTGGTTGTGCATGGATCAGATACACAAATACTCTCTTCTAATCCAATGGCACTTAAAATGCTTGGATTGTCCAACGAACAATTGCTTGGGAAAACGGCCATTGATCCTGCATGGCATTTCCTCCGTGAAGATGGGAGCACAATGCCCGTTGAAGAATATCCAGTGAATCGGGTAATGTCGTCAAAAAAATCTCTGCGGGAATACGTTGTAGGTATTTTTCACCCCGACAGTAAAATACATACATGGGCATTGATAAATGCTGATCCTGTCTTTGCGGAACAAGGCAATATCGATAATGTGATTGTCTCATTTGTTGATATTACGGACCGAAAACATACCGAAGAAGCTCTTCATCTTGCCAATCAATATAATCGTTCGTTGATTGAAGCGAGCCTCGATCCGTTAGTGACCATTGATGCACACGGAAAAATTACCGACGTTAACACCGCAACGGAAACGGTCACTGGTTATCCAAGGACGAAACTCATCGGCACAGATTTTTCGGATTATTTCACTGAACCGGAAAAAGCGAGAACCGGATATCAGAAAGTGTTCAATGCCGGAAGCGTTCAAGATTATGCATTGGTTATTCGACGTAAAGACGGCCATCTCACTCCCGTGCTGTACAATGCATCCGTATATAAAGATGCCTCTGGGACCGTGATTGGTGTTTTTGCAGCAGCGCGCGATATGACGGAACAAAAAAAGGCAGAAAAGGCCAATGCAAAACTTGCGGCAATCATTGAATCATCGGACGATGCTATTGTGGGAAAAACTCTCGATGGCATTATTGAAAGTTGGAATGATGGTGCGGAACGAATTTATGGATACTGTGCGGGGGAGGTAATAGGGAAAAATATCTTTTTCCTGGCTCCGGAATCTTGCAAGAACGAACTGGCTAATATTTTGGAAAGAATACAAAAAGGTGAGCATGTTCGCCATGTTGAAACAGAGCGTATACGAAAAGACGGAACGCAAATCGCTGTTTCGTTAACGGTCTCGCCATTAAAAGATGAGTCAGGAAAACTTATTGGTGCCTCGTCCATCGCACGGGATATTACAGAGAGAAAACACACAGAAGAATTATTGAAGAAAAGTGAGGCCCGTCTTATTGAGGCACAGCGATTGGCACATTTCGGATCGTGGGAATTGGATTTGAAGAACAATCATCTTCAGTGGTCGCCCGAAATATACAATATCTTCGAAATTGACCAGAATCAATTTGGTGCCTCCTATAACGCATTTCTTAACGCCATTCATCCGGAAGATCGAGCCAAAGTAAATGAAGCGTACACCGTTTCCGTACAGAATCGTACTCCTTACACCATAGACCACCGTCTGCTATTTTCGGATGGCAGATTAAAGTATGTTCATGAGCAGTGTGAAACGTTTTATACTTCCGATGGAAAACCGATTCGTTCTCTTGGTACTGTGCAGGATATTACCGAACGGAAACGTATTGAGGAAGACCTTCGGATTGCTAATATTTACACCAGAAGCCTCATTGAAGCGAGTCTCGATCCGCTGGTAACCATTAGTGCCGACGGGAAAATCACTGACGTGAATGCGGCAACAGAAATTGTCACCGGGGCAACGCGGAAAGAATTGATCGGCACAGATTTTTCGGATTACTTCACGGAACCGAATAAAGCCCGTGCAGGGTATCAGGAAGTATTCAACAAGGGATTCGTTCAAGATTATGCATTGGAAATCCGTCACCGTAACGGAAAGGTCACTCCAGTATTGTATAATGCAACAGTATATAAGGATATTTCTGGAAAAGTGATTGGGGTGTTTGCCGCAGCACGAGATATCTCTGTTCAAAAAGCAGCAGAAAAAGAACGGGAACAATTCTTCACATTTTTCCAGCTTTCGCCGGAATTGATGTGTATTGCAGATCCGAATGGGTGTTTCAAAAAAATAAACCCTGCATCTATGCAGCTGCTTGGATATTCGGAAAATGAACTGCTCGCGGAACCATTTATCGATTTTGTTCATCCCGAAGACCGGCAGCCGACACTGAATGAGATGTCGTTACAACTTCAACGAGGATATTCACTCAATTTTGAGAACCGTTATCGCCGCAAAGACGGAACCTATATTTGGATGTCATGGAAGGCATCGTTTAACAAACATGAAGGGCTTACCTATGCTTCTGCACGGGACATCACGGAAACGAAACATGCTGAACAAGCATTAATACAAGCCAATGAGAAGATGGAAACCATCTTTTCCAATACACAAATATTATTCGCATTGTTGGACACTGATTTTAATTTTATTCGAGTCAATCGTGCCTATGCTGAGTCGGACGAGCACACGACTGATTTTTTCCCGGGTAAAAACCACTTTGCACTTTATCCAGATGCAGAGAATGAAGCGATCTTCAAGACTGTATTGAAAAGCCGAAAAGAGTACACCACTTTCGCTAAGCCGTTTCAATATCCGGAGCATCCGGAACAAGGGATTACGTATTGGGATTGGACACTCAGTCCTATCCTCGGATCCAGTGGAAATGTTATCATGCTTGTATTTACGCTGTTGAATGTCACGGAACGGAAACTGGCAGAAATTGAAATTAAGAAACTGAACGAGGAATTAGAACAGCGAGTTGTTGAACGAACTGCACAGTTAGAAGCAGCGAACAAAGAACTTGAAGCGTTTGCCTATTCCGTATCGCATGATCTTCGCGCGCCTCTTCGGAGCATTGATGGATTCAGTCACATTCTTCTTGAAGATTATTTGAATTGCCTTGATGATCAGGGGAAGGATTATTTACATCGTGTCCGCACTGCAGCACAGCATATGGCGCAACTGATTGACGATATGCTAAATCTATCACGAATTACGCGAAGCCAGCTGAACATTCAATCGGTCAATCTAAGTGACATCACAACGGAAATCGATGCTGAACTTCGGCAGTTTCAACCGGAACGGAATGTCGAGCTGCTCATTCAAAAAAATGTGACCGTCCGCGGCGATGCCCGTCTGTTAAAAATAGTATTGGATAATTTATTGAGAAACGCTTGGAAATTTACGTCAAAAAATGTTTCCGCACATATTCAATTTGGTATGAGGAAGGTAGAAGATAAGGATGCCTTTTTCGTTCAAGACGACGGCGCAGGATTTGATATGGCATATGCAGCAAAACTCTTTGGCGCTTTTCAACGCTTGCACTCTGCATCGGAATTTCCCGGGACCGGTATAGGACTGGCAACTGTGCAGCGTATTATTCATAAGCATGGAGGCACTGTGTGGGCAGAGGGAAAACTTAAACAGGGAGCAACATTTTATTTCACCATTCCATAAGGAACACTATCATGGCAAACAAAACAATATTGCTGGTTGAAGATAATCCCGATGATATCGAATTGACTCTTCGGGCGTTGAAAAAAAATAAAATCATGAATGAAGTAATCGTAGCACACGACGGAGTAGAAGCGTTGGACTATATGTTTGGCAGAGGCGCTTATGAGCGCCGGGACTTAACAATGATGCCAACGGTCATTCTTCTGGATATTAAACTTCCGAGAGTGGATGGAATGGAAGTCTTGCGGAAAATTCGTGAACATCCGAAAACCAAACTTGTTCCCGTGGTGATCCTTACTTCATCAAAAGAGGAACAAGATCTGATAAACGGATACAGTCTTGGAGTCAATAGTTACGTCCGCAAACCGGTTGATTTCTCACAATTTGCTGAGGCTGTGAGCAATCTAGGCCTGTATTGGTTGCTGTTGAACGAAATGCCTCCCGCTCTAGGAGAATAATATGATGAATTCGAAATTACGGGTCCTTATTGTCGAAGATTCTGAAAATGATGCTTTGCTGCTGTTACATCAACTCTCAAAAAGCAATTACACTGTAGAGCACAAGCGTGTTGACACGGCAAAAGATTTTGAAGCGGCACTCAATGAGCATACATGGGACATTATACTCTCA
This sequence comes from Bacteroidota bacterium, assembly GCA_041658205.1. Classification (NCBI taxonomy): domain Bacteria; kingdom Pseudomonadati; phylum Bacteroidota; species Bacteroidota bacterium. The sequence goes on from JBBAAO010000002.1 coordinate 571,546, forward strand.
GATTATAAAATGCCGCATTTTTACGGAACCGATGCGTTAGCGCTTTATAAAAACCACGGCTTGGATATCCCTTTTATTATTGTTTCGGGAACAATTGGTGAAGAGATAGCCGTTGAAACGATGAAAGCGGGTGCACACGATTATATCATGAAAGGCAATTTAAATCGTCTTGTTCCTGCCATAGCGCGCGAATTGCGTGAAACGACAACCCGTATTGAAAAAAAAGAGCTTGAAAAGCAACAGAAAGAAAACGAACACGTACTCGTTGAACAATCTCGCGTACTGGAATCCTTTTTTAAACATACTCAAACCAGTTTGGTATTTCTCGACAAAGAATTCAATTTTATTCGTGTGAATGATGCATATGCCAAAGCTTGTCAACGTGATGTCTCATCGTTTCTTGGTCATAATCATTTTGAATTGTATCCATCGGCCGAATTGAAAAGTCAATTTGAACAAGTGGTTCTCTCAAAAACAATTTATCACGCATTGTCCAGACCATTTACATTTCCAGACCATCCTGAATGGGGAACTACATATTGGGATTTGACACTCATTCCAATACTGAACAGTGAAAAGGAGATTGAGTATTTAATTTTTTCACTTAACGATACAACCGAACGGAAAATCTCCGAAGCAAAATTGAAAGTGGCGAAAGAAGAATGGGAGCGAACGTTTGATGCCATTTCTGACCCGATTATCATTCTGGACACGCATTTTCGTATCCTTAAAGCAAATAAAGCGATGGCGTCTGTATTTAATACAGATCCTATTGGTATCACAGGATTACGGTGCTTTGAAGCCGTACACGGTGCTCAAGCTCCACCGGATTTTTGCCCTCATGCAAAAATGTTAAAAGATGGATGTCCCCACTCGGTCGAGATCTACGAACATAAACTTGGCGGTAATTTTATCGTTTCTGTTTCTCCGCTTTATACTCCGGAAGGAGTGTTGTACGGGTCCATTCACATCGCAAAAAACATTACTGATCGTAAGACAATGGAACTTGCCCTCCGCGAAAGCGAACAGAAATACAGGAAAATATTTGAAAATGTACAAGATATTTTTTATCAAACCGATCTTGCAGGAATAATTACTGAAATAAGTCCTTCGATAGAGCGCTATTCGAAATTTACCCGGGCGGAATTGATTGGAACGCCTGTTATAAATGTGTACCGAAAACCAAGTGACCGGGAAAAACTTTTATACTTAATTCAGAAACATGGCGAAGTAATCGATTACGAATTGCAACTGAAGGGGAAAACCAATGAGGTGATCTTTGCATCGGTCAATTCCCACATTCTCTATGACAATACGGGGAAGCCTGTGGGAATTGAAGGATCCATTCGCGATATCTCCGAACGCAAACGCTCAGAGCGGGAAATGATCATGCTGTCGCAGGCGATTAAATCAGTAAGCGAATATGTCTCTGTTACGGATGAAAATGACAAAATTCTTTTTGTGAATGCTGCATTTTTACAATCGTACGGTTACACCAAAGAAGAATTGATCGGAAAAAATATTTCTATCGTTCGGTCAGAAAAGAATGTTCCATCTCTCGTGTCCGAAATTCGCCCGACGACGTTGAAAGGAGTCTGGGAAGGTGAAGTGATTAACAAAAGAAAAGATGGTTCGGAATTTCTTGTACACCTTTCCACCACTTCTGTCAGGGATGATCTCAACAATATTATTGCGCTTATCGGAGTGGCGAAAGATATCACGGAACAACGAAAAGCAGAAGCCGCATTGCAGGAAAGCGAAGAACGGCACAGACTTATTCTCCATACAGCGTTGGACGGGTTTTGGCTTGTCGATACTGAAGGACATTTCCTTGAAGTGAACGAGACATATTGTAACATGAGCGGATATAACACGGAAGAATTGCTATCAATGAAGGTTTCCGATCTTGGCGCCGGTGAATCGGTTCAAAAAATTACCGAACATTTCAATCACCTAGTAGAAAAAAGAGAAGATCGATTTGAAGCACAACTCTATCGTAAAGATGGAACCATGTTTGAAATTGAAGTCAGCGCGCAGTATCGTCCCATTGAAAATGGGAGAATAGTGGCTTTTTTGCGCGATATCACTGAAAAGAAACAGTTGGAAGCTCAATTTTTACGGGCACAACGCATGGAGGGCCTCGGTACGCTAGCCGGTGGAATTGCGCATGACTTAAACAACGTTCTTGCGCCGATATTGCTTTCGGTAGAAATATTGAAAAAATCGTACATAAACGAATCTTCCAAAAAAATTCTGGATTCAGTTGAATCCAGCACGCGCCGCGGGTCGGAGATTGTGAAACAGATTCTTGCGTTTGCGCGGGGAATGGAGACTCAAAAGATTCTTCTACAACCGCGTCATCTTATCAAGGAAATTATTAGTATTTTCAAGGAGACTTTCTCACGCGATATCACTATTGTGAGTGATATACCGGCTTCCACTTGGACAATTGTCGGGGATCCGACACATTTTCATCAGTTAATTATGAACCTAGGTGTGAATGCACGGGATGCCATGCCGGAAGGGGGAACACTTTCGATTTCGGCTTCGAATGTTGAGATTGACGAACTCTATACCAGAATGAATATCGATGCAAAAACAGGACGGTATGTGATGTTCTCAATAAAAGATACAGGAATTGGTATGACCCCTCAGATTCTGGATCACGTATTTGAGCCGTTTTTTACTACCAAAGAAATTGGAAAAGGAACCGGTCTTGGACTTTCGACAGTCTATACGATTGTGAAGAGCCACAACGGATTCATTAAAGTTGAAAGTGAGTTGGGAAAGGGAACAACTGTTAATGTCTATCTGCCTGCATCGGAATCAACGACAATGGAAAAAATCGAACCAATGTCGAAGCAGGATTTTTTCGGTAATGGTGAATTGATTTTGGTGGTTGATGATGAAGAATCGATCCGTGAAGTAACGAAACAGACGCTTGAATCATACAATTATAAGGTCATTACCGCGTCGGACGGAGCCGAAGGAATTTCACGCTATTCGGAACATATCAAGAAAGTTCATCTGGTCATCACGGATATTATGATGCCGGTGATGGATGGAAAGCATATGATTCTTACGTTGAAGAAGATGGATCCCAACATCAAGATCATTGCTTCCAGCGGTTTAATCGATAAAACGAAAATAAGCAGCGGTGAAAAAATCTCCGTAAATGCATTCATCGACAAACCGTATACAGCGGAGAAACTATTGAGTCTTGTTGCTTCTGTCATCAAAGGGATATAAACTGAACACAGGTTTAAAGATATTTTTATTTACTATTTGGGGAGTATGTATGCGCAATGCAGCAAAAATTATTGTAACCCTGTTTTTTTTGGGATTGATTAACGGTTGCGACAAGAATGAAGGTCCTACTACTGACAGCAGTGTGCCCGATCAAACCAATGGCAGAATTACCATTGTTAACGATGAAGCAAAGTTGAATACACGCTTGAAAGAATTCAACGACACCATTCTGGTAGAAAGCGGCAATCTGACGAAGACAACAACTCCAACCGATGTGAAATTAGTATTAGAAGCAGAAGTCAGTCCACCTACTGTGAACGGACAAACATTGCAAGCGACTTCCGTTTCGCTGGATGGAAATTTTGCCTATGTCAGTTACAATCTCCGCGGTGAATCGTATGCGGGTGCTGTTGATATTATTCAGGTGAAAGGAGATAAGAAAGCTACTATCCGGTCCCAGGCTCTCTTTAATGATACAAAAGTAAGCGCAGTATATTTTGATGAATCAACATCCAAAGTATATTTGGCAGAAGCCACGAGTAATACAAGTTTTTCTGCACCGGCGGTGGCTGAGAAAATAAGCTCATCCGGTTCCAAATTAAATTTGACGAGTCCTATTCGATCAGCGCTTTCGAGTTTTGTAACGACTTCAATTCTGGCCAAAAATGATTTTGTTTATGCTACCACAGGGAACACCGGAGGACTGTACAAACTGACTAAAGATAGTTTAAAACAATTATCGTTTACCTCCATTTCGGATGCCCGATGGGTTGATGTGGATGCAAATTACATTGCTGTTGTTCAAGGGGGTGGGAAACTGTCGGTCTTTAATACCACAACGGGAGTTCTGATCAGCACATATAATTTTACCGGCACATCGATTCCCGAATCGAAATCGACTGTTCAGGTGATTGGCGGGAAAGCACTCATCGCTGCCGGAGATGGCGGAGTGGTTCTCATGAATTTAGCGACCGGTAAAGTCCTTGGATCGATTCCGAGAAAAGTTGTCAGTGGATTGGATCCATCTGTAACGGTGACAAATGCGGTTGCGGCAAAAGGGGAATATCTCTATCTCTCGAACGGTGAAGCAGGTGTTTATCAAGCAAAAACCAATGGACAAGATCTTAGTTCACTCACAGGAGACACAAATATCTCGTTGACCATTCAAGGCAAACTGAAGTTCAGTGCACTTCAATCGGTGAATCATGTTGCATTCGATGGAGAGACATTGGTGATTGCCTCCGGATTGGGCGGGGTAAAAATTGTGAAAGTAAAATAAGATACGATCCCGCAAAAATTTTTAGACGAAAGAACGGAGACGTATCATCTCCGTTTTTTTGTTTTTGATTATCTCTCTGATGAACGGACTGTTATTTTCATAATCTTTGAAAAGGTATTAAAAATACTACCTTATTGTCGGTTTCAATAAAAAATAAAATAAAATTACTTGCGTCTTACCGGTGAGAATATTAATATTCGGTACCAATCCCGCTAAACGGGAAACATACCGTGCTAGTCAGGCCTGATGTATATATAATAGCATCGAGTATGAACGTATCCCAGAACAGTATAGACTATTCTGGGATTTTTTTTTTGCTACATATGATATTATTGGATATATGGTAACATTCCAGGGAACAGGTCGAACTTTACATTCTAGGAATAGTATTATCGACAGACTGAAATACTGAACCATATTCGTTTTTATAAAGCTACATTAATGGACAAATTGTTTGCGGATATACTCCATCACCGGGTCTCGGTTTTCAAAATATTCTTTTGAGGAGAGAATGATGGTGAAATCGGGCTCGATCCATTTTCTTGTGTCGCCTGGTATATTTTCATGATACCGCCAGGAGATATTCCCGATAGCACCGCTCCATGGCAGCAGGAACATATTCCCTTCTTCACCGACAAAATTCGGACTTGAAGCGCTCGGTTCTCCTGCGAAGACCACGTTCGTTTCTTTGTTCAACAGCGAAATAAAGACTTGTGCTGCTGAAAATGTATTTCTTCCAGTGATTACAATGGTTCTTGTACTCCTGTTCTCAGCACCATATCTCTTTATGACATCAATAAGGGGACGCAGCAACATTTTATTCCCACCATTGTTGTTTCGTACGTCGATAACAAACAGACGGGGTTTACCGGCAGATAATGCGGAGTCCAACCTTTTGCTGAAGTCGGACAATGATTCCTTCCGGTCATTTTCAACCTGGTTAAATTGAACATACAGCATGTTCATATCCGGTCTGTATTCCAGCCAATAATTTTTTGATATCTGAGAAAGATACTTTGGTGCCGGAGGAGCATTATCCAACTGCGATGGTATGAGCTTGGGTATTCCTTGTAACGATGTGACCGGTTCGAATTCAATTGTTTGAAGTACTGATGTGTTCTTTCTGTCGATGAGTCGAAGGCCAATTGCTGGTGATGACGCCGGTAATCCATACATTTCATACACTCCCCGGAACCGCATGAAGGTAGGGGCAAACCATTTCACGGTGTATGCGTTATCCTGATGTATGTATGAATTCATATCGTTGATCACTGTGTCAACATCAATGCCGTTGATCTGTTGTACTTTGTATCCGATCAATTGTTTATACCGCTCTGCAGCATCAATAATGAAAACACCGTCGTTGAACAGATAAAACTGTATGGGCAGATAATAGGTCGGTCCTCTTTTTGTGGTGAATGGTAAAACATACGAATGTCCGTCGTGCATGTAATACATTAATTTTTCCAATTCGAAGACCAATCGTTCATCGCTGAGCCGATTCACAGTCTCTTTTAGTCTCGCAGCCCTCGTCAACAACTCTGCGGGAAAAGGTTTTGATTTATAAACATAATGTTGCCGTTTCATTAAGGATAACAGTGTATCAATATCTCCCTGCCAACCTTTTTCTCTTTCTGTTTCTTGAGACGTCTGTGCAATAATAAGCCGTAAGGTTAAAATAAAAATTATACTGACAAAGGTTCTCTTCATAGTATCATACCTTCGGTTGATGTGTGAAAGATTTAGTAAATTATTTCCATTCGTTGACTATATTTATAAACGCGACAACCTTATCAACCATATCGATACATTTCGACTATTAGAATGACGTTCGGAACAAGAAATGGTTGCGTTAAGGTTTACCGAATAGTCGCGCTGCACACCTCTTGGCTCGTAAAAATACAATTGTAAAACTGGATGGATGCCAAAAACTATGAGTTTTTAGCAAAGAATATTTGACTTCCGTTAAGGTAGGAGGGAGTTTGGTATTATGAATAACTCTTGGTGACTTTTCAAAAGCAAAATTCCGCAATCTGCTTTGCAGAAAGTTACGGAATCTTTAATGTTTTTGTACTCCTAACCGCCTGCCCATCGTGCAAAAATATTCAAGAGCAAACGGAAAACCCGTGTTATATTCACATGTTTGAAACAACCAATTTTAGATTGGCTGTTATTTCGGTTTTTAATAACTCTTGTTACGCAAGGACGCAGTTATACTGATTTAATATGTCGCTCCTACGGAGCTTGAATTCAGGTGGATCAATTGATCTATAAATATTTAGTCCCTTCGGGACTATTAACCTATGATCATTGAGAGGATAATGCGTGTTTCCAAAGCTCCGTTAGGAGCGAAATATTTGTAGCAATAAACAAGCATCACCAGTCAAGCCCCATTGGGGCGACATAATTCAGGTTTATTTTCTTCTGCGTAACATGAGTTAATAAATACTTTGTTCTATAAAATACAATTGGGTACATTACTTTTAGTAAAAATACTGAACCAGGAATGTCGGTCCACAAATTCTGAAAATTCCAGCCTTGAGATTCGCTATTGTGTTAAGGAGTTTTATTATTCACGTGCACACGTTAGTTTGAATCCATATGAAGCTACGAAACAAACCACGACAAAATAAAACCACTTTACCAAAGATCCGAATACTGCTTATTGAAGATAACCGACTATTGCGTGAGGGGCTCACATCCCTCATCAATGGCTACAAGGATGTGTTGGTTGCCGATGTTTCAAATGGGAGAGACCACGCGTTATTAAAGACGCGTTCAGTAAAACCGGATCTTGTCTTAATGGATTTTGGGTTGGCGAGTCAAAACAGCTTGAATATCGTTCAGTCCTTGAAAAAAGATTTTCCGGCTGTAAAGATAATTGGGATGGGTCTGATTCCGACACAGGTAGATATTATGGAATTTGTACAAGCAGGTGCCGATGGTTTTATCCTTAAAAATGCAGCAGTGGAAGAGATGATCAAAACAATTCGAATAGTGGCAGCCGGAGAAAAAATACTCCCTCCGCTCATGACTGAATCGCTCTTTTTTCAGGTAGTTGAGCATGCCCTTTTAAGCGGGAAGAAAAATGTCAAGAGTGCAATAAGGATCACAGAGCGCGAAAAAGAAATTGTTGCATTGATCGTTGATGGAATGAGCAATAAACAAATTGCCGAACGTCTCAATATTGCAACATTTACCGTTAAAAGTCATGTTCACAATATTTTGGAAAAGTTAGCTCTTCATAGCCGCTTACAGATTGCAAATTTCTCCCGCGACGAAATGTAATTCACCGTAAGCATCCCTTACTTCTTTTTTCGTTATCTCACAATATATACTGGTTTTAAAACCCTCTTTTTTAGTAGACATCCTTCGATCGACAGTACATCAAAATAAATCTTTTACATCATCGTATTGAGTCGTAAGCAAATCTGGTCGTATAGTAACTTTGAAACATATCTGTGTACACGGATTTCTCATCCTCATGGTGTAGTTCTTTTTTCATCCTTCTGATCGATATACATCCATTACGATTGTCGCTATGTTGAACCAGTTAAATGTATCCAGACAGGATCATGAATATTTACAATACCATAACGGAGAATCAAATGAGTACGAGTTTCCAAAATAAAATCAAAAATTCAAGTATCTGGATGCGTACCATTAGCATCTCAATAACAGCAGCAGTTCTTATGGCTACGTTTGCTGCTGGTTGTAAGAAGGATGATGTAGTATCAGCACCAATACCATTGGCAGACCATTCAGCAGTCAACCTTCGTTCGTCTTCCAGTTTTGTTGTCCTTGCAAAATCAGGAGTTTCAGCAACTGGGGTTACCTCAATTTCAGGAGATATTGGACTGAGTCCGGCTGCAGCAACGTATGCAACCGGATTTGGAATGATTATGGATGTTTCAAATACATTTGCAACTTCCTCGTTAGTAGTATCCCCGGGAAAAATATATGCATCGAATTATACTCCACCGACTCCATCGAAAATGACTACAGCTATAAGTGACATGCAAACCGCATACACCGATGCTGCCGGACGAACATCGCCGGATCATACGGAACTGGGTGCGGGAGACATCACTTCGATGACGCTTACGCCAGGTCTTTATAAATGGGGTACTGGTGTTCTTATCTCATCGGCCGGAGTAACTCTTTCGGGATCCGAAACTGATGTCTGGATTTTTCAGATAGCGCAAAATTTAACCGTGGCTAATGGTGCGATTGTTACTCTAAGCGGCGGTGCACAGGCTTCAAATATTTTCTGGCAGGTTGCCGGTCAAACTACTCTTGGAACGACGGCTGCAATGAAAGGGATTATATTATGCAAAACTGCTATCGCAATGAATACTGGTGCATCGTTAAAGGGAAAAGCAATGGCGCAAACAGCAGTAACATTAGCTGGGAACACTGTTGTAAATCCTTAATCATCATTTTTGTTGCACTAAATATTGTGTCAAAAGTCCGCATACTAAAACCTCGTTCTAACGAGCGAGGAAAATTTAAGAAAATCATATTTCAAATTTTACAAACTGCGCGGAGTTTTCATGAACATCTTTTTAACGAAAGTAATACGCGAAAACAATCTAACGAAGTATTGTCAGAGATTTGTCGCAGCATTTCTTGTGGTAGCAGTCCTGATTCCTTTTACAGCATATTCTCAGTTGCTGGGAAACCCTAAAATGAACAATCCAATCGACAGTTCTACAAATGATCAACGAAATTCTGCCAGTGCCAGCGACGGGAATAATAGATCAACATTAACAAATAATAGTGATATATCACTTACAGGCTATATCCTCTCGCAGAACTATCCGAATCCCTCCAATCCGGTATCGGCAATTAATTATGAAATTCCTTTGACCAGTCATGTTTTATTGACCATTGTAGATGCCATGGGAAACAAGATCAGAGATCTTGTGAATAGAAATCAAGCTGCGGGAAAATATACAGTGTCATTCAGCACAATTCAGGGAACGACGAATCTTTCAAGCGGTGTCTACTTTTATCGATTAGAAGCAGGGGAATTCACTGCGACGAAGAAATTGATCCTTTTAAAATGATTCCTTTACACCTGCACTAGACAGAGAGAGGAGATTTTATGAATATCAACAAGAACAATTCAACAATATTGAAGAACAAATTAAAACAGTTTTTTAGATCAGTATTGGCAGTAATGTTTACCGTAAGTGCCGTTGCCTTTTCTTAACAAGCACCAGTTTACGAGCGCCTGCTGATCTGGCGACGAATCAATCAACAACCATTGTTTTGAAATGGTTTTGACAGAGCCGGAGACAGTTTCTATCATTCACCGGGATCAGCAAGACTGGTCCGACTATCATAACGGAAAATGTTGGAGCGAGTCCGCTTGCCGGTTCAAAGATCACCAGCATCTGACTTACAGCAGTGAATGATGATAATGGAGGAAGACCAATGACGGTTATCAACGGATTTTCTTAGGGATATTTACGGGAAAAGTATCAATTCAATTTTGTTTTCCGTTAGCATCTTATATGAGTTAACATATTTTCTAAAGTTTTTGCTAAAAGGATTAACTATTCTTTCATCCCTTTGGATGATTACTATATTGGCCGCAATCACCTACCTTGCTTACACCAAGACACTCAAATTTTAAGTCTTTACCCTCACTTTTCTGATTTTTCTATTAAGAGCAACAATATCCAAGTATGTAGACACTATTGAGAAAAAGATTATGCACCGGAAATATTTTAGTTATATCGTCATCGCATGTTGTTTGTTCTTTATTGTCCAGACTTCCATTACCCAGCAAAGTGGATTTGGACTTGGCATCGTCATAGGTGAACCAACGGGAATTAGCGCTAAAGTGTGGACATCGCACGAAACGGCGGTTGATGTTGGTGTTGGCTGGTCTATTCAAAGGGACCATATGAATAATATTTATTACGATCAAATAAGCCGTGTTCATATCCATATGGATTATTTGTGGCATTCGTTTTCTGCCATCCACTCTTCGGAACAATTTCCTGTCTACTGTGGCATTGGCGGCCGCATTAACAGCAGTGCCAGAGATGATGCTTCTTTTGTTGCGCGGGGCGTGCTAGGTATATTATGGCTGCCGCGAAAAACTCCGGTTGATGTTTTTTTGGAACTAATTCCGATGCTTCTGTTGACACCATCAAGTGATGTTGGCCTTGAAGCGGGGATTGGAATACGATATTACTTTTAACAAATCCGCTATCACGGTCATTAAATGACTATACTATTTATCAAATAGTTTATTAAAAACAGATTTTATTGCGCTTACAAGAAATACAAAAAAGTGAGGAAAAAACAATGAAGAAAAAGGAGATACAATCACGCCGAACAGTTCTTCCGAAAGCGCCGACAAGTATTCAAGGATTAGATGAGATTACCGGTGGAGGATTACCGAAAGGGAGACCCACTCTTATTTGCGGCGGCGCGGGTTGCGGAAAAACTCTTTTTGCAATGGAGTTTCTTGTTCGTGGAGCAACGTTGTACAATGAGCCTGGAGTCTTTATATCATTCGAGGAAACAGAAAAAGAACTTACGGCAAATGTTGCTTCATTAGGATTCGATTTAGATAAACTTGTAGAAAGTAAAAAAATTTGGCTAGAACATATTCATATTGAACGGAGTGAGACTGAACAAAGCGGTGAGTACGATCTGGAAGGATTGTTTATTAGGATTCATTCTGCAATTGAGAAGATAGATGCAAAACGTGTCGTACTGGATACGATGGAAACACTCTTTTCGGAATTACCAAATCCACTGATACTGCGTAAAGAACTGCATCGGTTATTCCAATGGTTGAAAAAGAAAGGAGTAACAACAATTGTTACTGCAGAGCGAGGCGAAGGTGCCTTAACCCGTGAAGGATTGGAAGAGTACGTTTCTGATTGTGTCATCTTGCTTGATCATCGCGTAATCGATCAATCATCTATTCGTCGGCTGCGGATTGTAAAATATCGCGGCTCATCGCATGGTACGAATGAGTATCCTTTCCTAATTGATGAAGATGGTTTTTCTGTACTCCCAGTCACTTCTCTTGGACTGGATCACATCTCATCCCCAGAGAGAATTTCTACCGGTATTCCGCGTCTTGACACGATGCTCTCTGGAAAAGGTTACTTTTGTGGCAGCACAGTGCTTGTTTCGGGCACCGCCGGTACAGGCAAGACGAGTATTGCCGCACAATTTGTTGAAGCTGCATGCAAACGGGGAGAACGCGTTCTCTTTTTTACTTTCGAAGAATCCCCAAATCAGATTGTCCGCAATATGCGCTCTATTGGAATAGATTTAGAACCATGGGTCAATAAAGGGTTGCTGCAGTTTCATGCAACACGCCCTACGCTTTATGGGTTAGAAACTCATCTATCGACAAGTATCAAATTGGTTAACAAATTTAAACCGAGCATTGTTATTCTCGATCCTATTAATGCATTTGTGCTGGGAGAGAACCAAACCGAAGTCAATATCATGTTAGTGCGGCTTGTAGATTTTTTAAAGATGAGGCGGGTCACGGCATTCTTCACTAGTCTGACCTCTGGCAATGATACGATGGAATCAACCGATGTGTACATCTCATCCTTGATTGATACATGGCTGCTTGTTCGTGATTTAGAAATTGGCGGTGAACGGAACAGAGGATTGTACGTGTTAAAATCACGTGGTATGGCACACTCCAATCAGATTCGCGAGTTTAGACTGACAAATCACGGTATAGAATTGCTCGATGTGTATGTTGGTTCAGAAGGAGTTTTAACCGGTTCAGCAAGATTATCTCAAGAAACAAAAGATGAAGCGGAACAATTGTTACGGCAACAAGAGATCGGGAGCAAACAATTTGGATTAGAACGAAAACGCGACGCATTGGAAGCTCAAATTGTAGTGCTACGATCTGAATTTGAAGCTGAAGAATCAGACGCACTGAAAGTTATCGGGATTGAAAAAGCAATCAATGAGCGCTTCACTCAAGACAAGATAAAAATGGGGAAGAGTCGAAGAGGCGATGTATCTATAAAAATGCCCGGTGCAAATAAAAAGAAAAATATATTTAAAGGAATGTAATGTGAGTATTGAACATGAAATATTGAAAACGAGCCGGCTAAAGACTCGACTTGTTAAGCAAAATGTGCAACAGGGAGATACCAAGTGGGATTTGAATCTGTATGTTGTAGGGAAAACTTCAAAAGCTGCCACTGCAATCAACAATCTTGCGATAATTTGTGAAGAGCAATTAAAAGGTAGGTTTCAAATAACAGTGATTGATCTTTTAAAGAATCCGCAAAGTGCACACGATGACCAAATCGTTGCCGTTCCAACATTGGTACGTAAACTACCGCTTCCGGAAAGAAATATCATCGGAGATCTTTCAAATAGAGAGCGTGTATTGGTTGGGTTAGGACTCAAAGAACCTGGTGAACTAACGCTTGCATAAAAATCTTCAACGGTGGATGAAAATTATCTTTAATAATATTCAATAAAAATATTATTAAAGATAACTAACGACGTTTTGAAGACATGTTCCGAAAGAATGCACTTGGGAGAAGCTTTATTCCATATGCTACGACGAAACAAATCGCACAAAAAATAGTCTCTATGCCTAAAATTAGAATACTCCTTATAGAAGACAACCGCATTTTGCGGGATGGTATCACTGCGATGATCAACGGACAGAAAGATGTCACCGTTGCGGCTGTTTGCGACGGCAAGGATGACACCGTAAAAAAAACACACACGGTAAAAGCGGAAGTAGTGTTGATTGATCTCGGTTTGGAGAGTCAGAACAGTTTGGACGTTGTGCAGTTGTTGAAGAAGGAGTTTCCTAGTATCAAAATAATTGGAATGGGTCTTAACCCGGGTCAATCGGATATTATGGAATTCGTACAAGCAGGAGCTGAGGGTTTTATTCTGAAGGAAGCAACGCTTGAAGAGGTGATTAAGACAATTCGAGCGGTTGCCGGCGGAGAAAAAGTGCTTCCGCCTCTCATGACAGAATCACTCTTTTTTCAAGTTGCCGAACATGCACTCCTGAAGGGGAAAAGAAACCTTAAAAGTGCTGTCCGTATGACGGAACGAGAAAAAGAAGTGATTGCATTGATTGTTGAAGGAATGAGTAATAAGCAAATTGGCGACAATCTCAGTATTGCAACATTCACTGTTAAAAGTCATGTGCATAATATTTTGGAAAAATTAGCGTTACAAAGCCGTCTTCAGATTGCAATGCATGCCCGCGAAGAAAAATAAGTTCCACCCATTCTCACCGATATACTTACGAGCAGGACGTCATATTCCTCATTGAGAAACACAATCGAGAAGTTTATAGTCTCATTGTGTTTTTTCTATTTTAGGCTGGATATTTCGTTGAACTTCGATCACCATCTCTGGCAATAAAAGTTGCAATATCCATCAACCCGATGGATGACATTCAGCAACTCTCAGCTACTCCATTGCTTGGTACTATTAACGACACTTAAGGATTAGCTCTTTTATTGTCCTTTTGGGCGATTACTTCTGGAGGCAGTCATCGGTATACTCATACACGGTTCAGGAGAGGATTTCATTCCTTCATCGATCGAAGAGCACTTCTACTGATACTGCAAAGCACTCCCTATTAAAGAGATTGCATTTTTAAGTGTTACGATTTATTTAGGAGATCTATGAAAAACGCAAATGTTCAAACAATTACCCGATCAGCGATACGACCAGCTATTATTATGTCGATTTCGCTTGCAATGTTTCTTTTCGCAGCGTGCGAATCGAATTCACCATCCACCCAACAAGATATCAGCGGACCGTCTTCAGCAGCAAGGACGATTAACGAATCAGCAGTTCCTTTTGACGTAGTATCGAATCTTGCTGTACAAGAGCCTGTAAATCTTGGCTTGGCTGATGGATTTGCAATTCTTTCATACGCCGGAATTACCAATACCGGGAATACAAGTATTACGGGAAATCTTGGAGCGAGTCCTATCACTGGTGCCGCACTAACCGGTTTTGAGACAGTAGCCTTGGTTGGAACATTCTACACGGTTGATGCTACTGGTCCTGCAGGTTCGGTGATTTCAGCTTCCATGTTAGATCAGGCTATGCTTGATGTAACAGCAGCATATAACGATGCCGCAGGACGAACAGAAAATCCAATCAGTGTAGAAGGAAATCTTGGCGGACAGACACTTCTTCCGGGACTTTATAAATCCACCGGCGCGCTTGAAATTTCATCCGGTGATCTTACGCTCGATGCTCAAGGTGATGTGAATGCTGTTTGGATTTTTCAAATAGCATCCAGTTTCAATATGACATCAGGTCGGCAAGTGTTCTTAACCGGCGGCGCGAAAGCTTCCAACATTTTTTGGCAGGTCGGTAGTTCTGCAACGTTTGGAACAACTGCGGTAATGAAGGGAACCATTTTAGCGTATGCAACAGTAACGCTTGCTACAGGTGCATCATTGGAAGGCAGAGCATTAGCTCGAACTGCCAATGTTACATTAGATGCGAACACTATTGTGAAGCCGTAAACTCATTGGATTGAATTCTATAATTATGGGCTGAACATCGAAACCCCGCTCTCTCAAGGGCGGGATTTTTTATGTGTTCACTAACTACAAAGGATTAACTCTTTTTCCATCCTTTTGGGCGATTATACCCCAACACATTCATCGGTATACTCATTCACAGTTCAGTTGAAACTATATACTAACAAAGATGTACAAAAATCAAAAGGAGTAAATCATGGAAATTATTATTGGGCTTATTGCATATGCTGTAGTTTTATTTTTCCTGTTATCCTTTGGACGATTTTGCAAAGAATGTGATAATTCTATGCAGGGATATTTTGGGCAACGGGATTTTAAGGAAACGTAAGAAAGCAATCTCACAACTATTACATGAGAGCTACGAACCTTACGAAAGGATTAACTCTTTTTCCGTCCCTTTGGGGGATTACACTTCAACCTATTCATTGATATACTCATTCACCGTTAGGGAAAAAAAGATGCACATAAAAAAAGTGTATGGATAGGAATCATAACACATCCATTTTAAGCCGAAGATAGAAATTAGCCGGTGTCTCGCGAAAAAGAAGAAGTGAATTTTACAAAAGTGATTTTGGAAGTTAGTAGGCACATCAAAAGAAAGAAAAGATCATGAAAACACTCGACATTATAGCTCTGGTACTGTTCATACTATGGATCTTTGGTGTCATTCACATTCTTTTAGGCATTACTATTGTAGCGCTCTTATACGGTGTTACTTGCAGACGAAAAACTTTTAGTGCAAAAAAATTGAGTGTGGGACGTAGTCTTTTGCGGGTAAAATAATTCATACGAAGAAATTATAAAATCTTTTTTTCAAACAACCATAGACATGAAAACTGGAAAATTATTTCTCTATTACGGATACACAATGGCAACAATATGGATGTTATATTCTCGTTTTCTAAAAGAACAACGGCAGCGCAAAATGTCGGATCCCCAAGAAGATGATGAACCCATACACTGGGTGTAGAAAAATTTCAAATCATGCAGAACAGTTAGACCGTGCTCTTAAGAGCGGGGCAATTCGAACAAAAATACTTATTCATTTTTACGTACACCACGGAGGTTTTATGAACACCTATACAAAACACACAACAAATAGTTTGGCACGATTGACACGCTTCTTTGGAGCGATACTGTCAGTTGCATTGATCATGTCTGTTACTGCAAAGTCTCAAACACTGACGGCGGTAAATTTAGGATCCACCGCCAATTATGTTATTCTCGCAGGCTCATTAGTTTCGAATATTCCGGCATCTGCAGTTACTGGTGATATCGGTTTGAGTCCAGCAGCGGGTAGCAGCATAACCGGATTTGGATTATCCGAAGTTACCGGAACAATTTACACAGTCGATGTTTCCGGTCCTGCCGGTTCCACAATGGCACCGACGATTCTGACTGCAGCAAAAGGCGATTTAACCATAGCATATAATGATGCTGCAGGACGAACACCAGTACCAACTGGAAATTATTTAAATCCAGGTTCAGGAAATATTGGCGGATTAACACTCGTTCCTGGTTTGTATAAATTCACAAGCGATGCATCAATAACAGGATCTGATGTTACTCTCACAGGTAGCGCAACTGATGTCTGGATATTCCAGATTGCAGCTGGTCTGAATGTAGGCACCGGTATTAAAGTTATTCTCGCCGGTGGTGCTAGAGCAGCAAACATTTTTTGGCAAGTTGGTAGTTCGGCTACACTTGGTACAACCTCAGTATTTAAAGGAACTATCATGGCCGACCAATCAATCTCGTTAGGTACGGGAGCATCATTGGAAGGTAGGGCGTTAGCAAGTAATGCCGCAGTTACATTAGAATCCAATGCTGTTACAAGACCGGCAACAGTGACCGCAGTAGCAGATGGTGTCGTAACACCTCAACAATTTGAGCTCTTCCAAAATTACCCGAATCCATTCAACCCATCCACACAGATTCAATATAATCTTGAAAAAGCTGTTCAGGTTTCTCTCAAAGTCTACAATCTTCTTGGTGATGAAGTTGCAACACTGGTGAAGGGTCCTCAAGAAGCAGGTAGTTACACTGTACCGTTCAATAGCAAAATGGGAACGCTTAGTCTTTCAAGCGGTGTGTACTTTTATCGTTTGGAAGCCGGGTCATTCCTTTCAACAAAAAAATTTACTCTTGTAAAGTAGTTCTTATGTAAAACCCCACTCTCAAAAGTGGGGACGTTTTACCTAAACAATATCTTATTCATTTTCAATAACTATATAGAAAGTCTTATGAACATTCACACAATAAATAAATTAAGCCGATGGACTCGTTTTGTCGGAGCAATGGTGTCGGTAGCTTTGATGATTTCCGTTACGGCCATGTCTCAATCGCTGCTTCCAGTAAATATAGGATCAACTTCCAATTTTTCAATTTTGGCTGGCTCATTAATCTCAAACGTTCCAACCTCTGCTGTCATTGGTGATATCGGTTTAAGCCCCGCCGCTGGGAGCAGTGTGACTGGATTTGGACTAACTGAAGTAACAGGAATAATATATACGGTCGATGCTACTGGTCCTGTAGGTTCGGTAATTGATGCCACGAAGCTAACTACTGCACAGGGTGATTTAACCATTGCGTACAACGATGCTGCAGGTCGTACACCAATACCGACTGGTACATTTTTGAATCCGGGTTCGGGAAATATTGGCGGATTAACGCTTGTTCCAGGTCTATATAAATTCACAAGTGATGCATCAATTACGGGTTCTGACGTTACTCTCACAGGCAGTGCAACTGATGTCTGGATATTCCAGATCGCAGCTGGCCTGAATGTAGGTACCGGTGTTAAAGTTATTCTCGCTGGTGGTGCAAAAGCTTCAAATATTTTTTGGCAGGTTGGTACGTCAGCCACCCTTGGAACGACTTCAGTGTTCAAAGGAACTATCATGGCTGATCAATCCATCTCACTGAATACAAGTGCATCAGTTGAAGGTAGATTGCTAGCACGTATTGCTGCAGTTACATTAGCATCTAATGCCGTCACTAATTCTACAATAGTTACCTCCCAAGCGCCATTATTAGAATCACCTGCTGACTTGGCAACGAATCTATCAACATCTGTTGAACTGAAATGGTTTGCAGCAGTTGGAGACAGCGTGTATCATTTACAAATTGATACAAGTAACGTTTTTAACACAACAGTGTATAACGACTCAACTCTTACAGGTGTCTTATATAATATCACAAACTTGAAGAATGGAACAACATATTTCTGGCGTGTGAGTGTAAAGGATAGTGCGAAGAATAGTGTCGGTACGAGCGCTTATTCAACAATTCGAAGTTTTACAACATTGAATTCCACACCCATACCTATTACGCAAGCACCATTGTTAGAATTGCCTGCTGACTTAGCAACGAATCAGTCAACAACTATTGAATTGAAATGGTTTGCCGCGGTTGGAGATAGCGTTTATCATTTACAAATTGATACAAGCAAAGTTTTTAGTTCAACGGTGTATAACGACTCTACTCTCGCTGGTATCTTGCATAAAATTACAGGCTTAAAGAATGCAACAACATATTACTGGCGTGTAAGTGTAAAGGATAGTGCAAAGAATGGTATCGGAACGAGCCCTTACTCAATAGTACGAAGCTTTACAACATGGAATGTTACACCGACAACACCTCTTTTGCCGGTCACTCTTGGTATGACTGATCGATTTGCAATTTTGTCGTACGCAGGAATAACTAATACAGGTCCTTCAACTATTACAGGAGATGTTGGAGTAAGTCCTCTAGCTGCTTCGTACATGACCGGATTTGGAACACCCAATATCGTCGGAACGATTTACGGAGTTGACGCAACAGGTCCTGAAGGTTCGGTTGTTTTTCCTTCTATGTTAACGCAGGCAATGGGTGATTTAACGACTGCATTTAATGATGCAGCAGGACGAACAGTAGATCCTATCGGTGTTTCCGGAAATCTTGGCGGACTTACTCTCTATTCTGGTTTGTATAAATCTACCGGTTCACTTGAAATATCATCAAGCGATCTTACGCTCGATGCACAAGGCGATACGGCAGCTGTTTGGATTTTTCAAATAGCTTCCAGTTTCGATATGACATCAGGACGCCAAGTTTTTCTTAGCGGCGGCGCAAAAGCTTCCAATATTTTTTGGCAAATGGGCAGTGCAGCAACGTTTGGAACAACGACTGTAATGAAGGGTACCATTATGGCGTATACAACAATTACCTTTGCTACAGGAGCATCGTTGGAAGGCAGAGCATTAGCGCGAACGGCCGATATTACACTGCAAAGCAATACCATTGGCAAAGTTGCGGTAGTGACTTCTGTTCGGTCAGAAAATATACCACAAGGATTCACACTTTCGCAGAACTATCCGAACCCGTTCAATCCAACAACGAATATTGAATTTACCGTTCCATCCAATGGTCGAGCAACATTGATAGTATTCAATGCGATCGGACAGGAAGTTGCGACATTGTTCAACGGTGAAGCGGAAGCAGGAAAATACAATACAGTGCAATTCAACGCTTCAGGATTAGCAACAGGGTTGTATTTTTCGCGATTGGAATTTGGCGGTATAGTGCAGTTGAAAAAAATGATGCTGGTAAAATAACAGTATTAGGATTGGTTAAATAAATGAAGCGTTCCGGTTTTTTTGACCGAAACGCTTCATTTATCATTGGGTTTTATGTTATGAACACAAAATATTCTAGGAGAAATCATGAAACATATTAATTGCTCGTTTCGATTATCTGTAGCATTTATTGCATTAATGACTATGATGATTGTGCCAGCGAGATCACAAGTGAACATGAAGTTTGGCGGTGGTATTGGTATAATCAGTCCGGCTTCAAATTTCAATGGTTCTACGCTTGGATACTACAATGGTTCAAACTATGGGCTCGGCAACGGTCTTACCATTCATGGAAAGACGAAGATCGGGTCATCCGGATTAAATCTTGTCGGCGAAATTAATTATGCATCATTACAGAACACCGGAAATTCTGAACCAGGACAAGGATTGGTGGATATATCACAAAATACCATATCGTTGAAAGTTGGACCTGAGTTCCATCTCAGCATTCCTATAGTACCAATTATTCCATTTATCGGTGCAAACATAGCATTGAATAGATTCAGCGGGGAGACAACGTTCCGCGGAGTATCGAAAGTTCCAAGCGCAACGTACAGCGTGAAAGAAGCAACTCGACTTGGCATCGGATTTTCTGCCGGATCGGAAGTGAGTATTGGTCCCTTATTATCGCTCGATTTTAATTTCTCATACAACTTCATGAATGTTTCCGGTAAAGAATGGAATGACGTTAATCCGGAAACAAACCAACGCATTGATTCCTATCTTTCGTTAAATGATGGTATCGATCCCCTGTATGCTACGGGAGACGAAAAACATTTTATTGGCAGTGAGCGGAGTATTACTTCAGCATTTATTACTATAAGCATCCTCTTCGGCTTATAATGCCGGTCGAGGATAGATAACTGAAGAGATACAACAACAAATTCAAGAATTGGTACAACATAAACATAAGGAATGTGCAATGAAATATTTTCGTTTTGCAGTTATCGCTTGTTGTTTGTTTTTCGCATTTCAAGATTCAGAGGCTCAAGTACGTCGCTTTGGACTTGGCGTGATTTTCGGTGAACCTGCTGGAATTAGTGCAAAGTTGTGGACATCGAACAACAACGCATTTGATTTTGGTCTTGGTTGGTCGATGGGAGGAGATCGGATGGGGAGGTATGATTACTATTACAATTACAATAGAACAAACCGAGTTCACTTCCATATGGATTATGTATGGCATTTGTTTAATACCATTCATTCATCCGAGCGATTTCCACTATACTATGGAATTGGTGGTCGCATGAACAGTGGTGCCGGTTATGAAGCTTCTGTTGCAGTTCGAGGTGTACTCGGTATTGCATGGCTCCCACGTGAAACGCCGATTGATATATTTCTGGAACTCGTTCCAATGTTCCAGTTAACTTCTTCTAGCGGTTTTGGACTCGATGCCGGTGTCGGAGCACGATATTTCTTTTGATGAATTCGATCAACTTTGAACTCAAAGAAATTCTATTTTCAGGAATTGAAATGTTAGACAGTATTTCATTTTTTGTAAAAATAAAAGTGTAATTTAAGGGAGAAAGATGTTGAAATTTTGATAAATATTAACTTTTTGATGCGTAGGGAAGAATATATCCTTTCTCTCCTTCTTTTTTGTAGTGCATGGATAACGTGTTGTCTATTATATCTCCAAAATGAAAGCGCGTTGATGTATTTCGGCGATGCTGTTTCGCATATTGTTCGTGCTCGTCAGTTCCTTGATTCTCAACAGCCGGGTTTTCTCAATATCGGTACCGTCTGGCTTCCACTTCCACATCTCCTTCTGCTTCCCTTTGTTGCATTCGATTCTCTATTCTATTCAGGATTTGCCGGTGCTATGATCGGAATACCGCTTCTTATTGGAACAGGATTATTGTTGTTCTCAATTCTTGAATCTCTCACCAATTCGCGGTCCATTGCATTTTTTTTCGCTCTGATATTTGGATTGAATCCGAATATCATGTATATCGCACTGACACCGATGAATGAAATATCGTTGTTATTCTTTGTAACGCTTAGCGGATTCGGTTTGTTGAAATGGTTACAATCGGGAAATGAACGTTGGATGATACTTTGTTCACTCGCTGTTTTGAGTGCTACTCTTTGCCGGTATGAAGCTTGGCTTCTTGCACCGTTTGTCTCAATTGTAGCATTATACAGTGGAACACAACGTTGGAAACATGGAACAAAGTCTGCAGCAGTTAAGATGCTTTTAATCGGCGGCATTAGTTGGATAGGAATTATTTTCTGGTTCGGATGGAATTATGTTCATTACGGAGATGCATTAAAATTTGCACATTGGACATATTCCGTTGGGACGAATGCTGTTCGAACGATAATACACGATCGGCCGCAGGATGTCTTTCTCGTTCTTGGTAAAGCGTTACTCTGGATTTATGGACCGATGCTGTTGATTGCAAGCGTACTAATTTTATTTTTTTTAAAAAAGGTATATGCGCGGAAAGAGCAATTGGTTCTTCTCCTGTTCTTTTCTCTTCCCACATGGTTCGTCCTTGCGGCAATTCTTATCGGTTTTGTCCAGATCGATCAATGGTGGTGGAATTGGAGATTTATTCTCACATTTGGATTGGTCCTTTGTACTGCGAGCGCTATCATGGTGAATATAGTGTTTAGAAAAATACATTCGGCAGTCGCTCGCATATTTATTGGTATCTTGTTCCTTGTAATGCCGGTAGTACAGCTATCGATACCATTTGTCGGAGTGGCAGTATTCAAAGATGCATCAAAAAGTTTTACTGATCATTCCCGATCCGCTGTTGTCCTTGGTAAAGATCTGCAAAAACGGTATAACGGCGGATCAATTGCGTTGCTGACCGGATATGGCATTGGACAGAGAATTATGATCTCCAGTCATCTTCCCATAAAAACATTCAATGTGAAATATTTTTCGAATGAATCAATCCCCGCAATTTCTGACCGCTACATCATTCTCGGAAAAGATCGAACTCCGGAATCGGAAGAGTTTTCCCGTTATTGGAATGTGAATAAGGAAATACTGATTCAATCCTACACCATTAAGCTGGAAGATAATTATTTTGTTTTGCTGGAACGGAAACAATGATAATTTTTGTGATAGGCAGTTATTCCCGGTGATTTTTAAAACTGTATACCAGGGAAGATAATAGGTTTTATGAGTTGGCAATATTCCTGAAAGAAGTAAAGTGAGACTAACCATCTTCAACCTCATAGGCCAAAAAGTCTCTGAGATAGTTAAAGAAACAAAAGATGCTGGGACTTACGAACAATCATTCAACGCCCTCCAAACAACTGGTGGGCAAGCATCACAATTATCTTCAGGGATTTACTTCTACAGGATTGAAGCAGTGTCGGAACAGAGTTCACGGAAATTGTTCGTGGATACAAAAAAGATGGTTTTATTGAGATAGTATTGGAAAGTACAAAAGATGAATCAGTCTGTAACATTATTAGAAATTGAATTCAACGTATTTACGTAGTTGATACACCATTATTAAAAAAGTATATTTGCCTCACATAGAAACACTATTCGTCGGCTCATGCCACGAATTGGACTCTGGGATTTTTTTACAGATAGTCTTCAATTAAATCTTCCTCTATCCACTCACCGGCGCAGCCGGATAAGCAATTTCCAATATATTCAAGATAGATTTATCTCTTATTAATAAAACAATCACATCTATGTCCCTGTTTGTTTGTCAATGAATGTTTATAGAATAATAACGTCTGAATTTCTAAGATTATTTCATATGGCGTTCTTTGGTCATGTCCGATTTCTCTATTCCATTCATGTTAAAAGCACTTCTTCTCAACAAACGAATAAAGTACAACGCCAAATACTTCTTCCGTCTTTTTTTATCGCTCTCCTCCTTTCCTTTGTCTTACTCAATGCGCAACCGATTCGGTTTGAACGGATCACAACGGAACAGGAACTTCCCGATGGCACAATTGTTTGCATGATAAAAGACAGACAAGGTTTTCTCTGGTTGGGAACGTATGCAGGACTTGTACGATACGACGGATATTCATTTCGGCATTTCACCAAAGGACCGGCAAATAACAAAAATCTAAGCGCCGATATTATCTACACTCTTCTTGAGGATCGATTGGGATTGATCTGGATCGGAACAGTTAATGGGGGACTGAACTGTATCGATCCGGTAACGGAAAAAATTTTATATTACAGGCACGATCCCAAAAATCAAAATAGTCTCAGCCACGATCAGGTTTATTCGCTGCATGAAGATCGTTCGGGCCGGCTCTGGATCGGAACAACCGGAGGTCTTGACTATTTTGACAGAGAAAAAAATATCTTCACACATTTCGATCCTGACAGCATCACGGATCCGATCACGAACAAAGTCACGGCAATCTATGAACGTCCTGCAGAACCCGGAATTTTTTGGCTTGGTACATTTGGCGGCGTTAAACGATTTGATTGTGAAACAAAGAAGTTCACCCACTATAGAAACGATTCCCTTAATTCTTCCAGCCTCAGCCACAATGGGATCACGTTTATCTACGGATCATCCGGATTACCAAACGTTTTGTGGATCGGCACAAATGGTGGATTAAACAAGTTCGATATACAACAAGAACTCTTTAGAAGTTTTAAAAATGATCCCGGCAACAGTACGAGTATAAGCAGTAATGCGGTCAGATCAATGATAGAGGATCGATCCGGAATTTTTTGGATCGGTACAAGCGGCGGAGGTTTAAACCGTTTTGATCCGGTAACGGAAAAGTTTATCCGCTACTCCAACAATCCCAAAAACAGCAGGACTCTCAGTAACGACAATATTGTAACTCTATTGGAAGATGAATCCGGTGTCATATGGGCAGGTACCCGCGACGGTTTGAATCGGTTTTTACCAAAAGAGGATTTTGTCATCTATCAGCATGATCCAAGTAATTCCCTCAGTCTCAGCAACAACTTTCTCTGGACTCTCTACGAAGACAGTTCCGGTATATTGTGGATCGCATCGGGAATGGGATTAAACAGGTTTGACCGTAAAACGCAAACATTCACCTGTTACAAACACAATCCTGATGATCCGGCCAGCTTGCGAAACAATATGGTCAGAACAATTTATGAAGATAGAAATGGAACACTCTGGGTCGGCAATGTGAATGGCATGCTTCACAGATTTGATAGAAAAACAGGAAAGAGTAAATCAATTCAAATTCTTGTCCACCCGAGCAATGAGAAAGAAAATGATATTCTTTCAATGTTGGAAGATCGAAACGGAACATTTTGGGTTGGGACAATGGAGGGTCTGAATATCCTCAACAGAGAGAAATGGACATTCACGCCGATTGTCATCGGTTCGCTGGGCAGCAATATAAATCAGCGTTATTATATAAATTCTTTGTTTGAAGACAATGATGGAACGATTTGGATTGGAACATGGAACGACGGACTGATCGCCTATCAATCACAAAGCAGAAAATTTACCATCTACAAAAATGATACAACAAAAATAGCGAGCCTCAGCAACAACAACGTCGCATTTGTCACACGCGATAAATCAGGAATTCTTTGGGCAGCAACGCGCGGCGGCGGGCTTAACAGATTCGATGATGAAAAAAAAGAGTTTACACCATTATTGAAAACCAACGTGCCACCCTTTGAAAATATCTTTGGTTTTCTGGAAGACCACTTAGGGAATTTCTGGTTTGGAGCAGGGAATGGGCTCTGCCGGTTCAATCCTTCCACCGGAAAATACCGTATTTTTAAAACGCGCGATGTATTGCAGGGAAGCGGCTTTAATACCAGATCGTTCTATAAAAGTAATACCGGCGCAATGTATTTTGGCGGAGTAAATGGATTGGACGTTTTTTATCCTGACAGTATTCAGGACAATGTTCATGTCCCTCAAGTATTTATCACCTCTTTCAAGATTCACGACAAGGAGTTTTTGACTGACACAGCTGTACCGTATCTCAAAACTATTTCTTTGCCTTACACAGATAATTACCTTTCATTTGAATTTGCAGCGCTCGACTTCAAAGATCAACGCGACAATAAATATATGTATATGATGAAGGGAGTGAATGAAGATTGGATTAACAGCGGCACACGACGTTATGCCGCTTATACAAGTCTTAAACCGGGTACGTACATTTTCAAAGTAAAAGGATCAAACAACAATGGAGTTTGGAATGAAGTAGGTGCGTCGCTCACAATCACCATCCTCCCAGCCTATTGGCAAACATCGTGGTTCCGAATCCTCGCGATTGTTTTGTTTCTCAGTCTTATTGTTTCCATCTATCAACGGAAAGTCAACCGGCTCAAAAAAGAAAAATTCGTCCAGCGGGAATTTTCACGGAAACAGATCGAGCAGCAGGAAGCAGAACGAAAACACATTGCATCAGAATTGCACGACGGGCTTGGACAAAATCTTCTCGTCATCAACAACGAACTTCAACAATTTTTAGGCGAACAAAAAGAACCACAAGAAGATCTGCGCCGTGTCGCTTCGATGGTACAAGAGTCTGTGGAGAGTGTTCGTGAAATTTCATCGAATCTCCATCCGCATCATATCGAACGCCTCGGATTCTCCGCTGCGGTTCAAGCAATGACGGAAAATATTTCTCATTCAGCCAAACTGAAGATTGAATGCATGTGTGACAAGCTCGATCATCAGATACCGAAGGAATTCGAGATTCATATATATCGGATCATACAGGAAGGATTATCGAACATTGTTCGGCATGCTTCGGCACACTATGTAAAAGTTACCGTACGAAAAGTTCACAATTCAATTGATGTCACCATCACGGATGATGGATGCGGTTTTAACATTCAAGAATTTCACGGAGCACAATTTCCAAAATCAACCAATGACATCTTTCGAGGATTCGGTATTGCCAGCATGTCGGAACGGACGAGGATCATTGGAGGCACACTCACGATCGATTCATCAACTTCATCGGGAACAACAATTCATCTTACACTGCCACTTTCGTAAAGGATAACGATGGATACAATAACACGAGTGCTTATTGCTGATGACCATGAAATATTCCGTGTCGGTCTGGTGAAAACAATTGAGAGGGATAAGAATTTCTCAATTATCGCACAAGCCGCAGATGGTAAAGAAGCACTCACACAGGTTAGAGAAATGCGTCCCGATATTGCAATACTTGATGTCTCCATGCCGTTGATGAGCGGTCTCGATGTTGGGCGCGCCGTCTATAAGGCAGCTTTGGCAACAGAATTGATCTTCCTGACGATGTATAAAGACATCGCGTATTTCAATGCAGCAATGGATATCGGAGCGCGGGGATATCTTCTAAAAGACAATGCCAGCGCAGACCTGTTGGTTTGTCTTAGAACAGTTGTTGAGGGAAATTATTTTATCAGTCCCACGATGTCGCATTTTCTTGTAGAAAGAAAAAATAATACAGATGCACTTACACAGAATGTCCCTTCCCTGCAAAATCTTTCGCCGGCGGAACGCCACATTCTTAAACTTCTTGCTGATAATCTTACGAGTAAAGAAATTGCCGATAAGCTTTTCATCAGTTTACGCACTGTTGAAAATCACCGAACACACATTTGTCAGAAACTCGGCATTAAAGGACACAACAAGCTTTTGCAATTTGCGCTGGAAAATAAATCGGCGTTGTAATGAACTTGAAATTTCCACAAAGGCACTAAGAAAAATAATCGACCCCCCTCTTTAATTCTCCCCCTTTTCCCGAAGGGATGCCTTCGGCACTGGGGGAGAAAATAAATTTATGATTCGTCACTCCCTCCCCTGAAAGGGGAGGGCTGCGGCGGGTTCATTTCTTTTACTTTGAGCATTTCCGCTCCTTCTTCATTCGGTTTTTCATAATTCCCTTTTGTCGAATCTTCGATTCTTTTCCTCATTTATCCAAAAATGAGTAGTTCTACTCATACCTTTTTGGGTAGTTCTCTCCATTGAATCTCTATGCATCTCTATTGACTTTGCCATACCATTATTAGCCTTTTGAAGCCTCGTATGACATTTCTTATCGCTGAAGATAATCTTCAAATGCGCCAGAGCATAAAACGGTTTTTGCTCAAGAGCGTACCAAATCACCACACATTCTATGAAGCATCCGATGGAAGCGAAGCAGTGAAACAGTACGATCGCTTCTCACCTGATTGGGTGGTTATGGATATTGAAATGCTGCCGATGGATGGACTGACGGCATCAAAAAAAATTCTTGGTTCTCACCCAACTGCAAAAATTATTGTACTGACAAGTTACGACGATGCAGGGTATCGCAAAGCAGCATATGATGCGGGGACATTTGCGTTCGTATCGAAGGAACATCTTGATGATCTGAAAAAAATTTTATCAACACAATATAAAGGACAGTAAAATATTTTATCACAGTTCTTGAAAGGAGTGCGATGTATGAAAAACATTATGAGATGTTTGGTGACGATGCTTTTTGTCGGCACAATTTCTACACAGTTGATGGCTCAGTGGGTACAAACTGACGGACCCTATGCTGGCAAAGACGTACTCGTTTTTGCCAGCAGTCCCAGCGGAACAAGTGGAACAAATCTATTTGTTGGAACTAGAGAAGATGGCATATTTCTCTCTACAAATAACGGTGCAAATTGGACAGCAGTGAATTCTGGTTTGAAGAAGGCTGAATGGGATACAACAAAGTACGGTATTGTAAATGCTCTTGCAATAAATGGCACGAATCTTATTGCATACCTAAATGGAGACATTTATCGCTCAACAAACAACGGAAAAAACTGGATTAATGCCGGTTTACAATCGATAGTTGGACATGTTCT